>JBHJGS010000008.1:0-118200 GCA_050331575.1 Rhodothalassiaceae bacterium | reverse complement strand
TCGAACCGCCATCACAAAGGGTTCAAAAAATGCCCACTCGGCATCTCCCATCAGCAATCGTGCCAAGATAACCTCCGCAAAAGCTATCTTGAATCAGATTTTAGCTCGCTTGTGAATCCAGTTTGTCAACAGAGCCTAGGGGGCGTTGCGGGGTCTCCCCGCAGAAGGGGTCGGCCGAGACCTTGGCTCGGCCGCAGGGGAAGGCTTTCCCCTCCAAATGCCTTTCAGAGGAGAATATGAGACGTCCCGTTCGCAGGATTGAGCGCGCTTGACTGAAGCCGTTCAAATGGCGCGTCGGGCTCGATCGGCGATTGCCGCAAGCTAACCGCGTAACAGGCGAAGGACCGTGGAACAGGTCTCGCCGAATACCTGTCGTTGTTTTCCGCAGCACTCCTACGACGCCTATTCTCTTCAAAAATGCGCTCAAGACCGCCAGCCTCGGCTCATGACATCTTCGCGAAAGAACCGTCGGCGGCGCGCCGCATACGATCCGGCTGAACGGATCGATCTTTACGATTACTGTAAATTGCCGGAGCCGAAACCGCGGGGACGTCCGGTCACGGACGATCTCTCGGACTGGCGCGTCGTGGACGATTGGCCGGACGACGTGCCGGTCACGCCCGAAGAAGTTGACGTGTTCGAGCGATGGTTCGGAGACCTTCTCGACGAGATGTTCGGGCCGGAATCCGATTGGGAATGACCCACGAAATCGCTTGCCAAAACTGCCTCATTGGAGTATATTGAGAATGGTCGAAAAAGCGCCCGTCAGCGTCATCGAGACGCCGGAATTCATCTCCGCAACGGGGCGCATGATGGACGAAGAGGAGCGTGCGGTGTTGGTGGATTATCTCGCCTACAATCCCGCAGCCGGCGATGTCATTCCCGGCACTGGCGGTGTTCGCAAGCTGCGATGGGCCTTGCCCGGTCGCGGCAAACGGGGCGGTGCCCGCGTGATCTACTTCTTTCACAGCGCCGCGATGCCGCTCTTCGCCCTGACGGCCTTCGCGAAGAACCAGCGGGCCGATCTCAGCCAGGCCGACCGCAACGGCTTCCGCGACCTGACCGCTCGCTTGAAGGAAGCCTATCTCAAAAGGAGCACGTCATGAGTGGAAAGGTGGCGGAGAGCATCCAGCGCGGCCTCGAAGAGGCAGTCGCCTATGCGGAAGGGACGGCCGACGAGAACCGTTACGGCGTGCACATTCCGGCGGAGATCGACGTGAAGGCGATCCGGACGAAGCTGAACATGACCCAGGAGGAGTTCGCCGGACGGTTCGGCTTCTCGATCAAGACGCTGCGCCATTGGGAGCAAGGGCAACGCGCCCCTGAAGGCCCGGCGCGCGCCTATCTGCTCGTCATCGACCGCAATCCCAAAGCGGTCCAGAAGGCCCTGAGGAAGGCCGCGTGAACGCGCCGACGCCAACGGTGAAGCTGCGCGCGGCGCTCTATCTGCGCGTCTCGACGGCGCGGCAGGCCGAACACGACGTCTCGATCCCCGATCAGCGCCGGCAGGGCGAAGCCTATTGCAAGGCACGCGGTTACGAGCTGGTCGAGACCTATGTCGAACCGGGGGCGTCGGCGACAAACGACAAGCGGCCGGAGTTTCAGCGCCTGATCGAAGCGGGAACGGCGAAACCCGCCGCCTTCGATATCGTGGCGGTCCACTCGTTCAGCCGCTTCTTCCGCGATCATTTCGAACTCGAGTTTTACGTCCGCAAGCTTGCGAAGAACGGCGTGAAGCTGGTTTCCATGACGCAGGAACTCGGCGACGATCCGATGCACGTCATGATGCGCCAGATCATGGCGCTCTTCGATGAATACCAGTCGAAGGAGAACGCCAAGCACACGCTCCGGGCGCTGAAGGAGAACGCGCGGCAAGGCTTCTGGAACGGTTCCTTGCCACCCGTTGGATATCGTGTGGTCGATGCCGAGAAGCGCGGCGCGAAGGTCAAGAAGGTGCTGGAAATCGATCCGCTGCATGCGGACACGATCCGGCTGATGTTCCAACTGGCGCTCAACGGCGATGGGGTGAGCGGACGGATGGGTGTGAAGGCGATCGCCAAGCATCTAAACGAGCGCAAGCTTTACACCCGGACCGGCGGGCGCTGGGGCGTCGGCACCGTGCATCGCATCCTCACGCGCCGGACCTATATCGGCGAGCACGAGTGGGGCAAGGCCTACAAGGACGGCACGCCGAAGTCCGCCGCAGAGGTGGTCACAGTCCCTGTGCCGCCGCTAATTGACCGCGAAACATTCGATGCGGTGCAAGCGCTCCTGAAGAAGCGGCGGCCGATGGTGATGCCGGGCCGCGCCGTCAGCGGGCCGACCCTGCTGACAGGCATCTGCTTCTGCGCTGACTGCGGCGGTGCGATGACACTGCGCACTTCGGGCAAGGCTGCGCACTATCGCTATTACACTTGCTCGACCGCGGCGCGGCAGGGCAAAACCGGCTGCAAGGGCCGGACGATCAACATGGACCGGCTCGATCATCTGGTCGCGGAGCATCTGGAGCAGCGTCTGCTGAATCCGAAGCGACTGGAGGATCTGCTCGCCGCGCACCTCGACCGCCGCGAAGAGCGGGACACCCGCCGCCGCGAGACAGCGAATGAGTTGACCAAGCGCGCGGCGGAAGCGGAGCAACGACTCAAGCGGCTATACGACGCCATCGAAAGCGGGATCGCCGATCTGGCCGATCCGTCCTTGAAGGAACGCGTCGCCGAGTTGACCGCGATGCGCGACCAGGCCCGCATCGATGCCGAACGCGCCAGGACCGCGATCCAGAACGCCGGGCAGCATTTGTCGCCAGAGCATCTGCGGCGCATGGCGATCACTGCCCGTCACAAGATGCGTGGAAAGGACGGTGGATTTCGGCGCGACCATCTGCAGGCCTTGGCGCAGCGGGTCGAGGTCGCCGAGCGCGAACTTCGCATCATGGGCTCCCATGACGAGCTGATACGGGTGCTGGCCGCTTCCAATGGCGTAGAATCGGCGGCGAATAGAGTTCGCACTTATGTTCCAAGGTGGCGGAGCGGGCGGGATTCGAACCCGCGAGGGCTTGCACCCAACACGCTTTCCAGGCGTGCGCCTTAAACCGCTCGGCCACCGCTCCATCGCCGCTGCGGGCCGGACCCGGCCGCGCGGCGCGCGCACTATAGCCATAGAACAGCCCATGACAAGCCCTGCCTTGGTGCCCGGAGCGGGCCGATCGCCTCACTCTTTCGTGTTACAAATTGTTAAAATTGCAGCCGTCGCTTAAGCCGCATTTTACAGGCCGGCCATAAAACAGGCGCCATCTTGAAGGCATTTGGGCGGCCTGTCCCGACGCCCGCTATGATCGGAGGACCCGATGTTGATCCGCACCTTCCTCGCCGGCGCCGCCCTGGTCGGCTTGGCCCTGACCACCACGCCCCGCGCCACAGCCGCCGCCGAAGATCTCGCCGCTTGGCAACGCCAGGTCGCCCGCGCCGTGCTGGAGCGCCAGCAATATCCCCGCTCGGCCCTGGCGCGGAATATTGAAGGCAGCGCGCGCGTGCGCGTCACCATCGATCGCAGTGGCTCGGTGCAAGGCTATGAGATTATGGAAGACACCGGCCATTCGGTGCTGGACCGCGAGGTGCCCAAGCTGATCGATCGGGTCAGCCCGTTTCCGGCCCCGCCCTCAGATGTGGAAGACGGCCAACTGACCTTCATCCTGCCGATCATCTGGCGGCTGCAATAAGCCGACGCCTTGCCGCCGGCCTTATGATCCTGCACGCCCCGGCGCCGGCCGGGCCCTGCGGGTCCAGCCTTTGAGGCAGCGCGCTACGTTATCCAACCGATTGGTTTCGCACCGCGGGCCCAATCGGTCAGATGGTGCTCTCATCCCCGCTGGCTCCGGCCATGTCAGATCAAATCGCGTGGGATCACCTCACGCCAGCTTTTGGCGATCAGGCGGGCGTCGCTCTCATAGGCGTCCAGCTGCGCATCCAGATAGAAATTCTTCGCATCAGAGCGCAAGCGTGTCCGCGTCAGGGTGCGCACGGACCACGCCTCGCGCTGCAACCACCGTTCCCATTGTGTCTTGCCCACCACCGATGCGAAGTCGCCGGTGACGGCGCTGTAGACCTCTTCCGCCCGCGCGCCGGCGGTCAGGCCGATATCATCGAAATGCACCTCGCCGCGGTCGTCCGTGACGACCAGTTCGGAGCGCTGCTCGCCCAGATCATGATTGACCAACCAGCGATGGCGCTCCGGCTGCAATAAGGTGGCACGCGGGCCGGCAGCGCCGACCGGTTGGCCCAGGTCGGGCAGGGCGGCATCGGCACGGCTGGGCGGGCGAACCGGCAGGATCAGCCGGCTGGCATTGGTCCAGATGCGCAGCCGGGTCGGCTCTGGCGGGGTCCAGGCCAGCGGCCAATAGACATTGGAGATCGCCAGGCGGATCCGGTGGCCGGCGGGGAAGCGCTGGCCGATATAGTTCATGGCGACCCGCACGCGCACGCGTTCGCCCGGCACCAGCCGTTCGGGATGCTGCTGACTGGTGCGATGGGTCAGGTTCAAGAGCCCGTAGGTGACCCGGGTGACCTGATGGTCCGGCCGCATGTCCGACAAGCGCACCGCAACCATCGCGACCGGCTGGTCAGAGGCCAGGTCCAGCTCGACCACCGGCGCTCCCAGAATTTCCAGCGGCTCCTCCAGCGGCTCGGTCTGGAATACCAGGCTGCCGCCATCGTCACGCCGCTGGTCGCCGGCCAGATCCGGCCCCTTGGCATAGGAACACCATTTGCCCGCGAACAGGCCCAGGGTCACCGGCGACTGGACGTCCAGAGGATGGTCCGGTTCAGCCTGACCTTCCGGGACCAGATGCCGGCCGATATCGATCTGATAGCGTCGCGGCTCTATGCGGGCCGACGGCCAGCCCTGTTCGGCCGCCCAATAGCCGCTGCGAAGGCGCTGTTGCGGGTTGGGCGGGGCACTGTCCTGCATCCACACGCGGATCGCCGGATCCTCTTCCACGCCGGTGTCCTTGCCCTTCAGCCAGCGATCCCACCACCGCAGCACCTGCGTGAGAAAGTCGATAGCTGGGCCAGGCCGGCCGATATGCGGATAGGTGTGACCCCACGGACCGACCAGTCCCTTGTGCGGTCCATCCAGATTTTCGATCAGCCGGAACACCGTATTGGTATACCCATCCGCCCAGCCGCTGACCGCCAGGCACGGCGTCTTGACTTTCGAATAGTCCTCGCAGATCGACCCATGGCGCCAATACGCGTCGCGCCGCTGATGCGCCAGCCAGGTTTTCAGCCACAACCCGCTGCCTTCCAGCCGCTGCATCCACATGTCGCGCCAGCGCGGGCCGACCAGCACCGGATCCGGGGGCAGGGTGTTGAACGAGAACATCACCGACGCCCAAGACAGATTGTCGCCCAGAAGCGTGCCGCCCATATGGTGGATATCGTCGGCATAGCGATCATCGCTGGATGACACCGAGATGATCGCCTTCAAGGGGTCCGGCTGCATGGCGGCGATCTGCAAGGCGTTGAAGCCGCCCCAGGAGATGCCCATCATGCCGACATTGCCGTCGCACCAGTCCTGGGCGGCCAGCCAGTGGACCGCAGCGACCCCGTCATCCAGTTCCGACTGCAGATATTCGTCGGTCAGCACGCCTTCGGACTCGCCGCTGCCGCGGATGTCCAGCCGCACACAGGCATAGCCGTGGCCGGCGAGATATTTGTGCGTGATCTCGTCGCGGTGCGTGGTGCCAAAGCGCTTGCGATAGGGGATATATTCCAGCACCGCCGGCACCGGCTGCTGTTCCGATCCTGCCGGCCGCCAGATGCGTGCGGCCAGCTTCAGCCCGTCGGTCACCGGGATCCAGACATTCTCTTCCTCAACAATGTCGTAGGGAAAGTCGCTGACGATTTTCATGAAGGCTTCGGCAGTGGCTTGATCAGCACCGTCAAGCTGTCCAGGCAGCGATTATAGCAATCTTCCAGCATCTGCGGTGATTGACCGCCGAGGAACAGATCGGCCAATTCATAGCTGTAGCTGTCCTGATAGGGCAGGTCGGACAGCCGGCCATTTTCCTGCGCGATCAGTTCCACCTGCACGTCCGGCAGCAGGCGCTTCAATTCGGTGATCTCGTCCTCATGCGGCATGCGCACCACCAGCCCGTCCGGCTCAAACGAGCGCAACATGAATTTGGCGGCGAAACTGTCTTTCCCAGACCGGACCGGCATGTCCGGCCGGCGGCCCATGGATAGCTCGATCGCCACCTTATGATGCGAGGCGCCGTCGACCATGGCGAACAGGGGCGCGTGGGATTTGGAGATGCGCGTGTTGATCTCCAGAAGATTCAGCCGATCGGTTTTGGGGTCCCAGAAGAATTCGACATTGAAGGGCGAGCCGTCATAGCCGAAATGCGCCAGAATTTGACCGGTCAAATCGCGGCACCGGGCGATCACCGCATCGGGGAGGTCGGCGGGATATTGATAGCGGGCGAAGGAGGAGGCCGTGGAGCCGGCGCGCACGGAATCCACCGCGCCGTAGATCACTGTCTCGCCCTCAAACACATAGCCTTCCAGCGTGAATTGCCGCTCCGCTGAGATCATCTCCTCGGCGATGGCGAAATTGCCATCATAAGGGGCGATCTCCTCGGGCACGTCGACATGGGCCAGGAACTGATTGAATGGTGTGCCGAACAGATGGATTTTCTGGCGGCACGCGGCAAGCGCTTCCTCCAGATCGCGGTCCTTCTCCACCTTGAAGCCGAGCACGGAGGAATGACCCTTCACGGGCTTCAGCCAGAACGGATAAGGCGGAGCTGCGCGGCGCGCATCCTTTGGGGCGAAGGGGTTGAGCGCGGCCACCGCCGGCGTGTCGTCGGGCAGGATTTTGGCTTGTTCCTGCCGCATCCAGAATTTGTGCTCACACTTCGCCACGGCTTCGGGGCTGGCGCCGGGCAAGCCATAATCGCGCCGCAACAAAGCCAGAAGGGCTGTGACCGGAAAATCCAAATAGCCGATCATGGCGTCGGGCGGTCGATCCAACGCATCAAGCGTCTCGCGCGCCTGCTCATACAGACGGTCAAAATCGATCGTTTCGCGGGGTGGCTGGCAGTCCGTCTTGGCCAGCACCGGCACCACGCGGAGATCCTCAAACCCTTCCAGCCCTTCGATCAGCTTCAGATTGACCGGATCCGCCCCGACTACGGCGAGCATTCGTTCGCTCATACCCCCTCCGCCAAAAATACGCTCTTCCGGGCACCAACGCCGATGCGCGCCAAGACGTTCCCCGCCGCCCCCCGCCCGAACTGGAGTCCGAACCGGAGTCCCAGGCCTCATCTGTCATTTGCTCTGTTGGCAAACGGGTGCCAGTGTTGGCATATTGAACAGTCTGTTGGGGGAGCCAAGCGCATGCCAGAACCGATTTCCACTGGGGGCCTTTGTCGCCGGCATTCTGTCTGCCGGCGCGGACTTGGTCGCCAAAGGGGCCTTAGGCGCCGCTGGAAAATACGCCTATGAGGCGCTGCGGGATCGTGTCGCCAGATGGGCCGGACGGGATGTGGAACAGTTGGAAGCCCGGCCAGAGCCCAACCATCGGGCAGGCGCACTTGCGGAAGTGGTGGAGGATCAGCCACAGGACGAGCAGGCCATCGTTCAGGCATTGGCCGAGACACTGAAACAGCAGCTTGAGGCCAATGGCATGTCCCGCCCCGTGCTCTTTAAACGGATCACCGTGATTGCGACCCATGGTGGCTATGCCGCAGGCGGCGATCAAATTTTCGGCGCACCCCCTAAAGGCCAAAGCGACGGTGCGTGAAAACAACCAAAGCGTTTTTGCGACCAAGGGTGGGTATGCCGCCGGTCGTGAACAGCATTTTCATGGTTCACGGCCAACGGTCCCGCTGCCCGGCCCGATATATTCCGGCATCCCGCGAGTGCCTCAGGGCTATCAGGACAGCGCCGATGAGCTTGCCGCTGCCAAAGCGCTCCTGCTCGATGGTGTCCAGCCCGCGGGTATTGTCGGTCAGGCCCGCCATGCTGGGCTCAATGGCATGGGGGGCTTGGGCAAGACGGTGCTGGCCACGGCGCTCTGCCATGACCCGGACATCCGCTCGGCTTTTGCGTATGGCATTGTCTGGTTGACCTTCGGCCGCGAGGCCACGGCTTTGGAGAAATTGCATGAGCTCGCGCGGGCCGTCACTGGCATGCGCGCGGACTATGTGAGCGTTGGTGACGCCCAGAAAGATCTTCACCGGCTGCTGGAAGACACGCGCGTGCTTCTGGTGTTGGACGATCTTTGGGAGAACCGGCAGCTCGATGCCTTTCGCGACTTGCCGCACTCTGTGCGCTTGTTGGTCACGACCCGCAAGAAGACCCTGTTGGACCGGATCGGAGCGGATAGCCATCAGATCGGTCTGCTGAAGCCGCCGGCCGACCGCGCGTTCGTGGTGCAGGCATTGGGGGTCACTCCGAAACGCTGCCTCCGGAGGCGGACCCCGTCATCGCGCAATGTGGCGGGTTGCGCTTGGCGCTTGCCGCCACCGTGGAAATGGTGCGCGGGCATGGTTGGGCGCGCGCCGCCACGGCCTTCGCCCGCGCGCGGCTCGATACCTTTAGGACGCCCTGGCTGCCCGACTCCGAATATTCGGATCTGACCATTGTCTTGGCCGCCAGTGTCGAGCTTTTGCCGGAGCGCGAACGCGTGTGTTTTGAGGCGTGTGCCGTCTGGCCGGAAGACGCGGTGATCCCCGAGGCGGTCTTGCCCCTTTGCTGGTCTGATTGCGGCGTGGACGAGTTTGATGGTCCCGAGGTCGCCGGAAACTTGGTGGCGGCCTCGGTTCTGCGCCAAGCCGGAACCGACAGTGAGCCCAGCTACCGACTTCACGACCTCTATCATGACTATCTGACCTACCGATTAGGTGACGCGATCGGGACCCGGCATCACGCTGTCGCCGAACGCTGCGTCGCGCTGCGCGACACGATGGAGCTCAAGCGGACAGACCCCTGGGTGCTGAACCATCTGATTTGGCACCTGGTTCAGGCGGGCGCGCGCGAGCAGGCGCTCGATCTGTTTTTCGATCTGTCCTGGCTTGAAACCAAACTGGCGAAATCGGGGCTTTTGTCGATCTCTGCGGATGCAAGCGTCTTGGATGACCATGAAGCGGCCTGGTTGGTGCGCGTGCTACGTCTGTCCACCCGGGCCCTAGCGGAGCATCCAACACACGTGAGAGCCCAACTGCTGGCGCGCTTGGCGCCAGATGATGGGCCTCAGGTCGCCCGCTTGTTGACCCAATGTCATGGTGCTCGGGCGGAGGGCGACCTGGTGCCAGACATCTGTCCGCACCTGCGTGGACCCGGCCCCCTTATGCAGACCTATTCTGATCATGCGGGCCCGGTCTGGGGCGCGCTGCTGGTGCCGGACGGGCGGGCGCTGAGCTGGTCTGACGACGGCACCCTGCGGCTGTGGGATCTGGACAGCGGCGCCAGCCGGGAGCTGGCGGGGCATGAGCACGGGGTCCTGGGCGCGCTGCTGATGCCGGACGGACGGGCGCTGAGCTGGTCTAGGGACGGGACCGTGCGGGTGTGGGATCGCCTTCAGGACCCACAGATCGCCGTCTATTATGACGATTATGCAGTCACTTGGGCGATGCTTGACCACACCGGAAAGCGGCTGCTGATCGGCACCAGCGACGGCCAAGTCAAACGCATCAGGCTGGACGCCGATCTCTCATAAACCGCTGTGTCGAACCCTTGCCTTTTAGCGGAAGCGATCAACGAACAGGATCGAAAGGCCGACCTGACGGGTGATCGAGCCGCGCGTCTGTCGCTATCGCTCGTCAAGCCCGATCGGGCAGCATCGGCGCCATCCGCCTGGCACAGGCCGAAGCGCGCTACCAAGCGCATCTCACCGGCGCCAAGGCAGCCCCGCGTGACCCCAGCCGTAACCCCAGCGCCACCGCGCCCGTCGCGGCCTCCACTAACCCTTTGATTTTATGGTGAGCCCTGCAGGATTCGAACCTGCGACCTACTGATTAAAAGTCAGTTGCTCTACCAGCTGAGCTAAGGGCCCCCTTGGCGGGCGCGGCGCGGACCATATCGATGGGGGGCTGGGGGGTCAAGGCGGCTCACAAGCTGTTCAGGCAGGCGCGTCCGATGGTCCGGCCGCCTGGTAGCGGCTGAGAAAATCCGCGGCGAAGCGCTGCAGCCGGCCCTCCGTGATGGCCTGGCGCAGGCCCGCCATCAGGCTTTGGTAGAAGGCCAGATTGTGCCAGGTCAGCAGCATGGCGCCGAGGATCTCGTCAGAACGGATCAGATGGTGCAGATAGGCGCGGGAATAGCTGCGCGCCGGGCTGTCCACGTCCGGATCGATCGGGCAGGGATCGTCCTTGTGCGCGGCATTTTTCAGGTTCAGCGGGCCGTCGAAGGTGAAGGCCTGGCCGGTGCGGCCGGAGCGCGTCGGCAGCACACAGTCGAACATGTCGATGCCGCGCAGGACCGCGCCGACAAGATCGTCGGGCTTGCCCACGCCCATCAAATAGCGCGGCGCCTCAGCGGGCAGATGCGGCACGGTCACATCCAGCGTGTCGAACATGAGGTCCTGGCCCTCGCCCACGGCCAGGCCGCCGACGGCATAGCCGTCAAAGCCGATCTCCATCAACGCCTCGCAGGAATGCCGGCGCAGCTCGGGATAGACCCCGCCCTGGACGATGCCGAACAGGGCCGCGCGCGCGGCATGCTCCGCGCCTTGGTGAAAGCCGGTCCAGGACCGCTTGGCCCAGCGCATCGACAGCTGCATGGAGTGGCGCGCCTCGTCCTCGGTGGCGGGGTAGGGGGTGCATTCGTCGAACGCCATGACGATGTCGGTGTCCAACAGCCGCTGGATCTCCATGGAGCGTTCCGGGGTCAGCAGATGCCGGCTGCCGTCGATATGGCTTTGAAACGCCACGCCCTCCTCGGACAGGCTGCGCAGCTTGGCCAGGCTCATCACCTGAAAGCCGCCGCTGTCGGTCAGGATCGGCTTGGACCAGTTCATGAACGGGTGCAGCCCGCCCAGGCGCGCGACCCGATCCGCGCCCGGCCGCAGCATCAGATGATAGGTGTTGCACAGCAGGATATCCGCCCCGGTCGCCGCCACGCTGTCCGGCAGCATGGCCTTCACGGTAGCGGCCGTGCCCACCGGCATGAAGGCCGGCGTGCGGATGGCGCCGCGGGCCATGGTCAGCCGGCCGGTGCGGGCCGGTCCGTCGGTTGCGTCGACTTGGAAGGCGAAGCGGGTCACGGCCTCAGGCGCGCATTGAAAAAGTCCAGCACCTCTGTCCACAAATGCGCGCGCGCATCCTCGCCGCGGATGCCGTGGCGCTTGCCCGGATAGGTCATCAGATCAAAGCCGACCCGGGCGGACTGCAGCGCGCCCATCACCTTCACCGAATGGTCGAAAAAGACATTATCGTCGGCCATGCCGTGGATCAGCAGCAGCGCGTCGTTCGCGATGCCGTCGATATAGGCAAACAGGCTGGAGGTTTCATAGGCGTCGCTGTCTTGCGGGCGGCCCAGGAAGCGCTCGGTATAATGGGTGTCATACAGCGCCCAGTCGCTGACCGGGGCGATCGAAACCCCCGCTTGAAACGTGTCCGGCGCCTTGGCCAGCAGCATGAGGGTCATATAGCCGCCATAGGACCAGCCGTAGACGCCGATGCGCGCGGGGTCGACAAAGCCCAGCCCCTTCAAATAGTCGACACCGGCGAGCTGATCGGCCACCTCCGGCTTGCCCATGCCCAGATAGATCGGGTCCTCGAATGTCTTGCCGCGATTGGCGCTGCCGCGATTGTCCAGCTTGAAGACGATATAGCCCTGGCGTGCCAGGATCTGGGTGAAATCAATGTCCCAGCGCTTGGCGACCCGCTGCGCGCCCGGGCCGCCATAGACATAGACGATGGCGGGATAGGTCTTGGTCTCGTCAAAGTCAGGCGGCAGCCGCAGGGAATAGAACAGCTCCGCCCCCTCCGGACCGGTCAGGCTGCCGAAGCGACGCTCGGCATGACCGTCCAGATACGGTGCGTAGGGATGGGTGTCGTCCAGCGGGTTTTCGGACAAGGCGGCGAGACGCTGGCCGTCGATGCTGCGGACGATGGCCTGGGGCGGCTGGTCCGGGGCGGACATGCGGTCAACGAAGCGCTCCGCATCGGGGCCGACCACCGCACTGTGCCAGCCAGGCTGGTCCGTCACCCGGGTGATCGGCCCGCCGGCCAGCGGCATGCGGTAGAGATGGCGTTCCAGCACGCCGTCTTTGGTGGCGGTGAAGAAGACCGTGCCGCTGTCCTCGTCGACCCGATTGATCTGCGTGATCATCCAGTCGCCCTCGGTCAGCTGCTGCGCCGCGCCGCCCGCGATCGGGTGGCGATAGAGATGGGCGAAGCCATCGTCCTCGGACAGCCACAGGAAGGCCGCGCCGTCTTCGATGAAGGTCAAGCCGTCCAGGATGTTCAGCCAGGTCTCGCTGGTCTCGGTCAGCACGGTGCGCGGGCTGTCCGGCTTGGACAAGTCGTAGATCAACAGATCCAGGCGCTGCTGGGCGCGGTCCTGCCGCTCGACCAGCACATGGCGGCCGTCGGGATGCCAATGCACCCGCGTCACATAGATGTCCCGATCCTCGCCCAGATCCAACGTGATCGGTGCGGCCTCAGGATCAGTCAGATCGGCGACCTTCAGGTCGATCAGCACATTGTCGGTGCCGGCAAAGGGATAGCGCTGTTCGATGCTGGTGACCGAGCCGTCGGCGGCGAGTTCATAGCGGTTGACCTGCTTGACCGGGCTTTCGTCGACCCGGGCATAGACGATGCGGCGGTCATCCGGCGCCCACCAATAGCCGGTCGACCGGCCCATCTCCTCCTGCGCCACGAACTCCGCCATGGCGTTCAGGATCGCGCCCTCGCCGTCTGCGGTGATGGCGCGCTCGCTCTGATCTTGCAGATCGTAGACGAACAGATCCTGCTCGCGCACATAGGAGACATAGCGCCCGTCGGGCGAGAATTTCGGATCCGTTTCGGTCGCATCGGTCTGGGTCAGACGCCGGGCCGGTCCGTCCAGCGGTTTTAGATACAGGTCTCCGCTCAGCGGGAACAGCAGGGCCTGACCGTCCGGCGCCCAGTGATAGGCGACGATGCCGGAGCCGCTGATGCGCTGGCGTTCGCGCCGGGCCTTTTCCACCTCATCGATTTGTTCTTCCGCGCCGCCCAGCAGCTCGACACTGTCCACCAGCAGGCGATTGTCGCCGGCGGCGACATCATAGGCCCACAGATCCTTCTGGCGGAAATCCTCCTGCTTGCCCTTCAGATAGGTGATCAACCGGCCGTCGGGGGAGAAGGTGATGGCGCTGATCTGCGGGCCATCCAGGCTGGGGCTGGCGACCAGACGGTCGATGGTCAGCTCTTCGGCCATCGCCGGTGCGGTCAACATCACGAAAGAAACGGCAAGGAAACGCATCAGGCTCTCCGCGGCAGATGGGCAAGACTTAAGCGGGACCTCTCTTTGCCGTGTTGCACGGCCCTTGCCAAGCCATGGCGCTTTATCTTCTATTCGCTGCAGGGGAGGAACCGGCCATGGCGAAGAAGCTGGGGGCCCAGTTGGGAGGTTTGGCGCGCGCAGCCAATGAGCGGCTGGTGCGGCGGCTGACTGCGACCTTGAATGATGCCCAGGATGCCGAGGAGGTCGCGCAAGAGGCGTATGTTCGGTTGATGAAGGTGCGCGTGCGCACCGATATCGCCGACCCGGCGGCGTTTCTGCATACCACAGCACACCGCCTGGCCTTGGATCGGCTGCGCCAGCGCAAACGCGCCGCCAAGCGCCAGGCCGATCTGGCGCAAGACGCCGAGACAGCGACCCAGGCCATTGATCCCGAACGCGCCGCCGCGGCCCGCCAGCAGTTGGACGCGGTCCGTGATGCCATCAACCAATTGCCCGACAAGTGCCGGCAGGCGTTCATTCTGCACCGCTTCGAGGGGCTGAGTTATCCCCAGATCGCCAAGCAGTTGGGGGTGTCTGTGTCGATGGTGGAAAAATATATCATCCGCGCGTTGAAGGCATGCCGGCAGGTAACGCAGTGACGCCGGTGAGGGGGACCGGGGGGATAAGCGTCTTGAAGGGAAGGGAGCCCATGACGGACGAGGCAGATATGGTGCCGGTTGAGCGGCAACGGGTATTGGATGAGGCGGACCGTTGGTTCGCGCGGCTGCGCGCGCCAGACATAAAGCCGGAGGAGCGTGCCCGATTCGAGGCTTGGCGGCGCGATAATCTGGCCCATGCCCGCGCCTATGAGGAGGTCGGCCGCCTGTGGCAGAGCTTGGACGCATTGGAGCCGATGCCGACGGCCCGACTGCCTCAGCCGCGGGTGCCGCGCGCGTTGGCCGCGCTGTTGCTGGCCGGGTTGGTCGGGCTCGTCGGGCTATTGATCGCCGGGCCGGGTCTGCTCGACGACCGCTATGTAACCGGGCCTGGAGAGCAGAAGACGGTGTATCTGGCCGACGGCTCGACCGTGCATCTGAATACGCGAAGCCGGCTCCGCATCGACATGTCGGACGATCTTCGACGGGTTTGGTTGGCTGAGGGGGAGGCGCTGTTCGAAGTGGCGCACGACCCGGCGCGGCCGTTTCTCGTCCAGACCGGCGCGGTGGATGTGCGCGTATTGGGCACCCGCTTCAATGTCCAGCGCATTGACGACCGCGTCGAGATTGCCGTGGTCGGCGGACGCGTGGCCGTCGAGGCGGAGGACGAGCCGCAGATCGCCCCTCTGGCGGCCGGTGATCGGGTACAGGTCAGCCAGGGCAAGGTGGAGCGCGATCAGGTTGCGCCGCGGGCGATTGCATCCTGGCGCTCTGGCCGCCTGATTTTCCACAATGAGCCACTCGACCGCGCGGTCGCCGATCTGAACCGCTATCTGAGCGAGGAACTGATCTTGGGCGATGCGGATCTTGCCAAGCTGCGGCTGACCGGCGTGGTGCGCGTGGAGGATCGCGACAGCATCGTCCAGGCGCTGACCACGGCTTTGCCGGTGCGCGCGCTGCGCGTCGGCCGCAACAAGCTTATGCTGGTTCGCCCTGACGCGATGTAGGCGCGCATTTTGTGATCACCTGATGGTGAGGGGGCGTGGCGCCGAAGCGTCATGCATAACAGGGGGCGGGGCATCATCCGCACTCAAAGACAACAAAAGGCCGCCGACCAAGCGCCGGCCTGCCCCTGGCAAAAGGGGTGAACGGGATGGGAGGACCACCAATGCTGAACCGCCGCGCGCGGGCTTTCCGCAACACCGTCTTCGCCGGCGGCCTGATGGCCGCCTTGACCGCCGCCGCCGGGGCGGCCAGCGCCGATTTTGCGATCCCGGCCCAGCCGCTCGATCGCGCCTTGATGCGCTTTTCCGAACAGGCCGGCCTGTCCGTGCTGATCGACGGCGCCTTGGCGCAGGGGCGGACGTCCCGGGCCGTGCATGGCCGAAAGGAGGCGCTGGAGGCGCTGGAGGATCTGCTGAAGGGCACCGGGCTGTCCTACGAACTGATCGACGACAGCACCTTGAGCATCCGCAAAAAACAGAAAAAGGCCGCTGTCCCGCGCCTGGAACGCACCCGCTACGCCGCCGCAGACCTGGACCTGTCGGAGTTTCTGCAAGACGAGCCGCCGTCGGAGCCGATGGCCCAGGGCGGCGCCATCGAGGAGATGATGGTAACAGCGCGCCGGCGCGAGGAAAGCCTCCAGGATGTGCCGATCGCCATCAGCGTCTATGAGGGCGAGAAGTTGCAGCAGTTGGGCGCGGAGGATCTCACCTTTGTCGGCCTGACCTCGCCCAACACGACGCTGGAGGTCAGCCGCGGCACCAACACCACCATCACCGCCTTCATTCGCGGCGTCGGCCAGCAAGACCCGGTCGCGGGCTTCGAAGCCGGGGTGGGGCTCTATATCGACGATGTGGTGCTGAACCGGCCGCAAGCGGCGATCCTGGACATCTATAATGTTGAACGCATTGAGGTGCTGCGCGGTCCGCAGGGGACGTTGTATGGACGCAATACCATCGGCGGGGCGGTCAAATATGTCACCAAGCGGCTGGGCGAAGAGCCGATGCTGAACCTGCGCGTCACCGCGGGCAATTTCGGCCGCTTGGATTTTGTTGGTACGTTCGAGACACCGGTGACCGACACCTTGCGGGTCGGGGCGACGTTCGCCCGGCTGACCCGGGACGGCTTCGGGGAAAATCTCAATCTGCCGGGGATTGAGAACTATAACAAGGACGTCATTGCCGGGCGCGCCACCATCGAATGGACGCCAACGGACCAGTTTTTCTTCCGTCTTTCCGGCGATTATTTGGATGACGATTCAGAAGCCCGGCAGGGCTTCCGGTTGCTGCCAAGCCAATTCAGCGGTCTTGATCCGGTGACCGGCGAGCCGCTGCCCGTGCCGCTGGGCGGCGTGCCGCAATTCCCTGTTCTGGATAATGTTTTCGATACCCGCGCAGGGCTGATCGAGCCGACCCAGGAGGTGCGCGCCGGCGGATTCTCATTTTTGGCTGAATATTATTTCAATGATGAGATCACCTTCCGCAACATTATTGGGTATCGCGAAGACGGATCGGAAACGCCGATCGATTTCGATAGCCTGCCGCTGGTCGATCTCGATGTTCCGGCGCGCTACCGGAATGACCAATTTTCAGAAGAATTCCAGGTACTCTACGAAACGCCGCGGCTGCAAGCGCTGCTCGGCTTTTTCTATATGACCGCCAGCGCCTTCAACGAGTTTGATGCCCAGTTGGGCACCTTGGGCGCAGTGGCGCCGGCATTTCCAGATGGCCTGACCGCCTTCACCGCGGGCGATGTCGATACCGATACCTGGGCGGTATTCACCGACATCACCTATTATCTGACCGATACGCTCAGCGTGAATGCCGGCGTGCGCTACACCAGCGACGAGCGCACCTCGCTGGTTTTCGGCCAAACCTTTCTGGGTGTCGGCAGCCCGGAATTCGGCGGGACCGGCATGCCGTTGCCGTTGCCGTTCTCACCCTTGGGCGTGGACACCAATGTGACGTTGAATGAAACCTTCAACGAATTCACGCCGCGCGTCGGCGTCAGTTGGGAACCGACCGACGCTTTGCTGGTCTATGCAAGCTATGCACAGGGTTTCAAGGGCGGTAGCTTCGATCCCCGCGGTGATGCGACGCTGACACCGGACTTTGACGGCGACGGCTTGGCCGGCATCGGCCTGGACGCCAACGCCGACGGCGATTTCGACGATCCTGAAGATGTCCAGCCAGATCTGGAGGATATCGAACAATTTTTGGGCTTTGAGCCGGAAGAAATCGATACCTTTGAAGTCGGGCTGAAAAGCAGCTGGTTTGCGGGGCGCCTGATTTTCAACGTGGCGGGCTTTTATAGTGACTATCGCAATGTGCAGATCCCCGGCTCGGTCGGCTTCGATGCGGATGGCGACGGCCAGGCTGATAATTTCGCCGGTGTCACCACCAATGCCGGGGAGGCGCGCCAGTTCGGTTTCGAAATCGACGGGTCGTTGAGTCTGGATGAGATCGCCTTTCAAGGCGATAATTTGAGCTTCACCTATGCACTGGGCTATCTGGACGCCGAATTCACCGAATTCCTCGTCAACCCGATCGGCTCCAGCGAATTGATCGACGTGTCGGATGAAGCGGTGGTGCAGAATTCGCCGGAGTGGACAGCCAATATCTTCGCCACCTACACGCATCGGCTCGATTTCTTTGATGTCGGGGGGGCTCTGTCTTGGATTGGTGGCGTCTCCTACCGGAGCCTGACCCATCAGTTCGAATTCGTAAGCCCGATCGACCAGCCCGGCTTTGCGCTTTTCGACGCCAGCCTTGTATGGAATTCGGACAATGGGCGATACCAAATCGGCGTTCACGCCAAGAATATCACTGACAAGGAATATATCGTTGCAGGCTATGATTTCTTGACGCCCAACTTGTCCGGTTCGACGCCGCTGGGCTTGGAAGGCACGCTGACCGCCTTCTACGGAAATCCACGGACCATTTTCGGAACGGTCCAGATAAACTTCTAAAAGATCCCGCTTTGACCACATTGGCGCCGGCCGGGGCATCCCGTGCCGGCGCCGTTTGTTCGGATCGCATGCGAGACCCATTTGCCTGGACTTTATTCCGTCGAAAACCGCAACTGAACGATCTTGTATTCCACATAATATTATTGTATTGATATTAGATACTCTCCTGCCATAGACTATGCGGCCGTAGGAGGGGAGGATCGCATGGCGTGGATCATTTCAACCTTAGCGTTGCTGCGGGTGGGGCGGCGGTGGAGCGGTTGCGCGCCGGCTTCCTGGCTGTCGACGGTATGCGGCTTGGTTTCCTTATCGCTTTGGGCGACCAGGACTAGCGCTTGAAACACCGATGACTTGGTCACTATCATAATATTGCCGAATCGCAAAAACTTGGCTCTACAGCGGCTGGGACGGCGGCGGTCCATGGTCAGGGAGGAAAGCGATGCCCGCGCCTTTTATTCTGGTGGGCCGGATGCAGACCATCCTCGGCAAGGCCGCAGAGCCCCTGATCCCCGCCGTCGATGCCCTGGCGCGTGTCTCCACCGCGGCTGAGGCGCTGGCAGCAGTTCAATCCATCGCCGCAAAACGCAAGACAGTCGGCAAATTCGGTCAGGCGCTTCAGGGGATGAGCAGCCAGAGCGTGCGCAAATGGCTACAGCCGGTCGCGGTCGTGCAATCCTTTGACGGTCTGGGCGACCGAACCCACGCCTTCCCCGATCTTAGTCTCGACAAGAAGGTTGAGCCGTCGGTGGCGGCGAAATCCTTTTCGCTGTCGGTGATGGCCAGCGGCGGGCTTAGCCTGATCATCGATTTTGAAGATGATGACGAGGTTGGCGACCAGGTCGGCGGGGCCAGCGCGCGGCTGGTTCTGGTCGGCAAGCTCGGCTTTGGCGCCGGCCTGGGCCTGGACCTGGCCCCGCCGCAGATCGCACTGGGCCTCTCCGCCGCGGGATCCGGCGGGGAATATGGCGAATGGCGCCTGGCTCTGCACGATCCGCAGATGACCGTATTGGCCGCCGGCGTCAGAGCCCTGTCCGTGCTGGACGCCTTTCCCGATGACCATAAGGCGACCCGCGCCACCTTCGCCGCTGACCTGAAGGGCGCCAGCCTGGACAGTTTCGTGTTGAGCCGGGCGCGCACGCTGGCGGGCAGTGGCGCCATCAAGCTGCCCTTCCAGATCAAGATGGTGTCCGGCACCGTGGAGGGCAAAGCGCGCTTCGAACAGACCAAGACCTCCCGCCTGGAAATCCGGCCGGACGGCGAGGATCTGCTGGTCGAATTCCGCGCCAATGAACTGCTTGAGCGCAGCCGCGTGATCGGGATGACCGTCCGCGTCGGCTTTTCATCCTTTGTCACCGGCCAGCTTGACAAGGTGCTGGAGCTTTTGGGCGACGCCAAGCCCGTGCTTGATAAGATCGACGCGCTGCTGGGCGATGCCGAGGCCAAGACCCTGATGAAGCCCGGCGATTTTGTCGGCCAGAAGATCACCAGCTTCATTAAGAGCAAGGCAGATGGCTCCGAGGCGCTGAAACATCTGATCGGGGCGGTGACGGGCGAACCGGATGATCAGGCCGCCGAGGTCCTGGCCGAAACCCTGATCGAGACCTTGGACGATATCGTCGATCTCTATGATCTTGATCGGCACGAGGCGCTGCGCGAGCGGGCGGTACAGCGTCTGGGGCAGCAAGTCCTCAGCCCAATCCAGGATCTGGTTCAAGATGCGCTGAAGGAGGCGTTCGATGCGCTGACAGAGGCGGTCGACACCGTCGCGCAGGCCGCCGCGGCAGAGGTTTGGCAGGCCGTCGGGGTCCAGCCCGATGCCGGCAAGGAGGAAAAGATCCGGCGCCTGCGCGCCTATCTCACCGAGGCGCGAACCGGGCTGAGCAAGCTGCTGGCGGTTCTGAGTGACGATCTGGAACTCAGCATCAGCTTGAACTTCACCCATCAAAACGAACGCCTGAACAGCGGTGCGGCCCTGGCGCGGCTGGCCTTTCACCCCACCGGCAACGGGCCGAAGGAATATAAGGAGTTCCTGCGCGCGCCCAGCAAGAGGCTGGACCATATTCTGGGATCGACGCCGTCCGGCGTGGCGGTCCGCTCTGCCTCTCTGATGCGCACGAAAAAGACACGCGTAACAAACCAATGGGGCCTGCAGATCCTGAATCAGGGGATCGGCCGGTCCACCACGCGCCTGAGCCGTCTGGAGGTCGTCCGGTCGCTGGAGGGCCATCGCGTCTCAGCCCTCAGCGGCCTGGAGGAAACCGCCACAGCCGGCAAGAAGAGCCGCAAGATCGAACTGACCAACACCGCAAGCTTCGCGCTGGGACTGCGCGATCAGGCCTCCCAGACGGTGGATACCAGCAAGGATGGGCTGCAACTGCGCCTGACCAATCATGAACCTCGCAAGCTCGATGCGGAGGAGGCGCGCCAGTTCCTGGAGGGATTGGTCCAGGCCGGGGCCGTGTCCGACCCGCAGCGGACCGCGGTCTGTGACGCCATCGCCGAACGCTATCAACAGGCCAATGCGCCCCGCCGGATCGGCGGCAGCATCGAAGTGGACTTCCACGCCGGCGAACTGGCCTCCGAGGCGATCTGTCGCGAGATTCATCGCGATCCGCTCAAGGCGTCCCACCTGGCGGCAACGGCGTTGATCACCCATGATGACCCCCTGCGCGACGATTTGGCGGGCATGGTCGGGTTCCTGCTGGGCGAGATGGTTGAGGTGGCCGCGGCGGATTTTCTGCTGACGCGGACCGATCGGGATTTCCGGCGTTATGAAAATCATCTCGGCGACCGGAGCGCGGCTGACCGTTTGCAACGCTGTCAGCGCATGGTGCAAGATTTCATCGCCGCCTTCGCCGCGGCAGGCGCTCTTTTGGCCGAACCGGACACGATCGGTGCGTTGCAGATCGAAGATGCCCAAGAGAAATTCACCAGACTAGACAGTTGGATCGATCCGCAAACCCCCATGCTCTGGATCGACCGCATCAGCCGGGAAACCGCCTCGCTGTTCATGCTCCTGGGACGATTGAGCCGTGCGACCGGCCACCAGCCGACCACCGTGGTGTCCTTGAAAATGGAAGGCTCTGCGACGCAGCGCTTTCACCCCTAAGCGGCACTTTGGCCACCGAATTGTATCATTTTGCAATCGGTGGATGAAATTGGCTCCTAACATCTAAAATTTCTTGCGTTTGTCATGCACGCATGGTGGCTTTGGCCGACCATTAACAGGGGGTTTACCATGAGCATGAAGACCATCGCCCAGATCGTCGCGCCGGCCCTACTGGCAATCGGCTTGACGCCGTCGGCCGAGGCCGGACGTGTCACCTTCACCAATGTCCTGGAGGCCGGACAAGAGGTCAATGCGGACGGCAGCCCGGCCCCGGCCGCTCTGACCAGCCTGGCCAGCGGCACGGCAACGCTGACCGTGGAAACCAACACCGCCAGCGCTGAGTTCGGGCGGTATGCCTTGAGCATCTCCGTCTCTGACCTGATCGGACAGCCGCTGGGCGTGGCCGGCGTCGGGGAATTTCACATTCATGACGGCGATGCCGGCACCAACGGCCCGATCGTTGTCACACCGCTGGTTGAAGCCGGCCTGTTCGATCCGGCCTTGGACGGCCCCCAGGCGCTGGGCACGCTCAGCACCGATTTCGGCAGCCGGACGATCCTGCAGGATGCGGTGACGGGCTGTTCAGCTATGAACTGACCGTTGATTTCCTGAATGCCGCCGATGTCTCCGGCCTTGCCAATGGCGGCGTATTCGCCACGGCCGGCAGCGATCTGGCAACCAATATCGAGTCGCTGTTCACCGACGGTCTATACTATAATCTGCATACGGTGGCCTTTGCCAGCGGTGAGGCGCGTGGCCAGATCCTGCCCGTACCCGCGACCGGCCTGCTGATCCTGGGCGGCCTGACCGTGTTCGCGGCCGTCGGCCGCCGCCGCGCCGCTTAAGGGCGCCCCCGCCGCATCAGCGGCCGCTCCGGGTACTCGGGCCGGGCGACGGTGATGAGGCGCCAGTCCGCCGTGATGGGGACCAGATCCGTGACCGCCCCGCCCAGGCGGCGGTCACCCACGCTCAGCCGGCCGGCCGGATCATAGGCAATGCCGCGCCAACCGGCCGGTAGGCGGTCCCAACGAAATGCCGCGACATCGCCGGTCAACACGCAGTCACAGCGGGCCTGCCCGGTCAGGCGGTATTGCGTCAGCGCGGCCTCATAATCGGCCCGCTCGACAGCCAAGCGAAGGCGGCCGCTCAGCCGTTCGGCCGGTGGCGTGGCCCCGAACAGCAGAAAACTCAAGGCCACCGCGATGATGGCCCGTCCGGCATAGCCCCCGTTCATGCGCGCAACCGCAATCAGGATGAACCAGATCGCCATCATCAGGCCGGTGATTATCAGTGCCTGGGCCGCGGCGAAGGCCTGGAACGCCGGCAGCCAAGCCTGAGCGAGGATCAGTGCCAAGACCGCGCCCAGCCAGACCAAGAACAGCCGGGTCCACCCCGCCCAGGGCTGCGGTTCAAAGCTCCGCAACCGGCTCATGTCCGTGGCTGTCCAGGCCCGTTTCGACAGAGCGACAAATGTGCCGGCGCAAACCAGGATCTGGCCGTCCTCGGGCAGGCGGAAAGCCAGAGCGTTTGGCACGGGTGTGTGCGGTTTTTCTCAGACTCTCGGAGGTGGCCATGACAGTGCAGGCCGCCAACGCTGCGTCTCATGCCTTCTTCGGCGGCTCGACCACGCGGATATGCAGCTCGCGCAGATGCTTCAGGCCGGCCTCCGACGGCGCGCCCATCATCAGATCCTCCGCGCGCTGGTTCATCGGGAACAGGATGACCTCGCGCAGATTGGGTTCATCGGCCAGCAGCATGACAATGCGGTCGACGCCCGGGGCGATGCCGCCGTGCGGCGGCGCGCCATGGCGGAAGGCGTTCAGCATGCCGGCGAACTTTTCCTCCAAGACCTGCTTGGAGTAGCCGGCAATCTGGAAAGCCTTTTCCATGATCTCGGGGCGATGGTTCCGGATGGCGCCGGAGCTTAACTCCACACCGTTGCACACGATGTCGTATTGATAGGCCAGGATGTCGAGCGGATCCTGGCTCTCCAGCGCCTCCAGCCCTCCCTGGGGCATGGAGAAGGGGTTGTGGCTGAAGTCGATCTTCTTCTCGTCTTCATTATATTCGAACATCGGGAAGTCGACGATCCAGCAAAAGGCAAAGCGGGTCTCATCGATCAGCCCCAGTTCCTGGCCCACGCGGGTGCGCGCCAGCCCGGCCAGCTTGGCCGCCTCGCCATGCTTGCCCGCGGCGAAGAACACGCCGTCATTGGCGCCCAGACCCAGATGCTCCAGCAGGTTCTGCGTTTCCGCCTCACCCAGATTCTTCGCGATCGGGCCGCCGGGCACGCCGTCCTTCACATTGATATAACCCAGGCCGGCATAGCCCTCGCCGCGGGCCCAATCATTCATCTTATCGAAGAAGGAGCGCGGATGGGCCCCCGCACCGGGGGCAGGGATCGCGCGCACCACCGAGCCCTGGGCCACCAGCTTGGCGAACAGGCCGAAGCCGCCATCGCGGAAATGTTCGGTGACATCGTGGATGATCAGCGGATTGCGCAGGTCCGGCTTGTCGGAGCCGTATTTCAGCATCGCCTCGGTATAGGGGATGCGCGGGAAGCGGCCCTCGGTGACCGGCTTGTCGGAGAATTCCTCAAACACGCCGCGCAACACCGGCTCGATGGCATCGAACACATCGTCTTGCGTAACGAAGGCCATTTCCACATCGAGCTGATAAAATTCACCGGGGCTGCGGTCCGCCCGGGCGTCCTCGTCGCGGAAGCAGGGCGCGATCTGGAAATAGCGGTCAAAGCCCGACATCATGATCAACTGTTTGAACTGCTGCGGCGCCTGGGGCAGGGCATAGAATTTGCCCGGGTGCAGCCGCGAGGGCACCAGAAAGTCGCGCGCGCCTTCCGGGCTGGACGCGGTCAGGATCGGGGTCTGAAACTCCATGAAGCCGGCTTCGGTCATGCGCCGGCGGATCGAGGCGATGATGCCGCTGCGCAGCACGATATTGCGGTGCATGCGCTCCCGCCGCAGATCCAGATAGCGATAGCGCAGGCGGATGTCCTCGGGATATTCCTGATCGCCGAACACCGGCATCGGCAGGTCGCCAGCGGCCGATTGCACGGCCAGGTCGTCGATCCACACCTCGATCGCGCCGGTCGGCAGCTCAGGGTTAATCGTCTCGTCGGACCGCTTCAGCACCCGGCCTGTCACCGTGATCACGCTTTCCGACCGCACGGACTCGACAGCCTCAAAGGCCGCTGCGTCGCTGTCGACCACGCATTGGGTGATACCGTAATGGTCGCGCAGGTCGATGAACAACAAATTGCCATGGTCGCGCTTGCGATGAACGAAGCCGGACAGGCGCACCGTCTGGCCGACGGCCTCGGCGCGCAGCTGGCCGCAGGTATGGCTGCGATACGGGTGCAACGAACTCTTTCCCTCAAACATTGGAAATTCGGCCTTTCAGGCGGTCAAAGAAACCGCGCTATGGCACATTTCGCGGCTTAAATGTCAAGCCAAAGCCGGGCGAGGCGGCCCGCATAGGATGACAGGCAGGCAGATTCGTGTATAGCAGCGGGCCATGAGCTTGATTACCGACCAGGACGCCTTGGACGCGCTGTGCACCCGGCTGGCGCAGGCCGAGTTTCTCACCGTCGACACCGAATTCATGCGCGACAGCACCTATTGGCCTTATCTGTGCCTGATCCAGGTGGCCGATGAGGTGGGCGCGGTTGCCATCGACCCGCTGGCGGATCTGGACCTGGCGCCGTTCTGGCAGCTGATGATCGAAGCCGCGCCGATGAAGGTGTTTCACGCCTGCCGGCAGGATCTGGAAATCGTCTACAAGGCCACCGGCGCGCTGCCCAATCATCTGTTCGATACCCAGGTCGCCGCCATGGTGTGCGGATATGGCGACTCCGTGGGTTATGAAACGCTGGTCAAGGAACTGGCCGGCCAGAAGCTGGACAAGTCCGCCCGCTTCACCGACTGGTCGCGCCGGCCATTGACGGAGCGGCAATTGCACTATGCTTTGGGCGACGTCACGCATTTGCGGGTCATCTATGCGCGGCTGAAGGCTGAGCTGGCCAAGAGCGGGCGGGAACCGTGGCTGGACGAGGAAATGGCGATCCTGCTTGACCCGGCCACCTATGTGCAGGATCCCGAACAGGCGTGGCGGCGCATCAAGACTCGCTCGTCCAGCCCGCGCTTTCTGGGCATGGTCAAGGCGTTGGCGGCCTGGCGCGAGCGCGAAGCGCAGGCCCGCGACATTCCGAAGAACCGCATCGCCAAGGATGAGGTGCTGCTGGAGCTGGCCGCCAATCCGCCGCAAAGCCAGGAGCAACTGGCCGAGGTGCGCGGCCTGGGCAAGCGCTTCGGCGGCAATGAGATCGGCCGCAGTCTGATGCTGGCGATCGAGCAAGGGCAGGGAATGGCCGAGGCCGATCTGCCGCGCGTGCCCAAGGAACGGCGCAGCGATAAGACCCCGCCGGTGGCAGAGCTGTTGAAGCTGTTCTTGAAACTGCGCTGCCAGGAAGCGGGCGTGGCGCCGAAAATGGTGGCCAGCTCCGCGGATCTCGATGCGCTGGCGCTGGCCGACGCGCCCGACATTCCCGCGTTGCACGGCTGGCGTTATGCCCTGTTCGGCGAAGACGCGCTGAAGCTCAAGCGCGGCCAATTGGGCCTGACCGCACAAGGCAAGGTGATCGAAATCGTTGAAATCGAAGAGGCCGATTAGAGCAAAGCTGCTCGCCCCATAGAACTCACCCCATAGAACTCGCCCCATAGCAGGCGGGGTGCTGGCGCCGCTGCGTTCTGCTTGCCGCGCTGTCTGGCCCTTGGCATGGTGCGCTGATCACAATGCCCGAAAAGGGGGGAGGCACGATGCAGCGGGTGTTCACCGCAGCGCAGCCGCTGCTGCCGGATATCTTTGATCTGCACGGCCGATGGCGCGCGGGGGAACCCGCCCTGGTGACAGACCGCGGCACGCTGACCTGGGCGGCGCTGACGGATAAGGCGCGGCGCGTGGCACACGGCCTGCGGGCCGCCGGGCTGGTCCCGGGCGACCGGGTGGCCGTGCTGATGAGCAATGGCGACGCCTTCGCCGTCACGCTCATGGGCGCGATGATGGCCGGGGTCTGTTCGGTGCCGTTGAACCTGTCGGTCGACGACGCCGCATTGGCCGCGATGGTGCGCGATGCCGGCGCCCGCGCGGTTGTCATCACCGCCGATCAGGCAGGCCGCCTTGACCCGACCGGTCATCTGATCGCCCTGGTGGCGGAGGGGGCTGCCGCTGGCTTTGCCGATTTTGAGGATTGGCTGGCCGATCAGCCGCTGCCGGCGCAGCGGCCGCCGGTGTCGCCTGAGACCTTGCTCAACATCATCTATTCCTCCGGCACCACGGGCCAGCCGAAGGGCATTGCCCACACCCAGCAGGGCCGCAAGGATTGGGCGGAGGATCTGGCACTGGCGCTGCGCTACCATTGCGGCGCGCGCACGCTGATCACCATCGGGCTGTATTCTAACATCTCCTGGGTGGCGATGCTGTGCACCTGGATCTGCGGCGGCGCGATTTACGTGCACAAGCGCTTCGACGCCGGGGCGGCTCTGGACGCCGTCGAGCGGGACCGCCTGACCCACACCGCCATGGTGCCGCTGCAATTCCGCGGGCTGCTTGAGGCGCAGGCGGACCGGCCGCGCGACCTGGGCTCGATGCAAGCGATGATGTGCTGCGGTTCGCCGCTTCCGGTGGCGGACAAGCAGGCGCTGGTCGACATCTTCCCCTGCGGCGTGATCGAGCTTTATGGCCTGACCGAGGGGATCATCACCACGCTGGAGCCGGAACGCGTGCCCGACAAGATCGACACCGTGGGTCGACCGCTGCCCGGCTGTGATTTGGTCATCCTGGATGAGGCGGACCAGCCTTTGGCCCCCGGCCAAGCCGGCGAAATCGCCTTCACCGGCCGCATCACCATGCCGGGCTATTGGAACCGCCCCGAGGCCACGGCTGAGACCAGCTGGACCGGGCCGGACGGGCGCGTCTGGCTGCGCTCCGGCGATATCGGCCAGGTCGACAGCGACGGCTTTCTGACGATCGTCGACCGCAAGAAGGACATGATCCTATCCGGCGGGCAAAACATCTATCCGGCCGATATCGAAGCGGTGCTGATCACGCATCCGGCGGTCTTTTCCTGTGCGGTGATCGGCGTGCCGGACGTCAAATGGGGTGAGACGCCGCTGGCGTTGATTGAGGCCCCCGATGCCGTTGACGAAGCGGAGGTGACGGCCTGGCTGAATGCCCGGCTGGGCAAGCAGCAACGGGTGCGCGGCGTGGAAATCGTGGCGGCCTTGCCGCGCAATCCCAACGGCAAGATCCTGAAGCGGGAGCTTCGCAAACAGTATGGAGGGGGGGATGTTTGACCAGCGCTACTATCATTCACAAGACGGCCTGCGCCTGGCCTTCCGCGACTATTCCGCAGACAAGGACGGGCTGCCGCTGCTGTGCTTGCATGGGCTGACCCGCAATAGTGCTGATTTTGAGGAGTTCGCCGAGATCTTCATGGCCGAGCGGCGCGTGCTGGCCCTGGATGTGCGGGGCCGCGGCTTGTCTGAGTATGATCCGAAGATCGAGCGCTACCAGATCCCGACCTATGTCAATGATGTGGTGACGCTGCTGGACGAACTGAGTCTGGACCGGGTTGTCCCGGTCGGCACCTCCATGGGCGGGCTGATCAGCTTCATGCTGGCGACGTTGGCGCCTGACCGCATCGCCGGGGCAATCATCAATGATATTGGCATGGAGATTTCCCCCGCCGGCTTGAAGCGCATCCAGGGCTAT
The DNA here is from genome assembly GCA_050331575.1 of Rhodothalassiaceae bacterium. Classification (GTDB taxonomy): domain Bacteria; phylum Pseudomonadota; class Alphaproteobacteria; order Sphingomonadales; family Rhodothalassiaceae; genus JBHJGS01. The sequence continues at coordinate 90,252 of JBHJGS010000008.1, read as the reverse complement.
GTCGGCAAAACCGCGCCGATCCACAGCTGGGACCGGGCGGTGGCAACACTGAAGCTGATCAATGAGCGCTTTTTCCCCGATTTCACCGAGGCGGACTGGCAGCGCTGGGCGCGGCGCCTGATCGTGGAGGAGGCCGACGGCAGCCTGCATTTCGCCTATGACCCGAACATTGCCGAGGCCATGGCACAGTCCGGCGCCGCGCCGGCGGATCTGTGGCCATTGATGGACGCGATGAAGCCGATCCCGATGCTGCTGATCCGCGGCGTCTTGTCCGACATCCTGTCCGCCGAGACAGTGGCGCGGATGACCGAAATCAAGCCGGACCTGATTGCCGTTGAGGTGCCAAATCGCGGTCATGCCCCGGTGTTGAATGAACCCGTGGCGGTCGAGGCCATTGGAGCGTTCTTAAAAACTCTGCCCTGATCAGAGCGGCAAGGCGTCAGGCCGGGGTGCCAGCGCGATAGCTGCCCAGGCCTTCGGCCAGGAAGGCGCTGTTGGCTTCGCGGATTTTGGCCGCCGCCTCATCATAGAGGAACGGCAGGAAGGCGTAGCGGCGGCCACGCGTCACCGGCGTGACTCTGTGCAGGAGCGAGCAGGAAAAGACCACCGCGCCTCCGGCCGGCGGCTTAATTTGACGCTCACCATATTCCGGAAAACGCAGTTCGCCGCCGTCATACTCCTCATTGAGATTGATCGACACGGCAAAGCGGCGGTGGGCCGTGCCGGCGGTGGTATTGTCCCGATGCGGGCGGAAATGACCGCCATCCTCCGCGGCATAACAGGCGACGATGTAGCGCTCCATGCGCGTGACATCGAACTGATGGACCTTCTTGATTTCCGGCACGATACGGCGCAGCACGCGGGCGCGGGTGCCGGCAATCACCTCCGCGTCTTTGAGGATAACATCCTTGCGTCGCTTATGGCCGGGGTCCGTCACAAGCACGGTCTTGCCGTCGATCTGGCGCATGAAGCCGGAGTCGGTGCCACCGTCCCGGTCATAAAGGTCGATCAGGCGGCGGCAGAAATCCGCTTCAAAGATGTCTCGCAACAGCAGCACCGGGGCTTGGCAATCATAAGGGTCGGCGAAGGGTGGGGGCAGACTATCCAGTGCGGCAAGCAATTCGGCGATGTCGCCACGGTCGCGCCGAAACGGAATGATCTTCAACACGGTCAAGCGCGGCGTGAGCAGCACCCACCGCGGCCGCAGCGGCACCCCGCCCGCCGCTGCCGGCTCGATCGGAGCGGCGCCGTATAATTTGGCCGCCGCCAGATCGAAATCCCAGAATATCCGATAGCCCGGATAATGGTCGGCCAGACGGTTATCGCTTTCATCGGCCGGATCGGCGCTGACAGCGAAACAAGAAGCGCTCACGTCATCAAACAGCTGCGGGTGGGACCGTACCGCTTGCCAGGCCGCTTGAGCATGCGCATCCCGTGCCGAACCGAAGAAGCAGAGCAACAGATACCGGCCGGCTGCGGAATCGAACACATAGCGCGGATTGGCGAAGCTGCGCTGGGTGAAGCCCGGGGCCGGATCGCCGGGCAAAAGCTCTCGATAGGACGCCATGGTCGGTCAAGCCCAAAGCCTTAAGCACCGCATCGTATCAGCCCCAGTTCAACGGCGAAGTCCAGCCGAATTCCGCAGCGGCCGGGGAACGTTGTGAGATTGCGCCGCGTTGAGCCTGCGTGCGCTTGGTGTGGGAGACTTCGCTATGCGGATGGAAGGCATTGCCCTGTCCAGCCCGGACAAGGAGTTGTTCCCGCAGATCACCAAGCGGGCCGTGGCGGACTATTATCGCCGGGTGGCACCGCAAATGCTGCCGCATATCGACGGTCGCCCGCTGACCTTGAAGCGCTTTCCCGAGGGCGTGGCGCGAGCCGGCTTCTTTAATAAGCGGGTCCCGCGGCACTTTCCCGACTTTGTTGAGCGAGTGATCCTGCCCTTGCGATCGAAGGCCGGCACAATCGCCATGGCCGCGGCCGACGAGGCGGCGGACCTGATCTATTTCGCCGGACAGAATACCGTCGAGATCCATATGGGATTGGCGCAAGCCACCCGGCCGGACTGCCCGGATCAGATCGTTCTGGATTTCGACCCCTCCGATACGGATTTCGAGAAGGTGCGCGTCGCCGCGCTGGGTGCCAAGGCGATGCTGGAGGGCCTCGGTTTGCCGGCGCTGGTCAAGACCACCGGTGGCCGCGGCGTGCATGTGCATGTGCCGCTGCAGCCGGAAACGAGCTTCGACGAGGTCAAGCATTGGGCCTACCGGCTCGCTCAGGCATTGAACAGCCGTCTGCCCAAGATCACCACGCTGGAGCACCGCAAGGCCAAGCGCGGCGAGAAGGTGTTCATTGATTATTTGCGCAACGATTTCGCCCAGACCGTGATTGCCCCTTATAGCTTGCGAGCCCGGCCTGAGGCGCCCGTTGCCGCGCCGATCACGTGGGCAGAATTGCGCGCTCGGTCCCTAACTCCGGGCCGCTACCGCCTGGACAATCTGTTCCGCCGTCTGGCCCAGCGGGAGGATCCGTGGGCCGCCGCCGCACAGCTGGCGGTTTCAGCAGAGCAGGTGCATCGCGCAATGGCAAGTCTGGAAGGGCTCGCCTGATCCGGCGGCGGGCGCATGGCGCCGCCGGGTCAAGCCGGCTTTTCGCGGCGCCGGGTGCGCAGGAGGGCGGCACTGACCAGGGCAACCAACAGGGCAATCGGGACAATCTCGGCAAACGTCATCGGCAGGCGGATCAACGGATTGGCGTATGCCTTGCGCATCGCCTCCAGCCGCGCGGCCTCGTCCGCCAAGGCAGCCTTGTCCAACCCGGCAGCGCGCTTCTGCTCCATCACCGAGGCGCTATAGGCCGCCATAAAATCATAGCCCGACAGCGCCAGATACAGCTCCCACAAAGCCACATAGATCAGTCCGGCCGCCCCTGCCATCGCCGCGCCGAGCAACAAGGCGCGGGGAAAAGTAATGATCCCGCCCAATTCCTGATCGCGGTACCGCCGCACGCCGACATAGATCAGCGATAATGCGAGCAACATGATCAGGTAACCGAACAATTGACTGGAGCCGACACCGTTGGGATTGACGATCAGTCCAAGAATGACCGAGCCGATGACAATCAGGCCGGCCAGCCCGCCATAGACCAGTGCATAGCGCTGCATTGCTGTAACTCCCGTGAAATGCGCCCGGCAGGAACAGTGGCAGAGCCGGAAGCGCCCGGAAACCACCCAAAGGCATGACGTGCGCCCACTCACCCAAATGGGCGAGCGCGCCGGGGCCAGCCCGGCGGCCAGAAGGCGGGAAGCTCGGCGAGCCCGCGGCTGCCGTCACTGCATAAGATCAGGCCACCCATCCGGGCTTGCGCTTCTCCAGAAACGCGGTCAGCCCTTCCTTGCCTTCCTGGCTTGCGCGCCGCGCGGCAATGCGATTGGCGGTGTCGGCGCGCAGCTCTTCTGTGATCGGCTGACCAGCGATATCGAAGATAAGGCGCTTGGCCTCGGCCTGGGCGCCTGGCGCTCCGGCCAAAAGCGCGTCGACCATGGCTTCGACCGCGGCCTCGGCATCCTCGGCGACTTCGGAGATGAGCCCCAGGCGCCGGGCTTCCGCCGCGGAAATTCGCTCCGCGGTGAGGAACAAGCGCCGCGCCGCGCCCTGACCGATGCGCGCGATCACATAGGGCGAGATGGTCGCCGGGGTCAGGCCCAAGCGGACCTCGCTTAAGGCAAATTTGGCATCCGGGGTCGCGACGGTCATGTCGCAACAGGCCACCAGACCGACGCCGCCGCCAAACGCTCCGCCGCGCACCAGCGCAACGGTCGGTTTCGGGCAGGCATCCACCATTGCCAACATGCTGGACAGGCGTTCAGCATCGCGCTCATTCTCCGCATAGCTGAGCGATGCCGCCTGGCGCATCCAGGTCAAGTCAGCACCGGCGGAGAAGCAGCTGCCGGTTCCGGTCAACACCACCGCGCGGATATGCGCCTGCTCCGCAATCCACGAAAAGCTGGTGAACAGTTCGGCGATCAGGGTGTCGTTGAAGGCATTGAATACGTCCGGACGGTTCAGCGCGAGCGTGCAGACGCCCCGGTCGTCAATGTCGGTCAGCAGAAGGTCGGTCATGGCCGGGCTTTCGAGAAAGGCGTGGTCGCGGTCTTGCCTGTGTCATCGCGCGTTTTCCCGCTGTGCTGCAAGAGGCCGGCGTCGATGCGGATCTGGCCAAGCTGCGGCTGCGCGGCGCGGTTTGCTGGAACGCCCGTCCCCACCGCTCGTTTCAGCGGCCGAGATACCTAGGACAGGAGACCTCTATGATGAGACGCTTGCACCCCTTGGGTCGGATCAGCGCGGCGGCGCTTCTGGCCAGCCTAATCGCCGCGTGCGGGCCGACGGAGTATGAGCCGGCAGCGGGGTTTCAGGACACAGGCTATGAAACCGAGCAGCTTGGCCCGGACCGCTATATGGTCAGCTTCGAGGGCAATGACGTGACGGACCGGGAGACGGTAGAGACCTATCTGCTCTACCGCGCCGCGGAGATCGCGCGGCAAACCGGGCATGCCTATTTCGCCTTCGTCGATCAGGTGACGGAGCGCGAAGTCGATGTGAACAGCTTCTATACGTCGCCGGGGCTATACGGCTACGGACCGGGCTGGGGCTTAGCGTCGACCTACCGCTTTCCCTATTATGGCACGCTCAGTTACGGCGGCTATGCGGGCGCTCCGGTGACCACGTCCGATTCATTCGATGCCTTCGCCGCGGTGGAGATGTTCGAACAGCGCCCGGATGACCGCAACGATGTGTTTGAAACCTCCGACGTGTTGCGCGACCTCCGCGACGAGGTTGAAACCGGCTGAGGCCTCACAGCGCGCGGCACCCGGCGGCCTCAGGGGAAATTGTAGGTGAGATCAATGCCCCAAACCGGCGGTTCATTGACGAAGCCGGTGAGATTGTTGAAGTCGATACCGCCGGTGCGGGACACGTCATTCAGGATGTTGCGGCCGAAGGCGGCGATCTCCCACTGGCCCTGATTATGGGTATACCCGATGCGCACACCGCCTTCGACCAGGCCGCCATCGGTGAACTCAAGCGATTCGTAGAGGAAGAAGTTCACCCGGCTGCGGTAATTCCAGTCGGTGAACACGAAGACCTCTCCGGCATCGCCCACGGGCAGGCCGTAGCGCAGGGTCCAGGCGACAATCCATTCCGGCGCCTGCGGGAACGGATTGCCGTTCACGATGGCCAATTCACCGCCTTCGGCAATGGTGCCGTCCGGCGAGGCGATCAGTTGGGTGGGATCACTGGGATCAATGACCGCCAAGGGATCGGTTGGCGTACAGCCGCCGCCACAGGTGGGGATCGCCAGATTGGGATCGTTGAATTCGGTGCTGTTGAAGCTGATGCCAGCCGTGAAGAACAAATTCTCGGTGGGAGCGGCCTCGATTTCCAACTCAAAGCCGACACCGTCGCTGTCCTCTACATTGACCAGGGTGGCGATGTTGGTGGTGCCGCCCACCGCGGTGACCTGTTGATCATCCAGATCATAGAAAAAGCCGGTCAAGTTCACCCGGGCGCGCCGGTCGAACAGATCCGCCTTGATCCCGGCCTCATAGGAGATGATGAATTCGGTGTCCGCGACAGAGACGCCGGTGGTGCCGGCCAGCAGGCTGCCGTCTTCCAACACCACGGGAAAGGCGAACAGCTGCCGGGCCTGGATGCTGGGGGCGCGGAACGACCGGGCGATGCGGGCGAACAGATTGATATCGTCGTTGAGGAAATAGGTCGCCGAAACATCCCACGCGATCGGATCGGCGTCGGTGTCGACCATCACCGCCTCGTCGCCGACCAAGGTGGGCGCGCCGATCGGGGACTGGATCAGTTCCGCGGTCAAATCGCGCTCGTCGTCGGAATAGCGCACGCCGCCTTCCAGGGTCAGTTGGTCGGTGAGTTCAAGATTGATGTTGGCGAACACCGCAATGGAGCGGGAGTCTTGGTCCTGCGCCACGATGCCATTGACCGGCGCGCCGGGGGATAAAGTGTCGAAATTCAGCGTCGTGATGCCCAGCTCTTCATCGAAATAGAAAAAGCCGAGCTGAAAGTCGAACAGGCCCCATTCGTCGCTGGAGATCAGCACTTCTTCGGTGAATTGACGATGCTCGTCCAGAATGTCGGAGGTTTCCGACGGGAACGGAATGAATCCCGGGCCGAAAGTGCCGAGAAAGGCCGCGCCGGTGCCGCCGTCAATATCGCCGCGGGTGGTGATGCCGGCACTTTCATAGGCGGTGACGGATTTGAACACCAAGCCGAGGCTGTCAGAGACATATTCCAGGGTGGCCACACCGCCGATTGTGTTGGCGGTCTGAAAATTCTGGCCGTCATGGAACACGCGCTGGCGGTCGAACGGCACGAACGTGCCCTGCGGTTCCAGGAAGGTGCCCAAGCTTGCCTGAGCGATGTCGTCGGTGCCCGGCTCAACGATATTGGCGCGGAACACGCGCGCGGTGCCGTCCAGATAGCGGCCATGGACATTGAACAGGGCGGAGAAATTGTCGGTCGGCTCCAGGAGGAACTGCAGGCGGCCGGCGAATTCGTCATAGCCTTCGAAGGCATCCTCCTCCAGAACCGTGCCGTCGAGTGCGAAATTGTCGATATAGTCGTCGCGCCGCTGATACAGTACCGACAGACGCGCGCTCAGAAGGTCTGAAATGAGCGGTCCGCTGAGCGCGGTTTCCGCGGTGAATTGATTGAAGCGGCCATAGCTCAGGCGCGAATAGCCCTCCAGTTCCTGGGTCGGCCGGGCGGATTCGAACTTGACGATGCCCGCCGGCGTGTTGCGCCCGAACAGCGTGCCCTGGGGTCCGCGCAGGATCTCGATGCGGTCCAGGTCGAACGCCGGGAAGCCCTTCAGGATCGGGTTTTCCAGAACGACATCGTCATAGACCAGTGCCACCGGCTGCGAGGCATTCAGATCGAAATCGGTATTGCCCAGTCCGCGGATGTAAAAGCGCGGGAAGGTGCGGCCGAACGAGCTTTCGATCTGCAGGCTGGGCACCCGGTTGGATAGAAAGCGGATATCCGCCCCGGCGGAGCGGATGACATCAAGCCGTTCACCGCTCAGGGTGGCGATGGAGGCCGGGACATCCTGCTGGCTTTGCGCGCGCTTTTGCGCCGTCACGATCACCTCTTCGATGACGCCATCTTGTGCGGCGGCCGGCAGGGCGAGGCAGCCGGTGGCGATCAGGGCCAAAACGCTGCTACGGGTCATGCACGCGATCCTCATGGTCTTATCCTCTATATCGGCGCGGAAAGCCTTAAGACACGGCGGCCGGAGCCATACACGATCGGAACGAAAGGGCGGAGCACGCCTGTAACAGCGTGTGCCGCTTCTGCCGCTCCAGCCAGCTTGATCCGGCATTTAGGCGCGGCTGGCCGTGTTATGGAAGGAAATGGTTAAACAGACGGTGACCACATGATCCGTTTCGCAGCACTGCGCGGCATTTCTGCAACGCTTTTCAGGGATTTTGCGCATCGACTTTCGCGGACCAAAGCCAGGGTGAATCTGGTGGAAGGCCGGTTATTATGCCATCGCAAGCAAGACGGGCTTATTTCTTGCCGGACAATGGCAGTGTCTTGGCGAAGTCGCGGACGCGTTGCGTAACCGCCTGCCATTGGCTGCGATGCTTTTCCAGGTCGACTGTCAGAAGCTTGCGGTCACGCACGATGACCCGGCCATGGACGATGGTGGTGGTGACATTGCCGGGATAGGCGGCGAAGACGATGGTGGCATAGGGGTCGTAATTCGGCTGCATATTCGGCGACTGGGTCTCCAGGATCACGATATCGGCGCGCTTTCCCGGCTCCAGCGACCCCAGCTCCGCTTCCCGGTCCAGGGCGCGGGCGCCGCCCAGGGTGGCCAGTTCCACCAGATCGGCCGGCGTGAACGGCAGGCGTGAGCGCTGGCGGGCGCGGGCGACCGCGGCGGCATGGCTCATCACGGTGAGAATGTCGAGCTGGTTCGAGCTCATCGGCCCGTCGGTGCCCAGGCCGATGTCCAGCCCGTCCCGGCGCATCTCCCAGCCCGGCGCCAGTCCGGTGGCGTCCATGCTGTTGGCCTTGGGATTGTGCGCAACGCCGACGCCATGGCGCTTCAGGATCGCCCGATCCGCGGCGTCGACATGGATGACATGGGCGGCCAGGACCCGATCGGCGAACACGCCCAGCGCGTCCAGATAGGCGATCAGCGATCCATCCGGCCGATAATCCTCGTGCCGCTCGGCGACCCAAAATGGCTCATCGCGGAACTCCGCCAGATGGATCAGAACCGGCACATCGTAGCGCTCGGCCAGCGCCAGGCTCGCTTTCAGCTGCACCGGCCCCACGGTATAGGGCGAATGCGGCGCCACCGCCGGGGTGATCAGGGCATGGTCCTGCCAATCGCGGATAAAGGCCTCCGCGACGGCCAACCCGCCATAGGGCTCCGGCGCATCGACCACGGGAAAACCGATCACTGTCTCGCCGAGCACGCCGCGGATGCCGACCTCGGCGACCGATCGCGCCACGGCATCCTCATGGTAATACATATCGGTGACCAGCGTGGTGCCGGCCAGCGCCAGTTCCATCGCGGCGTGGCGAGCGGCAATGCGGATCAGCTCGCGGCTCAGCAGCGCCTTTTCCAGCGGGAACATGACGTCCAGAACGATATTCTCGACGGCATATTCGCCGATGCCCCGGAAGGCGACCATGGGCAAGTGATTGTGCAGATTGATCATGCCGGGCATGACGATGCCGCCTTGGGCATCGATGCGCTCCGCTGCGTCATACCGGCTGAGCAACGCGCGCCCGCCGACCGCCAGGATATCGGACCCGCGCACAACCACGACGCCGTCGTCGAGCACGCGGCGCTGCGCATCCATGGTGACGATCTGGCCGGAATGGATGATCAGATCCGCGGGCTCAGCTGCCAGGACGGGCGCAGCGAAAAGGAAAAGGCAAAGCAAACGCAGCATATCGAGCCTCTGGCACGGCGGCCGGCGCGACCGCGGCGTGTTGCGGGACGCCTTGCAGATAGACCTGGGCCACGGCGCGATCATCGCCCAGGATGGACAAGGCGAACAGCTTGTCCGCGATGCCGGCATCAGGCGTCAAGCGCTGCCGCAGCAAGGGCGAGGCGCGCGGATCCAGCACCAGGATGTCGGCCTCCTTGCCGGCTTGGAAATTGCCGATGCGATCGTCCAGCCGCAAGGCCTGGGCCGGCGCCTGCGTGGCCAGATAGAGCGCCTTGGCCGGCGACAGCACATGGCCGGTCACCTGGGCCACCTTATAGGCCTCGCCCATGGTGGCCAGCATGGACAGGCTGGTGCCGGCGCCGACATCCGACCCCAGGCCCACCCGCACACCGGCATGCTCCGCGGCGGCAAGATCGAACAGCCCGCTGCCCAAGAACAGGTTCGACGAGGGGCAGTGCGCCAGCGCAGCCTCCGCCCCGGCCAGCCGCGCCAGGCCGCTGCGGTCCAAATGCACGCCGTGGGCGAACACCGACCGGTCGGTGACCAGGCCGAACCGGTCATACACGTCCAGATAATCCCGAGCGTCGGGGAACAGCTCGGCCACCCAGGCCAGTTCGTCACGATTTTCCGACAGATGGGTGTGCAGCAACACATCGGCATGCTCGGCCAGCAGCCGGCCGGTCAGGCCCAGTTGCCGCGGACTTGAGGTCGGTGCGAAGCGCGGCGTCAGCGCATAGCCGAGCCGGCCGCGGCCGTGCCAGCGGCGGATCAGCGCGTCGCTGTCGGCGATGCCTTGTTCGGCGGTGTCCAGCAGCTCCGCCGGGGCGTGGCGGTCCATCAGCACCTTGCCCGCGATCAGCCGAACATTGCGCCGGTGCGCAGCGGCGAACAGCGCCTCGGCCGAGGTTGGATGCACCGTGCAGAACACCAGGGCGGTGGTGGTGCCGTGGCGGATCAGCGCGTCCAGGAAGGTTTCCGCCGCCGCCGCCGCAAAGGCTGGGTCCGCGAAGCGTGCCTCGGCGGGGAAGACATAGCGGGTCAGCCAGTCCAGCAGCTGCGCGCCGTGGCTGGCGATGACGTCCAGCTGCGGGAAATGCACATGGGCGTCGACCAGGCCCGGCACGATCAGGCTCGTCGGCCAGGCATCGACGCGCGCGCCGGCCGGGATCATGGCCGCCAGCGCGTCATAGTGGCCGACCGCGCGAATATGGCCGCCGTGCAGCACGATCATGCCATCGTCGATCGCCTGCACAGCCGCCGGCCCGTCGCGATCCGGATCGCCCAGGCAATGCACCAGCGGGCCGCGCAGCGCGGCAACCGGGCGGTGATCGGGCTGCGTCTGCGGCGCGCGCATGGCCCGCCCCGCGCCGCTTAAGCCTTGACCATCACCTCATAGGCCTCCGGCGGCAGCGGCTTGTGCTGGCGCAGCTCGTCCAGGCTTAGGCCCTGCAGTTCGTGGGGGAACACCAACCATGTGTCGGTCTTGTGGATATAAAAGTCCGGCACCCGGTCGGTCTTGTTCTTCTCCGGCTTGTAATAGACCGTGGCGACGCGGATATCCTCCGGCGTGTTGCGGCGGCATTTGCGTTTCAGTTCACGGATCACCGCCTCCACGCTGCGGCCGCTGTCGAACACATCGTCGACGATCAGCAGCCGGTCATGAACCTCGATGGTATCGATGACATAATTCATGCCGGAGACCTGGACCTCTTCGGCCGGCACCATGCCCGGCCCGTAGGAGGAGGTGCGGATGGCGATATGATCCGTCGGAACATTATAGTAGGCCAGCACTTCCTGCACCGAAATGCCCACCGGCGCGCCGCCGCGCCAGATGCCGACGATATAGGAGGGGCGAAAGTCGCTTTTCAGCACTTGAATCCCCAGCATGAGACTGTCGCGCAGCAGATCCTCCGCACGGATGAACAGCTTTTCCATCGATGATCGGGTCCTTCTTCGTCTGTCCGGACGGACGGCTTCGGCCCGGCATGAGCGCCGCCTAGCACATCCCTCTCTTTTCATGCGTTAACACCCCGGTCTAGGATAGCGTCCCGCCTCGACACCAGCCCGAAGGATCGCCATGCGGCCGCTTCTGCTTCTTGCCTTGCTGGCTTTCACAAGCCTGACCGCCCTTGCCCAGCCCGGCCCGCCGCCGGATGGCCCTTTGCCAAAGGCCGCCCGGCCGCTGGCCTATGATTTGGATATGGTGCTCGACCCGCGCCAGACGCGCTTCTCCGCCGGTTTGACCCTGTCCGTGGCGTTGCTTGAGCCGGCCGACGGGCTGTGGCTGCACGGCCGCGGCATCGATGTCGCGGATATCCAGGCGGTCACCGAAACCGGCGAGACGCTGGACGCCAGCTATCAGGAAATCGACGAGACCGGCGTGGCCTGGGTCGACTGGGGTACCGAGGTGCCGAGCGGCAAAATCGTGCTACGCATGGCCTATTCCGCGCCGTTCGACCGCAATCTGGCCGGGCTGTTTCGGGTGGTGGAAGGCGGCGAGGCCTATGCCTTGGCAAAGTCCGAATCGATCCAGGCGCGTAAATATCTGCCAGGCTTTGATGAGCCGGCCTACAAGGCGCCGTTCACCATCAGCCTGATTGTGCCGCAGAGCTATGAGGCCATCTCCAACGGCGCCATCGTCGCGCGCACACCGATGGCCGACGGGCTGGAACGGGTCGATTTCGCCACCACCCGTCCCTTGCCGACCTATCTCTTGGCGATCGCCACCGGCCCGTTCGACCGGGTAGACCGGTCGGCGATCCCGGCCAATGACATCCGCGATCAGGAAATCCCGCTGGCCGGCTATGCCCGTAAGGGCCGCGGCGGCGAGCTGGCACGGATTCTGGACCTGACGCCCAAGCTTTTGCGCATTTTCGAGGAGGAGATGGGCCAGCCCTATCCCTATGACAAGCTGGACATCGTTGCTGCGCCGCAATGGCCCAGCGGCGCCACCGAACTGGCGGCCGCGGTCAGCTATCGCGAAAGCCGCATTCTGCTGGGCGAGGACGCCTCTCCGGCGGCCATTTTGTCGATGATGCGGGTGCACGCCCATGAACTGGCGCATATGTGGTTCGGCAATCTGGTTACGCCGCCTTGGTGGGACGATCTGTGGCTGAAGGAAGGCTTTGCCACGTGGGGCACGCCCTTGTCGCTGACCCTGCTGGAGCCCGACGGCGGGCATCAGCTCGATGCCCTTGCGCGCGCGCAACGTGCGATGGTGGAGGACAGCCTGGCCAGTGCCAAGCCGGTGCGCTCCACGATCGACAAGAACGCCAATATCCGCAATGCCTATACCGGCATCACTTATTCCAAGGGCCAGGCGGTGATCGGCATGGTCGACGCGGCTTTCGGATCGGAGCGATTTCGGGCCGCGCTGGGCGACTATATCGCCCGCTTCGCCGACGGTGTGGCCGACGCGCCGGCCTTCTACCAGGTGATTGGCGAGGTCAGCGGTGATCCGCGCCTGACCGAGGTGTTTCGCAGCTTCATCGAACAAGCCGGCCTGCCGCTGTTGAGCGCGGATCTAAGCTGCCAGGACGGGGCTGCGACCGTGGCGTTGAGGCAATCGCGCTATGCGCCCTTGGGCTCCAAGATCGATCCGGACGGCACACGCTGGACGCTGCCCTATTGCTTGGCCCTGCCGGACGGAGAGGACCGCTGCGGCATTCTGCCGGCCACCGATGACACGATGGAGGTGTCGCTGGACCGCTGCCCGGCCTGGGTCATGCCCAATGCCGAGGCGCGCGGCTATTTCCGCTTCGAATTGACGTCGCCGGGGTGGCAGGCGCTGGTGGCGCAATTCGGCGCCCTGTCCGCGGCGGAGGCGTTGGCGGCGGTCGACAGTGCCGCGGCCGGCTTCGAAGCGGGCAAGGTCACTGCTGAGGATATGCTGGCCGTGGTCGAGGCCGCGCTGGATCGGCCAGAGCGCCAGCCGGTCAGTGCGGCGCTGGACGCCCTGTCGCGCTATGCTGGTCGCGGCATGATCTCGCCAACGGCCCTGTGCGACCGGCTGGGCGAGACGGTCAAGGCGCGCTATGAGGCAGAGCGGCAGGACAGCGATCCGGACAGTCGCTTGCTGGCCACCGATCTGCGCGGCTTCCTGGCCGTGGCGCTGAACGATACAGACATCCGCAAGGATCTTGTGGAGCGCGCCGAGGCGTTTCTGGACGGTGATCGTAGCGCCTTGTCCGACGATGCCTATGGCTCCGCCTTGTTCGTCAGCGTGCGGGAGAATGGCAGCGACTTTTATGACCGTTTGTTGCAGGCGCGCACCGCAATCGACGATCCGCGCTTCACGCCGGCCGCGGTCACCGCCCTTGGCCGCACCAAGTCGCCCGATGACGCCGCCAAGGCTCGGCAGTTGATCCTGCAGGGGCAGTTGGACGATCCACGGGATGCGTTTGCGCTGGTCCAGGCGCTGATGTCCGTCGCGGCACTGCGGGAGGAGAATTGGGCCTGGATCAAAGAGAATTTTCCCGCAATCCTGCAGGCGATCCCGGCCCAATGGCGCCGCCGCAGCCCCACCTTCGCGCAAGCCTTCTGTGACACCGACCGGATCGACGAGTTGCGCGCCCTGTTCCAGACGCATGGCGACCGCGCCCCGGGCCATGAAGAGGTGCTTGAGACCGTGGTGGAGGATATCGAGCTGTGCGCGGCGCTGAAAAATCAGCGCGGCGAGGATCTGAGCGCGGCCCTCGGCCCGTAAAGTGTGGCGTGCTGGTCGTCCGGGGCGGCCCACCTAAGGTTTGGCCCGTCTCATCCCTTCTGTTCAAAGGCCTGTTTCATGCGTCTGGTAATGTGCCTGGCGACCCTGGCTGTTGCGGCGTGCGGCGATCAGGGTCAAGGCGGCCAACAGCAGCGGCCGACGCCGCAGGTGACAGTGGCGCAGCCGCTGAGCCGCGAGGTCGTTGAATATGACGAGTTCACCGGCCAGTTCGATGCGGTGGAGCGGGTTGAGGTGCGCGCGCGCGTTTCCGGTTATCTGGAGGAGGTGGCGTTCGAAGACGGCGAGCTGGTTGCGTCTGGTGACCGGCTGTTCGTGATCGATCAGCGGCCGTTCCAGATCGCGCTGCAGGCCGCCCAAGCCGATCTGGAACGCGCCCAGGCGCAGGTGGATCTGGCCGAGCGCGAATTGAGCCGGGCCCAGGATCTGCGCAGCCGCGGCAATATCTCTCAGGCCGAGGTCGACCGGCGGCTGGAAGAGTTGCGCGTCGCCCGCGGCCAGTTGCGTGCTGCTCAGGCCAATGTCGATGAGGCCGAGCTCAATCTGGAATTCACCACGGTGACCGCGCCGATCGCCGGCCGGGTCGGGCGCCGCCGGCTCACCCCGGGCAATCTGGTCGACGGATCCAACACCGGGGCCACGGTGCTGACCACGCTGGTCAGCCAGAACCCGATCTATTTCTATTTCGATGTCAGCGAAAGCGACTTCCTGAAATACACCCGCATCATCAATGCCGGCGAGCGGCCGAGCGCGCGCGAGCAGCGGGTGCCGGTGTCGGTGAAGCTGCTGGACGAGGAAGAGTTCGTCCATGAGGGGTATATCGACTTTGTCGACAACACGCTGGATCAGGCCTCCGGCACCTTGGAGGTGCGCGCGGTGATCGACAATGACGAGGGCTATCTGCTGCCTGGGCAGTTCGGCCGGTTGCGCTTTCCGGTTCTGGGCCCTGAGCCGCGCGAGGCCCTGCTGGTGCCGGATGCCAGCCTGCTGGCCGACCAGGCGCGGCGGTATGTGCTGACCGTCGACGGTGAGGGCAAAGTGGCCCGGCGGTTCGTCCAGCCCGGGCCGATCGTGGACGGGCTGCGGTTGATCCGCGATGGCTTGAGCGGCGATGACCGCATCATCATCGCCGGCCAGCAGCAGGCGCGGCCGGGCGCGCAGGTCAAGGTCAGGCAAGGCCGGATCGAGGCGGAAGGCAGCCCCGGCCAATGAGGTTCAGCCATTTTTTCGTCGACCGGCCGATCTTCGCCGGCGTGCTGTCGATCCTGATCACGCTGATCGGGGCCTTGTCCTTCGCCGATCTGCCGGTGGCGCAATATCCCGACATCGCCCCGCCGACCATCCAGGTTTCCGCCAGCTATCCCGGTGCCAGTGCTGAAACCGTCGCACGAACCGTCGCCACGCCGCTGGAGCAGGAAATCAACGGCGTGGAGAATATGCTCTACATGCTCAGCCAAGCCACCGGTGACGGCCAGCTGACCATCACCATCACCTTCGAACTCGGCACCGACCTCGATCAGGCGCAGGTGCTGGTGCAGAACCGCGTGGCGATCGCCGAGCCGCGCCTGCCGGAGGAGGTGCGCCGCCTGGGCGTGGTGACGCAGAAGAATTCGCCGGATCTGATGCTGGTGGTGAACATGTTCTCGCCAGACGACACCTATGACCAGCTCTATATCGCCAATTATGCGGTACTGCAGGTGCGCGACCGGCTGCGCCGGATCGACGGGGTCGGCCAGATCCGCGTGTTCGGCGCCTCGGAATATGCCATGCGGATCTGGATCGATCCGGACCGGGCGGCCGCCTTGGGACTGAGTGCTGGAGAGATCCTCGCCGCCTTGCGGGCCCAGAATATGCAGGTCGCCGCCGGCACGATCAACCAGCCGCCGGCGCAAGGGCCCGGCGCCTATCAGGTGAATGTTCAGACCCAGGGGCGGCTGACCGATCCTGACCAGTTCGAGCAGATCATCATCCGGTCCGACCCCGGTGGCCGGTTGATCCGCGTGCGCGACGTCGCCCGCGTGGAGCTGGGAGCGCAAAGCTATACCACGCGCGGCTATCTGGGCACCAAGCCCGCGGTCGCCCTGCCGGTGTTTCAGCGTCCGGGCAGCAATGCCATTGAGACCGCCGCGCAGATCAAGGCGACCATGCATGAACTGGCGGCGGATTTTCCGCCCGGCCTGTCCTACCGCATCGCCTACAATCCCACCGATTTCATTCAGCAGTCGATCAACGCGGTGTTGAAGACGATTTTGGAGGCGCTGGCGCTGGTGGTGCTGGTGATCCTGGTGTTCCTGCAAACATGGCGCGCCTCGCTGATCCCGATCGTGGCGATCCCGGTGTCGTTGATCGGCACATTTGCGGTGATGGCGGCGTTCGGCTTCTCCATTAACAATCTGACCCTGTTCGGCCTGGTGCTCGCCATCGGCATCGTCGTCGATGACGCCATCGTGGTTGTGGAGAATGTCGAGCGGGCGATGCGGGAGGGCAAGAGCCCGCGTGAGGCGGCGCATCAGACCATGGACGAGGTCGGCGGCGCGCTGGTCGCCACCTCACTGGTCTTGGTCGCGGTGTTTGTGCCGACGGCGTTTCTGGGCGGCATCAGCGGGCAGTTCTTTCAGCAATTCGCGCTGACCATCGCGGTTGCCACGCTGATTTCCACCCTGGTGTCCTTGACCTTGAGCCCGGCGATGGCCGCGCTGCTGCTGAAGCCGCATGATCCCGACGCCAAGCCGGGGCTGGCCACGCGCCTGTTCGGCGGGTTCAACCGCGGCTTAACCTGGCTGACCGAGCGCTACGGCCGTGTCACCGGCGCGATCATCCGGCGCGGTGCGGTGATCGGCCTGGTCTATGCCGGGCTGATCGGGCTGGGCGGGCTGGTCTTTTCTCATGTGCCCGGCGGCTTCATTCCGGCACAGGATCAAGGCTATCTGATCGTGTCGATTCAGTTGCCGCCAGGGTCCAAGCTGCAACGCACGGACGATGTTGTGCAGCAGGCGGTCAGCCGGCTGATCGAGATAGACGGCGTGGACACCGGCGTGGCCTTCGCCGGCTTCTCCGGCGCCACCTTTACCAATGCCCCCAATGCCGCGGCGATCTTCACCATCCTGGAGCCGTTCGACGTGCGCACGGACAAGGGGCTGAGCTATGATCAGCTGTTGGGGCGGGTGCGCGGTGCCATGGCCGGCATCGACGAGGCCTTCATCGTGGTGATCCCGCCGCCGCCGGTGCGCGGGGTGGGCAATGCCGGCGGCTTCAAGATGATGGTGCAGGACCGCCGCTCCCAGGGATTGCAGGCGCTGGCGGATCAGGCCACGCAGCTGTCCCAGGCGGCCAATCAGCAGGACGGTCTGGTGCAGGTCTTCACTCTGTTCGAGACGGCCACGCCGCAGATGTTCTTGGATATCGACCGGGTGCGCGCGGAGAAGCTGCAGGTGCCGGTTGACAATATCTTTCAGACGCTGGAGGTTTATTTCGGATCAATTTTTGTTAATGATTTCAATTATCTGGGACGGACTTTTCAAGTGACGGCACAAGCCGATGCGCCGTTCCGCGCCACGCCGGATGATCTGCTGCGGTTGCGCACCCGATCAGAGACCGGCGCGCTGGTCCCGCTCGGCTCGGTCGCCACGGTGGAGGATATCGCTGGGCCTTATCGGGTCTCCCGCTACAATCTCTATCCAGCCGCGGCGATCATCGGCGACACCACGCCCGGCACCTCGTCGGGCGAGGCGATCGCCACCATGGAGCGGCTGGCAAAAGCGCAGTTGCCGCCGGGTTTCGGCTATGAGTGGACCGAACTGGCGTTCCAACAGAGCCAGGCGGGCAATACCACCTTGCTGATCTTCGCCCTGTCGACGCTGTTCGTGTTTCTGGTGCTGGCCGCGCAATATGAAAGCTGGCTGCTGCCGCTGGCGGTGATCCTGATCGTGCCGACCTGTCTTCTGGCCGCCATGGTCGGCGTCTGGATCGGCGGGTTGAGCAATTCCATCCTGGTCCAGATCGGTTTGGTGGTGCTGGTCGGCCTGGCCAGCAAGAACGCCATTCTGATCGTGGAATTCGCCCGCCAGCTGGAGGATCAGGGCCGCGACCGCTTGGCCGCCGCGCAGGAGGCCGCCCGCCTGCGGCTGCGCCCGATCCTGATGACCAGCTTTGCCTTCATCCTGGGTGTGGTGCCGCTGGTGCTGGCCACCGGGGCTGCCGCGGAAATGCGTCAGGCCCTGGGAGTGACCGTGTTCTCCGGCATGATCGGCGTGACCGTGTTCGGGTTGATGCTGACGCCCAGCTTCTATGCGATCACCCGGCGCTTCGCGGGCGGCCAACGCTCTTGACGCCGCAATCGGTGCCACCAGGGCATTATCCGACCGATCGGTATCGCACAGCTGGGCCAATCGGTCGGATGGTGCTCTAAGCGATCTTCCCTCAGGATAAGGGAGCGGCTAAGGAGCGGCCATGATGCCTCGCTTGACCTTGTGGCTGGCGCAGCTGAACCCCACGGTCGGCGCGCTGGATGCCAATCTGGACAAGATCCGGGCTGCGCGTGCGCAGGCCGGCGGTGCCGATCTTGTGCTGACCCCGGAGATGTCGCTGGTGGGCTATCCGCCGGAAGATCTGGTGCGCAAGCCCGCCTTCATCGATGCGGTCAGCGTCCGGGTCGAGGCGTTGGCCGCCGACACCGCCAAGGGCGGGCCCGCGGTCCTGGCCGGTGGCCTCAGGCGCTCCGGCGATTTGCTCTACAATACCATGTTTCTGCTCGCCAACGGCCGGATCGAGGCGTTCTACGACAAGCATGAACTGCCGAATTACGGCGTGTTCGATGAAAAGCGCGTCTTCGATTCCGCTCCGCCCGGCGCGCCGATTGAGTTTCAGGGCGTGCGTCTGGGCGTGATGATCTGCGAGGATATGTGGTTGCCGACCATGGCGCGGCGGCATTGCGCGCAAGGGGCGGACATGCTGTTGGTGCCCACCGCCTCGCCGTTCCAGACGCTGAAGTTTCACGACCGCATGCGCCATGCCTGCGCCCGGGTCGACGAATGCGGTCTGCCGCTGATCTTCTGCAACCAGGTCGGCGGGCAGGACGAGATCGTGTTCGATGGCACCTCTTTCGTGCTGAATCCGGACCGCAGCTTCGCCCGGCGCCTGCCGGCCTGGACCGAGGCCGGCGGACCGGTGGTGCTGGAACAGACCAACGAGGGCTGGCGCGCGGAGGTTGGCGATGTGGAGCCAGTGCCGGAAGGGCCGGAAGAGGTCTATCAGGCGCTGATGCTGGGCCTGCGCGACTATGTTGGCAAAAACGGCTTTCCCGGCGTGATCCTGGGGCTGTCCGGGGGGATCGACAGCGCCTTGACCGCAGCGGTGGCCGTGGACGCGCTGGGGCCGGACAAGGTGCATTGCGTGATGATGCCGTCGCGCTACACCTCGTCTGAAAGCCTGGAAGATGCCGCGGGCTGTGCCAAGGCGCTGGGCTGCCGGCTCGATGAGATCGCTATTGCTCCCGGTGTCGCGGCGTTTGAGGAAATGTTGCGGCCCCTGTTCGACGGCCGCGATCCCGATCTGACCGAAGAGAATATCCAGGCGCGCATCCGCGGCGTTCTGCTGATGGGGCTGTCCAACAAATTCGGCCACATGCTGCTGACCACCGGCAACAAGTCGGAGGTGTCGGTCGGCTATGCCACGCTTTATGGCGACATGGCCGGCGGCTATTCGGTATTGAAGGACGTCTATAAGACCATGGTGTTCCGGCTGGCGCGCTGGCGCAATGCCAGCCGGCCGCGCGGCGCGGCGGGCCCGGAAGGCAGCGTCATCCCCGAGCGCATCATCACCAAGCCGCCCACGGCGGAACTGCGCGCGGACCAGCGCGACGAGGACAGCCTGCCGCCCTATGACCTGCTTGACGCGATCCTGGAAGGTCTCGTCGACGAGGAGCTTGGCGGCGAGGATCTGGTTCAGCGCGGTTTTGATCGGCAAACGGTCGCGCGGGTTGAACATCTGCTCTATGTCAGCGAACATAAGCGCCGGCAGGCCGCCCCCGGCGTCAAGATCACCCGGCGCAATTTCGGGCGCGACCGCCGCTATCCCATCACCAATGCGTTCCGCACCGCCCGCGCCGGCGACTGAGCCGCAGCCGGGCTCCGAGTAAGGATTTGCTTCGCCTATGGCCGTCCGCGTCCGCTTCGCCCCATCCCCCACCGGATATCTGCATGTCGGTAACGCCCGGGCGGCAATCCACAATTGGCTGTTCGCGCGCCAACAGGGCGGTCATATGCTGCTGCGGCTGGACGATACCGACCAAGAGCGCTCCGAGAAACGCTATGTCGACGGCATACGGCGCGACCTGACCTGGCTGGGCCTCGACTGGGACAGCGAGATCCGCCAGTCCGACCGCGTTTCGCTGTACCAACAGGCGGTCGAGACCCTGAAGGCCGCCGGCCGACTGTATCCCTGCTACGAGACGCCGGAGGAACTGGACATCAAGCGCAAGCTGCAGCGGGCGCAGGGGCGGCCGCCGGTCTATGACCGCGCCGCCCTGGCGCTGACCGAGGCTGAGAAGGCGGAGCATGACGCGCAGGGCCGCCGGCCGCACTGGCGCTTTTTGCTGGACCGCGATGCGCCGGTGGCGTTCGACGATCTGGTGCGCGGCGCCGTGACGCTGGACCCGGCCTCGGTGTCCGATCCGATCCTCATCCGGGAAGATGACAGCTATCTTTACACCCTGCCCAGCGTGGTCGACGATCTGGACCAGGCCATTAGCCATGTCATCCGCGGCGAGGATCATGTCACCAACTCCGCGGTGCAGGTGCAGCTGTATGAGGCCTTGGGCGGACGGGCCCCGGCGTTCGCGCACGTCTCCTTGCTGACTGCGGCGGGCGGGCAGGTGTTCTCCAAGCGCGAAGGCGGCTTCGGCAGTCTGGCCGGCCTGCGCGCGGCTGGCCTGGAGCCGATGGCGGTGATGAGCTTTCTGGCGCGCCTGGGCAGTTCCCGGAATATCGAGCCCTATCCCCGGCCGCAGCCCCTGATCGAGCAGTTCGATTTCGCCGATTTCGGCAAGGCGCCGGCCAAGGTCGATCTGGGCGAGCTGGAAACGCTGAATGCCCGCATCGTGCATCAACTGGACTATCACCAGGTGCAGCAGCGGCCCGAGCTGGACGGCATTTCCCAAGCCCTTTTCGAAACCGCCCGGCCCAATCTGGCCAAATTGGCAGATCTGGCTGAATGGCGCGCCATCGTGGAGGGGCCGGTCACTCCCGTCATTGCCGACGAGGATCGGGATTTCGTGGCCCAAGCGCGCGACCATCTGCCCGCCGGCGCCTTGACGGGGGACAGTTGGGCCGCCTGGACCACGGACCTGAAATCCGCCACCGGGCGCAAGGGCAAGGCGCTGTTCATGCCGCTGAGACTGGCCTTGACCGGTCAGCGGCACGGTCCGGAACTGGCCGCGCTTTTACCGCTGATCGGGCGGGATCGCGCGATCCGGCGCCTCAGCGGAGAGGCGGCGTGACCGAGATCCGGCTGACCAACAGCTATTCCGGATGCAAGGAGCGCTTCGAGCCGATCGATCCGGCCCGCGTGCGCCTGTATGTGTGCGGACCGACGGTTTATAATTATGCCCATATCGGCAATGCCCGGCCGGTGGTGGTGTTCGACCAGTTGTTCCGTCTGCTCCGCCATGTCTATGGCGCGGAGGCGGTGATCTATGCCCGCAACATCACTGATATCGATGACAAGATCATGGCTGCGGCCGAGGTCGAAGGCAGCGACATTGCCACAATCTCGGCGCGCTATGCCCGAGCCTATGCTGCGCAGATGGCCGCGCTGAACGCGCTGGAGCCCAGTATCACGCCTTATGCCACCGAGCATCTGGCGCCGATGCTGGCGCTGATCGAGCGGCTGGTCGACACCGGCCATGCCTATGAAGCCGAGGGACATGTGCTGTTTCATGTCCCGTCGATGCCGGATTATGGCGGCCTGTCACACCGCTCGCGCGAGGAGCAGGTGGCCGGGGCCCGGGTCGAGGTGGCGCCGTTCAAGCGCGACCCCGCCGATTTCGTGCTGTGGAAGCCCTCCGAGCCACGCCAGCCCGGCTGGGACAGCCCTTATGGTCGCGGCCGGCCGGGCTGGCATCTGGAATGCTCCGCCATGATCCAGGCGCATCTGGGCGAGACCATCGACATTCACGGAGGCGGCCAGGATCTGATCTTTCCGCACCATGAAAATGAGATCGCGCAGAGCGTGTGCGCGCATCATGGCGCACCTCTCGCCCGCTACTGGGTGCATAATGGCTATGTGCTGTCCGGCGGTGAGAAGATGTCCAAGTCGCTGGGCAATTTTCATACGGTGAAAGATCTGCTGGACCGTCATCGCGGCGAGGCGTTGCGGCTGACGCTGTTGTCCGCGCATTATCGCCAGCCCCTGGACTTCACCCATGAGGCGGTGGCTGAGCAGACCCGCCGGCTGGACCGCTGGTATCGCAAGACCCAGGGCGTGGCGGCTGCGCAGAGCGTCCCGGACCCGGTGCTCAGCGCCATTGCCGATGACCTGAACACACCCAAGGCCATCGCCGCCCTGGAGGCGTTGGACGACCCGGCGGCCTTGAAGGCCGGCGCGCAGTTTCTCGGCCTGTTGCAGCAGACGGACTGGTTCGGCACGACCAGCGACGATGCCGAGCGCATCGAGGCCCTGATCGCAGAGCGCAAGGCTGCGCGGGCGGCGAAGGACTTTGCCCGTGCCGACCAGATCCGAGATCAGCTGGCCGAACAGGGCGTGCGGCTGTTGGATCGGCCGGATGGCAGCACCGGCTGGGAGCGCAGCGGGGCTTGACAGCGGCGGCCGGAAGGCTTTGCTACTAGAGCAACATCTGACCGATTGGACCCGCTGTGGGATACCAATCTGTGGGATAAACTTGCTCGCACCAGAGAAGGCGCGTTCGACCCCTCGCGCCGGAGATCTGTCATGGGCCCGATCATCGTCACCCGGGATGTTCAGGCATCGCCTGACGCGGTATTCACCATTGTCGCCGATATTCCCGGGCGAGCCGATCGGCTGCGGGCAATCCGCACTGTGGAAATGCTCAGCGATAAGCCGGTTGGGCAGGGCACCCACTGGCGCGAAACCCGCGTGCTATTCGGCAGCGCATCGACCGAGGAGATGACCATAACCAGCTTCGACCCGCCGCACGCCTTTCAGGTAGAGTCGGAGAGTTACGGCACGCATTATACCATCCGCTACGAGGTCACGCCGATGGATGCCGGCGCCCGGATCCGTATCAGCTTTGCTGCCAAGCCGTTGACCATGAGTGCGATGATGGCGCTGCCTTTGGCTTGGTTCATGCGCCGCACGACGCGCAAGATGTTGCGCTGGGATTTGGATCAGTTGGCCGACCAAGCCGAAGGTAAACAGACCCCGGAAACCCCGGCCAAGGCGTGACGGCGATACAGCTTCGGCGATAAACAAAATATAGAAATTATGCGCTACTGACGGTCTCAGGGTCTCCTCAGTTTTGGGAATGGACGTGGGGGATTGTCCATGGCTCCCTGACAAAGAAAACCGTGGGGGTTCCCAACGATGCCAACATCCAATCTCAACGCTATGCTGCGGCGCATCCGATATGCCTTGGAGGAAGTCAGCGAGGCGGAACAGGAATGCCTGACCGCTGCGGTCGAACTGTCCGTTATCTTGCACCTGAAGCGGGAAGTCAGCACCGGCCCGGAAATGATCGCCTTCGATATGGAGCGCGCCCTGCTGCGCCAGCTGCGCGGGCTGGAACAACCGAAGGACGCCAAGCAGCACTGACCGGCCGGTTGGTCAGGCCTTCTCCGGGCTGCACAGCTTGTCCAGCGCGTCCCAGACTTCCTGGGCCAGGCCCATATTGGTCGCCGAGCCTTGGATCGCCTTTTCGGTATCGTCTTTGACCTTTTGCAGCTGGCCCACCAACGCGGTGAAGCGCTTGACCTGTTCAGCGGCACTGTCGGCGGTGCTGTCAGCGGACGCGGCGGCTTCGGTGATGTAATGCGCCACATGCACGATGCGATCCTGATTCTCTGACCCGGCCGTCGCACTGGCTTCCATATTCATTTCCAGCGTGCCGCACTGATCCGCCAGCGCGTTCAACTGGTCGGCCAGCGCCTTGATCTGCTCCTGGATTGCCGCGGCGGATTTGCGCACCCCTTCGGCCAGGTCCTTCACCTCATTGGCGACCACGGCAAAGCCACGGCCGGCTTCCCCGCCATGGCTGGCCTCGATCATCGCATTCATCGCCAGAAGGTTGGTCTGTTTGGCAATGCCCGTGATTTCCACGGAAATCCGGCCAACATCGTCAAACCGGGTCCGGAAATTTTTCAGGCTTTCGGCCATGGCATTGGTGGCATTGCGCCCCTCCATCAGGCCGTCCACCACTTCTTGCACCCCGCTGACGATTTTGGAGGTGTTTGCTGCGGCATCCCGCAGCACCTCGGTATTCTGTTGCGAGGACTCCGCGATCTGCTCGACATGAGCCCCGGTCTCGATCGAGCGTTCGACGATCTCGGCGATGAACTGGGCGCGGTCTTTCGACGCACTGTTGACGCGCACGGCATTGCCGTGGATCGTTTGAATGGTCGCAAGAGCTTGCTTTAAGAGGTCGTCAGCCATGGGAGCGCTCTCTGGTTGCCATGGTATGCAAGGTGGGGCCCGATTGCGCCATGCAGGCGCGGGCTTGGTCGATCAGGGCCTTCTGTTCCGCCGCAGCAGAGACTGCATAAGCGGCGGACGAATAGGTCGAAACGCAGTAAGGCACGCAATAGGTCAGCAATACTTTCAGAAGGTTGACCGATTCCCAGGCGCCTTTTATCAAAAGATCGCCTTGGTTGATAATCGTTAAGAGTGTGCCAACGAATGCGGAAACCTGTAGAGCGCGTATGACGGTGCGGCGCTCAAAGGCCACGGACCAGAAGGCGACTTTGGCGGGAACGGGAAAATCGGTCACAAGGGTTTGGCTTTTCTCTGAGGTCCATACCAATATTCTGCGCACAGCGTTAAGCAAGGCCTAATACAATGGTTTTCAATTTAAGACATAGGAGTGACCAAATTGGCGTATGACAAACCCATCCATATCGTCGGTGGCGGGCTGGCAGGGTCGGAAGCGGCGTGGCAGATCGCTCAGGCCGGCGTGCCCGCCGTGGTGCATGAGATGCGCCCGGTGGTGCGCACACCCGCTCATCACACCCACCATCTGGCCGAATTGGTCTGCTCCAATTCCTTCCGCTCCGACGATGCGGAGAACAACGCCGTGGGGCTGCTGCACGAAGAGATGCGGCGCGCCGGCTCGCTGATCCTGGCGGCCGGTGATGCGCATAAGGTCCCGGCAGGCTCTGCCTTGGCCGTCGATCGCGACGGGTTCAGCCATGCCGTGACCGAAACGCTCTCGGCGCATCCCTTGGTCACGGTGGAGCGCGGAGAGATTGCGGGATTACCGCCAGAAGACTGGGACAGCGTCATTCTTGCCACGGGGCCGCTGACCTCCCAGGCGTTGAGCCAGGCCATCCTCGACCTGACCGGGGAGGATGCATTGGCCTTTTTCGACGCCATCGCCCCGATCGTCTATAAGGACAGTATCGATTTCTCGGTAGCCTGGTATCAGTCGCGTTATGACAAAGGCGAAGGCGCTGACTATATCAATTGCCCGCTGAGCAAGGCTCAATATGACGCCTTCATCGACGGACTGCTCCGTGGCGACAAGACCGACTTCAAGGAGTGGGAGGCGGACACGCCCTATTTCGAAGGCTGCATGCCGATCGAGGTGATGGCGGAGCGCGGGCCGGAAACCTTGCGATATGGGCCGATGAAGCCGGTCGGCTTGAAAAATCCGCACTGCGAGGACCAGCCCTACGCCGTGGTACAGCTCCGTCAGGACAATAAGCTGGGCACGCTCTACAATATGGTCGGCTTTCAGACGAAGCTGAAATACGGCGCACAGACCGAGCTGTTCCGAACCCTTCCAGGGCTTGCGCAGGCCCGGTTCGCGCGGCTCGGCGGACTGCACCGCAATACCTTCATCAACAGCCCCAAGCTCCTGGACGGTCAACTGCGATTAAAGGCCCAGCCGCGTTTGCGATTTGCCGGTCAGATCACCGGTGTTGAGGGCTATGTCGAATCCGCCGCCATGGGCCTGATTGCGGGCCGCCTGGCCGCTGCTGAGCGGCTCGGCCACACTCTGGCACCACCGCCGGCCACGACCGCGTTGGGCGCCTTGGTAGCGCACATCACCGGCGGGGCCAATGCGCAGACCTTTCAGCCCATGAATGTCAATTTCGGCTTGTTCCCACCCCTGCCGGATCGGATAAAAAAGAAAGAGCGCAAACCGGCCTTGAGCCGGCGCGCGCTTGCCGATCTGGACGGCTGGCTCGCGGCGCGCCCGCTGGCGGCTTAAGCCTGCTCCAGGTCCATCTTCAGATTGAGCAGCTTGATCACATCGGCTTTCGACAGAAGCCCCAAGGCTCGGCGGCCTTTTGCCACCACCAGGCCGTCGAGCCCCTTCTGCTGCAGCATGCGGATGGCATCGACTGCGTCCTCGCCGGGATCGACCAGATCGGCCTGGTCCGTCGGTGTCAGGATTTCGCGCACCGATGTGGTATCCCAGCGCTCTTTGGGAAGCTCGCGCAGCTTGTCCATGCCGACGATGCCGATCAATTCGCCGTCCAGCACCACGGGAAACTGGGTCTGCTGAAATTCATAGACATAGTGTTCCACAAGCTCGCGCACCGGAATGTCGGGATGAACAGCGTGCGGATCCGGCCGCATCAAATCGCCGGCGGTGACCCCGCCCATCAGCCGGCGAACCTCCATCTGCTGATAGGCGGATTGGGCCGCCGCCCTGATGAACATGCCGATCAGGAACCACCATAGGCCCTGCACCAGGGCGCCGGAAAAGGCAGAGAGAATGCCCAGCAGGATCAGCACCAAGCCGAATGCGCCGCCCAGGCGGGACGCCCATTTCGTCGCCCAGCGATAGTTGCCGCGCCAAGCCCACAGGCCAGCGCGCAGCGCGCGGCCCCCATCCATGGGAAAGGCCGGGATCATGTTGAACACCGCCAGAATGAGATTGAGGAGGCCCAGATAGTACAGCACCGCGGAGGAGGGCGTGGCCTCTTCGCCGGCCTCCGCCCAGCCGCCCAGGCCCCAAAACAGCGCGGCCAGCACAAAGCTGATCGCGGGTCCCGCCAACGCCATGACCAATTCCGCACGGGGGCTGGTCGGCTCTTTCTCCATCTCCGCCATTCCGCCGAACAGGAATAAGGTGATGCCGGTCATGCGCAGACCGAAGGCGCGCGCGGCCAGCGAATGCGAAAGTTCGTGGATGACGATGGAAAAGAACACCCCGATCACGCCAACTGCGGCCATCCACCAATAGGTCGATTCCGGCCAGCCTTCATACACCGCCGGGAAGAAGCCGCGTGCCAGGGACAAGGCGATCAGGATCGCCAAAAATGCCCAGCTGATATTCACCCGGATGGCGAAGCCGAAGAGATGAAATAAGGTGACATTGCGTCCGAACATAAGACGGCCTCGTTAGAAACAAGCAGGGGCGGGTCTCTCCACAATACGTTCCGTCCGGCCCGGAGTTCGGCTGGCCGCGGCGATCGGCCCCGCTCAGTTCGCCCCGGTCAGTTTGACGGGTCTTGTTTGTCTTTTTCCTCGCCCCGGTTAAGCAGGCCGCGCAGCGCACCCTCGGCCTTGTCGCGGGCCTGGTCCGCCAGTGGCCGATCCAGATCCACCTGGCCCTGCAACACACTGTCCAGGATCTCCCGGCCCTTCTGGCTGGCAATGGCCTTTTGCACCTGCGGCAGGATGGCATCGCCCAGCAGGCGAACCAGTTCCGCGGGCGGAACGCCCCCTTGCTCCACGCCAATATCGGTCAAGACGATATCGGCCAGTTCAATCTCTTGATCGGCCAAGCCCACGCCTTGACCCACGAAGCCCAGCACCGGCTGGTTTATCTGCAGCCGACCGATGATCAGATTGGCGGGTTCGGCATTGGGGTCCGCCGGCCCGCTGAACGCCTCAATATTGCTTTGGATGACCTGTAAATTGGTGCGGCCCTGAGCGGTTGGTTCCAGATAGATTTCCGGCCGGTCGATCAAGATCTCGCCAATCTCGATCGTGTCTCCGAAAAGGCTGAACGGACTCAGTTCCATAGCGATGCGTTGGGCGGCAATGCTGGTCTCGCCGGTAAAGCCCTCAGGATTGCCCAGTTCGAACCGGTCAATGCGCGCGGTGCCAGCGATGGGGTTCAGACCGACACCGGCGACGTCTGCGGGGGCTCCGCTGGCCTCAGCGCCATAGGTCTCAATCGCCTCGGCCATGATGTCAGCCCCGCGAATATAGAAATATAGGCCGCCCAGGCCGACAAAGGCCAAGAGCAGGACAAACAGAATGAGAATGATGCGCAGCATGCTTTTCCGCTCCCTTATGGTGCTCAACACTTGATGTTTTGCCGAACTTTGCCAGAGTGGCGAAGACTCGTCCAGCCGATCCCGCAGCGCGGCGGTCAGGCGGGGTTATGAAACCGCGGTGAAGTGGCGATACGCCTCTGGCAGCCAGGCGGTGCGGGCGATCAGGGCCGGGTCGCCGCTGGTGGTCAGCTCGATGCGGCCGGCCGAGCGCCGCTGCGACAGATGCGGATTGCGCGCAAGATACCCGATCAGCGTCCCGGCGACGATGGCTGGCTGGGTCAGCACCTGAACCCGCGCCGGCAGCACCGCGCGGAACACATCCGCCACCAAAGGATAATGCGTGCACGCCAGCACCGCGCTGTCGATGGCCGCGGCTCCCGGGCGTGCGCAGAGCTCGGCCCAAAGCCCCTCGATTATGTTGGCGACCGCGGCATCATCGGCGCCGGCCTCAATGGCGTCGGCGAGCCCGGCGCAGGCCTGGCCGATGACGGTGATATGGGGGCAGCGCTGGCTGACCTCACGCTCAAAACCGCCGCTCGCCACGGTGGTGGGCGTGGCGAACACGGCGATCGTGCGCGGCGGTTGCGGCCGTGGCGGGCTGGGATAGGCCCATTGCGTTCCGGTCAAGGCTTCAATCAATGGCACATGCACCCCCAGCACCCGCCGGTCTGGATAATGCGTGGCCAACCACTCTTGCTGCAGGCGGCGCAGACCCACCGCTGCGGCGGTGTTGCAGGCGATCAAGACCAGCCGGCAACCGGAAGCGAACAGGCGCTCCACGCCCTCGATGGTAAACCGGTAGATCTCATCGGGTCCGCGAATGCCGTAAGGCGCCCGGGCATGATCGCCGAAATACAGAAAATGCCGGTCCGGCAGAGCCGCGGCACAGGCCGCCAGCACGGTCAGTCCGCCGGATCCTGAGTCCATCAGGCCGATCATGCACTGCTTTGCGGCGTCAGTTCGGCATCATCCTTCGCCGGCAGGGTTTCGGTTTCAACGGTCAGCCGCGGCGGCTCGGGATCGGGGGGCGGGGCGATGCCGTCAACGCGCCGGCGCAGATCCTTGGTCAGATCGCTGATCTTCAACAGCCGGGGCGCCTCGCGCTCCAGGATCTGCAGAAAGACGATCTGCTTGAACATGCGCCTGTTGATCTCCACCCCGCTGGCTGCGGCCGAAGACGCGACGATGTCGATCAAGCGTTCCGCACCATGCAATCGGCCCCACAAATAATCATTCTCGCGGAAGCTGGACGAGAAGAAGGCACCGAAGCGGCCGAATTCCAGCCCGCGCAGGACGCTCTTCCCTTCCTCAGACAAGGAGCGCGCGTCCTCCGGGCTGATCCGGTCAACGCAGACTTCATCGAGTTCGTCCAGGTCCGGGCGCCGGGAGATCGGGTAGACCAGAGCATCGTAGAAATCGAAGCCCAAATAAGCCATGAGGATTTCCCGGCCCATTTCCTTCTGGTCGAGCCAGTCCAGATGCCCGGCGACCGCCTGGTCGATCTCAGCATCGACCTCGGCCAGGGCATAGGTCTGCGCCAGCTGTTCCAGCCGCTCCGGCACCGGCACCTCGCGGCGCAGGCTGAAGAGCAGCGGCCCGTTCATAATCCCACGCAGGGTGCTGTGCTGATTGTAGAGCACGCCCTTCAAGCTGTCCAAGGCGTCGGAATTTGCGCCGGTTCGATAATACAGATCATTGATGCGCCGGATCACGAAGCGGATGCGGCGGATGCGAAAGTCCATGTCGAAGCAATCCAGGGCACGGGTCCAGGGCCGCGCCTTGTCCGCGATATCGAACGGAAACATCTTGCCGGCCTCAGCCCAGGCGCGCACATCCGCGTCAACCTCGGACAGATCCTGGCGGCTAAAGCGGGCGACCGCGCGCACCAATTCCTCCACCAGCATCAGCAGCCGCATGCTGAGATAGCCCTCAAAGGCATAGCCGGCATTCTTCTCCGCCAAGGCGCTGGCCCGGGTGCGCCAATGCGCGATTGCCTTGGGCGTCAGGGCCGATTTGCGCAGCGCCGGGCCAAGCAGCCGTTCGATCGTCTGGTTGATGCCCGGACGGGCATGGTCGATCACACCGCGGATATGGGCTGTCTCCCGCGACAGGTTGGTCAGCGCCTCCAAATCGTCGCGGATCGGCTGGTTACGCGGGATCTCGCTGACCGCGCCGGCCAAGGTGCGGAAGAAGCCGGGCAGGGTGGTGGATCGCGTGTCGCGCGGCGTCGGCGGGTTGGGGTCGATATAGACGATCCGCCGGTCCACCTGGCGATGGGCGACGCGCGACCGCAGCACCTCGATCGCCGGCCCAAACGGCTTGTTGTTCAGCACGCTGCCGTCGACCAGACTGATCAGACCCGGATCCAGACCGCTGCGGATATGCGGCTCAAAGCAGCGGTGGATGAACTCCTCGCGCTTCGGCCAGGCGACGCCGCGTTGCTCCAGGATGCGGTCCAGTTCGACCAGACGGGCCGGAGGAAAAGCACCGGGAAAGCTGGAGGTGGCGCGCGCGGCGAACGCGATGGCGGGAAGATTATCGTCGGCGAAATCCCGTCGGCTATAAAGCGGTGACAGCCGATGCTGAAAAGACAGGATCAGGCGGTGTTCCACCTCCTCAATCATCGGCGGGTCGTGCAGGGCCAGATACTGCCGATGCCCCAAAAAATCGGTGACCGTGACGAACAGGTCCAGCGGCCGACTGCCGGGGATACACGTCTCCTGCGAGGTCTCACTGGAGCCCATCGCCTCTGCGCCGGTCAGCAGCATATTCGTCAGCCAGCGGCCGGAAAAGGGCGGGCGGAACCAACGCGAGCCGACAAACA
Source organism: Rhodothalassiaceae bacterium (assembly GCA_050331575.1). Taxonomy (GTDB): domain Bacteria; phylum Pseudomonadota; class Alphaproteobacteria; order Sphingomonadales; family Rhodothalassiaceae; genus JBHJGS01. The sequence goes on along the minus strand of JBHJGS010000008.1, from coordinate 59,284 downwards.
AGGCCAGCTTCTGCCCGACCTCTGGATCGTCAATGCGCGCCTGTAAGGTCTCGATATCGGCGTAGTTGCGGCGTCGGATCAGCCAGATCGCGGGCCGTTTCACCGTCTTGATCAGGCGGTTCTGGCGATTGTCCGGATCGATCAGCTGTTCGACATCGGCCTGATCCAGCCAGAGCACGCGCAAGGGATCCAGCGGCAGATCATGGGCGATGGCGCGGGCCAGAAAGATGCCATTGATGCCGCCGGCCGAGGCGCCGGAGACGATGTCAACGAACACCTTCAATTCCATGGATCGGCCGAGCGCCTTCAACAGTTCGAAATAGCCCCGCTCGCTATCGGTCTCCCGGTCCAGGTCCTGGTTCAAGGCGTCATAATCGCCGGTCTGCCGATCTTTCGGGTCCGCGCGGGAGAAGTAGAGCTTGGACGCGCGAACAAGCTTTTGGATCTCGCGCGTGACGCCGTACATATAAACGGCCAAGGAGATACCACCGTAGCACACCAGTGCCAGGCGCAATTCTTTCTGTCTCATGATCCGGCCCCCGCGTGCAGCCTTGGCCCCTGGGCAAAGCGCATGGGATCAAGCATGGCTATCATATCCCGCTCCAGCGGCCATGGACAGTCAGTCAATCGCGCAATCACCGCCTCAGCCAACAGCGGTGCGGTTTGATGCCCGCGTGCCCCCAGGCCGGTGAGGCAGATCAGGCCGTTGGCCAGCGGCCCGGCCAGCGGCCGACGGTCCGGCGTCACCGCGCGGCAGCCGGACCACCACCGCACCGGCGTCCGATCAGCAAGGCATTTTGCCAGCGCAGGCGCCACCGCTGCCAATTTCGATGTCAGCATCCCGGCTGGATCGTCAGCGGGTGTCCGCTCAAAGGTGCTGCCCAGCCAGAGGCCCTGCGGGGCTGCCACCGCATAGCCGCCATAGGCCAAAGGCAGGCGCGGGCCGGCCGCGCCGTCATAAAACGCAATCCGGCCGGGACGCGACTGCACTGGCAGGTCCGGCGCCAGAGCCAGGCCTTCCGGCCCGCCGGCCAAGATGACGCGATCAGCGTCATAGTGGCTGTTGTGCCCGCGAATTCGCCAGCCATCGGCCATCCGTGTCACTGAGACGGCATGATCGGCGACAGCGTCTGGCGGCTGCCAAGGCGGCAGGCCGGCGCCGGCGCACAAGAACCCGCCCGCGCGCACGCAAACGCCGGCGAGCGCCTGCGCTGCGGCGGCATCGACCGGCTGGAACCGCTCAGCCAGCGGCGCATGCAGCGCGGTGAGCTTGGCGAGGCGCGCCGGGTCCGGCTCCAACAGCAGAAGCGGACAGCCCTGCAGGCGGGCAACCGCGTCGCAATGGGCAATCAGGTCGAGCCGCTCGGCCGGCCCGGTGCCCAGGGTCAGGCGCGGTGCCCGGACGCCCGCGGGCACAGCGGAGGCCGACTGGCCCGCCCCGATCAGCAGGGGTGTCAGCCCTTCTGCCTGTGCGGCGGCTGCAACGCTCTGGGCGGCCACGCCCGCGCCGATAATCGCGATGCGCGGCAACGCGCGGCAGGGGACGGTCCGCCCGGGTTTCATCGCGACCAGCCGGTCGCGTTTGCGACCGTGGCCGGGCGCCTTTTCGACCTGCCAGCCGCGCGCGCGCAAGGCCTGCCGCACCGCCGCTGCGACCGTGAAACTGGCGGCGGGAGCGCCCGGGGCTGACAGGCGATCGATTTGATCGAACACCGCCGGCGACCACATGGCGGGGTTGCGGGCCGGGGCGAATCCGTCCAGGAACCAGGCGTCCACCTGCGCCTCCAGCTGCGCCAGCATGGTCTCAACCGGGCCGATCATCAGCGTTAGGCATACCGGACCGAAGCGGCGGCGGTGAAAGCCGATCACCGGCGGCGGCCAGGCCGCGCGCAAGGCCTGGGACAGGTCGGCCAGCTCGGGAAATGCGGCATGGGCGCGCGCCAGATCGGCCGGCGACGGCGGATATCCTTCCACCGAGACAAAATGCAGACGTCCGGTGCCGGTGCGGCGGAACAGCTGCCACAGAAACAGGAAATTCAGCCCCATGCCGAAGCCGGTCTCGCCGATGGTAGTGGTGGCGCGGCCGCGCCACAGGTCCGGCGCGCCGATGCCACGCAGAAACACCGTTGCGATTTCGCCGGGCGCGTCGTCTGGCTTGTAGTAGATGTCACCGGTGACCGCGTCGCGCGGGATGCCGTCGTGCCACTGCAAGGCCGCGTGGCGGGCAAACAGATCAGTTTTCCAGTCGCTGGTCATCGGCCAAAACGCCCGCCAGCAGCTCTTCTTGCCGCTTAACCCGTTTGATCAGTGCTGCCTCGTCCTTATAGGAGGCGTGGCTTAGATATAGCTGGGTCTCATCATGGCGGCGGAATCGTTCGACGATATCCTCCGCCTCCGGTTTGGTATGGCCGATGCCACGCAGAACCTTGCGGGCCATGGCCAGGCTGGAATGAAAGGTTTCGCGCTCGATCTCGGTAATGCCCAGGTCCATCAGCCGATGCACATGCTGCCGATTGCGCGCCCGGCAATAGATCGGCACATGCGGGAAATGGCTGCGGACAATCTCCGCGACCTTGAGCGAATGCTCGACATCCTCCAGCGTCAAAACGAACAGCCGCGCGGTCTCGATCCCCGCGGTGCGCAACAGGTCCAAGCGGGCGGGATCGCCGAAATAAACCTTGCTACCGAACCGCCGAGCCAGCGCCACCTGGTCCAAATTGGGTTCCAAGGCAGTGAAGGTTTCACCGCGCGCGTGCAGGATGCGCGCGACGATCTGGCCAACGCGGCCGAAGCCAGCAATCAGGATCGCCCCTGGGGCCTCCGGCGGAGCATCATAGGCCGGCGTGTCGGATCGCGTCCGCCGCAGCGCTGTGTCGGCCAGCCGCATCAGCAGCGGCGTGGTCGCCATCGACAGCCCGACCACCAGGGTCGCCTTGTCGACCAGGCTTTCCGCCATCAACCCGGACTGATAAGCCAGGATCAACAGTGCAAAGGCAAACTCCCCGCCTTGCGACAATACCAGGCCCAAGATCAGCGCCCCGCGCCAGGGCAGCCGCCAAGCCCGCGCAAGGCCGAACAGGATTGCCGCCTTCACCGCCACCAGACCTGCCACCAAGCCCAGTATCACGAGCGGCTGACTGGCGATCAGGCCGAGATTGAGCGACATGCCCACGGCGACGAACAAGAGCGAGATGAGCAGGCCCTTGAATGGTTCGATATTGGCTTGAAGCTCGTGCCGGTAGGCGCTGTCCGCCAGCAGCACGCCGGCCAGGAACGCCCCCAGGGCCGGGGATAGGCCGACCTGATCCATCACCCAGGCGCTCACCGCAACGGTGAACAGCGCCGTGGCGGTGAAGGCTTCTTGCTGGCGGGCTTGCGCCACGATGGTAAGGACCTGCTGCAGCACGAACCGCCCAAGCAGAAGAAACGCCGCCAACACCAGCAACGGCAGAGCAACCCGAACGCTGAGACTTTGCCAGGTGCCGTCGGGCAAGGTCTGGGCTGCCAGAAGCGGGATCAGGGCGAACAGCGGGATCGCCAGCAGATCCTGAAACAACATCACCGAGAAGGCGGCTCGGCCATGGGCTTGTGTCAGTTCCCGGCGCGCAGCCAGCATCTGCAGCACCATGGGGGTCGACGAGGCTGACAGCATCACCCCCAAGACCGCGGCCAGAAGCAGTGGCAGATCCAGGGCAAGCAAAGCGGCGCCCAGCACCAAACCGGTCGCGGCCACCTGCGCGCCGCCAAGCCCGAAGACCAAATGCCGCAGCGTCCACAGACGCGCCGGTTGCAGCTCCAGCCCGACCACGAACAGCAGCAAGGCAATGCCGAGTTCAGCGATGCGGAAAATCTGGTCAGGATCCTGAAAGCTTCCGAGCACCCAGGGGCCTAGCACCACGCCTGCGGCCAGATATCCCAGGGTCGCGTCCAGGCCCAAACGCTTCGATAACGGCACGGCGATGAACACCGCGCCCAGAACAATCACCGCCTGGTTCAAGAACAACATGGCCGCGACCTTAATCAAGCCTTGGGGTGGGACCAAACGGATTGTTGCCGGTGCGGCCTTGCGATCCGGGTAACGCTAGGAGATTGTTTAATCCATGCCAGATAAGAGCAGGGGCCAGGCAGGGTGAGACGAACAATGCATGTGGAATTTGAGGGGCAGCGTCCGGTTTTGGAGGCCAGCGCCTTTGTGGCGCCCGGAGCTGTTCTGATCGGCCGCGTCCGCCTGCGGGCGCAGGCGTCAGTCTGGTATAACGCGACCCTGCGCGGCGACAATGAATGGATCGAAATCGGCGAACGCAGCAATGTCCAAGACAATTCCGTGGTGCATACGGATATGGGGGCTCCCTTGGTTGTGGGCGCCGATGTCACGATCGGCCACAGTGTCACCCTGCACGGATGCACCATCGAGGATCAGGCCCTGATCGGGATGGGCTCCACGCTGATGAACCATGCGGTCATCGGCACAGGCAGCATCTTGGGCGCGAACAGCCTGGTTCCGGAGGGTAAGCGCATTCCGCCGGGGGTTTTGGCCCTTGGAGCGCCGGCGAAAGTGGTCAGAGAACTAAAGCCGGAGGAAAAGCAATTAATTAGAGCCTCGGCGTTACATTATGTTGCAAATGCCGATAGACACCGCGGCGCAAACGTCATAGACGACAGGGCCAACACATGAATGACCCTGAAAAGCCGCCCGTGACGATGGAAGAACTAGAGGCACTGAAACGCCAAACAGCGGATGAGCGCCTGGAACTGGCCCATCGCGTTGGTCAGTATTTGAAGACGAGTGATAGCGAGGCCGACCGCCGAGCGGCGTTCGAAATTTCGCGCGTCTTGGCGTCGGATGCCTCTGATGCTGTGCGCAAAGCCCTGTGCGAGGAAATTCGATTCTGTGATTTCCTGCCGGCGGATCTAATCGACAGAATCATTGCCGACATTGATGCCGTATCGGCCGTTTTCGTTGCCAAGAGCCAGTTACTGGACGAAGAGCGCCTGATCAAACTTGTGCGCCTCGGCGGTGATGCGATGCATTTGGCCATCGCCGACCGGGAATCGGTCAGCGAGCCGGTGAGCTATGCCCTCTGTGAGGTGGCGAAGGAGCCTGCGGTCTCTCGTCTGATGGCCAATGAAGGGGCGGAAGTTTCGCGCCGGGCCTATTTTCTGGTGGTTGAGCGCTTCCCGGAGTCGGAGACCTTGATGGAGGCGATGAGCCGGCGCGGTGATCTGCCGCTGGAGGCGGCGGAAATGCTTTTGGAGCGGCTGGCAGAGACTGCCGCTAACTTGCTGGTGAAGCGCTATAATCTGGCGCCGGACTTCGCATCCTATATCAGCGGTTCGGCTCGGCGGAGGGTCCTCGGAGCGACATTGGAAACGGCGCCGATGGCCACCTTGGAAACCTATATGCGCCAGCTCAAGGCGCAGGGCGAGCTGAATTCGGACATCATGCTCCACCTGATCCGGAACGGCAATCTGCGCAGCTTCATCGCCGGCATTGCCGTCCTGTCCGATACCAGCAGCAGCCAAGTCCGGCGCGATTTGGACGAACAGGGCGCGTCCGCAATTCTGCGACTGTTGGGCGGTGCCGGCTTCGGCCGCACCACCGTGACTATGATGGCCACCGCCTATCAGGATACGCGGCTGAGCTACGAGGATTGACGCTGGTCGTCGCACCCCCGCACCGGCGCATTTTCATTGACATCGAATTGCAAGCAGTTATCGCTCGCATCTTATGACCCGGCCGTTCCACCATCGATCAGAGCCTCTGTGGATCCTCGCCGCCTTGGCGGTAGGCGTTCTGCTGATCGGGCTGCCCACGGGGGTGGTTGTCTCCGCCCTGTTCGACGCGGGCGGGGAGGGGCTTGAGCATCTGATGCGCACGCGCCTGGCAGACTATGTCCGGACCAGCCTTGGCTTGGCAGCGGCGGTGGTGCCAGCGGTCGCCGTGCTGGGCGGGCTGACCGCCTGGGCGGTGTCGGCCTATGACTTTCCCGGCGCCCGCGTGTTGCGGTGGGCCTTGGTCTTGCCACTGGCGCTGCCGCCCTACCTCGTCGCCTATGCCTATACCGATTTCGTGCAAGCCGGCGGCTTACTCTTTCGTCTGACCGGGCTGTCGTTCGACCAGATCCGCTCGGTGCCCGGTGCGGCGGCGGTTCTGGCCTCTGTTTTCTACCCTTATGTGTTTCTGGCCGCGCGCGCCGCATTCACGGGCCAAGCCGCCGCCCAGATCGATGCCGCGCGCCTGTTGGGCGCGGGTGGGGCCAGGCTGATGTACCGCATCGCGCTGCCATTGGCGTGGCCGGCAATCGCTGCGGGCTGTGCGCTGGCCGCCATGGAGACCCTGGCTGATTATGGCACCGTGGCGTTTTTCGGCATTTCCAGCTTCACCACGGGCATCTATCGGGCCTGGTTCAGCCTGGGCGAACCGCAGCTTGCCGCGCGCCTGTCGGCCTGGTTGCTGGTGTTCGTGGCGCTTGCGCTGCTGGGCGAACGGCTCGCCCGGGGCCGGCGCCGCTTTGCCGACGGCGGCGGCAGCTTGACGGTGCGACGGCTGACCGGCTGGCGCGGCTGGACCTTGAGCCTGCTCTGTTGTGTGCCACTGGTCGCCGGCTTCGGGCTGCCGATGGCGTTGCTGGTGATCAATGCTGCGACGGCCCCCATGTCCGGCCGCGGCGATTGGGCGGCTGTGTTGGCGAATACCCTCATGCTCGGCGCGGTCGCAGCCTTGATCGCGGCCGGGCTGGCCATGCTGTTGGCCGCGGCGCGGCGTTTTGCCCGCCGGGCTGGGAGCCGGGCCGCGGTCAGCCTGGCCAATTTTGGCTATGCCATTCCGGGGTCGGTGGTGGCGATCGGCCTACTGATCCCGCTCATCGGCCTGGATCGGCTACTGATCAGCGCGTTTGGCGTGCAACAGCTGCTGTTCACCGGCTCCACAGCGGCCCTGGTCATCGCCTATCAGGTGCGCTTTTTGCCTTTGGCCCTGCGGCCGCTGGAAGCCGGCTATGCCAAAATTCCCCGGGCCGTGGACGAGGCCGGGACTAGCTTGGGCGCCGGTGCCGGGCGGGTCTTGCGCCGCCTGCATCTGCCGTTGCTGCAGAAAAGCCTGGGCGTCGGCGCCTTGCTGGTGTTTGTCGAAACCGTCAAGGAGCTGCCGGCCACGCTGATCTTGCGCCCGTTCAATGTTGATACGTTGGCGGTGCGGGCGCATCAGTTGGCGGCAGACGAACGCTTGGCGCAGGCCGCGCTGCCGGCCTTGATCATCGCCCTGGTCGGTCTGTTGCCGATCCTGGCATTGAGCGCACGACCGAATGTGATGCGGCCAGCCCCGCCGGCGGCATGGCCGCGTCTGTCCCCTGCCTTGTCGACGGAAGGGAATTCCTGATGAAATTCGTGCTGATTGGCATGTGCCTGCTTGGTTCAACTCTGGCTGCCGCGCAGGAGCGCGTGGTCAATATCTATTCGGCCCGGCATTATGATACCGATGAAGCGCTGTACGACGAGTTCGAGGCGGCTACGGGCATCAAGGTCAACCGCCTGGAGGGCGGCTCGGACCAACTGATCGTGCGGCTGCGGCGCGAGGGTCGGTTCAGCCCGGCGGACATTCTGATCACCGTTGACGCGGGGCGCCTGTGGCGAGCGGAGCAGGCGGACTTGTTTCAGCCGGTCGCCTCGGAAAGCTTGACTGAGCGCATTCCGGCCAATCTGCGCCATCCCGATAATCTGTGGTTCGGCTTTTCGCAGCGCGCGCGCCTGATCTTCTACCGAAAGGGCGCGATCGATCCGACGCAGATCCAGACCTATGAGGATCTGGCGGATCCTGAACTGCGCGGACGGGTGTGTATCCGCTCCAGCGGCAATATCTACAATTTGTCCCTGATGGCCTCCCTCATCGCAGCCAAGGGCGAGCAGGCAGCCTTGGAATGGGCGCAGGGCGTGGTGGCCAATTTTGCGCGCCGGCCCCAGGGCGGCGATATCGACCAATTGCGCGCGCTTGGCGCCGGCGTTTGCGATGTTGCCGTCGCCAACAGCTATTATTTCGCTCGCCTGATGGACAGCGATGCGTCGGAGGATGCGGCGGTTGTCGAGGCGGTCGGCTGGGTTTTTCCCAATCAGCAGGGCTGCGGCACACATGTGAACATCTCCGGCGCCGGGCTGACCGCGCATGCCCCTCACCGCGCTGAAGCGATCGCCTTTTTGGAATATCTGGCAGGGGACCGCGCGCAGCGCTATTTCGCCGAGGGCAATCACGAATATCCCGCCGTGCCAGGGGTGGAGCGAACCGCGCCGCTGGACCGCCTTGGCCCGTTTAAGGCCGACCCGCTGAATGTCGCGGAGCTGGGCCGGTATCAGGCCTTGGCGCAACGACTTTTTGATCGGGCAGGGTGGCCCTGAGCGACGATTACGGCTTTTGCCGTCTGGTGATATCGCGTATGCCGCCGATCACACGGACGCAAAAAGGACGCGCTCTTTGAGGGATCAAGCGCCGGACCGGCTGCCCAGCCAGCGTCACCTGTTCGCCATGCCGCGCGACCTGGTGTATCTGAACGCGGCCTATATGACGCCGATCGTGGCAGCGGGCGAGCAAGCGGTGGCTCGTGCTGCAGCGCGGCGCCGAACCCCCTGGCAGACCTCGCCGGCGGACTTTTTCACCACGTCAGAACGGGTCCGGGGCCTTGCCGCGCAGCTGTTCGGCGCAACGGCGGAGGATGTCGCGCTGATCCCGGCGGTGTCTTACGCCGCTGCAACGGTTGTGCGCAATCTGCGTCCGGCCGCGGGCCAGCACATCCTCGTGCTGGATCAGGAATTCCCTTCCAATCGCTATCCGTGGCACCGTCTGGCGCAGGAAACCGGAGCTCAGGTCACCGTCCTGGAGGGATCTGCCGATCAAGACTGGACCGCGGCGGTGCTGGCGGCCCTATCGACGCATGGCGAGGCGGTGGCCTTGGTCGCGGTGCCGCACTGCCACTGGTCGACCGGCCGCGTGCTCGATCTTGCCGCCATCTCGCAGGCGGCGCGCGGGGTCGGCGCGCGCCTGTTCGTGGATTTGACGCAATCATTGGGGGCCATGAGCTTTGACTTGGCCGAGGTGCGGCCAGACTATGCGGTCGCAGCGGCCTATAAATGGCTATTCGGACCGTATGGCCTTGCCTATTTCTATGTCGCGCCAGCACATCAGGGTGGTGTGCCGGTGGAAGAGAATTGGATCGCTCGGGCAGGCTCGGAGGATTTCAGCCAATTGACCCGTGTCACAGAGTCCTACCAGCCCGGGTCCCGGCGATTTGATATGGGCGAGCGCTCAAATTTTTTGACATTGCCGCTGGCTGAACAGGGCTTGCAGCAGGTTTTGGACTGGCGCGTGGAACGCATAGAGCCGAGTCTTCGTTTTCATACCCAGCGCCTGGCGGAGGTGTTTGCGGCGGCGGGCTTCACGCCGGTCGCAGAGGAGGCCCGGGCTGCACACCTGTTTGGTGTGCGTCCACCGAACGGTCAATCCGCTGCGGACTGGAACGAGCATCTGCGCTCGCGTAAGGTTATTGCATCGGTCCGTGGTAATTGGATTCGGATCTCGCCGCATATATGGCTCGACGAAGCTGATTGCGATTTGGTAAAGACAGCGTTGACCGGTTAAGCGATCGTTCAGTGAGATCGGTGTAAGATCGAGCTGTTCCATAAGGTGCATCGAATTAGGCAAACCCAGTACACACACTGTTTCAGGGGTAAATGTGGCTTTTGTAAAGCGGACAGAGGGTGGCAAGATGGCACTTCTTGCAAAGGCCTGCGTGGTTTTAACGGGGTTCACCATCGTTGCTGTTCAGGTCGCTCCGGCGACGGCAACAAATACGGTCCCGGATAGTTTCGCCTTCGATGTTGAGGCGCGCGGCATAGATGGCGGCAAGTTTCACGTCTCTCATAGCGTTGAAGACGGCAAACGCATTGTCGACGTGGATGCCAATCTGAAGTTTAAGTTAGGCTTTATCACCTTGAAAAAGGTGAAGCATCATTCACGCGAGGTCTGGAGCGACAATACGCTGCAGGCGCTGGATTCTGAGACGAAAAAGGATGGCGATCTCATTTTGGTGAAGGCTGAAGCCACGCCAAAATGTCTGTTGGTGCAATCCTCGGAGAAGGGCGAGCTGGAGATGCCGTTGGATACGACACCCACCAGCTTTACCAAGCCGGGCCTGTTCAATGGGACGGAGACCCGCAATATCGATCTGTTGGACACGCTGAATGGGCGCGAGCGTCCCTCCGTTCTCAGCTTTGGTGGCCGGGAGCGTATCAAGATCCGCGATGCTCTGGTCGATTCCCGCTATTATCAGGTGCACAGCCGCGAAACCGGGGAGTTGACCCACGAATTCTGGATCGACGATGCCGGCATGGCGATGCAGATCTTCCAGCATACCGATGATGGCACCAAGGTTGAGTACACCTACTCAGGGTGAATAAAGGCACCTTAGCCTTCCAAAAGCGATTGTGTCTGTGATAGAAGGCGCGTGGATCGGTATCCGCGCGCCTTTCCTTGTGCGCGCACCGGGTGGGGGCGGGCGCGATGACGCAGGCAAGCACAAGATCCCAATCAGGCCTGGGCGTTGGCACAGCGATTCTGTTGGCTGGCTGCGCAGCGTCCGTCAGCGGCTGTGCAAGCGTCGGCCCCGCTGCGTCGATCGCGCAACCGCGCGCGGTTTCTGAGACGCAAGCTGAGGCATTGGCCCAAGCCGTTACGGCGATGCCGGAGGCACGCCTGATTGCGCTTGGAGATGGCGGGGTGCGGGTGGTTCTACCCGGCCATATCGTGTTCGATAGTGACGGTGCGGCGGTTCGACCGCGCGTGCGGCCCGCGCTGCACCAGCTCGCCACGGCGATCAGCCAGACGGAGGCCGCCGTTTCTGTGCGCGGCCATACCGACGCGCTGGGCTCTGAGCGGCTGAACCAACGCATGGCCCAAAACCGAGCCGAAGCGATTGCGACGGTTTTGCGCGCCCACCAGGTGGCAGCGGATCGCTTGGCGGTGCACGGCGCCGGCGAGGCTGATCCCGCGGCCGACAATCGCACAGCGGCCGGGCGCCGGGCCAATCGGCGTATTGAAATCGATCTCATCGCCCCGGGGCGGCCCCAAGGCTAAAGCCGCCATGTGGCGCAAACGCTCCGGCCCGCGCACGCCCGGACTTGTTTCAAAATGAGACGAGGCGTCCCGATCTGATCGGGTCGGCTGTGCCGGATTCAGGCAAGCAGGTTCAGCGATCTCCGCGCGCAACGCCAAGTGCTTGATTTTAAGATATTTTCGTTTCTGGCACGGGTCCTGCTCTAACCAAGGCATCCCCATCGGGATGTGTGTTTGTGTGGTTTCCTGAAGTGGTAACCATTGCGTACGGCTCCTGATTGTTGCCTGAGCGGTCATGGAGCTAAGACTTGCGGCGGCCCAGAGTTTCGGGCCGCCCTTTTTTTTGCGCCGGCTTGACCGCCCGATCATCGGCCGCACCAGCCTCGCTGGAAGGCGAGGGGCGCGGGCGTAGCCAAAGTGACCGGCCTCAACGGATCTTGCGGCCGGGATTGAACAGGCCGTTGGGGTCGAGCGCGCGGCGGATCGCCCGCTCCGCCTCCAGCCGAACCGGATCGGCGGTGGCGGCATAAATCTCCGCCTTGTGCACGCCCAGGCCATGTTCGGCCGCGATGCTGCCGCCTTCGGCCAGCACGGCCTGGTGGATCAGCTCCGCGATGGGCTGCCGTTCCGCCTCGAAGGCCTGCGGGTCCATCGCCACGGGCTGGCTCAGATTGAAATGCAGATTCCCGTCGCCCAGATGGCCGAACAGGCACGGCCTCAAACCGGGTATGCGGGCCTCAAGGTCAGGCAGCATGCGCGCCACAAAGCCCGGGATGGCGACCACAGGCAGCGCAATGTCATGCTTGAAGGACAGGCCGGCGATGCCTTGCGCCTCTGACAAGCGCTCGCGCCACGCCCACAGATCCTGCGCCTGCTGGTCGGACTGCGCGATCACCGCATCGCGGATCTCGCCGGCATCCAGCGCCTCGGCGAGGATCGTCTCCAGGGCCTCGCCCAGCGGCAGGGCAGCGGCCAGTTCGATCAGCGCCAGCCAGGGCGGCCGCGCCTGAAACGGAGCCGCCGCACCGGTCTGCTCGGCCACGAGGTCAAGGCCGAACCGTTGCATCACCTCAAAGGCGTTCAGCGCCGGATGGCTGCGCGCCCGCCGCAGCAGGGCCACGGCCGCATCCAGATCTGCCAGTGCTGCCAGTGCCACGGCGCGGTGCGGCGTGGCGGGGCACAGCTTCAGGCTGGCCGCGGTGATCAGGCCCAGGGTGCCTTCCGAACCGATCAGCAGGTGCCGCAGATCATAACCGCTATTGTCCTTGCGCACCGTGGCCAGGCCGTTCCAGATCCGCCCGGGCGCCAGGACCGCTTCCAGCCCCAGGGTCAGATCCCGTGCCATGCCGTAGCGCAGCACATGCACCCCGCCGGCATTGCTGGCCAGCACGCCACCAATGCAACAGCTGCCCTCCGAGGCCAGAGACAGCGGGAATTGCAGTCCCGTTTGGGCAGCCGCAGCCTGCACCTCGGCCAGCGTCACCCCGGCCTCGGCGATCAGCAGCGCGCCATCGGGATCGACATGGCGGATCCGGGTCATCCGCTTCAGGCTGATCAGCAGCTCCCCTGAACCGGCGATCTGGCCACCGACAAGGCCGGTATTGCCGCCCTGGGGCACCAGCGGCACGCCATGGTCCGCGCACAGCCGCACCACCGTGGCGGCTTCGTCGACCGTGCCGGGCATGGCCATCATCTGTGCCGCACCGTGCCAGCGTTTGCGCCATTCCACTTGATGCGGGGCCAGACGGGCGGGGTCGTCGGTCCAGGCTGCCGGCGGCAGCTGGCGTTTCAGAGCTTGAACAATGGCGTCAGACAGCAAGACGGCGGTGCACCGGCAACAGGACCACAAGTGTTGCCGCCAGCCAGAGGATTTGGTCGCGCAGGAACACCAGCAAATGCATCGGCGCCTGGCTGGCCTGCTCCAATTTCAGCATCAACGGCGGCACCAGAAAATAACGCGGGACGAGGATTGCCACCAGCCCTGCGGCGATCAGCGCGGCTGACATGATCAGCGGATCGCGCGGGCGTTGGCCCGCCACCGCCCAGGCGATGATCAGCAGGCCCGCCGTACGCACCAGATCGCTGTGTGCCGCGGCGGCCTGCAGCCCCAGATGGCCCAGATAATATGGATCCAGGCAGAGTGCTGCGAGCATGACCAGACCGGCAGAGCGCCAGGACAGCGCCGGCCGAAGCGCGCGCAGGGCGTGGGCGGACACGGCGGCATGGGCGGCAGCCACGGCGATCCCGCCCGCGGCCCAATACAGCCAGTGCGGCGCAGCGGCGTAAATGCCGACAACAGCCTGGTAGACCTCGATGTTCAGCGCCAGCTGCACCACCGAGCCGGTCACGGTGGCCGCAAGCATCCATGCCAGCCAGCGCAGCAGCCGCTGCGGGCTGACCCTCATTCCTGACCCGCTTGCTGCGGCGCGCCCATGCTGCTTGCCACATCCACCATCGGCCGCCCGTTCAAGAGTAAGACGCCGTCTTCCATGCCAACCCGAACCATGAAGCCGCCGTCCTCCTCCGGCACCAGCATTCCCTGGCCGGCCAGCCCCCGGATGGTCTGAGTGATCGCATTTTGCAGGTCAGCGTCGGGCAAATTCGGGGGCAGGCTACCGCTCGTCGACAGCTGCAGCTCGGCCAAGCCGCGCGCCATATCCTCAGACAGCCGCAGCTGCCAGCCCGCCTCAACCGCGCGGATCAGCACGTCGCGTCGGCTCAGCGCATAATCGCCTACCGGGACACCGGCCTCAGCCTGCAACTGCGCCTCTCCGATGCTGGTGATCGCCTCGGCCTGGTCAATCCTGGCCTGTGCCCCGGGGTTCAGCGCCGTGATCAACGGGGCATAGAGCTCGTCAATGGCCTCCAGGCCGCCGGGCAACGCCTCCTCAGGCGAACGCCCCTGCAACATCGCATCATACAGCTTAAGGCTCTTTTGGATATAGCCTTCAACAAAGCGGTTGAAGGCCTCGGCCTGCAGCCCGTCAATGCGCATCGGGATTTCAAGCCGGTCTACGCGGAAGGGCTGATCGCCGCCGCGGAGGACCATGTTTTCCAGCTTTAAGTGGGAGTCGATGGCGAGCTGATCCTCATCGGTCTGCGCGAAATCGATGGCCGAGCGGCTGGAGATCCGGCCCAGCCTGGCCTCCTGCTGCGCCGATCGAACGATCATGTCTTGCAGATCCAGATCAGACTCCTGAACGACCGTGAGGCCGCCGGCGCCGCTGGCCACCGAGGAAAAGGCGAAGGGCCCGATCGACACCTCCACCTCATTGCCCGGCTCTGCGGCGCGCAGCTGAACGGACGACCAGCTGCCGCTCTGCTCCAGGCGGTCTTGCGCCGTCGCCCCTTCCTCCTCGCCGAGCAGGGCCAGAAGATAGGCGCGATCGAGCGTCAGATCGGCCTGCAAAGCCACCAGATCGAGGGTGAACCGGCCTTCGGGATCATCTGCCCGCAGGCGCGGCACATCAACCGAGGCAGTCAGGCCGTCGGCGTCATTGTCCAGTGAGAGGGCCAAGCCGGACTCTTCGGTTCCGACCCGCACTTGCGCGTCGGGAGATCCCTGCTGTTGAGCATAAAGGCCATGAATGCCCAGGCCGAGGTGGACGGGCTGGCCCTCGGCGGCGGCCATAGCCCAGGCGCGCACCGCGCTGCGCGCATCCTCGCCGGTGAGCAGCAGGGTGTTGGCGCCATCCCAGCGCGCCTCGATCCGATCCCATATCAGGCTGGTGTTGCCGTCGCTGAAGCGCGTCTGCCCCAGCGCGATCTCGACATCCGATCGATCGCCGTCGATCCGGCCGTCGACGCGGAACGGCACGGTGCCATCCACCGCGTCTTGGGCCGATCCGATGCTTAGGTTCGCCCGTCCGTCCGCTTCCAGGGCAATGGCCTGATAACCGCTGTGTGGCCAGGCAAACAGCTGGCCGGTGAGATCCAGGCTGGTGCGGTCGGCCTCTAGCTCAAGGCCATCCAGGCGCCACTCCGCCAAGTCGCTAGCGAAGCGGGTCGTGCCGAAGCCGAAGCCGCCGTGGAACAGCAGCGGACCGTGCGCGACATGAAAGGGCAGGGTCAGGCGCACCGGCGGCCGCTCTCCCTGCGGCCGATCCACCACCGTGATGCGGCCGCGCGAGGTAAAGAAGCCGGAACGGTAGTCTGCCAGGCTGAGCTGAAGCGAAGGGCCGGATAACGCGTTTAGCCGCTGTTGAAGCGCATCCTCGGTTTTGCTGCCGATAATCGCGGTCATACCGAGCCATACCAAAATCGACCCCGCCGCTGCGGCGGCAATCAGCGCTGGTGCACGCATTCGGTCCCCCCATTTCAAAACAGCGTTCGCGTCTTAGCTGAGCTGGTTTTCGCTGTCACCCCTTGGGGCTGCGGCACGCGCCAGCCGGTCGTTGATGGCCAGCCCCAGGCCCAGGTGCGGGATCGGCGCCACGGCAATCGCCTTGCCGGTGCGGTCCGCTGCCCGCAGGGTCTGAAACAGATTGGCCGCCGCCTCGATCAGATCACCGCTGTCGCTGAGGGTGAAATCGCCATGCACCGGCCCAAAGCCGATCAGGCATTCCTCTGGGCCCGCCTCGGTCGCGTTCAGGCGCACCGGTGCGTCCGGCGCATAATGGCTGGGCAATTGACCCGGCGCGGTCAGCGGCGCAGCACTGGCGCGCGCGGCAATCGGCAAGCCGGCGGCCTTGGCCAGTGCCTCGGCGGTCACGAAGCCCGGGCGCAAGAGCACCAGCCGTTCGGGCTCAACGCCCACGATGCTGCTTTCCAGCCCCACGCGGCAAGGCCCGCCGTCCAGCACCATCGCCAGGGCTGCGCCCAGCCGCTCCTCAACATCGGCTGCGGTGGTCGGGCTCAGCTTGCCGGACGGATTGGCCGATGGCGCCGCCAGTGCGCCGCCGAACGCGTCCAGCACCGCTTGCGCCACTGGATGGTCCGGCGCGCGCACCGCCAATGTCGGCAAGCCGGCGCAGACAAGATCGGCGACCGGCGCGCCCGCGCGCCTTCGTGAGACCAAGGTCAAGGGTCCGGGCCAGAAGTGCCGGGTCAGGGCCTGGGCCGCGGCCGGCATTTCGACCAGGTCCGCGGCCATGTCCGATCCGGTGACATGGCAGATCAGCGGGTTGAAGCGCGGCCGGCCCTTGGCGGCAAAGATTCCTGCCACCGCGCGGGCATTGGCGGCATCGGCGGCCAGGCCATAGACGGTCTCGGTGGGCAAGCCGATCAGCCGGCCTTCACGCAGGGCGCCGACAGCCTCAGAAACGGCCGCGCGGCTGGCGGGTCGAAGCGTCATCCCAGGCGGTTCGCGACAGGGGGGGGGCAGGGCGCTAGGAGGGAAGTTCAATCAATTGAATCAGATTACCGCAGGTGTCATCGAACGCCGCGATCGTCACGTCACCGGCTTTCATTGGCGCCGTCGTGATCGTCACGCCGCTAGCCTGAAGCCTCTCCACTTCAGCCGCCATGTCTTCCACGCTAAAGGCGGTCCATGGGATGCCGTCGGCCTTCAGCGCTGCCTGGCAGGCCCGTGCTGCGGCATGCTGGTTTGGCTCAAGCGCCAACTCCACACCGTCTGGGTCCTCTGACGAGACAAGCGTCAGCCATCGATGCTCCCCAAGCGGAATATCGTGTTTGACCACAAAGCCCAGCTTTTCGGTATAGAAGGCGAGAGCCTTGGCTTGATCGTCGACGAGCACGCTCTTTATGTACATTTTCATTGAGCCGGTTCCTCAGAAACAAGTGCCCGTCCCGGCGGGCATTTTCGCCCGTCGGCGCTTGGTGATGGTGACGCAGCCTCACATCTCCGGCAGACAGGAAAGACTACGCCAATCATGCCGCTTTATTGTGGCCTGTCTACTCCCCTAATGAAGGATGAGCAAGCGGCGATGGCGGCCCGTGGCGCTATAGCGGGTCGAGCGCCACCGCGGTGCCGTAAGCGAGGATTTCGGCGGCCCCTCCTGTTACCGCGGCGGTGGTCAGGCGGACGTTCAAGACAGCGTCGGCGCCGAGGGTTTCGGCCTCCTGCACCAGCCGGGCCAGGGCCTCTTCGCGGGCTTCGGTCATCAATTCGGTGTAGCTGCGCAGTTCACCGCCGACGATGCCCTTGAAGCCGGCCAGGATATCGCGGCCGACATGCTTGGCGCGCACGGTCGAGCCCTGCACAAGCCCCAGATGCCGTGCCACGGTGCGGCCCGGCACCGCCTCGGTGTTGGTAACGATGACGCCGCCCTCATTCTTGTGCAGGATGGCCATGCTTCACGTCCTTCAGCTTCACCGCCGTGGCATAGGCGATAAGTTCCATGGAATAGTCTCCGCCCTCCTCTGGGTCGCTCAGCCGCGCGCAGTCAAAGCGCAGGCCGTAGAGCGCCTGATAGCCGCGCGCCCGTGCCTTGTCCTCCAGCCGCAGCAGGGCCTCGCGCCGGCCGCGCTCCAGCATCCGCTGCAGCATGTCCAGCCGGCCGCCGATCAGCTTGCGTAGCAGGATCAACAGGCGCAGCGCTGCGGCATAGGACAGCACGACATTGGCCGTCAGCAGCGCCGGGGCATGGGCGTCGGGCGGTGGGGTTTTGCCGGTGCTGACCCACAGCCGCGGGGCCGCTTCGCGCGCGCGCAGCCGGCGTTCGTGCCGCCAGATCATCCAGCGGGCGACGCCGGCCAGGATCAGCGCGGGCACAAGCGTGTAGGTCAGCCAGAAGCCCAGGCTGGTCGGGTCTTGCGGCAGACCGGTGACGATTTCGGCATAGTCCAGCCAGGAGCGCGGGCGGTCGTTGGCCATGCGCCTCAGCCGCCGAACACGACGGCGTGCATGACCCGACCATGCAACAGCGTGAACGCGCCGGTCACGATCAGCGCGAAGAAATACAGCCGCAGCATCGCCGCGCGGTGCCGCTGGACATTGCCGCGCCGGGCCGCCAGCACCGCCAGCGGCACGGTCACCAGCACCAAGACTGAGAGCAGATGGATCGGGCTGAACGGCCCGAGCATGCGAAGTTCATGAATCCAAAGGCCCGAGCCGGCGACAAACAGCATCAGCGCAGCCCAGCCATAGCCCAGAATCCGATGGCCGCCGGTGCCCTTTGGCAAGGAGAGCTGGACAATCCCCAGCAAAAGCGCCGCCATCGCCGCCCCGGCATGGGCGGTGATGATCGGGCCGGCGGCGAACAGCGGGTCCAGGGACATGAGGGTGCATTATAAGCCCCTTCTCGGCGCGCGCAATCATGCCTCACGCCCCTGATGTCAGTGGCCTGACCAGCGGCTTTGCAAGCAGGGGCCTGACCCTCTGCGCGCCGAGTGATCGGCGGGACCGCTGCGGGGTCCTCCGAAAGGGTCGTTGTGTCCGCTTGCCCCTTGGCTGCAATCCGCTATGGTCCGGCGCCTTGACTGTTCCGCTGAGCGACGATGGCGGCCCCGATGACCCTGACCCATCTGCGTGTGCGCGGTGCGCGCGAGCACAATCTGAAGTCCGTGGATGTCGACATTCCGCGCGACAGCTTGACCGTGATCACCGGGCTGTCGGGGTCGGGCAAATCCTCGCTGGCGTTCGACACCATCTATGCGGAGGGGCAGCGGCGCTATGTTGAAAGCCTGTCCGCCTATGCCCGGCAGTTTCTGGAGATGATGCAGAAGCCGGACGTGGACCATATCGAGGGCCTGTCCCCGGCGATCTCCATCGAGCAGAAGACCACCTCGAAGAATCCGCGCTCCACCGTCGGCACGGTGACCGAGATCTATGACTATATGCGCCTGCTTTGGGCGCGCGTCGGCACGCCTTATTCCCTGGCGACCGGTGAGCCGATCACCGCACAGACCGTCAGCGAAATGGTCGACCGGGTGATGGCGATGCCGGAGGGCACCCGCGCCTATCTGCTCAGCCCTATCGTGCGCCAGCGCAAGGGCGAGTATCGCAAGGAATTTCGCGAGCTGCAGAAGAAGGGCTTCCAGCGCGTCAAGGTCGACGGCGCCTTTCATGAGATCGACGAGGCCCCCACGCTGGACAAGAAATATAAGCACGATATCGATGTGGTGGTCGATCGCATCGTGGTGAAGGAGGGGCTGGCCACGCGTCTGGCCGACAGCTTCGAGACCGCCCTGGCGCTGGCCGACGGGCTGGCGGTGATCGAAACCGCGCCGCGCGAGGGCGCGCCGGAGCGCATCTTGTTCTCGGAAAAATTCGCCTGCCCGGTTTCCGGCTTCACCATCGGCGAGATCGAGCCGCGGCTGTTCTCCTTCAACTCGCCCTTCGGCGCCTGCCCAGCCTGTGATGGTCTCGGCAAGAAACTGTATTTCGACCCCGCCCTGGTGGTGCCGAACGACAGCTTGAGCCTGGCCAAGGGCGCCATCGCGCCTTGGTCGAAGACGCAGGCGCCCTATTATCGGCAGACCCTGGAAGCCTTGGCCAAGCATTACGGTTTCAAGATGAGCGTGCCCTGGGCCAAGCTGCCGGACTGGGTGGCCGAGGCGGTGCTTTACGGCTCCGGCGGCACCGACATCACCATGACCTATGATGACGGCCGGCGCACCTACACCGTGTCGCGCCCGTTCGAAGGCGTGATTCCCAATCTGGAGCGGCGCTGGCGCGAGACCGACAGCCCGATGATCCGCGAGGAACTGAGCCGCTACCAGGCCTCCGCCGTGTGCGAGGCCTGTTCCGGCCACCGCCTGAAGCCGGAGGCGCGCGCGGTGAAGATCGCCGGCAAGCATATTGGCGAGGTCACTGAATTGTCGGTGCAGAAGGCGCATGCCTGGTTCGAGGCCCTGCCCGAGCAGCTGAGCCAGCAGAAGCGCACGATCGCGGAGAAGGTTCTCAAGGAAATCTCCGATCGGCTCGGCTTCCTCAATAATGTCGGGCTGGACTATCTGACCCTGTCGCGCGCCTCGGGCACCCTGTCCGGTGGCGAAAGCCAGCGCATCCGGCTGGCCAGCCAGATCGGTTCGGGCCTGACCGGGGTCTTATATGTGCTCGACGAGCCGTCCATTGGCCTGCACCAGCGCGACAATAACCGCCTGCTCGACACGCTGAGAAATCTGCGCGACATCGGCAATACCGTGCTGGTGGTGGAGCATGACGAGGATGCCATCCGGGCGGCGGATTATCTGATCGATATGGGGCCAGGGGCGGGCGAGCATGGCGGCCGCGTCGTCGCCAAGGGCACCCCGGCCCAGGTGATGCGCTCGAAACGTTCGATGACCGGGGCGTATCTGTCCGGCCGCAAGCAGATCCCGGTGCCGGCCACCCGCCGCGCCGCGCGCAACGGCCAGTTTCTTACCCTGAAAGGCGCCAGCGCCAACAATCTGAAGGGCGTCACCGCGTCGATCCCGCTGGGCACCTTGACCTGCATCACCGGCGTGTCCGGCTCAGGCAAGTCCACCTTCACCATTGAGACGCTCTACAAGGCCGTGGCGCGGGAGCTGAACGGCGCGCGCGAGCAGCCCGGTCCCTATGAGGCGCTCAGCGGCCTGGACCAACTGGACAAGGTGGTCGATATCGACCAGTCGCCGATCGGCCGCACGCCGCGCTCCAACCCCGCCACCTATACCGGCGCCTTCACCCCGATCCGCGACTGGTTCGCCGGTCTGCCCGAGGCGCAGGCGCGCGGCTACAAGCCCGGGCGGTTCTCCTTCAATGTCAAGGGCGGGCGCTGCGAGGCCTGCCAGGGCGACGGCGTGCTGAAGATCGAGATGCACTTTCTGCCCGATATGTTCGTCACCTGCGACACCTGCGGCGGTCGCCGCTACAATCGCGAGACGCTGGAGGTGCGCTTCAAGGACCGCTCGATCGCCGATGTGCTCGACATGACCGTGGAGGAGGGCGAACAGTTCTTCAGCGCGGTGCCGGCGGTGCGCGACAAGCTCGCCATGCTCAACCGCGTCGGCCTGAGCTATATCCGCATTGGCCAGGCGGCCACCACCTTGAGCGGCGGCGAGGCCCAGCGCGTGAAGCTCGCCAAGGAATTGTCCAAGCGCGCCACCGGCCGCACGCTCTACATTCTCGACGAGCCGACCACCGGGCTGCATTTCGAGGATGTGCGCAAATTGCTGGAGGTGCTGCAGGCGCTGGTGGAGCAGGGCAACACCGTGGTGGTGATCGAGCACAATCTCGAAGTCATCAAATGCGCGGATTATCTGGTCGATCTGGGCCCGGAAGGCGGTGACGGCGGCGGCGAACTCGTTGCCACCGGCACCCCAGAAGAGGTCGCCGCTGTGGCCCGCAGCTACACCGGGCGGTTTCTGCAGCCGGTGCTGGAGGCGGGCAAAAGGGTGGCGGCAGAGTAACGCCGCCGCACCGACCGCCGTGTGGAGTTTTCCAGCGGCGCGAGCAACGGCTGCCCCCCGCTTGGCAGCCGCCCAGGGCCCGACCGCCAATGGCGGTGTGGCCGCACGCCGTCGGGGGCCGTCGGTCCGGCCCCGTTTGCGAGACCTGGATTACATCGTGGCGGCCAAGTCTGCATCCGTTTCGCCCTGGCCCAGCACTGGCGGCAAGACCTCAAAGGCGAAGGCGAGCGTGTCGAACGGTTCGCCACGGGCGTGGCGATGGGCGTAGAGTTCCAAGATCACCTCATGGCGCCCGGGTGCGAAATCGGTGCCACCGAAGAAGTCGTGGTCGCGATTGCCGAACAGGGCGTAGGGCTCGACATTCTCCACTGCGGTCATGTCATTGACCACGAGCCGGACGCTGCCGATGTCCGGTGCGTCCTCGTGGGTGACGGCGTAAAGTGTCGTGGCGCCGCCGTCGGGCAGAACCGATGCGTCGACCACCGTCTCCGGCTCCAAGCGCACCAGCGTCTGATCGGCGTCGGCATCCGTGCTGGCCAGGAAGACGCTGAGCCAGTCTGCGGGCGCTGACTGGGCAGAGGCGTCCGCGCCCGGCTCCGCCACGGCGAAGCCGACGGAGCGCTCGCCCAGAAAGCCCTGGCCGTTGCGCTGGTCGAAGAATTCCAGGGTGACGCTGTAGGTGCCGGGCTGCAAGATCGTGCCGCCGCGGAACGTGCCGTTGGTGTCACCGAACAGGGCATAGGGCTCGATATTTTCCAGCTGCGTGTCGATCCCTGGAGCGGTCAGGCGGATGCTGCCGATATCCTCAGGCCCGGTGCTGCCGGCGGTCTGGGCAAAGATCGTCACCGCCTTATCCGCGATCAGGGCGGGGTCGATCTCAAGCCCGTCGGTCAGTTCGAACAGCGTCTGTTGATTGGTGCCGACCTCGGCCACGAACAGGCGCACCTCCGGCAAGGCCGGCGGTGCCTCGGCAGCCTCGACCGTGACGGTGACACGCGCGGTATCGGTGCCGCCGCGGCCGTCTGCTACGGTGTAGCTGAAACTGTCCTGCCCGGAAAAGCCGGCCGCCGCGGTGTAGACGATTTGACCAGCCTGGATGGTGATGGATCCGTGCTCAGGCGCGTTGACGTCGGCCACGCTCAAGGCATCGCCGTTGATATCCTGATCATTGGCCAGAACATCCACAGCCACGGCCGTCCCGGCGACCGCCATGGCCGCATCATCCGCGGCCACCGGTGCCCAGTTCTGCTGGCCCAGATCGCGCAGCCGCACCGCCCCGTCGGCCGCGAAATCGAACACCAGATCCGCGCCGTCGATCTGCGCTTCGGTGAGCGGGTCGGTATCGGCCAGGAGCGCGGCGATAAAGGCATTGAACTGGTCGTCCGTGGCCAGCGCGGCGTTCAGGGCGGGGTTGGCGAAGCCTTGCAACACCAGCGTGTCGAAGGTCTGCTCGCGGCCGGACCCGTCAACATCGAAATCGGTGATGTCGTCGCGGCCGTCACCGGCGTTGAACAGGACGACATCCTGGTCGCTGCCGCCGGGCGTGCGCTCGCCGCTTGGGCCGTCGGTGACGATCACATCGTCGCCGGCGCCGCCGGCCAGCGTATCGCTGCCGCGGCCGCCGACCAGCAGATCCTCACCGGCACCGCCGGTCAGCACATTGTCGCCATCATCGCCGAAGATCTCTCGGTCAGCGTCGGGGTCGGGCTCGCCAACGCTGACGGACACGCTTGCCGTGGCAGAGCCGCCGGCGCCGTCGGTGACGGTATAGTCAAAGCCGTCGGTGCCGGAAAAGCCCGTATCCGGGGTATAGGTAACCCTGCCGCCGGGATTGACCGTCAGCGTGCCGTTGGCGGCCGCGCCCAAGGAGGCCAGCGCCAGCGCATCGCCGTCCACATCCGTGTCATTGGCCAGTAGGTCGATGGTCACCGGGGTCTGGAACGCGGTGACCGCCTGATCATCCGCGGCCGACGGGGCATCATTCACCGGGGTCACCGTGATGGTCAGGGTCGCACTTACCTGTCTGCTGCCCTGGGCGGCCCGATCGGACACGAAGGCCGTCAGCATCTCGGTGCCGTTGAAATCCGCATCCGGGGTATAGACCAGGATGGAGCCTTCGCCGACCAGGGTGACCGCGCCATTCTGGGCGCCGGTGACCGCGTCGAAGAACAGCGTCTGGCCTTCGGGATCCGTGCCAAGGGCGTCCGCGACGATGTCGAATTCGAAGAACTCCGTGTCCTCCGCGATGGTGAAGCTGCTGTCGGCCACCACCGGCACCTGGTTGCCCACATCCACCGAGACCTGCGCGCTGGCCTGCGCGCCGTCCGGGTCCGCGACGGTGTAGGAGAAGCTCAGGACCTGGCCGATGCTCTGTTCTGCGGGTGTGAGGCTGATCTGCGTGCCATCGTCGGACACGGTCAGGCTGGCGCTGTTGGTATTGTCCAGGGATGCGGACACAAGCGTCAGCGCATCGCCATCAGGGTCGGTGTCATTGGCCAATAGGTCCGCACTGTCGATCACCAGGGTCTGCGCGAACAGGGCCTGAAAACCGGCATCGTCCTGAGCCGTCGGGGCCTGGTTGGGCGGGTCGCTGGCCTCGGCCTGGAACTGAAAGCTCAGCGTAACGTCGCCCAGACTGTCACCGCTGACATTGTTGCCGGAGAACAGCTCGACGCGCAGATCCTGCGGGCCGGTGGGCAAAGTCTCGCCGCGGAAATCCCCACTGGTATCGCCGAACAGGGCAAAGGGATCGAAATTCTCCACCTGCTCGACAGCGCCGTTCAGGGAAAAGCGCACGCTCTCCACCCCTGATCCGTCGGCCACCGCCGCTTCGATGCTGTAGCTGCTCAGCCCCAGCGCCACCGGATCGATCACCGCGCCGTCGCTGAGCTCGACAAGTCGGGTGTCGGTCACCGGGTCGATCAGAAACAGAGTCAGACTCGGATCGGGCTGCAGTTCGGGCTCGGGTTCCGGCTCGGGTTCCGGCTCGGGATCGGGCTGCGGATCGTCCGGCGAGGGTGTGGGATCTTCGCTCGGCGGCGTGTCCGGCAGATCGGCATTGCGCACGAATAGCACCCAATCCTTGCCTGGATCCTCCGGCGCGCCGCCGACCTGTTCCACTGCGCCCCCGGCCACTGTGCCGCCGTTCAGGAATGCGCCGCCCTCGCGCGGATTATACCAAAGAAGGTCGAAGCTTTCGCCGCCCTGGTCGCTGAGATCCAGCCGGACATCGTCGGCCTCGCCATAGGGCAGATAGATCACATAATAGTCGCCGGGCCGGCTCATGACGAAGTCGCCGCCGTTCACGGTGGCGTCGTCATCCTCGGCCATGGTCCAGAACGGAATATAGCTATTGAAGAAGTCCGTGGCGGCGTCGGTCCAAGTCCAGATCGATTCAAAGCCTTTGAAATCGTCGAGATTCTGGTCGAAGGAATGGCCGCCGAAGCCATTGCCTTTCAAATACCAGTTGCCGCCGGATCCGCCGACGGTCAGATGTCCCCAAAAGGCCTCGCGCAGGGCCGCCTCATTGGCGCTGTCGGGATTGTTGGAATAGGCATCGATGGAAGCGCGCGCCCCGGAATCCTCGTCCCAGGCGACGACCCAGGGGTCACCGGCGTCCTTGGACCGCTGCAGGAAGGATTGCGTCTTGCTGCGGATGCTGCCGGCGCCGGTCTGGAACGAGGGGCCGTCAAACGCCTCAACGCCCAGCAAATCGCCATAGACGGTCTCATGATCGCCGATAAAGGTGTGCACGACGACCAGATGGTCATACGGGTCGACCGCCTTGACCCAATTGGCCATGTCGATGCGCTGCTGATCGGTGTTGGTGTTCTCCTCGCCCAGATTCCACTGGATGCCGTTATTGTGGCCATAGCGGGCGATCATCTCGCGCATATAGACCAGCCGTTCCACCGACAAGCTGGCGCCGCCGGCGTCTGCGCCATTGAAATCAATGCCGGTGCCGCCGTTCAGCAACTGGTCGTTTTCGGTCTCCTGAAACAGCACATTCTTGTAGAGACCCTTCAGGTCCATATGGTCGAACAGGATCTCCCACTGGGCCAGCTTGGAGACGTCATAGACGGAGAAATCCTCGACCTCGACGCCACTGGTGCTGCCGGCGGCATTGTCGATGGACGCTGTGTTCCGGCCGATAGAATAGAGCGCTGGGTCGACCCACGGGCTGACGTCGCGGCCGTCCCCGCCGACCGTGTTGGTCAGCAGATAGATGGTGTTCTGACCTTGGTCGGCCAGATAATTCACCGCGCCCAGGATCGCCTCACCCTGGCCGCCGTTCCAGGTGGCGCCATCGCCCTGATAGTCGGCCAGATGGTTGCTGAACTGGTGGCGGGCCAAAGAACCGCTGCCCGGGGTATTGTCGTTTTCGCTGCTGAAGGCGATGCGTGCGCCGTCGAAATCCGCCACGGCGAGCAGATTCTCCGGCACGCCGGGACCGCCGCGGATGAAGAAATCGCCGTCCCCCTGATGCTGCAGATACTGCGTGCCCTCGCCTTGCAGGATCATGCCCTTGGCGCGGAAATCCGCTCCGGTCTTGTCGCTGGGGGTGACGGTGAAGCTGCCGCTGGACGCGCCGGCCAGGGCCACGGCGGTGCCGGCATCCGGGTCCAGCATCGCGGATATGTCGTCACCGGTCCGAAACGCGGCCTCATAGGTCCAGTTGCCGTGTGACGGAGCATTGAAATTCACGCGCCAGACATTGCCAGAGGTTGCGCCTGTATTGGCAGCGTCGCCATCGGCCGCAAAAAAGCCCGGCACCCGGATGGTTTCGCCGGTGTCCTGGTTGGTGAAGGTGACGTCCAGGCGATAATCTCGAAACGTCGAGGCTTCTTCCTGAAATGTCTGGTCCGTCACAAAATCAAGCGTGATCTTGTGCCAGGTCATCAAGTCACCGCTCACCGTCGCCATCGGTCTCTCCTCATAAATCGCGCGATGTCTATGGACCCTTGGCGGCATGGCAGAAAAAAACAGCTCCGACGCCCTAACCGATTTTAGGAAAGGCAGTATCGGAGAGACCAAATCAAACGCAATTCCATACCGCTACACGAAACGGTCCAACATCTAGAGTGAGCACCAATTTCATGAAAAGATCGTGACAATAAAACAGAAATTTTTTAAGCTATGGCCATAATATCGACTCAATTTCAAGATCCTGTAGGATTGGCAGGGGTTAAATTTCAAGATCCTGTTTTTGATGTTAACCTTAATAGCCTGTTAAATTCGGAAGATTGACCTGCGGGTGCCCTTCACGGATGCCGGCGGTGCGCATGCCGGCTTGCAAAGCGCGCGACGCGCCGTGGCGATGCGGCGTCAGGTGCTGGGCCGGCTGTTGCGGCGTTCGCAGAATTTGGACGGCCTTCTACGGGGCGATCAACCGCAGCCGACCGATCGGGATCGCCCAGCAAGGCCAATCGGTCGGATAGTGCTCGACGGCCCGCCGCTTACCGCGCGCGCACGCCCGCCAGGAATTTGCCGACCTCGCCGCGCAGATCCTCTGACAGGCGCGTCATGGTACGGGCGGAGCCGAGGACCTGTTCCGCGGCCGAGCCGGTTTCCGAGGCGCTTTGGGTGACCTGGGCGAGATTGGAGGTCATCTCCTGGGCGCCGGCGGAGACCTCGGAGACATTGCGGGCGATTTCCTGGGTGGAGGCGTCCTGCTCCTCCACCGCCGAGGCGATGGAGATCGCGGTACCGTCGATCTCCTTGATGATCGCCTGGATCGTGCCGATGGCATCCACCGCCTTGTTGGTGGCGCTTTGCATGCCGCTGATCTGCTGGGCGATTTCCTGGGTGGCCTTGGCGGTCTGATTGGCCAGGGATTTCACCTCCGAGGCCACCACCGCGAAGCCCTTGCCGGCCTCGCCGGCGCGCGCCGCCTCGATCGTGGCGTTCAGCGCCAAGAGATTGGTCTGTTCGGCGATGTCGTTGATCAGATTGACCACCTCGCCGATGCGGTTGGCGCTGTCGGCGAGGTGGCGCACATCCTCGCCAGCGGTCTCGCTCTGCTGCACCGCGTTGCGCGCCGAGGTGCTCGATTGCGTGGTCTGGCCGGTGATCTCGCGCACCGAGGCGGACAATTGCTCGGCGGCAGAGGCGACCATCTGCAAGTTGGAGGCGGCCTGTTCGGCCACGGTGGAGACCAGCTGCGAGCGTTCGGAGGTGTCGCCGACCGAGCGGGTCATCGTGTCCGCGGCGGTTTCCATGTCGCGTGCGCCTTGGGCCACCTTATCGACCACGCGCATCACCGAGGCCTCGAAGTCGTCGGCAAGCTTCAGCATGGCCTCGCGCCGCTCGCGCCGGGCCGCCTCATCGCGCTGTTCCTTCTCGCGCCGCTGCGACTCCTCCGCTTCGCGTTTGGCGGCTGCGGCGACCTGTTCCTGCTCGCGCCGCTCCGCCTCCGACCGCTCCTGCTCCTCCTGCAGGCGGATCTTTTCCACCGCATTGTCCTTGAACACTTGCACGGTGCGCGCCATGTCGCCGAGCTCGTCACGCCGTTGCTGGCCGGTGACATCGACCTCAAGATCATTGCGGGCGAGCCGCCGCATGGCGCTTTGCAGGCCGAGCAGCGGCCGAATGATGCGGTTGCGCACCAGGAAGAAGGCGCCCACCGAGGCGGCCAGGATCACCAGCAGCAACACGATCTCCCGGGTGCGGATAAACACGGCCTGGATCGCCTCGGCATCGGCCTGGTCGATGGAAATGGCGGTGACGCGTTCGGACAAGTCCACGATCGGTTTGGTGGCCCTTTCGGCGGCATCGACGATCTGCGCCACGGTGAAGCTGTAGCTGCCGTCGCCATTGGCGACATCGAAGGATTCGCCGATGACCAGTTCAATGACGTCCCAGCGGAACGATTCAAAGAACAGGTTCTGAACATCCTGGGCATAGCCGCGCAGTTCTTCGGAAACCAAATCGCTGGCCATGAGCGCTTGCGCCTGATCCCAGGCGCCGTTGACGCGGCCGGCATAGAGCGAATTCAGGATTTCATCCTGAGCGGAGACCGGGCGGGCAGCGGCGACGGCGGCGGCCAGCGAGGCCCACTCGCGCGCGGAATATTCGCGCATGATCCATAGCTGATGCTCCAGCATCTTATAGGCGATCAGTTCGCGATTATTCCCGGCAAGCGAATAGACCAGAGCCTGGCGTAAGTTGGTCGCCGCCTCCACAGCCCCCTCGAAGCTTTGTCGAAGCCCCCGGGTCGAGCCGCCGCTGAGCGCCTCGGCGATCTTGGCGTGGCTGGCCTGATAGCGCTGATAGGCCGCGACATAGTCCTCGATCATCTTAGCCTTGGTGCCGAAATCCGGCAGGGCCGCCAGATCAGCCGTGACCTGGCCGTGCAGGGCTGCCACGCGCTGGCGTTGGGCCTCGATCCGGCTTTGATAGGCGCTCGCCTGGCCCGGATCGGCCAGCACGATCAAGGTGAGGCTGCGTTCCAGCGAAATTGCATCCTGCAGTTGCAGTATCTTTTCCTGGGTATCGCTAACGCGCCGGTCCAGCACCGCTTCATCTGCGGCCCGATTGGCGCGGACCAGGCTGTTCAGGCCGCCGAACGCGGCAATCACGGCGAGCACGGCAACGATGCCGATCAGCATCGTCTGCAGGCTCAGAAATCTGCTAAAATTGGGCTTCAGACCGGTTGCACGTCCGGCGGCGGCGTTGGCGCTCGACATCGATACCTTCCCGTAATCTTCCCGCTCTCGGGTGACACGGAAGACGCTCGCAGAGAGTGCTTAAGGAAACTTAAACGATTATGTTGAGCATCGCATATTCTTTGAAATGACTTCAGGCGAATTCTAATTCTCACGCATCTTTAGAGCCTGGATAAAGGCATCGTGAGGAATATCGACCTTACCGTAAGTGCGCATGCGCTTTTTGCCGGCCTTTTGTTTTTCCAGCAATTTCCGTTTCCGGGTGGCATCCCCGCCATAGCATTTCGCTGTCACATCTTTGCGCATGGCAGAAATGGTTTCACGCGCGATCACTTTTCCGCCGATCGCTGCTTGGACCGGAATCTTGAAGAGTTGCCGTGGGATCAGGTCCTTCAGCCGCTCGCACAAGGCCCGGCCGCGGCTTTCTGCCGCACTGCGGTGCACCAGCATCGACAGGGCGTCGACCGGCTCGCCATTGACCAGGATCGACAGTTTCACCAGGTCGGATTGGCGATAGCCGTGGAATTGATAGTCAAAGCTGGCATAGCCGCGGCTGACCGACTTGAGGCGATCGTAGAAGTCATAAACGACTTCATTCAGCGGCAGCAGATACTTCATCATCGCCCGCGCGCCGGCGTAGGTCAGATCCTGCTGTTCGCCGCGCTTGTCCTCGCACAGCTTCAAGACGCTGCCCAGATGCTCGTCCGGCACCAGAATGGTCGCCTCGATCCACGGCTCCTCAATATGGTCGATCTTCACCACATCGGGCATGTCGGCAGGATTGTGCAGTTCCTGCAGCGTGCCGTCGGTCATGTGGATCTTGTAGACGACCGAGGGGCTGGTGGTGATCAGATCCAGATCGAATTCGCGATAGAGCCGTTCTTGAACGATCTCCAGATGCAGCATGCCCAGAAAGCCGCAGCGAAAGCCGAAGCCCAGGGCAGCCGAGCTCTCCGCCTCATATTCGAAGCTGGCATCGTTCAGCCGCAGCTTGGCCAGGCTGTCGCGCAGCCGCTCGAAATCCGCCGCATCAGCGGGAAAGAGCCCGCAAAACACCACCGACCGGGACGGCTTGAAGCCGGGCAAAGCAATTTCACAAGGCCGTTTCGTCTCCGTGATGGTATCGCCCACATTGGTATCGGCAACCTGCTTGATCGAGGCGGTGATGAAGCCGATCTCACCGGGCTGCAAGGCGTCGACCACCACGCCCTTGGGCGTCATCACACCGACCCGGTCGATCTGATAATCCGCCTTGGTTGAGAGCATGCGGATTTGCTGGCCCTTCTTCAGCACCCCGTCGATCACGCGCACCAGCACCACCACGCCCAGATAGGCGTCGTACCAGCTGTCCACCAGCAGGGCCTTCAGTGGCGCGTCCGGGTCGCCGTCCGGGGCGGGCAGGCGGGCCACGAGCGCTTCCAGCACATCCTCGATGCCAAGACCGGTCTTGGCGGAGATCTCCAGCGCGTCGGACGCGTCCAGGCCGATCACGTCCTCGATCTGCGCCTTCACGCGCTCCGGCTCGGCCGCTGGCAGGTCGATCTTGTTCAGCACCGGGACGATCTCATGATCATTGTCCAGCGCCTGATAGACATTGGCCAGCGTCTGCGCTTCCACGCCCTGGCTGGCGTCGACGACCAGTAGCGAGCCCTCGCATGCGGCCAGGGACCGCGAGACCTCATAGGCGAAATCGACATGACCGGGCGTGTCGATCAGGTTCAGCGTGTAGGTTTGGCCATCCTGGGCATGATAGATCAGGCGCACGGTCTGCGCCTTGATGGTGATGCCGCGCTCCCGCTCCAGATCCATGCTGTCGAGCACCTGGCTCTTCATTTCGCGGTCGGTGAGACCGCCGCACTTGTGGATCAGCCGATCGGCCAGGGTCGACTTGCCGTGATCGATGTGGGCGATGATGGAGAAATTGCGGATATGGGTCTGTTTTGCCATGGCGCGCATATACGCACCCCTCGCGCCCGCGCCAAGAGGCTTGGCAGCCGCAGCGGCGATGCCGTCTCGGGTCAATCCTCCAGCGGCACGACTTCCTTCTCTTCGTCGAACGGAAACCAGCCCTCCGGGCCGAGACGTTCCAGCGGCTTGAACTTGGCCTTGTAGGCCATCTTGCGGCTGCCGCGGATCCAATAGCCCAGATAGACATAGTCCAGGCCCTGTTCGCGGGCGCGACGGATATGGTCCAGGATCATGTAGGTGCCCAGGCTGGGCCGGTCGACGGCGGGGTCGTAGAAGGAATAGACCATCGACAGTCCGTCCGCCATGCGGTCGGTCAGGCTGGTGCCGACCAAGCGGCCGGGCAGATCCGGGTCGCGGCTGCTGATGCGATATTCCATGAGGCTGGTATCGACCGGCGTGTTCTCGACCATTTCGGCATATTCTTCGAAATCCATATCGGCCATGCCGCCAGCGGGGTGTCGCGACGCCAGATAGCGGCGCAACAGCGCGAACTGCTCCATGCGCCCCAGCGGCGGGGTATGGCTGATGCGGATATCTCGGTTCTTGGCCAAGACCCGGCGCATCGTGCGGTTCGGCCGAAACGCCTTGGCGAGAACCCGAACCGAAATGCAGGCCGCACATCCCTCGCACGCCGGCCGATACGCCACCGATTGGCTGCGCCGGAAGCCGACCCGGCTCAACGCGTCATTCAAGGCGTCGGCTTCGGCCCCGCGCAATTCGGTGAAGACCTTGCGTTCCTTGCGCCCGGGCAAATAGGGGCAGGGCGTGGGCGCGGTTACGTAAAAACGGGGGAACTGGAGAGATTGGTCTGTCACGGCCAGCCTGCTTCAATTTGCTAAAGAGACTATAGGCAGGCAGACCGGGTCAGAACAACAGGTAGAGGCCGGCGAAAAGTGTGAAGGCCAACCACATCAGCACGATCAAGGGCGCACCGGCCTTGATGAAATCGACGAATCGGTAATGGCCCGGGCCCATCACCAGCAAATTCGTCTGATAGCCGATCGGCGTGGCGAAACTGCAGTTTGCCGCATAAATCACCGCCAGAAGGAACAGAATCGGTTCCACGTCCAAGGTGCGCGCCAGGTTCAGCGCGATCGGCGTGAACAAGACCGCGGTGGTGTAGTTCGACAGCAGATTGGTCATAACCGCGATCAGCAGGAAAAAGCCGGACACGACCAGCCATGGTGCTGCGCCCTCCAATCCCGACAGCATCAGTTGGGTCAGGAAGGAGGCGCCGCCGGTGCCCTGAAGCGCCTGGCCCATGGCCAGAGCCGCCGCCACGATCAGAATGATGCGCCGGTCGATCGCGCGGGCGGCTTGACGCACATTGATGCAGCCGGTGGCCAGCAACAATGTCGCGCCGGTTAACGCCGCCACCGGAATGCTCAAAATCTCCGTGGCAGCGCTGATGACGACCGCCAGAAAGATCAAGATGGCGATCAGGCTGCGCTCGGATAGCGGCAGATCCGAGGCCGACCATTCCAGCAGCAAGACGTCGCGATTGGCGCGCAGCCGGCGCACATCGCTGGGCGTGCCGACAACCAAGAGCGTGTCGCCGGCTTCCAGGCGGATCTCGTTTAAATGCTGGCGGATCATGCGCGAGCGGCGCTGGATGCCGACCACGGTGCAGCCGGTCTGGGCGGTGAAGCCGATTTGATCGAGCGTTCGCCCGGCCATGCGCGAGGCCGGCGCGATCACGACCTCGGCCAGCAACCGGTCCGGCCCAGCGCCGGCTGCGCCGCTTTCCTGTCGGGCGCTGCGCATCAGCTGCGGCGAGCGCTTCATCAGGTCGGTCAGCGCGCGGCGGGTGGCCGCGATCATCAACTGATCGCCGGCCTTCAAGGTGAGATCGTCAAACGGCGGCAAGAGCATATGCCCGTCGCGCAGGATCGACCGCACGGTGATGTTCGGCAGGCCCGGAAACAGCCCGGCGACCGCCTGCATGCCTTCTAAAATCCCGCCCTTGCTGACCTCGACCTGGACGATGAACTGGCGCCCTGTCACCGGGGCTTCATCGGGGTCGGCAAAGCGCTCGGTCAGAAGCCTTGGCAGCAGAAAGTGCAGATACGCGAAGCCAACCGCCCCGAGCGCCGCGCCCATTACCGTCACCTGAAAGAAGCCGATGCGCTCGCCGGTGATCTGGGTAAAGGCTCCCGCAGCCAGCAGATTGGTCGATGACCCGATCAAGGTAAGATTGCCGCCCAGAATGGCCGCATAGCTGAGCGGGATCATCAGCCGACTTTCCGACAGGTTCAGCTTGCGCGCCAGCACCGACATGATCGGCACGAAGATCACCACGATCGGCGTATTGTTCAAGACGCCGGAAATCAGCAGGACCAGCGCCAGGGTGATCGGGATGACCCGTCCCGGCGCCTGGCGCGTCATGTCGACCAGGCGGTTGGCCGGGCCTTCCAATGCGCCCGTCTGGATCATTGCCTGGCCGACCACCAGCAGGGCCAAGATGGCGATCAGCGCAGGCTCGGCGAAGCCCGACAGCAGATCGCGGGCGTCCAGACGAACGCCGCCGGCCCCATCGCTCAATGGAAATAGGCTAAACAGCAGGGTCAGGGCGGTTAGGACACCCAGCGAGGTCAACTCCAGCGAGACCACCTCTGTGGCGTAAAACGCCACGGCCAAGGCGATCACCGCGAAGGTGACCCACATATGCATGCTGGGATCGAGCATCGCCATGGCAGACACGGTCCGTCGGCGGGAAAGACAAAGACAAGACGCCGACTATAAGGCCCGGTGCGCACCAGGGAAGAGGGATTGCTGTAAGTCGACGGTGGTGGACCGATTGCGCTTGATTTGGCGACGCTGGATCTGTGCCGCCGGTCAGCCTGTCTTAGCGCCCGCCGCCGGGGACCACCGGAGCCTGGCGCACCACCAGAATGGCGATGCGGCGATTTTCCGGCCGAAACGGCTCATCGCCATAGATCGGGTCGGTATCGGCCTTACCGATGCTGGCGGCGAAGCGATCCTGCGAGACACCAGCATCGCTGAGTACCCGGCGGGCCGCATTGGCACGGTCAGACGACAATTCCCAATTGGTGTAGCCGGTGCCTTGGCCGGTGGGTCCCGCATCCGTGTGGCCGGTGATCTCGATCTGATTGGGGAGCCGGCCGATCACCTCGCCCACCCGCGTCAGAAGTTTCTGGGCAAATTCATAAAGCTGCGCGGAGCCGGGCCGGAACAAGGGCCGCTGGTCCTTGTCAATCAGCTGCACCCGCACGCCTTCCGGCGTCTGCTCGACCAGCAACTGATCCAAATTTTGGCGCAGATCGGGCGATTCCTGCAATGTTATCCGCAGTTGCTGGGTCAATTCCTCCAGCGCCTTGTCATTATTGATGGTGCTATCAAAGCTTTCCCGTTGCACCGCATTGGCGTCTTCAGAGTCACGGCCCACTTGCTGTTCATCGACCGCGGCGGTGGGTGGCGGGGCAGGGATCTGCAAGGCGACAGAGCCGCTGGTCAACGCGCCCTCCGCGGATAAGGCCGAGCCGGCAAGCGGTTTGCCGGCGCCGGATTCGGACGAGGTGGTCGCCGCGGTCGGCGAGAAATAGTCCGCCAAGCCTTCCAATGTTTCCTTGTCTGAGACGTTCAGCAGCCACAGCAGCATGAAGAAGGCCATCATCGCGGTGGTGAAGTCGGCATAGGCGACCTTCCAGGCGCCGCCATGATGGGCGCCGCCGGACACCTTCTTGACCTTCTTGATGATCGGGCGCTGATTATCCGCCATGGCTGAAGCCTCGCACTATTGAATCGTGGCGCCAGAATGCGCGCGGGCGGTTAATTTTCCTTAAGGACGCGGGGGGTCAGACGCAGGATCGACGCGGCGTCAGGCTCCGGCATCCGGGCGGGGATCTCGATCATGCCGCCGTCGCGCCACAGCGGGAAAAGATCATCATAATGTTTGGACAGCGGATGGCCCGATTGCCCCGTGGCGATGACATAGCGCGAGCGGTCCAGGTCCGATAGATCAAACAGACCGCGATAGCCGGCACCGGCGCGATTGATGTGCGGAACATTGAAGCTGCCGCCGGCGACATTGACGGTGTCGACACCGCCGCCGATCGGGCCGCCGATCTCGAAAAAGCGCCGCAACGCAGCGATCTGGGACAACGGACGATGCGGCATGCGCACCCGGTGCAGCTCGCCCCAGCGCCACCGCCGCCAATCCGACCCGAACTGCTCGGTCAGATCGCCCATGGTTTGGTCCAACGCCGTCGTCACGATCTCGCCGCAGCTTTCCTCCGGCGCGGTTTGCACATCATCGCACCAGGTGGCCATATCATCCTGATTGGTGAGCACCTGAATGAGAAAGCGCGTCTTGGCGCCGTTCACGGCGGGAAACCGGTCGCCCAGTTCGTCAGCGATCAGCCGCTCGATGATGCGCCGGTGCCACGCCGCAAAGATCAGCGGTTCGGCGGCATCGGCGACCATCACCCGGTCCCAGTCAGCGAGCGCCTGCAGCACCGGTTGATGGCGCAGGCCGGAGACATGCGCCTGAAACAAGGGCAGCAGGTCCTCAGCGATCGCAGAGGTTCGGTCCATCTGAATCGCGCCCATCGTGTCCAGGTCATGGTCGCGACTTGCCTCGATGAGCGTGCGAATGCGGTCGTGCCGGTAGGGCAGGGCCCATTCATGGCTGAGAAAAACCGGAAAATCCTTCGGCACCACCTGTTGGTTGGCGGTAACCAGCACACCGTCAGCGGGGTTGTGAACTTGCGGCAACTGCGCGGGGTCGGCAAAGCCCTGCCAGTCGAAACCGGGTTTCCAGCCCGGTGCCGGTACCAGGCCGTGGGTGATATTCCGCGGTCCGCGCACGGGGATCCGCGCTGGCGCGGTGTAGCCGATATTGCCGTCGACATCGGCGAACACGATATTCTGCTGCGGGCCGACATAGTCGGCCAAGGCCGCGTGCAACTGCTCGACCGTGTCGACATAAAGCATGCGCTGCAGCGTGCTGGCGCTGACATCGTCCGGGTCCAGTGCGGTCCAGCGCAGGGCCAGTACCGAATTCTCCGACAAGATCGGGCGAACCGAGTCCATGGCGTCCGATATCACCGGGCCGTGGCGGGTTTCGCGCACGGTGATGGTCTGGTCCGGCGCCCCCTTGATCTTGATGAGTTCTTCGCGTTCGACGAAGGCTTCCGGGCCATCCGGCGTCAAATAGCCGGCCCCGGGCACAAGCTTTTCCAGATACAGATCCTGGGTATCCGGCCCGGTGTTGGTGAAGCCCCAGGCAATGCGGTTGTTGCGGCCCAACACCACCATCGGCAAGCCCGGGATGGTCACGCCAATGATGTGCCGGTCGCCCAGCTTGAGATGCGCCAGATACCACAGACCTGGGGTGTTGAAGCTCAGATGCGGGTCGTTGGCCAGGATCGGCTTGCCGCTCTTGGTCCATTGCCCGTCGACCACCCAATTGTTCGAGCCGCGGTTGGTGTCCGGGACCTCTGGCGCCAGGACCGCTGCCGGCGTGATCACCGCGCCGTCGTAAAGCTGGCGCAGATCAGGCAGCGGCGGGCGCAGGCTGCCGGGATAGACCGGGTAGAATTGCTCCAACTGCGCTGCGGTCAAGCGGTCCGACAGGCCCAGTCTGGACAGTTCCCGGGCATAGTTCTTGCCCAAGTCCAACGCCATGACCTTTAGCCAGGACAGGGCATCGACCGGGGTGAACGGCGCGAAATCGGCGCCCAGCACATGATATTCCGGTGGCAGGGGATGCCGGCGTTTTGCGACATAGGCATTAACCCCGTCGGCATAAGCGCGGAACATCGCTTGTGCCTCCTCCGGCAATTGCCCAAAGGCCTTCTCGGCGCGATCATAAAGGCTGAGGGTGCGCAGAAAGATGTCCTGTTGCGCCGCTTCTGGCCCCAAGATTTCTGCTAAGCGGCCTGCCGCGATCCGGCGGTGGATATCCAGCTGCCACAGCCGATCCTGGGCATGGGCAACGCCCAAGGCGAAATGCAGATCATGCTCCGTTTCGGCCTCGATATGCGGCACGCCCCAGGCATCGCGCGCGATCGTCACGGGGGCGTCCAGTTGGGCGAATTGCAGCTCACCATCATGCGGCGGCAGCGTCGAACGCAGAAAGGCCACCAGCAATGCGGCGCCGAGCAGGACCAAGCCGAGCAGGACCAGACCAGCCTTGATAAGCAATTTCATGACAGCGTCGTCTCGTTCATGGATGATCGCAGCCTTGCCTTGCGGCGGCGCGCCCGCTTAAGAGCTGCACCACAGGCCGCTCATTTACCGACATGAAGGATTCGTTGATGCCGCTCAAGACCGCGTTTTTGGGATTGGGCGTGATGGGCTGGCCGATGGCCGGTCATCTCGCCCGCGCCGGCTATGCCGTGATCGTCTATAATCGCAGTCCCGACAAGGCGGTGCGTTGGGTCCAGGCGCATGGGCACGCCAGCGCCCCCAGCCCGGCCGAGGCCGCGCGCGACGCCGATCTGGTGTTTGCTTGCGTCGGGGCGGACGCGGATGTGCGGGCGGTGACGCTGGGCCAGGCCGGTGCGTTCGACGCGATGGCGCCGGGCGCGATTTTCGTTGACCATACCACCTGCTCAGCCGACCTGGCGCGTGAGCTGGCGGCTGAGGCGCAGGCGCGCGGGATCGGCTTCATCGACGCCCCGGTCTCCGGCGGCGAGGCGGGCGCGATCGACGGGCGCCTGACCATCATGGCCGGAGGCAGCGCGGAGGCCTTTGCCAAGGCCGAACCGGCGATGGCCGCCTATGGCCGGATGATCCGTCTGTTGGGGCCGGCGGGCAGCGGTCAAAGCGCGAAGATGGTCAATCAGATCTGCATTGCCGGGGTCCTGGCGGGCCTGTCAGAGGCGCTGCACTTTTGCCAGGAAGGCGGTCTGGATCCGGCCGCGGTGGTGGAGGTGATCTCCAAGGGGGCGGCGCAAAGCTGGCAG
Organism: Rhodothalassiaceae bacterium; assembly: GCA_050331575.1. Taxonomy (GTDB): domain Bacteria; phylum Pseudomonadota; class Alphaproteobacteria; order Sphingomonadales; family Rhodothalassiaceae; genus JBHJGS01. The sequence goes on along the minus strand of JBHJGS010000008.1, from coordinate 21,353 downwards.
ATGGACAATCGCGCCGCCACCATGGTGGCCGGCGCGTTCGACTTCGGTTTTGCCGTGGATTGGATGCGCAAGGACCTGGCCATCGTGCTGGCCGAGGCGCGGCGACTGGGCGTGTCGCTGCCGGTCACCGCCCTGGTCGACCAATTCTATGCCGAGGTCCAGGCCAAGGGCGGCGGACGGCAGGATACCTCCAGCCTGATCCGCCACCTGCGATCGTAAGCTCAGTTACGCGTGAGCCGCCCGGCCGGTCTTGCGCCGCAGTCCGGCAAACAGCGCCAGGCCGCTTGCCAGCAGGCCTGCCGCCATCGGGCCGTGCACGCTGATCGGTTCGGTCGCGGCCAGACCGAAGGCCGCTTCGGTCAGGGCGTCATCCCCGCCCAGGCCGAAAACGCCATTGAGCACGGTCGAGGCATCGCCGGTAAAGGCCAGCGGGATCGACGGATTGTCCAAGTCGAACGGATCGCTGACACCTGCAAGGGTCAGATCGAAAATTGGTGCCCCGTCCAGTTGCAGCCCGGTGCTGGTGTTGGTGATGTCGGCGAACAATGTTCCCATCGTCGGGTCGGAAATATCAATCAGGAAATTCTCCAGATCGACAAAGGCGCTGCCGGCAGACAGGCTCAGCCCGGAGCCGTCATGTTCGATCAGCCCGGCGGACAGATCCCCACCGGTGATCGGGAATAGCAGAAAACCGTCAGAAGTGGTCTCGGCATCGCCCAGAAGTGTCGGCGTCAAACCGGCATCATCCAAATCGAATGTGACATCGACCACGGTTTGGCCGTCGATGATGCTAGCGCGGGCCGTATCCGGCGCGAACCCGATAACAACGAACAAGGCAATCGAATAGGCAAGACTGCGCAGAGGCATTGGTGAATCTCCTTGCGGACGTCAGATGTACCGAAGCGGCTAAGCCTCTTGCCCCGGCTGGCTTGACAACGCTGCGGCAGGCTGGACGTGCCGCCGTACCTGCGGCGCGCGACGGAGTGTCGCGATGCTTCGATGCGGGCGGGTCGGGTCGCTGGCGGGTCCGGTCAGTCGCGATACATCGCTCGCAAATGCGCCACTGAGGCGGCAACCAGCTCTTCCAAGACCTCAAGCCGGATATCGGACAGGCGCTCGACATAGAGACAAGAGCGGCCGCTGCGGAACCGGCACAGCCGGTCCAACAGGGGCTGAAAGCGGGTGAAGCCGGACATAATGTATAACACCAGAACGCCGCGGCGCGGCGCGAAGCCGGTCAACATCCAGTCACCGGAACGGCCGTCGGCATAATGGTAATGATAGTGGCCGAAGCCGATGATGTCGTGACCCCATAAGACCGGCGGTTCGCCGGTGATGCGCGCCATGATTGCGGCAATGCGCTCGGCATCGGCACGAAAGCGTGCCGGCTGCAGGCGTGCCAAAAAGGCCTCCGCGGACGTGTCGCTTGGGCCGACGCGGCCGATCGCCATGGCCACCCTCTCAGGCCGCTGTGGCCAATTTGGCGCGCGCGATCTGCCGCCACGCCTCGGCCAGCACGGCATGCTCGGCCAGGTCCGCCAAGGTTTGTCGGTCGCCACCCTTGTGCAGCAAGGTGTCGGTCAGCCGGGCAAGCGGCCAATCCGGACAGGGCCGGTTGGTCAGGGTCACAGGGTCGCCCGCCTGCGCCTGTCCAGGGGTGACCACCCGATAGTACCAGCCGGTGAAGCCGCTGCTGAGCACCTCCTTGACCATGCTCTTGCGGCCGAGATGGGCGACCAGCGTGGCGCACGGCTGGCGACCGTGGCTGACCTCCAGAACCGCGGTACCGATCTGAAAGCGGTCGCCAAGGCACACCGTCTGTTCTGTCAGACCGGTCGTGGAAATATTCTCGCCGAACCAGCCGGGCTCGGCCAGGGCCAGGCCGGTCACCGCCCGCCAATGGGCATAATGGTCGAAAGGATAGTGGTGCACCGCCTTGTCAGGCCCGCCATGATGGTTGCGGTCCGCCTGGCTGTCGCCGGCCAAGCCCAGCGGCGTGATATCCACCCGGCCCTGGACCGGCCGCTTGGCAATGGCGCTGTGCTTGCGTTGGCCCGCCAGCGGTGCGGGCTGACCGGTCAACAGCGCTTCAACTTTTGTTGCGAGCCGCTCCATCTGCTCTTCCCCTTGCCCCGCAATCCATGCCGCTCAACGACCGCTGAGTCGCGTCAGGCGAATACCATAAGGGCGATAATATGCGTATAATTCTATGACCCCCGCTCGCCAAAACCCCATCTTTCCCACGGTGGTGCGGGCTCCAGCCCCGCAAGATGGACCCCAGCGTTCGCTGGGGGGACGGGTGTGGCGTGGGGCGGCGGCCGCGCCTCGCCGTCGCTCCAACCTACGCTTGCCCCCCCGTCGCTCCTGCGCAAGCAGGAGCCCATCTTTCCGATGGTGGTGCGGGCTCCAGCCCCGCAAGATGGACCCCAGCGTGCGCTGGGGTGACGGGGAGTGGGGGGATGGACGGTCCCGTCGCTCCTGCGCACCCATATCCCCGTCGCTCCTGCGCAGGCAGGAGCCCATCTTTCCCACGATGGTGCAAGCTCCAGCGCTGCAAGATGAACCCCAGCGTGCGCTGGGGTGACGGAGGGTGGGGGATGGACGGTCCCGTCGCTCCTGCGCAGGCAGGAGCCCATCTTTCCGATGGTGGTGCAAGCTCCAGCGCTGCAAGATGGACCCCAGCGTACGCTGGGGTGACGGATTTGGCGCTGGGGTGAGGGTCACAGAGATGGGGCGAGGGCCGCGCGGATTAGCTTTTGTTCCGCCGGCTACATGGGCGCCATGCTGAGCGGTGGAGCCTGGCTTGAGGGGGACGAAAAGGCCTTAGGTGTTCAGCGTCGGGATGGCGAATTCCGCGCCGCCGCGGATGCCGGTGGGCCAGCGGCTGGTCACCGTCTTGGTCTTGGTGAAGAACTGCACCCCGGCGGCACCATGCTGGTTGATGTCGCCAAAGGCGCTGTCCTTCCAGCCGCCGAAGGTGAAGAAGGCCAGCGGCACCGGGATCGGCACATTGATGCCGACCATGCCGACCTCCACCTTGTCGGCGAATTCGCGCGCGGCATCGCCGTCATTGGTGAAGATCGACGTGCCGTTGCCGTAGCGGTGGGCCGAGGGCAGCCGCACCGCCTGGTCCGCCGTTTCCGCGCGGACGATTTGCAGCACCGGGCCGAAAATCTCGTCTTGATAGGAGCGCATCTTGGGCGTCACCCGGTCCAGCAGCGAGGCGCCCATGTAGAAGCCGTTTTCATAGCCCTGGGTGGTGACCTTATAGTCGCGCCCATCGACCACCAGGTCAGAGCCTTCCTCCACGCCCAGATCGATATAGCCCTTCACCCGCTGCCAATGCGCCTGGGTGACCAGCGGGCCCAGCTCCATGTCCGGGTCATGCGATGGGCCGATTTTCAACTCCGCGATGCGCGGCTTCAGGCGCGCGATCACCTCCTCGGCCAGATCCTCGCCCACCGGCACCGCCACGGGATTGGCCATGCAGCGCTCGCCGGCTGAGCCGTAGGCCGAGCCGATCAGCGCGTCGGTGACCTGGTCGAGATCGGCGTCGGGCAGGATGATCATGTGATTCTTCGCCCCGCCCATGGCCTGAACGCGTTTGCCGTGGGCGGTGCCGGTGGCATAGACATATTTGGCGATATCGGTGGAGCCGACGAAGCTGATTGCCTTGACCCGCGCGTCGGTGAGCAGGGTGTCCACCGCCTCCTTGTCGCCATTGACCACATTCAAGACGCCCTCCGGCGCGCCCGCCTCCATCATCAACTCGGCCAGCCTGAGCGGCACCGAGGGATCCTTCTCCGAGGGCTTCAAGATCACGGTATTGCCGCAGGCAATGGCGATGCCGAACATCCACATCGGGATCATGGCGGGGAAGTTGAACGGCGTGATGGCGCCGACCACGCCCAGCGGCTTGCGCATCGAATACAGATCAATGCCGGTGGCGACATTGTCGGCGAACTCGCCCTTCATGAAATGCGGGATGCCGCAGGCGAATTCGATCACGTCCAGCCCGCGCTGCACGTCGCCGGCGGCATCGGCGATCACCTTGCCATGCTCGGACGCCAGCGTGCGCGCCAGAGTCTCCTTCTCCTTGGTGACTAGCTCCAGGAATTTGAACATGATCCGTGCGCGCTTCACCGAGGACGTCGCAGCCCAACCGGGGAACGCCTCCTGTGCCGCGGCAATGGCGGCCTGTACTTCCTGAGCCGAGGCCAGCGCCACCTGCGCCTGCACCTCACCGATGGAGGGGTTGAACACCTCCCCGAACCGCCCGGACGTCCCGGCCACCCGGCCCCCGGCCACAAAATGCCCCAACGCACTGCTCATCACCTGATCCTTTCCCAAAGCGGCTGTTTGGGGTGGGTTCTAGCGGATTGCGCTGCACGGGCAAAGGGCCCCATTGCGACGCTCTCTCGCGCCGGCCTTCTACGCCAGCTTTCTGCGACGGCCTTCTGCGCCAGCCTTTCGCAAGCCCACCGCCGGCGACCGCGCCCCCGCCGTCCCTCCCGCGCACCCATACCCCCCGTCGCTCCTGCGAAAGCAGGAGCCCATCTTTCCCACGGCGGTGCAGGCAGGAGCGCTGGAAGATGGACCCCAGCGTTCGCTGGGGTGACGGTCACGGGGCGTGGGGGAATGGGGTGAGCGCCCGCGTCGTCGCTCCTGCGCACGCAGGAGCCTATCTTACTGGCGGTGGTGCAGGCTGGAGCGCTGGAAGATGGACCCCAGCGTTCGCTGGGGTGACGGGCGGTGGTGGAAGGGCGGTCCCGTCGCTCCTGCGGACGCAGGAGCCTAACTTTCCGACAGCTGTGCGCGGCCGGAGCGTGATGGACACCGGGCGGGGAAAGTCACTAACTATGGGGGCCAGGATCGTTGCAGAAGGATCGCCGCCATGACCCATCCGTTCAGCGCCCGCATCAACCGCCTCCGCCGGCCGCGGGCCACTGCCTGGTCCCGCGCCCTGGTGCGCGAGACGCGGATGACGCCGGCGGATCTGATCTGGCCGCTGTTCGTCACCGCGGGCGATGCGGCCGAGCCGATTGCGGCCATGCCCGGGGTGGAGCGCCTGCCGATCTGCGCCCTCGCCGAGACCGCCAAGCGGGCCGCCGATCTGGGCATTCCAGCGCTGGCGCTGTTCCCCAACACGCCGGCGGAGCGGCGCAGCCAGGACGGTGCTGAGGCGCTCAATCCGGACAATCTGGTCAATCGCGCGACCGCAGCGATCAAGGACACCGGGCTTGATCTCGGCGTCATCGTCGATGTCGCGCTGGATCCCTACACCACCCACGGCCATGACGGGCTGATGGCGCCGGACGGGCGCATCCTGAATGACGAGACGGTGTCGGTGCTGGCGGGCCAGGCGGTGGTGCAGGCGCGCGCCGGCGCTGATATCGTCGCGCCATCGGACATGATGGACGGGCGCGTGGCCGCGATCCGGTCCGCGCTCGATGCCGAGGGCTTTTCCGATGTCCAGATCATGGCCTATTCGGCCAAATATGCCTCGGGCTTTTATGGGCCGTTCCGCGACGCGGTGGGCTCCGGCGCCAAGCTGACCGGCGACAAGAAGACCTATCAGATGGACCCGGCCAACGGACTGGAGGCGGAATGGGAGGTCGCCCAGGATGTCGCAGAGGGCGCGGACAGCCTGATCGTGAAGCCGGGCATGCCCTATCTGGACATAGTCGCCCGCGTAGCAGCGCTTCGGCTGAAGCCGGTGTTCGCCTATCAGGTCTCCGGTGAATATGCCATGATCGTGCGCGCCGCCGAAGCCGGGGCGTTGGACCAAGATGCCGCCATGCTGGAAAGCCTGTTGGCCTTCAAGCGCGCCGGGGCCGCCGGCGTGCTCAGCTATTTCGCGCCGCAGGCGGCGGAACTGCTGCAGCGGGCACCATGACGGGCGCTTCACCGCAAACGGGGCTCGGTAGAGGAAGGTAGGCGGTGCTAGCATGAGCGCGTGTGCATCGGCGGTAGCCCGTGACAGCGTCTATTTCGCGCTCACTGACGACAATGAACGGTCGATCTCTCAACGCCTGCAGGCACGCTGGGCCGCTACCTAAACACGCATTCTCCAAGAAAGTCCGGGAAATTGTCACTCAAATATAACTGATTTGTTCATTGCGTCGTCAGGCCCTGTGTGTTTTGCAGCGGATCTTTCCCCGGCGGAAGCAGACGCCGGGGTGTCCTCAATGATCGGATGGTCGATGATGCGATGCTTGTTGTTCTTCCTGTGTGTGTGGGCCGCGATCGGCGCGCAGGCGGACGGATATCGCACCCTGAACGAACCGGCCGACGCCTATGCCGAGGAATTGGCCAAGCTGGAAGACCGCGCCAAGGTTCAATGGTCCGCGGCGGTGGATCTGGCGCACCTATATTATATGCATGGGCAGTTCGATAAGGCGTTGACGCTGGTCGACGCGCTGCTGAACAAGGCCCCGGACCGGCAGAATCTGCAAGAGCTGCGCACCCGCGTCTATATCGGCCAGATCCGCGAGGCCGGTCTGTTCGGCAAGATGGGCATCGCCAAGCGCATGCGCGCGGCGTGTGAACAGGATCTGGCGCGCGACCCGGCCAATGCCACCGCCATGCAGTGCCTGGCGCAATTCTATTTGCGCGCCCCGGGCATCGCCGGCGGCTCCGACGCCAAGGGCATGGAACTGGTGGACAAGGTGGCCGAACTGGACCGGGCAAAATATCATTTTCTCTATTATGTCGAGGCCGAAGAGCATGACCGGTCCGAAGCCGCCGGGCACATCGCCAAGGCCGTGGCGGTTGGTCAAGACCCCGATCTGATCGGCATCGCCACCCGATTCCATCTGGCCGGCGAGGAGTTTGATGCGGCGTTCGGCTATCTGGACCAGTGGCGTCAGGCTGCCCCACAGGATCGCGAACTGCCCTATCAGTTCGGTCGCGCCGCGGCGATGGCAGGGCAGCGGCTGGACGAAGGCGAGGCCGCTCTGCTGGACTTTCTGAAGGGATTCACCTGCCTGCGCGGGCGGGATTATCGGGCGCAGGCACATTTTTATCTCGGGCGGATTTTCGAACAGCGCGGCGAGCTTGAGCTGGCCCGCGAGGCCTATGAACGCGCCCGGCAACTGGATTCCGATCTGGATGGCCTCGGCCGTGCGCTGGAACGCCTGAGTTAAGCTTTAAACTTTCGCTGAGGTCCCTTTCCGGCTTACCTTGTGCAAGGCTGAAAGCCTTCAGGCAATGGGAGAGGGAGCATCATGACCCGGACAATTCTGGCTGTCATAGGCCTGCTCAGCACCGCCCTGGTGCTGCCGGCACTTGCGCAGACCGATGAGATCGCGCTCGATTACGAAAAATTTACGCTCGACAATGGCTTAAGAGTGATTGTTCACGAAGACCGTAAAGCGCCGGTGGTAGCGGTTGCGGTCTGGTATGATGTCGGCTCGGCCGACGAGCCGGACGGCCGCTCCGGTTTCGCCCATCTGTTCGAGCATCTGATGTTCAACGGCTCGGAGAATTATGACGGCGAATTCTTCGAGCCCCTGGAGCAGGTCGGCGCCACCGGCCTGAACGGCACGACCAATTTCGACCGCACAAACTATTTCGAAACGGTGCCGACACCGGCACTGGATCTGGCGCTGTGGCTGGAATCGGACCGCATGGGCCATCTGCTCGGCGCGATCACCCAGGACAAGCTGGATGAGCAGCGCGGCGTTGTGCAGAACGAAAAGCGCCAGGGCGAAAACCAGCCCTATGGCCGCGTGTTCAATCAGATCGTCGACCAGGTCTTCCCTGAGGGCCACCCGTATGATCACACGGTGATCGGCTCCATGGAGGATCTGAATGCCGCGTCCTTGGAGGATGTGAAAGACTGGTTCCGAACCTATTACGGCGCCGGCAATGCCATCGTCGTGCTTGCCGGGGATATCGACGCCGAAGAGGCTCGGCCCCTGATGGAGAAATATTTCGGCGATGTGCCGCCGGGCCCGCCCTTGAGCGATGTCGACGGCTGGGTGCCGGAGCTGGACAGCAATATTTATGAGACCATGCAGGACCGGGTGCCCCAGGCACGGCTGTACCGGATCTGGACCGCTCCGGGCCGCACCACGGAAACCGCACAAAAGCTGCAGCTGGCCGCCGATGTGTTGGGCGACGGCAAGAATTCGCGCCTGTACAAGGATCTGGTCTATGACAAGCAGATCGCGACCAACGCCGCTTCCTTCTTCCTGGATCTGGAGTTGACTAGCCTGGTCGGCATCACCGTGGACGTGAAACAGGGCGAGGACCCGAAAGAGGTCGCCGCGGCGGTCGATGAGGTGATTGCAGACTTCCTGCAGAGCGGACCGACCCGGGACGAACTGACGCGCGCCGTTACCAAGATCGAATTCGACACCATCCAGGGCCTGGAGCAGGTCGGCGGCTTCGGCGGCAAGGCCGTGACCCTGGCCTCCGGCGAGCTGTATGCCGGGGACCCGGCCTTCGTGCTCACCGCGTTGGAGCGCTATCGTTCGGCCACGGCGCGCGATGTCAAGTCCGAGGCGAATGACTGGATGAGCCGGCCCTTCTACCAGCTGACCGTCGTGCCCTACGGCAATCCCTCCGCGGCAAGCGGCGGGGCGGACCGATCGGCTCTGCCGGAGGTGGCACAAACCCCGGACCTGACCTTCCCAAAGGTCCAGACCGCGGAGCTGTCCAACGGCCTAGAGGTTGTGCTGGCCCAGCGCGATGCCGTGCCGGTGGTTGAGCTGGAGCTGCTGTTCGATGCGGGCTATGCCGCGGATAATCAGGCCGGCCTGGGCGTTGCCAGCTTTACCCTGGAAATGCTGGACGAAGGCACCAAGAAGCGCGACGCGCTGGAAATTGCGGCGGAGCTGGAAGAGCTGGGGGCGGAGCTAAGCACCGGGTCCAGCCTGGACACTTCCAGCGTCGGGCTGACCACCCTGAAGCGCACGCTGGAGCCGTCGGTGCAGCTGATGGCCGATGTGGTCCGCAACGCCACCTTCCCGGAAGCGGAGATCGATCGGCTGCGGCAGCAGCGGCTGGCCAGCATCCGCCAGGAAATGAACCAGCCGGTGTCCATCGCTCTGCGCACCCTGCCGCCGCTGCTGTACGGCGAGGATCATGCCTATGCCGTGCCGCTGACCGGCTCGGGCACGATTGAGTCGGTGACGGCCTTAAGCCGGGACGACTTGACCGCGTTCCAGCGCAATTGGCTGCGCCCGGACAAAGCCCGCCTGTTCGTCGTTGGCGACACCAGCCTGGACCAGATCATGCCGATCCTGGAGGAGGCCTTCGGCAGCTGGCGGGCGCCGGACGCTCAGGCGCCGTCCAAGCAGGTCGATCAAGTCTCATTGCCGGAGCAGGCGACGGTCTATCTGATCGACCGGCCGGATTCGGTGCAGTCGATGATCCTGGCGGGCCATCTGGCGCCGTCCTCGGCCAGCGAGCAGGACGTGGCGATCCAGGCGATGAACGACATTCTGGGCGGCACCTTCACCTCGCGCGTGAACATGAATCTGCGGGAGGACAAAGGCTGGTCCTACGGCGCCTTCACCTTTCTGGTGGATGCGCGCGGTCAGCGGCCGATGATGGTGTTCGCGCCGGTGCAAACCGACAAGACCAAGGAGTCGGTGCAGGAAATCCTGGCCGAGTTGGAAGCCTTTCGCAGCGAAAACCCAGCCACCGAGGCGGAATTGGACAAGACGGTGAAGAACAATGTCCGCTCGCTGCCGGGCCGGTTCGAAACCGCCGGAGCCGTGCTGAACCATATGACCAACAATGCCAGTCTTGGCCGGTCGTTGGATTATGCCACCACCTTGAAAGACCGTTATCAGGCGCTGGATACCGAAACGATCCAGCAAGCGGCGCAGGATGTGGTGCAGCCGGAGAAGCTGACCTGGGTGATCATCGGCGACGTCGCCAAGATCCGCCCTGGTCTGGAAGAGCTGGGCATCGGCACCATCGAGGTGCTGGAACAAGCGCCGGCTGCGAGCTCTTCCGGCCAATAAGCGCGGTAAAAAAGGAAGCGGTGTCGCCATTGCACCGCTTCCCTTTCCGCACCGAACGCAGGGAAAAGCTCAGCCCTTGCCGCCGCCGTTCAGCAGCATTGTCAAGCTACGCTCCAACTGTGGTCGCGTGTAGGGCTTATCCAAGACCGGCCTGCCGGTGGTCGCCAACCCCTGCCTGCCATAACCGGTGGCAAAGACAAACGGAATGCATCGCTCAGCCAGAGCCGCTGCCACTGGCTCGCTGCGTTCGCCCGCGATATTGACATCGAGCAAAGCGGCATCAAGCGCCTCAGATCGCGCCATAGCCAAGCCATCGGCGAGGCGAAGCGCCGGCCCAACGACTTTCGCTCCGAGTTCTTGCAACATGTCGCTGGCCATTTCCGCGACCAGGAATTCGTCTTCCAATAAGAGGATACGTTTGCCTACCAATTCTGCCATCGCGGGAGCCCCAACCGTTCTGGACACTTGTTTTTCGTCGTCTGTGTTGTTTCAAGCAGCCTAATGATACACAAACGCCCCGCCGTCAATGCGGCGGGGCGCCCCATTTCACACGCGGAGCGGGCCGTTTAGCCACCGATCTGGCTCGTCCTTCGGGCACCATCTAACCGGTTGGACTCGCTATGCGATACCATTCGGTCGGATAAGGTGTCTTCTCCCATAAAAGGCGGGCCTATTCATCCGGTCACGCGCGATCGCGATTGATCGAATAAGACCTTAGCCGCCCTGCCCACGCGTGTCCATGGCCGCGCCAAACTCGCGGTATAATTTGCGCAAGTCAGCGGTGCGGATGGACCGGGGTGTGTCGCCGCGCTGAAAATGGTCCATGCCTTCCAATGTGTCGGCCGACACCGCCAAGCGATAATGATTTTCCTCCTGCTGATATTGCAGCGCCGCCAGCGGTACCGGTGAGACGGCTTGGCCGACCCCCAGAAAGCCACCGTGAGAGATGGTGGCAAAGGCGATACGGCCGGTCTCTCGATCGATGATCACGTCTTCGATCTCACCTAAATCTTTGCCGTCGCTGCCATAGACATCGGTTCCGTCCAGCTCGGCGAAGCTCTTCAGGCCGGGCAGCAGAACTGAAACAAAACTATGGCCCATCCACAGATAGGTGGTGTCGCCGTCGGACCGTGTCAGCGCCTGCCGGCCCTCCTGCGGTTCGGACTGGGCCTGGCCCTCGCGCTGGCGCATGCGATCCGCGCTGCCTTGTTGATCGGCGCGATTGGTCCGTTGCTCGCGATTGTCGCTTTGACCCTGGCCCCCGCTCCGATCCTGGCCCCGATCCTGGGCGCGATCCTGGTTCCGATTTTGTCCCCGGTTTTGGCGCTGGGCCTGCGCGCCGTCCTGCAGGGCATCCATCGGCACCCAATGATTGTAGATGGCGGTGATCATCTGCTGGTCGACCGCCTGGTCCAACTGGTCTTCGGTGAAGCGTTGGGCGCTTGCCAGGCGCTGGCGGTCGACGCGCACCGTCATGTCGCGGCCATCGCGCTGAAACGTCACGGCCTCCCACGGCAGCGGCACCAGCGTGCCCCGCTGTTCCCGCTGTTCCTGCGCCAGGCGCTGATCGCCCTGGCGCGCCTGGCTGCCGTCGCGGTCCAGGCCGCGTTGCCGCCCCTGCGCCTGCTGGCGATCTTGCTCCAGATCCGCCTCATCGACATCGACGACCAAAAAGCGAATGCTGTTCTGCGTCTGGTCGATCAGCACGCTGTCGATATCCGCGATGGTCTCATCCCGATCATCCTTGATCGCCTGGCCCATCAGCCGGTCCGCGGAGACGACCCGGATGCGATCCCGTTGCGACCAGTCCTTGCCGGATCGTTGCTGGGTCTGGCGGCGGTCCTCTTGACGGGTTTGCGACTGTTGGGTCTGGGTCTCGCGCTGCTGTTGGGCGGCAAGTGGCCCGGTCAACAGCAAGGCGGCGGTGCAAGTTGAAAGCATCAGCGCTTTGCGCATTTGGTCATCTCCCGTTGGCATAGACGGTCGGCTGCCCGGGCGCACCCAGCAGCGTCGCTCGTCAGGGGAACGCATGGGAGGGCTTCGGAGTTGCAGAGGGACACAGGCTGTCGGCCGGCAACCGCTGACCGGCGCAATCTCCGAAACAATAAGGATTGAACGATTTCCAGCTCGATCGTGGAATGGCTGGCGTCTGGCACCGGCATGGTGGCGGCGCTGATGGTTTCGATCAATGCCGGGGCGCGGGTCACCGGCTGGGGCTTTGCCGTCTTCGTGTTGTCCTCACTGGCCTGGATCACCGCCGCCTGGATCGAAGGCGAGCCAGCACTTGGCAGCCAGAATCTGGTTCTGTTCGGGATCAATTGCCTGGGCGTTTATCGTTGGCTATTGCGCGGCGGGCGCTCAGGGCCGAGCTGAGGCCTCTGGCGATCAGGCCAGGCAAAACCGGTGAGAGGATAGTTTGGCGACGGCCCGGTCGCCGTCCGCCGACAGCAAGCTCAGCCGCTTACCGGCTGATCCCTGGGCTTCGGCGATGATTGCGCGCGCTCGCTACTGTCCGGAGCTGTCCGGGCCAGGGGCGCCAGAGGCGAGCTGTGACTGCACCGCCTGGAAGTCCTGGCGCAAGGTTTCATAGCGCTCGACCGCGTCCTGTCCCGGCGCCTGGTCGGCATCATTCAGCATGCCGTAAAGGTAGCGCACCTGATCGACCAGCATCGGTTGTTGATAGAAGCCCTCGTCCTCGGTCTTGACCTTGGACAAGGCCGTTTCCACGGCGGTCAGCCGGGCGCGATCCGCCTGCTCGCCAGACTTGGCCTCGCTTAGCGTCGCGTGTTCTTGTTCCAGGTCGGCGGTGAATTGGCGCGCTTCGCTGAGCAGGTCCCGGATGTCCAGCAACAAGGCGATCTGCGCCTGGATATCCTCCTTGGTGGTACCGTGGCGCAGCACGCGCGGGTCGGCGCGCACCTCCACGCTCTGGCTGACCGACCGGTCGCCGCGGCTGAGCGTGAGGTCATAGGTGCCCGGGGCCACCATGGGGCCGTTCAGATGGCGGCGGTCGGACTCTTCGTGCCAGGGGCCCTGATGGGTCATGTCCCAGCGGAAGCGATGCATGCCCGGCGCCTCGCTGAGCCGCTCATCGCTTAGATAGGTGATCTCGCCGGTGGCCATATCCCGGCCGGCCTGAGCGCTGTCGGCGTCAGAGCCGGCGTCAGAGCCAGCGTCAGAGGTGGCGGCACCCTCGCTGGTGAAGGCCGTCACCAAGCGGCCCTCGCCATCGCGGATTTCCAGCCGCACCGGGCCTTCGCCGCCGTCGGGCAGATAATAGTCCACCGCCACGAAGGCGCGCGGATAATCCGGCACGCCGGAGGCATCCTGGAAGGTGTTGCGGTAGCGATAGGCGGGCTTGGGCTGGAACAAGGCCAGATCCTCGCCCTGCTGCTCGAACGCCGGCTGGCGCAGCGCCGTGATGTCATCGAGCACCCAAAAACCTCGGCCCATGGTCGACAGCACCATATCGCCGCGGTGGATCTTGATGTCGGTCACCGGGGTCACCGGCAGATTTTGCTGAAACGCGTGCCAGCGCTTGCCGTCATCCATGGAGACATAGACGCCATATTCGGTGCCGGCGAACAGCAGGCCCTCGCGTTCGGGATCCTCGCGCACGACCCGGGTCGGCGTGTCGGCGGGGATGCCGTTGCGGCCGTCGGTCAGGCGGGTCCAGCTGCGGCCATAATCCTCCGTCCGGTAAATATAGGGCTGCCAGTCGCCCAGCTGGTAGCGCAGCACGGAGATATAGGCCTTGGCCGCATCGTGGGGCGAGGGGGCGACGGCATCGACGCGGCCGCCCTTGGGAAGGCCCTTGGGTGTCACGTCCGTCCAGCTCTCACCGCCGTCGCGGGTGACATGCACCGGCCCGTCATTGGCGCCGACCCAGATCACGCCGGCCTCGACCGGGGATTCGCGCAGGGAATAGATGGTGGAGTAGATCTCCTCGCCGGTGATGTCCCGCGTGATCGGCTGGCCGGAGATGACCTGCTTGTCCGGCTCATTGGCGGTGAGGTCCGGCGAGATCGTCTCCCAGGTGCGGCCGTCATCGCGGGTGCGGTGGACATATTGCGAGGCGTGATAGACCGTGTCTGGATCGTGCGGCGAGACATGGATCGGCGACACGCGCTGGAACCGATAGGGCAGGTCCTTTGGATTGTGGCCGTACATATAGACCGCGCCGACCCAATAGGATTTTTCCTGGCCGGTGCGTTTGTCGTAGACGCCGAAGCGGCCCTTGCAATTGGCGTATATGATATTGGCATTGCCCGGCTTGGGCACCGCCGGGCCGGTTTCGCAGCCGCCTGTGTGCATCAGATAGGACACTTTGTGCTGCACCGGCACCGCCGCCATGCTCGGCACCGAGATGGTCGTGCCATTGTCTTGCTGGCCGCCATAGAGCCAGTAAGGATATTGGTCGTCGACCTCGACCTGATAGATCTCCACGGTCGGCTGATTGAACTGGGTCGACCAGGTCTTGCCACCATTAAAGGTGATCGTCGCCCCGCCGTCATTGGCCTGGACGAAATGCTCCGGATTGTCCGGATGGATCCACATATCGTGATTGTCGCCATGCGGCGGGCGCATCTCCGTCCAGGTTTCGCCGCCGTCGGTCGATTTCCAATATTGCGTGGCCATGACATAGACCGTGTTCGGATCGGTCGGGTCGGCCTCGACATTGGTGTAGTAGAACGGCCGGTTGACCAGTTCCTTCTTGTCCGACACCAGCTGAAAACTCTCCCCCTGATCGGTCGACTTGTAGAGGCCGCCAGTGCCTTGCGGCGCCTCCACCAGGGCATAGACGATGCTGGAATCGGCCCGGCTGATCGCCAGATCGATCTTGCCGGTCAGGCCGGTGGGCAGGCCGTCGGTGATCTTGGTCCAGCTCTTGCCGCCGTCGGGGGATTTCCAGATGCCGGCGTCCTCCGCCGGGCCGCCGCTATAGATTGACCAGGGCCGCCGGCGCGCCTTCCAGGCGCTGGCCAGCACGATGTCCGGATTGCCCGGCAGCAGTTCCACGTCGGTGAAGCCCACCTGCTCGGAATGATACAGCACCTTGGTCCAGGTCTTGCCGCCGTCTTCGCTTTTGTAGACGCCGCGCTCCTCATTATCGCTGAATGCCTGACCGATCGCGGCGACCCAGACGATGTTATGATTTCTGGGATCGATCTCCACAGCGCCGATATGACCGGTGCGCTCCAGCCCAAGATGCTGCCAGGTCTTGCCGCCATTGGTCGATTTATACACGCCCTTGCCGGCAATGACATTGCTGCGCAGCCCGTCTGAGCCGGTGCCGACATAGACGATATTGGCGTCGTTCTGGGCCACCGCGATATCGCCGATCGACGGCGAGGCAAAGGCCGCATCGGACATCGGCTGCCAGGTTTCGCCATAGTCGGTGGTCTTCCACACGCCCCCGCCGGACGCTCCCATATAGAAGGTGCCTGGGGCGGCAACCGAGCCGGCGACCGCGGTGGCGCGGCCGCCGCGGGTCGGGCCGACATTGCGATACTCGAAATTGTCGAAGGACTGGCCGAGCGTCGGCGCGGTCGCGACCGATCCGGCGAGCAAGAGACAGGCGAGTGCGACAGGCTTCATGGGCATCTTCCCGGGTCGTGGAGGGGACATCTTGCCGGCGCGTTAGGCAAAAATTTGTGTTCAATTAAGCATATTTTTGAAACTATCATGCAACCCGCCTGGGGTGCAAGACGTCCGCCCGGGGGCCCGCCATGTGTGGCAGATGCACGCACCATGCCGGGGCGATGCGATTGCCATTTCGTTGAGGGGTTTAGCACGAGGGCCTACCTAAGATTGGTGTATGGCAAGGCTCGTGTCCGCCAATGGCTGTTAACGGGCGCAGTCTCGCCCAAGAGATATCAGAATCCTGTGCCATCGGTGGCGGAAAATTTCGGATATAACCTTCGTGGAGGAAAAAAATTTTACGGTTGGCTTGATTCAGAGTGAAAGCTGTCGCATCCTAGTCAAGCGATTTCAAAAAATGGGGCGGGTCAAGACAAAGCATCTTGCGGGTTCGAACCTGCGGGCAGACGATCTATCAGAAGCGCAGGGAGGGACACATGACGCTTCGAACTGGATTGACATCCGGCTGGATGCTACGTGGCACGACGGCACTGACCTTTAGTGGCTTTCTTGGGGGGGTGTTGGCCAACCATGCGTTGGCCCAAGACAGTGCGGTTGAAACTGAACGCATGGAAGAGATGGTGGTGACGGGGTCTCGCCTGGTCACCAACAATCTCACCTCGTCGGTCCCCTTGTTTCAACTGGGCAGTGCCGAGGTCGATTATCGCGGGACAACCCGTGTGGAAGATGTGTTGAACATCTTGCCCCAGGTGCGCGCCTCGGCCACCACGGTGTCGGACAATATCGATGTAGACGGCGTTTCAACGGTCGATCTGCGCGGCCTAGGGCCCGTGCGCACCCTGGTTCTGGTCGACGGCAAGCGTTTGCCGTTCGGCTCACCGGAAAGCCCGGCGGCCAATGTCGACATGGTGCCCGCCCAGCTGATCGACCGGGTCGAACTGGTCACCGGTGGGGCCTCGGCGGTCTATGGCGCGGATGCCGTGGCCGGGGTGATCAACTTCATCCTGAAGGACGATTTCGAGGGCTTTGCCTTCGACGGCCAGGTCGGTGTTCGCCACGCGCCCAACAATATCGGCCTGATGGAGGACATCACCGCGGCTGTGGGGCTGGAGACGCCGGATGGCGCGCTGGACGGCCGCGGCGTCTTCGCGACCATGCTCATGGGGGCCAATTCGCCGGACGACCGGGGCAATGTCACCTTGTACTTCGGCTATGAGGATCTCAATCCGATCCGCTCGGGCGATCGGGACAATGGCACCTGTATTCTGGCCGAGGCCGATCCCACCGATCCGGAGGAAGTGGCCCTGGCGGTGGATGGGCTATTGTGCGCCGGATCGTCGAATTTCCGGCGGTTCTTGACCAACAATGATCCGTTCAGTTCATCCCTGAGCCTGTTTCAGACCGCTGACGGGACGCTGGTGCCGTTCGGCAGCGTGCCAGCACCGGTATCGACCTATAATTTCGAGCCGTCGTTCCGGCTGCAGACGGCGCGGGAGCGTTTCAACATCAATGCCCAGGGCTATTACGACATCACCGACTCCGTGGAGGTCTATGCCGATCTGAGCTTCATCAATACCGAGACCGAGGCGGTATCCTCACCGACGGCGACCTTTACCCAGCCGCTGCAGGTCAATTGCGACAATCCGCTGCTGGACGACGCGCCCCCCGGTCAACTGGGGACTCTGTTCGACTTATACAATTGCGCGGAGGTTCTGGCCGCGGTGCAGGCGGGTGAGCCCAATCCCATCACCGGCGAGTTGAACAGTGTCGATATTCCCTTCCTGAACAGCTTCCGGCTGGGCACCGAGCCCGGGGTCGCCGGCGGCGTGTTGCGCAATGCCGATGGCGAGGAGGCGCGGCGCACCAACCAGATCACCATCACCAGCTGGCGGGCGGTCGGTGGCTTTCGCGGCACTCTGTTCGATGCGCTCGACTGGGATGTGTTCGGCCAATTCTCCCGCGTCTTGCAGGACCGCGAGCTGATCAACGCGCTGGATTTCGATCTGACCCAGCAGGCGTTGTTCCTGGTGGAGGATGAGCAGGGCAATGTGGTGTGCCGGCCGCCCGCGGAGGCCAACTGCGTGCCGTTCAACATCTTCGACCGCAATGATGACGGCAGCACGCTGATCACGCCGGAAGCGATCAGCTTCGTCACCGGTACCGTCGGCCGCATCGATGGTCAGACCGAGCAGATCGTGCTCGGCGGCTCGCTGAGCGGCAATCTCGGCGAGTTCGGCATTCGCTCCCCGTTCGCGTCGGACGGCATCGCCGTGGCCATCGGCGCGGAATATCGCGAGGATTCGCTCAGCTTGGAGCCAGACACCGTGTCCAGCGTGCCGGCCGGCCCGGGCGGCCTGATCGGCCTGGGCGGGTTTGATGCCGTGTCCGGCTCGCTGGACGTCGCGGAGGGCTTTTTCGAGGTGCAGATCCCGGTCGCCCAGGATCTGCCCTTGGTGCAGGATTTCACCCTGAGCGGCGCCTATCGTCGGTCCGAATACAGCACGGAAGGCGAGATCAGCGGCCAAGAGGCCAGCAATGATTTCAGCACCGACACCTGGTTCATCGGCGCGGTCTGGGCGCTGGACGACCAGGTGCGCATTCGCGGCCAGTTTCAGCGCGCGATCCGGGCGCCGAATGTGATCGAGCTGTTCAGCCCGGTCAGCAATGGCGGCTTCGAATTCGCGCCGGGCGACCCATGTGCCGGGGACAATCCCAGCGCCACGTTGGAGCAGTGCGCGCTGACCGGCGTGACGCCCGCACAGTTCGGCAATATTCCGGTACAGCCGTCGCGCGAATTCAACTCGATCGTCGGCGGCAATCCCGATCTGGAGCCGGAAGTGGCCGATACCATCACCGTGGGTGCTGCGGTCACGCCCCGGGCGATCCCCGGTCTTTCCTTTTCGGTCGACTATTTTGACATCGAGATCGAGGATCTGATCGGCACGGTGCCGCCGCAGCAGGCGATCTCGCAATGCTTTGCCACCGGCGATCCGCAATTCTGCAGTCTGATCAACCGGGACAATTTCGGCTCCCTGTTCGTGGAAACCGGCATCAATTTCGGTGTCACGGCCACCAACATCAACATCGCCACCTTGAAGACCAGCGGCCTGGATTTCGAGGTCCGCTACGAGTTCGACCTGGCCGAGGCCGGCCTGGGCGATCTGGGCCGGCTCAGCTTTGATTTCGTCGGCACCTGGCTGCGTCAGTTCGAAGAGGAGCAGTTCCCAGGGGTGGAAGCGCTGGATTGCCAGGACCGCTTCGGCGACCAGTGCGGCACGCCACGGCCGGCCTTCAGCCATCGCCTTCTGGCTAGTTGGGACATGCCCTGGAACGTGCGGGCGGTGGCCACCTGGCGCTATGTCGGCAATGTCGAGCCCCTGGTGGAGGTCATTTCGCCGGTCAATCAGGTGCTGGAATCGCGCAACTATCTGGACCTGGTGATCCAGGCGCAGGTAACCGACTTTCTCAGCCTACGCGCCGGCGTCAACAATCTGCTCGCCAACACCCCGCCCTTGACCAGCGTGGAAGGCGGCGACGTCCAGGCCGGCAACACCTTCCCCGGCGTCTATGATTTGAGCCGCTTCATCTTCTTCGGCGTCAGCGTCGATCTTTAACCCATGGGCCCGCCACGGGGATCGTGGCGGGCCATGTCGAAGGCCACGGTCAGGCGCGGCTGATCGGCTTGGAACGGCACGGTGCCGTGCCAGCAATAGGACGGGAACAGCGCCAACAGACCCGGGCGCGGCTGGATCTGCATCACCGGCTCGCCGCCGTGCGGCACCGGCAGCGGCGGTCGGCCGAATTCCAGGCGGCCGGCCGGGGTCGCCGGGTCGGCCACCGGATCGGGCAGGGCGACATAATAGGCCGAGCTGATCCAGCCCTCGGAGTGATAGTGCGGCACATGAAAGCCTGCATCGAACAGGAGCACCGACCAGGACCCCGAAAATCGCAGCGCAGCCCCTTTGTGTTTCAGGAACGGGTGGGTCGGATCGTCCGGCAAGCCGGCAGCAAAGCCGGCCACGGCCTGGGTGATCGCCTGCTTCAGGGCGCCGAGCAGCGGCTCGCGCCGGTTGAACAGGCGGCCATAGGTCTGGGTGCCGTGGCGCAGGGTCTGGTCATGCGGATGCGTGCGGCTGACATGCAGCCCGGTCAGAAGCTGGGCCAGGTCCCGGTAGAAGGCGTCGGCCCGATCATAGCCCGCCGGTACCGGCACCTCGACCGCCTGCACGAAGCGGTCATAGTCCAGCAGCCAGGCCGCGCGATCCTCTTCGGCCAGCCGCCACAGCACCTCCAGATGCGCCCACAGCCCATAATCGTCGGCCGCGGCAAAGGCGATCGGCGCCAGCTCCGCTGCGCCGTCGGCATAGGCGCCGAGGGCCAGATGCGCGCGCGCCCGCTCAATGGCGACGCCGTGGCCCGGGCCGGTCGCGGCGTCCCGGCGCAGGTCGAGCCAGGCCAGCGCCGCCTCCGCCTGACCGTCCGACAGCAGAAATCGCCCGCGCCACAGATCGAATACCGGATGCGCCCCGCACGCCGCCAGCGCACGCTCGACCAACGCCAGCCCGGCCTGATAGTCTTCCAGCAACCAGGTCGCGCCCAGATAGGCCTCCCACAGGCCGCGATGGTCCGGCGCGCGGGCCAGGGCGGCCTCATAGGCGGTTGCCACCTCCGCGGTGCGGCCGGTGGAGCTTAAGATCGTGGTCAAGGTGTGATGCGCGTCCAGCTGGGTGGGATCGGCCGCCAGTACCTGCGCCAACGCCTGCTCCGCCGCGGCGGCCTGGCCGTCATTATAATAGGCGCCGGCCAGCCCGACGCGCAGAGGATGCGCCGCAGGCGCGCGCTGTAAGGCCTGTTCGTAAAGCGCGGCCGCAGCCCTCTCCTCGCCGCGCTCGCGCAGCAGATTGGCCAAATTGTTCATGGCCTTGAGATCATTGGGCGCGGCTTGAACCGCTGTGCGCAGGGTGCGCTCCGCGGCGTCGAACCGATCCAGCGCGCGTAGGCAGGCCGCCTTGCCCAGCAGTGCCCGGCCCGATGCCGGGGCGACCTTCAGCGCCTGCTCAACGGCCGCCAGCGCCGGCTCATGCCGCGCAGCGCTGCTTAGGCTCAGGCCCAGATTGGTCCAGGCATCGGCATAATCCGGCCGCTGCCGCACCGCCTCGCGGTAACAGGCGATCGCCTCGTCCAGGCGGCCGGTCTCGCGCAACAGATTGGCCAGATTGTTCAGCACATGGGGCTGGTTCGGCGCTGCGGCCAGGGATTGGCGCAGCCAGCGCTCTGCGGCCGGCTGCTGGCCCTCGCGCCGGGCCACCAGGCCGCGCAGCTGCAAGGCATCGGGCTGGTCGGGCACAGCGGCGAGCAGCCGGTCCAGCACAGCGCCGGCGTCTGACGTTTGCCCGGCGCGCAGCAGCTCGCTCGCGCGCTGCAGCGCTGCGGTCACGTCCGGCTGATGCGTAGAGGCCATGCCGATCTCCTGCGCGGTCCCCCGCCATCCTGTGAACCCACCCGATAATGCCACGATCGACGCTTTTAACGGCCGGCTCAGAGCCGAATACCTGAACGCATCTGAGCCTGCATCGGCTGAAGGCCGAACTGGCCGCGCGGGGCATCGAGGTGTCACACGACACGGTGTGGACAGATCGTGTCCCATTTCGTGGTGTAGCTCCGGTCTGGCCTGAGGGCTCTGGCGGGCCGAGCTGATCAGCCTGTCTGAGCAGCAGGCAGGCTGATGAGAGGATCATCGCAGACCGGGGCGAGAGTTTCCAGCGTCATGTAGCG
>JBHJGS010000007.1:0-33833 GCA_050331575.1 Rhodothalassiaceae bacterium | reverse complement strand
GGGAGCCGGTGGTGACGACCGGCTGGAGGGCGGCGCCGGCGACATCCTGACGGGAGGGACAGGACGCGACACCTTTGTGGCAGCCGCCGGCGATCCGCTCACCATCACCGACTTTCGCCCCGGCGAGGATATTCTCGCCCTTTCAGGCGGCCTCCTCCCGCTGGATCTCTCGATCCTGTGAATACAACCGCCAGCGCCGTGGACGGCCCAGCCCGCCGCGCGAGAGAACCCGGAGGCTGCTTCACCCCACGGTCTCGGCGAACACCTGCACCCCGGGAGGCACGACCCGAGCTCGCCGACGAAGGAGGCCGTGCCGACCATGTACCGTCTCGCGCGCCGGACCGTCGTGGGCCTTGTCGGGCCCGCACAAGGCTCTGGTTCTTTGACGCAGGGAGGTTGCCGTCAGCTCAGATCATCTCTCGCGCACTGCAACTGCGCGCAGTCGATCGGCGCGAGCGCCCTCAGTGGACGGCTCATAAGCGGGGGGTCGAATTCGGGCTGACGTGCGCTTCACACCGACGAGAACGGTCTCCGTCGCTTGTCCCGCCGTGTGGCAACGGCCCGGAAGGTCTTGGGTGTGTGGAAGAAGCGTTCGACGAAGAAGCGATAGAGGGACGGGGCAACGCGGATTACCGCTTGCGGGCCGACATGCGGGCAGGGTCGGCCCAAGCACACCGCTCGCCCAACGTTTTGCTCGGGTCGCCAGCCTCGCAACCGCGGTCGGTCGGGATTGCCAACCGGCGACGCGACCCAGCATGTGCGCTGCGCTGCGGCCATAGCGAGCCTACCCTTTGATGGGCTTCAGACCCGACGCCGCGCCGTTGGCGTCTCACGGCGCATGGGTTTTGAGTGAGGCCGCCGCGCCAGCGGCCCGTGCCACCGGGACGCCCCCTTCTTGCCGTTGGCGGCGGGCTGATGGACGCGCACCGATGAGCGTTCGTTCGTTCGCCGGCCCCATCGCAAGCCTCTGACCCAGCTTCCGAGATACGGGACGAACACCACGGCGGCGCCACCGGACGACCCTGTTGCGGAAGGTAATCTAGGCGTCGTACCGCCCTCTCACGTGCGGCCCGAGCGCGCCGTTGCTCAGCCGTCAGCGCGCTTGCCGCTGAGGTTGGATTAACCTGCGCGCAGAGCAATCGCGCCAGGTACAAGCGCGAGCACGATGCCGCGCAGCGTCTCGGCACCTGGCGGTCATCGGTGCGGGCGACGCCCTGTCTGTCGAAGGGCAACAAGAGCCCCGTGGTCCCTCGCGGCGCTTCCGCCGAAGCGAACCGCGTCATGGCAAGCCCCGCGCATCAACACGGCCGCTGAAGGGGTCCGTCCGTGCAAACCATCGCGCTCATGACGGCATGATCGAAAGCGCGATCCGCTCAGTGTGTGGCACACTGAGCGGATGAGATCTCGCCTCATTCATGTCTGGCGCGATCGGCCATCGCTCAGGTCGATTTAACCTGAGCGGCAAACGCACTAGCGCGCGAGGCGCTTCTCCATGCCGTTCCAGCGGTGGCGGGCGGCGATCTCGCGCAGCAGAGCGAAGATCTGGGTGTCGCCGGTGCTGCCGCAGCGGGCGGTGAGCGCGAACTCGGCGCGCATCCCATCATCCTCCAGCGAAAGCGCGTCGAGGCGGAAGGCGCTGGCTCCGGCAATCATTTCAAGGGACGTGCGGAGCTCGTCTATGCTGAGGCTGGTCTCCACCAGGGTGGAGAAGCCCACCACGCGCCGAGGCTCAGCGCGCTTCAGATCCAGGAACGCGGGCGCGGGGATGGGGTCGGCGAAGGCGTGTGCAAACTGGTTCATCGTACTGTCCTTTCGCTTTTACTCGGCCGCTTCCAGGGCGGGTTCTTTGAACTGCGCGGTTTCCGTGCTCTCGCCCATGGCCGTGGTGGACGACTGACCGCCCGACAGGGTGAGCGCCACGAGGTCGAAGTAGCCGGTGCCCGCCTCGCGCTGGTGGCGGGTCGCGGTGTAGCCGTTCTCCTCGGCGTCGAACTCGGCCGTCTGCAGGCGCGAGTAGGCAGCCATGCCCTCCGACGCGTAGCCGCGGGCGAGCTCGAACATGGAGTAGTTGAGGGCGTGGAAGCCCGCCAGCGTCACGAACTGGAACTTGTAGCCCATGGCCCCCAGCTCGCGCTGGAACTTGGCGATGGTGGCCTCGTCCAGGTTCTTCTTCCAATTGAAGGACGGCGAGCAGTTGTAGGATAGCATCTTGCCCGGGAATTCCTTGTGGATCGCCTCGGCGAAGCGCTTGGCATCCTCAAGGTTGGGCGTGGACGTCTCCCACCAGATGAGGTCGGCCTTGTCGGCAAAGGCGAGCCCACGGTCGATGCAGTGCTCGACCCCCATGCCTTCCTTGATGCGATAGAAGCCCTCCGGCGTGCGGCCGGCCTCGAAGTCGATGTATTTGTGGTCGCGCTCGTCCACATCGGATGTGATGAGGCGGGCAGACTGGGCGTCGGTGCGCGCCATGATGAGGGTCGGCGTCCCCATGACGTCGGCGGCAAGGCGCGCGGCGTTGAGGTTGCGCTCGTGCGGCTTGGTGGGGATCAGCACCTTGCGGCCGAGGTGGCCGCACTTCTTCTCGGACGCCAGCTGATCCTCGAAGTGGACGCCCGCAGCCCCCGCCTCGATGTACGCCTTCATGATCTCGTAGCAGTTCAGCGGCCCGCCGAAGCCGGCCTCCGCGTCCGCCACGATGGGCAGGTACCAGTCCCGTGTGACGTTGCCTTCGGCGCACTCGATCTGGTCGGCCCGGTGCAGCGCGCGGTTGATGCGCTTGGCAAGCTCAGGCCCCGCGTTGGCGGGATAGAGCGACTGGTCGGGATAGGTCTGGCTCGCGGTGTTGGCGTCCGCCGCCACCTGCCAGCCGGAGAGGTAGATGGCCTGGAGGCCAGCGCGGGCCATCTGTACGGCCTGGTTCCCGGTCACCGCGCCCAGCGAGTTCACGTAGGCTTCTGTCTTCAGTGCCCCCCACAGCCGGTTGGCGCCGCGCTCAGCCAACGTGTGGCGGATGGTGACGGAGCCGCGCAGGCGCTCCACATCCGCGGCGCTGTGCATGCGGTTGATGCCATCGAAACGATTGGCGTGGGGCGTTGGAACAAGGTCGTGAAAACTGGTCATGATACTGTCTCTCTCCGGTGCGGCAGGCTCAGCCGCTGGCCGACAGATGAAAGACCATTCCGTTATGACAATCGAGAGGGCCAGAGCTAGACTGAGGTCAACGTGTGTGCGTAGATACTGACACAGCGTGTCATTTTGTAAGTTTTGTCATGTCCGACGCCGATGTCCGCCGCAAGCTCTTCCTCGGCAACCAAGTGCGCAAGCTGCGGCGCTCCCTCGGCCTCACCCAGGCCCAGATGGCTGAGGGCCTCGGCATCTCCGCCAGCTACCTCACCCTCATCGAGCGCAACCAGCGCCCGCTGACGGCGCCGCTGATGCTGCGCCTCGCCGACGCCTACGATGTGGACGTGCGCACCCTCGCCCCGACGGCGGACGGTGGAACATTGCAAAGCCTGAAGGAGCTGTCGGCGGATCCGGTGATCGCCGGCGCCGACCTCGTCCCCTCAGACCTCACCGAGGTGGCCGAGCTCTCTCCCCGTCTCGCCGAGGCCCTTGCGCGCGTCTACGAAGCCTACAAGCGCACCCGCGACGACGCGCAGTCCCTTGCCGAGCACGCCGCCGATGGGCTGCCGCTGGGCGCCGGTCTTGCCGGCAGCCCGGTGGAAGAAGCCCGCGAGGCGCTGCAAGCGAACCACAATTACTTTGCCGAGCTGGAGGACGTGGCCGAGCGCTTCGCCGAGCGCGCGAACGTGCGCATGGACCTCCCCCAGGCGCTCACCACCAGTCTCGTGAACCACCTGAAGAGCGCCCACGGCGTGGACGTGGTGATCATGCCCTACGACGTGATGCGCCCGCTCCTGCGCCGCTTCGACCGGCACCGCCGCCGCCTCATGCTGTCGGAGCTCTTGAAGTCCACCTCGCGCACCTTCCAGGTGGCGCACCTGGTGGGGCAGCTTGAGGCCGGCGCCCTCATCCGCGCCATCGCGAAGCACCCCGCGCTCACCTCCGACGCCTCGCGGGGGCTCTACCGGCTCACCCTCGCCAACTATCTCGCCGGCGCTATCATGTTCCCCTACGCGCGCTTCCACGAGGCGGCGGAGCGCCTGCGCTACGATGTGGAGGTGCTGGCCTCGCGCTTCGCCGGCAATTTCGAGCAGGTGGCCCACCGCCTCACCACGCTGAACCGGCCCGGGGAGCGGGGCGTGCCGTTCTTCATGATCCGCGTGGCCCGGGCCGGCAACATCTCCAAGCGCTTCGGCGGCGGCGTCTTACCGTTCGCGCGCTCCGGCGGCACCAGCCCGCGCTGGCGCCTTTACGAGGCGGTCCGCACGCCAGGGCGCACTATCGTGGACCTCGCCCAGCTCCCCGAGGGCCAGACGTTTGTGACCGTCGCCCGAGCGGTCCAGCGCCCCGGCGAAGGCGCCCTTAACGCGGCCCTGGTGATGGTGGTGGCGCTGGGGGCCGACGCCACCCACGCCCGGCGCCTCGTCTACGCCGACGGCATGGACCTTGGCGGTGCAGCCACGCCCATCGGCGTCAATTGCCGGCTCTGCCCACGCGAGGCGTGCAACTGGCGCGCGTTCCCGCCCCTCAGCGGCGAGGTGATGGTGGAGAGCTCCCGCCGCGCCATGACCCCCTATGACGTGATGAGCTGACGCCGCGCGAACCTTGCAACAGCCCGGCGTCCGCCGCCCTGTGGCCCCGCACGCCGTTGCCCCACTCCGACAAGAAGCCCACCAGCTTCGCCCCGCCTCAGTATTTCGAGATCACGGAGGTGACTCCGGATCCTTGCAGCGTCGCCATCAAGTATCTCCAGTCCACCCAGCATACCGTGCTGCGCTTCGCTGCGCTGTCGTAATACCACTGAGACATGTAACAGGAGCTGTCGTACACGAAGAACTGGTCGACGCCGTCATACTTGTCTTTGGCCAACACCGCGATCCAGTGGCCCATGTTGACGTTGCCGCCATAATTCCAGCAGGCAATGGCCACACCGGCCTGACCAATCCGGGCCAATAAGTATTTGCCTGCGCTGGCAAGGTCCGATGTCTTGCCGAGCTGCGCACCGGTGGGGACGTCTTTTTAACCTGATGTGCCGAGCTGCGCCATGAAGTCCGGCACCCGGTTGGACGTGAGGTAGGCCTGACGGTATTCCTCGCGGTCGACGAAGATGTTCAGTTCGGTCAGCACGTCCTCCTTGGTGAAGCGGATTTCGAGCGACTTCTTTTCCGTGCACTTGGCAAGGGCGTAACTGGCAAAGTATCCGCAATCGTCCTGCGTCTGCTGCTCGGCAAAACCAGTATAGGAGAGGGGCGGCGCCTTCGCGATGGTCGGCCCCGCGGGCGCCTCCTCCGCAGCCTTTGCGGGCGCGGCCGCGGGCGGTGCCGGCTTGGGTCCGTACACCGCAGGGTCGATCTTGCCGTGGGCCGCGAGCTTTCCCCAGGTCTTCGGCCCCACAATGCCGTCCACTTCGAGGCCGTTGTCGCGCTGAAACGTGCGAACGGCGGCGTACGTCAGCTTGCCGAAGATGCCGTCGGCCACCAGCGCATCTCTGCGACCGGCTTGGAACGCATTGAGCGTCGTTTGCAGAAGCGCCACCGTCGCCCCCTTGGAGCCCCAGCGCACAGTGGGAATGTCGTCGGCCATAAGCCCTCGCTCAATGAAACATGCGTGCAATACACGATGTAACAAATTAGTGAGAGCAGAACCGTGATACACGTCATTGTTGCGAGGGCATGGGGTGGAAGCTTTGGAGCGTCACCGATGCGCTCGTTGGTGGAGGCTGTGGGCCAAGGGCGCGCCCGTTCTTCCGGCTTGACGGAATGACGACCACGCCGGCCTGACTTTAGCGGGCCGGGGAGGTCTCCAGCCGCTCGCCGCCCTGACGGCGCAGCGACACGCACATGTCCCGCGCCAGGCACCCCTCGCACTGGGGCCGCTGGGACCGACACACGCGCTTGCCCCACGAGATGAGCCGCACGTGCGCGTCCCACATGGCCCAGTCCGGGATGCGTGGCTCCAACGCTTTCGCTGTCGCCTCGTTGGTGTTGCCGTGGGCGAGCCCCACCCGGTTCGCCACCCTGTGGACGTGGGTGTCCACGGCACACACAGGCTTGTGGAAGGCGAAATGCAGCACGATGTCGGCGCACTTGCGACCGATGCCCGGCAGCGCCATCAGCCCCTCGCGCGTCTCCGGCACCTTTCCACCGTGCTCCTCCACCAGGGCGGCGCAGAGCCGGCGCAGGCTTTTCGCTTTGTTGTTGTAGAGCCCTGCCGGCTTGATGGCCTCTATGATGGCCTCGTCCGACAGCTTCAGGATGGTCCGCGGCGTGCGCGCCAGCTTGAACAGCGCCGTGGTGGCCTTCCTCGTGTTGGAGTTGAGGCTCTGGGCCGACAGGAGACACGACACGCACGAGCGAAACGGATCTTTTGCCGTCTTCGCGCTTTCGGGCCGCAGATCGCGGCCGGGATAGGCCTCGGCGAGTCGCCGAAACAGCGTCTCCACCTCACCGTCGGTGAGCGTCGCACCCACATTGGACCGCGTTGCCATGATCGCCCTCGCTGACGGAAGACCCAAAGGGTGCGCACATGAAATGGAAAGGGTGCAACCCGCAGGAATGGCCTTCCGCGCGACCGTGCCAGCCACAATCCGCCCCTCATCCGCCTGTAGGTATAAGCTGAGGCGTTCAGTTCGAAACAACAGGGACACGCTCGAACCATGAAGCCACAGACGATCGTCGACTATAACGAAGCGCAGACTGACGACGACCGGCTCGTCTGCGATACCCTACGGTCTGAAATCGAGAAGGGGTTGACAGAGGCTGAAAGCAAAATCTGGCATGCCCATCCTGTCTGGGTCCTCCGCGACAATCCCATCGTCGGATACAGCAAACTCAAAGGCTGCGTCCGGCTGTTGTTCTGGAGCGGGCAGTCCTTCTCGACACCGGGGTTGCAGCGAGAAGGCAAGTTCATGGCCGCCGAGAAGCGCTTCGGCTCCGTTTCTGAGATCGACCTCAACATGCTGCAACGCTGGCTCGATGATGCACGCCGCATTCAGTGGGACTATAAGAACATCGTGAGACGGAAAGGCCGGCTGGAACCGCTGGGGGAATTCCCAGAAGGGCGAAAGCCTAGCGCGTGAGGCGCTTGTACTTCACGCGCCGCGGCACGATGGCGTCCGGACCCAGCCGGCGCTTCTTGTCTTCCTCGTAGGCTTCAAAATTGCCCTCGAACCACTCCACGTGGCTGTCGCCCTCGAAGGCCAAAATGTGCGTGGCGAGGCGGTCCAGGAAGAAGCGGTCGTGGCTGATCACCACGGCACAGCCGGCGAAATCCTCCAGCGCCTCTTCCAGCGCGCGCAGGGTCTCTACGTCCAGATCGTTGGTCGGCTCGTCGAGCAGGATGACATTGCCGCCGGAGCGCAGCATCTTGGCCAGGTGCACGCGGTTGCGTTCACCGCCGGACAGAACGCCGACCTTCTTTTGCTGGTCCGGCCCTTTGAAGTTGAACGCCGCCACATAGGAGCGAGTGTTGATCTCGGTTTTGCCGAAATAGAAGACCTCATCACCGCCGGAAATCTCTTGCCAGACGGTGGCATTGGCATCCAGCGCGTCGCGGCTTTGATCGACATAGGCCAGCTTGACCGTGTCGCCGACGCGGATCTGGCCGGCGTCGGGATTTTCCTGGCCAGTGATGATCTTGAACAAGGTGGTCTTGCCCGCGCCATTGGGCCCGATGATGCCGACAATGCCGCCGGGTGGCAGCGAAAAGGTCAGATCCTCATAGAGCAGCTTGTCGCCGAACGCCTTTTTCAGGCCATCCGCCTCGATCACCAGATTGCCCAGGCGCGGCGGCGGCTGGATCTTGATCTGCGCGGGGCCCTGGACGCGTTCTTCCTGCTGTTCCAAAAGCTCATAATAAGATTTGATCCGCGCCTTTGACTTGGCCTGGCGCGCCTTGGGGCTGGCATTGATCCATTCCAATTCCCGGTCCAGCGCCTTTTTCTTGGCCTCGTCGGCGCGCTCTTCCTGGGCCAGGCGCTTTTCCTTCATGCGCAGCCAGTGTGAATAATTGCCCTCGAACGGAAAGCCCCGGCCGCGGTCCAGCTCCAGCACCCAACCGACGACATTATCGAGGAAGTAGCGGTCGTGGGTCACCAGGATGACGCAGCCCTTATACTCCTGCAGATGCTGCTCCAGCCAGGCGACCGATTCGGCGTCCAAATGGTTGGTCGGCTCGTCGAGCATGAGGATTTCGGGCTTTTCCAGCAGCAGCCGGGCCAGCGCCACGCGCCGCCGCTCGCCGCCGGACAGCTTGTCCACCGCCCAGTCGCCGGGCGGGCAGCGCAGCGCCTCCATGGCGATCTCGACGCGATTGTCCAGCTCCCAGCCGTCCGCGGCCTCGATTTTGTCCTGCAATTCGCCCTGTTCGGCCAACAGCGCATCGAAATCGGCGTCGGGCTCGGCGAATTTCTCAGCGATGGCATTGTAGCGCTCGATCATGTCGCGGATCTCGCGCACCCCGTCCATGACATTGTCCTTCACGGTCTTGTCCGGATCCAAATAGGGTTCCTGCGGCAGATAGCCGACGTGCACGCCGTCCGCGGCCCAGGCTTCGCCCTGAAACTCCTTGTCCAGGCCCGCCATGATGCGCATCAGCGTGGACTTGCCCGCGCCGTTGACACCGATGATGGCGATCTTGGCATCGGGCAGGAAATTCAGGGTAATGCCCTTCAACACCTCCTTGCCGCCAGGATAGGCCTTCTTCAGGTCGCGCATCTGATAGACATATTGATAGGATGGCATGGGCGCCGTTCACTCCGGACTAGGGGGACGCAGGACTCGCAGCGCCCGGGCTTACTCCAGCCGCGCGCGCGGTGCAATCGCGCAGGGTTGGGCGGCGGCCGGCCGCCGCCCCGAGACGGTCGTGCCCGAGCGAACCCCGAACCGACTTTCTTCAATGATCAGCTAATCCCCGCCCCACGGCCAGTGGATGATCGCGTCGTCATCCTGGTAAAGGGAATAGCTGCCGAGAAGCTGCGTGGCCTGGCCGTTGGCGCCGACCGGAACCACCAGCATTTCGCCCATCAAGGGCAGGGCATCGGTAAAGCGGGTCGGCGCGGAGAATCGCATCGCCACCTGGTGCGCCTGGGCATGGGCGAAGGCCGCACACCAGCGCTTGAAGCTGTCCGGTGTCATCGCCTCTGAGGCGAGCTTGCCGGTCTTTTCGCCGAGCACCGCGGCGGGATACCCGGCGAGCACGCGAAAGCGGAAATCGGTCAGCGGCTCGCCCAGCAGATCGAATAAGGAGACATGGGCCAGGATCGGCGCCAGCGCGCGGTGTCACCTTGCTCCGGTGCAGGCAGGACTCGTCTTGACGCAACTCGTCATACCAACGGCGAAACCGGATCAGCGGATCGGAACGGGCCGCCAGCGGAGACGAAACCCGCACCGGGTGCCGCTCCATGGCCGGCCAATCCGGTGTCAGCTGGTTGAAATTGTAAAACTGCGTCATGCCGGGCCCTTAAGACACTCCGCCAAGTCTTTGCTGATATCGCCAAGGTCTGAGAAGACGGTTAATCGAAGCAGGTGCAGCATTGCTTTGCCGGCTGAGGCCGCGCTAAGGTATGATCGGATCAACCGCGATCGCAGATGATCGGATGGAAAGGCCCGCCTTCGAGAGAGCGAGCAACGGTATCCGACCGAATGGTATCGCTCAGCGAGTCCAATCGGCCCAATGTTACTCTTAGCTGCCAACTGGGGCGAGGTCTCTGAGCGGAGTGGATGGCATGCGACTGCTTTATTGTGTTTTTCTGATGCTGAGCCTGCCGGCTTCAGCGCAAGTGATCTCAGATCAGGTGGCCCGGCAGGCCGCTGATTTGCGCGACCGGGCGCTTGCCGGCAGCCAAGCTTATGCCATCGTGGAAAGCCTGACCACCGAGGTCGGTCCGCGGCTGGGCGGCACCGAAGCGGAAGCGCGGGCGCGCGACTGGTCGGTGGCCACGCTGACCGCGCTTGGCCTTGAGGATGTCCGCATTGAGCCGTTTGACATGCGCACCTGGGTGCGCGGCGCTGAGACGGCCGCGATCGTGTCGCCTTACCCGCAGCCGCTGGTGATCACGGCCTTGGGCAATTCCGGCGCCACGCCGCGGCTGGGCATTGAGGGCGACCTGGTGATGTTCGAGACGCTGGACGCCCTGAGGCAAGCCGCTCCGGGCAGCCTGGAGGACAAGATCGCCTATGTCAGCCACGCCATGGGCAAGACCCAGGACGGCAGTTCCTATGGCTATTTCGGCCCGGTGCGCTGGGCCGGCCCCCAGCTTGCCGCGGAGAAGGGGGCCAAAGCGATCCTGATCCGTTCGGTGGGAACCGACAGCCGCCGGTTTCCACACACCGGTGGCACGCGCTTCGGCGACGACACCGACCCGATCCCGGCCGCGGCCCTGTCCGCGCCGGATGCTGATCAAATCGAGCGCATCGCCAGCCGCGGTGAGACCGTGCGCATAGCCATGACCTTGCTGCCGCGGGTGCTCGGCACCACCAAGAGCGGCAATGTCATCGCCGATATCAAGGGCTCTGAGCGGCCCGAAGAAATTATCCTGACCGGCGGCCATCTGGACAGCTGGGATCTGGGGACCGGCGCCATTGATGACGGCGCGGGCGTGGCGATCACCACCGCAGCGGTGAAGCTGATCCTGGACAGCGGCCTGACGCCCAAGCGCACCATTCGTCTGGTGCATTGGGGGGCCGAGGAGGTTGGGCTGTTGGGCGCACGCGCGTATGCCGAGGCGCACGCCGGCGAACTGACCAACCATATCACCGGCTCTGAGTCCGATTTTGGCGCAGAGCGGGTGTATGAACTGGCCACCGGCCCATTATCGCCACAGGGCCAGGACCTGGCGCGCGAGCTGGCCCAGATCCTGGCGCCGTTGGGGATCGCCCTGA
Organism: Rhodothalassiaceae bacterium; assembly: GCA_050331575.1. Lineage (GTDB taxonomy): Bacteria > Pseudomonadota > Alphaproteobacteria > Sphingomonadales > Rhodothalassiaceae > JBHJGS01. Next base: position 22,830 of record JBHJGS010000007.1, on the reverse strand, counting down.
ACGAAGGCGGCGCGACGTCCGGCGGCCCGGACTTAAGTCCGCTGAACGCGCGCGGGATGCCGGCCTTGCGCCTGGCTCAGGATGGCACCGACTATTTTGATCTGCACCACACACCCGACGATACGCTGGACAAGATCGACGCTGAGGCCCTGGACCAGAATGTCGCGGCCTATGCCGCCTTTTTGTGGGTGCTGGCCAACAGCGATGTGCGTTTGCGCCCTGACCCGGGCCGCGAGCTAAGCCAATAATGACAATTCGTTGGGGGCGGCGGTCCGGATGAAGACCCGGTTGCCGCTTCCTCTGACCCCGGCGCCGCTGCCTCTGACCCCTTGTCAAACGCTTGATCTGCTACGGGTTTCGCATGGATGGGGTACACCCGACGCTCAAATGCAATTCAAATTGAAGGTCCAATTATAACGCCTTCCTCAAAGAGGAGTGAATTACAATATACGACCTATTAATGCCGAGCCGGCATGGTCTCGCCATCAAAGCAACCTTGCACAGGATGATTTCCCGATGGCCTACTTACCCTCCCTGCCGGACAACACGCATCTCATTTCCCATGTTTGGAAGACCTTCCCGAAAGGCGTCTCGGAACTTCTCGCGTTCATCGATGTGACCTTGCACGGTCCGTCGGAATTGAGCATTTCTGAGCGTGAACTCATCTTTACGTACATTTCTGCTCTGAACGAGTGTGAATTTTGCTTCAACGCTCATGCCGCCTTCGCCGAAGAATATGGCGCCACCGAGGAGATGGTGGAGCGCATGCGCAACCGCGACAATCCGGTCGATGATCCCAAGCTGGTGCCGGTGTTCGCCTATGCCCGCAAGATCACGCTGGATGCCCATACCGTCCGCTAAGCCGACGCCAAAGCGCTCCTGGACGCGGGCTGGTCAGAGCATGCGGTTGCGGATATCATCTACACCATTGGCGTGTCCAACATGATGACCCGCGTGGTCGCGGGCTTCGGTGTGACCAGTCAACAGGCCTATTTCGATGCGTTGCGCACGCGTTTCCGCCAGCAGCCGGTTGAACAGCGCCTGGAAAAAGACAAGGCGTCTCAGGGCAAGCCGAAATACAAAACCTTCGTCAAGGGCGAGCCGGCAAAAGAAGCGGCGTAATCGGCCGCGGCGATCACAAATTTGACAACGGGGGTGGAAACGCGCCCGTTGTGACACATTCGAGGACATACGCTTACAGCTTGTTAAGGGCGGCGCCGTAGCGTCCTGGCCGCAATCCCCTGACCTTGCGACGAGGCTCCACCCATGTCCTTTCTGCCGTCCCTCCCCGACCAAAGCCACTTGATCATGCACGTCTGGAAGACCCACACAAAAGGTCTGAAAGAGCTGCTCGCCTATATTGACGTGGTGATGCGCGGGCCTTCCGAACTCAGTATCGCGGAACGGGAGCTGATTTCCGCCTATGTCTCGACGCTGAACCATTGCGGCTTCTGCTACAATGCGCATGCCGCTGCCGCGGAAGGCTATGGCGCGACGAAGGAAATGACTGATGCGTGCGGCCAGTCCGAGCTTCCGCCCGTCGACGACCGCTTGCACCCCGTGTTCGTCTATGCCGCGAAGCTGACCCGCGAGCCGCACAGTGTCACCCAGGACGATGTCGACGCCATCCTTGCCCAGGGCTTTTCTGAAGAGACCGTGCACGACATTGCCAGCGTGGTCGGGTTGTTCAATCACATGACCCGCATCGTCTCCGGCTTGGGGGTCAGCCCCAATAAGGAGCAGTTCGACGATATGCGCGCCAAGGCCCGCGAAGTGCCGATTGAAGACCGTTTGGCGAAAGGCCAATCGCAGCAAGGCCGGCCGGAATATGTCGGCTTCCTGCAGATGTTGGGGCTGGCGGCCTAGCGCAACACCTGACCTGACCGATTGGACCCGCTGTGCGATACCAATCGGTCGGACAAAATCGCTCACCGCAGAAAAGGCGGGCCGCGGGTCCGCCGCACGGCCCCCCTGTGCCGGTTCGGTTGGTTTCTGACTGCCAGATAACCGATTGCGCCACGGCCGGTTCAGACCGGTCGCCTCACTGTGTCTCCCATTCGACAGCGAAGGATAGGGAGACAGTCAATGACACATGTGCTGCGTTTGCTGACAATCGGCTTGACAGCCCTGGCGGCCCTGGCCGTTCTGGCACCGGCCGTGCCGGCACAGGCAGACCATCGCGGTGCACGCCAGAGTCTGCGCGTGTTCGTGGATGTGCCGGGCCATCCGCGGCTCACTGAGGCGGTGGTCCGGTCCCTTGTCGCGCAAACGGGTCCCGGTGTCGCGTTCGTGGATCGGCCGCGCCGTGCCGATGTGGTCGCTCGCCTGGCGTTGCGCGCCGCTCCACCGGAGCTTCATCCGCTCAGCCGTCGGCCTGCCAGCGTGGGCCGCCGCTGCACGATCCAGCCTATCAAGGCGGTTTTGGCCTATGACTATGATCTGGTGATCAAGCAACCCGGGCGGCGCGGGGCGATCTTGGCCCGTGGCGGCGACCGCGGGCGGATCCGGGATATGGCCCGGGTCAGCCAGGGCGCTGGGTGCCGCTTCGGGGCGCATCCCTCCACAATCAAGATCGGCCTGTATCACGAGCTGGCAGACCGCATGGCCGCGGATCTGCGCCGGCACTATCGCTGGGCAAACGGCCCGCGCCCTTTTCGCGGACAGGCGCAGGATCAATTTGCTCGCGTCCAGCCGGGCTTTTCCATCGGCTTTCACTGGAGTGATCACCGCGAACGGCGGTAACAATTGGTGATATGCTGAAAGCGCCCGGTCATCCTGACCGGGCGTTTCGTGCGTATCGTGTCAAACCCCTGCTACCTCTAAGGCCAGCCGATGACCTATCTGATTGCCTATGCCGTCGCCCTTGTATTTTTCCTTGCTGTCGATGCTCTTTGGATCGGCTTGGTGCTGAAGAACCTCTACAACCAGCAGGTCGGCCATCTTATGGCGGAAAAGCCGAACTTCGGCTGGGCTCTGGGCTTTTATCTGTTCTACATCATCGGCATCATTGTGTTTGCGGTGAAGCCGGGGCTGGCCCAGGGCTGGCCGACAGCCCTGGGCTATGGCCTGCTGTTCGGCGGCCTGGCTTATGCCACCTATGATTTCACCAATCTAGCAGTGTTGAAGGATTGGCCGATCGGCTTGGCTGTGGGCGACGTTGTTTGGGGCGCCGTCCTCACTGGTGCCACCGCCACGGTGGCGACACTGGCAACCAAGGCGATCACCAGCTGACCGCCCCGGTCTTCGGAGCCTCTGCGCGGCCCGGCGCGCTTTTGACGGTTTAGGACGGCGGCGCCGCGCGTCTGGGCATGGGCTGTCAGTTTCTCTGTGAGCGCAGGAAGGAGGGGATCTTCAGATCGTCTTCCTGCGGCGTCGGCCGGTCTTCCGGCCCGATGGAGCCGAACAGCGGCGGACGCTCCGGTTGTTGAGAGCGCGCGGCCGGTTGGGCGGACCTCGCCTGAGACTGTGCCTGAGACTGCGCCTGAGACTGCGCCTGAGACTGCACCTGAGACTGCGCCCGAGGCTGAGCCTGTGGCGCGTCCTGGTGGCTGGCGATGCGGTCCTGCAGCTTCTTGAACAAGCTACGGCTTTTCGCCATTCCCGGGCTTTCGGCCGGGCGCTGCTGCGGCGGTGCGACCGCCTCCGGCTCGGCCTCGGCGGGCACTTCCGCCAGATGGCGCGGGCGCACGCGGCGGGGTTCATCGGGGATGAAGGCGTCTTCCAGATTGAGCTCCAGCGGCACCTGGTGCGGCGTGTCCGCCTGCATCGCGGCGACGTCCTCGGGCTCGACGTCCGGCTCCGGCTCCGGCTCCAGCCCCAGCTCAGTCTCAGGCTCCGGTTCTACCGCTGCAACCGGTTCGCGCTCCGGCTCCGGGCGGACCGGCTGGCTGTGTTCTTGCGGAACATATTTTTCCGCGGTAGCGGCGCGATGACCGCCCCCGAAACCCAGGCGCGGGCCCCGGCGCAATTCCACAACACTGGCCCCGGCCCGACTGGCCTCTTCCCCCGGCACCGCCTCGATGCCCGTGGCCACCACGGAGACGCGCATCTGACCGTTCAAGGCCTCGTTGAAGGCGGAGCCGACAATGATATTGGCATCGCCGTCGACCTGCTCGCGAATATGGTTGGCCGCCTCGTCGACCTCGAACAGGGTCAGATCCATGCCGCCGGTGATGTTCACGATCACGCCCTTGGCGCCGCGCAGCGACACCTCGTCCAACAGCGGGTTGGAGATTGCCGCCTCGGCGGCTTCCTTGGCGCGATTCTCGCCCTCAGCCTCGCCGGTGCCCATCATCGCCTTGCCCATCTCGCTCATCACCGTTTGCACATCGGCAAAGTCCAGATTGATCAGGCCGGGCATGACCATCAGGTCGGTGATGCCGCGCACGCCGGAATGCAGCACATCATCGGCAATGGCGAAGGCATCGGCGAAGGTGGTCTTCTCCGTGGCGACGCGAAACAGATTCTGATTGGGGATGACGATCAGCGTGTCGACCGCCTGCTGCAGCGCCTCGATGCCCGCCTCAGCCGCGCGCATGCGCCGCGCGCCCTCAAACAGAAACGGCTTGGTGACGACGCCGATGGTCAAGATGCCCAAGTCGCGCGCGCGGTTGGCGATCACCGGGGCGGCGCCGGTGCCGGTGCCCCCGCCCATGCCGGCGGTGATGAAGAGCATATGCACTCCGTCCAGATGCTCCTCGATCGCTGCCAAGGATTCCTCGGCTGCGGCCTGGCCGCGGGTCGGCAAGGAACCGGCACCCAGCCCCTGGGTGATCTCCCGACCCAGCTGGATGCGCGTGGAGCAGCGCGAATGCGCCAGCGCCTGGGCGTCGGTGTTGGCAACCAGGAACTCCACGCCCTGAAGCTCGCAGCGGATCATATTGTTGACGGCATTGCCGCCGGCGCCGCCCACACCCATCACGGTGATGCGCGGCTGGAGCTCAATCAGCTCCGGGGACGTAAAATCGATCGACATGCCCTTCTCCTTTTCCTCTCGCGTCTATCCTGATCTCGGTTTGTGGCTAGAAATGGTCGATGAGCCATCGGGAGATGGCACGAAACGGCGTGGTCCGGCCCGGTTGGCCTGGGCGGGATGGGCTTTGGCCGAACAGGTCCTCCGGTGCCTCCACCGCATGAAGCAGCAGGCCGGCGGCGGCGGCGAAGCAGGGTGTTTGTGCCGCCTCGGCCAGGCCCAAGACCCGGCGCGGCCGGCCGATGCGCACCGGCCGCTCCAGGATCGCCTGGGCCAGATCGTCGATCCCCTGCAGCTGCGCGGCTCCGCCGGTGAGCACGACCCGGCCGGATGCGTCATGATCGAGGCCGGCCTCGGCCAAGCGTGCCCGCAAGGCCTCGAACAACTCGGTCAGCGGCGGCCTCAGCGCCGCGGCCAAGGCACGGCGCGGCACATGCCGTGGATCCTGGACCCGTGGATCCAGATCCGGCACAGCGATTTGCTCGCGCTCCGAACAGAGCGGCTCGGCAGCGACACCATGGAGGGTTTTGATGCGCTCGGCCGCCTCCACCGGACAGCCCAACTGGCGGGCCACCGTTTCGGTCAGGCGGCGCCCGCCGCAATCCAGCGTTTCCAGATGCACCATGGTGCCGCCGGTCCAAACCGATAGGGCGGTGATACCGGCGCCGATATCGATACAGGCAGCCCCCAGTTCGCGCTCATCGGCCACCAGCACCGCTTGTCCCGCAGCATAGCCCGCCGCGACGAAACCCGCGACATCAAGATGGGCGCGGCGCACACAGGTTTCCAAATTGCGCAGCGGCGCCGCGGGTGCGCGCAGCACATGCAGGGCCAGGCCCAATCTATCGCCGAACAGGCCGATCGGCGGACGCGTGGCAAAGCGGCCGTCCAGACCATAGGCGGCGGGGAAGCTGTGCAGGATCGGGTCATCGTGCGGCAACACCGCGCGTCGGGCCTCCGCGATCAGCTGATCGACGGTGCTTTCGGTAACGCGCCGGTCCCGCGGCGCGATTTCAACTTCGACAATGTCTGAGCGCAGTTCCGGCATATTCACCGACACCAGAACCTGGCTGACAGTCAGCCCGGCCATACGCTCAGCTTGGTCCACGGAGGCGCGGATGGCGCGCTCCGCGGCATCGCGGTCGACCACAACGCCGGACTGTAACCCCCGGCACATGCGGTGGCCGATGCCGATGACTTGGATCAGACCATCGGCATTGACGCGCCCGATCAGGCAGCAAATCTTGGCCGAGCCGATGTCCAGCACGGCGACGACCGTGTCAGGCGGCAAGGGTCGGGTTAGAGCGTCGGACATTTACATACTCCTCGCTTCACGGCTCATCAGCGCCCGGCCACGACTGGTCAACTGCAACCCGATGCGGTCCGGGCGTCGCAAATCAATGCGGATAATCTCCCGCGCCAGAAGATCTTGCTCATGCTGCAGGCGCGCAAAGCGTGCCCAGGCCTGCGCCAGGTTGGCCTTCGCCTCATCGGGGAGGGCGAGGCGGATCCCGGTGCGGAACACGATGTCCCAACGCCGCTGCCCCACCCGAACGGCGGCGTAGATCCGCTTCGCCAGGTCCGGCGTCTGTGCGGTCACGGTGAGCAGCGTGCCGGCGGCCTGCGGCGCGCCGGCGCCGACCAGAAGCGGCAGATGGCCATAGTCCTTGGCGCTGGGATCGGCGATCACCGTGCCGTCCGCGGCGATCAGGAACAATTGGCCATGCTTTTGCCACAGGGCCACGGCGACATGTTCGGCCACGGCAATCTCGGCAATGCCATCGACCCGGCAGCGTATCTGGGCATCGGTCACCCATGGCAGATCCAGCAGCGCCTGACGCGCCGCAGACGCGCGGCAACCGGTGGATCCAAGGGCTTTGGCCACTGCCTTCAATCGGGTCTGCTGCGCGCCGGAGATATGCGCTGTGGCGCGTGTTGGCGGTTCGGGCACCAGCCAACGATTGGCCTGCGGAAGGACAAGGGGCGAGGCCGCGATGGCGGCTGCCGCGATCAGACTTGCGATGATGGCGCCGCGCGCGGTCATGGCAGGGCCTCCCGGCCGATCCGGCGGATTTCCCATTCCAGATCGATGCCGCTGGACTGCCTGACCCGCGCACGCACTTCCTCGCCCAGCGCTTCGATATCAGCCGCGCGCGCCTCAGGGTCGGCGATCAGGAAATTGCAGTGCTTCTCAGAGACCTGAGCGGTGCCGATGCGCAAGCCGCGGCAGCCGGCGCGATCAATCAGTTCCCATGCCTTGGCGCCGGGCGGGTTCTTGAAGGTGGAGCCGCCGGTGCGGGTGCGCAGCGGCTGACTTTCCTCGCGCTCCAGCAAGACCCGCTCCATCTGCTTCATGATCGTTTCCGCATCATGCGGTCGGCATTGAAACAGGGCGGACAGAATGATCGCGTCAGGCGGCAAAACCGCGCGGCGATAGCCGAATTCAAAGGCGTGGCGCGGCCGCTCCACGATTTCGCCGTCGCGCAGAAGCAGTTCCGCGGAAATGAAGACATCGGCCACTTCTTGCCCATATGCGCCAGCGTTCATCGCCACCGCGCCGCCGACAGTGCCGGGAACGCCGCGGAGGAATTCCAGGCCGGTCAGGCTGGCCTGTGCCGCCGCCTGCGCAAGCGCCACATCCGATGTGCCGCCGCCGGCACGCACCCGCTCGCCATCAATCTCGATGGTTTGAAAGGTTTTGCCCAGATGCACCACCACGCCGTCGACGCCGCCATCGCGGATCAAGATGTTGGAGCCGGTGCCCAGCACCGTGATCGGCATCTCCTGCGGCAGGGCAGCCATGAACAGCGCCAAATCCTCCCGGTCCGCCGGCTCAAACAGCCAGTCAGCCGGTCCACCGGCGCGAAACCAGGTCAGCCGCCGCAGCGACGCCTTGCCGAGCAGCCGGCCCCGCAGGCCCTTGGGGTACCAGGACGGCAGCTCGGTCATGCCAATTCCTCCAGCTGGGCCGGCAAGGCCTGCGCCCAGCGTGTGATATCGCCGGCACCCATGCAGATCACCGCATCGCCTGGGGAAGAGACGGCGAGTACGGATTGGGCCAGGCTACCTTGGCCCGCCACGGCGCGGGCATTGCGATGGCCGTGGGCTTTCAGGCCGGCGGCGAGGCCCTCGGCGTCGGCGCCGTCGATCGGCGCTTCCCCGGCGGCATAGACAGGCGTGACCAGCACCGCATCGGCATCGTTGAAGCAGGTGCAGAAATCCTCGAACAGATTGGCCAGGCGGCTGAAGCGGTGCGGCTGAACCACCGCGATGATGGCGCCGTCATAGGCCTGCCGGGCAGCGGCCAGTACGGCGCGGATCTCCACGGGATGGTGGCCATAATCGTCGATCACCTGGCGGCCCGCCCCGGTGCCGACACGGGTGAAGCGCCGACGGACGCCCTGAAAGCCCTGGAAGGCGCGTTTCAGATCCTCAGGCGGTATGTGCAAGCTCAATCCCGTGGCAATCGCCGCCAGCGCGTTGGAGACATTGTGGGCGCCGGGCATGGGCAGGCTGAACCCGTCGATGCGCCCGATCCCGTCTGCGACCCGCTCGCTCACCTCCACGGAAAAATGCGCCTGGCCGGCGTCAAAGTGCAGATCCACGCCGCGAACATCGGCTTGCTTGTTGAAACCATAGCCGATCACCCGGCGATCCATGATCTGCGCGAACAGGGTCTGCACCTCGGCATGATCGGTGCACAGGATCGCCATGCCATAGAAGGGGACACGCTCCACGAAGGTGCGGAATGCCTCCTTCACCGCCTCGAAACTGCCGTAGAAGTCCAGATGCTCCGGGTCGATATTGGTGACGATGGCGATGGTGGCGGGCAGCTTTACAAAGGTGCCGTCGCTTTCATCGGCCTCCACCACCATCCAACGCCCGGTGCCCAGCCGTGCATTGGTGCCGTAGGCATTGACGATGCCGCCATTGATCACCGTAGGATCATAGCCCGCCGCGTCCAGCACCGCAGCGACCATCGAGGTGGTGGTGGTCTTGCCGTGGGTGCCGCCGATCGACACGCACCATTTCAACCGCATCAGTTCGGCCAGCATCTCAGCGCGGCGCACCACCGGGATCTTGGCCTCGCGCGCGGCGGCCATTTCCGGATTGTCCGGCTTGATCGCGGAAGACACGACCAGGACTTGCGCGTGGGCGATATTCTCGGCGTGCTGGCCGATGAAGATCGGAATGCCCAAGCCTTCCAGCCGATCGATGATGGCGGAGCGCTTCAGGTCGCTGCCCTGCACGTGATAACCCAGATTATGCATGACCTCGGCAATGCCGGACATGCCGATGCCGCCGATGCCGGTGAAATGGACGCAGCCAATATCGAAGGGTAGGTCGCTCATGCCGCGTCCTCCCGCTTTAGCGCCCGCCGGGCAGACGCCGGCAGCATCTCTTCGATCAGATCCACGATGGCGTCGCGCGCGCGGGGCGTGGCCAGCGCCTTAGCAGCGGCGGCGGCCCGCGCCAGCATGTCGGGGCTGGCGATCAGCTTTTGCAGCAGCTTGGCCAATTCCTGCGGTGTGAAGCGCGTTTCGGTCAGGCTCCAGGCGGCGCCGGCCTTGACCAGCGGGGCGGCGTTTGCGGCCTGGTGATCGTCCGTGGCGATGGCCAATGGCACCAGGATTGCCGGCCGGCCGATCAGCAGCAGTTCCGAGATGGTCGACCCGCCGGCCCGGCCGATCACCAGATGCGCCTCGGCCATGTGGCGCGGCAGATCGGTCATGAAGCTGCTCAGCTTCGGCGTCACCTCGGCATCATGATAGCGCCGCCGTACCCGCTCCAGATCCTCCGGCCGGCATTGCTGGACGATGCGCAGGCGCCGGCGCACGCCCGGCGGCAGCAGCGCCACCGCATCGGGCACCACGTCAGACAGGATGCGCGCGCCTTGCGAGCCCCCGACGACGAGCAGCCGAACCGGCCCTTCCGGTGCGCTTGGCGGTGAGTAGGCCTGGGTGGCCGCATCATGCACCGCCTGCCGGCACGGATTGCCGGTCAGGACCAGGCGCGCACGGGTCTTGGTCAGGCGCGCGGTCTGCTCGTAAGACAGGGCAAGCGCATCGGCCTGACCGGCGAATAGCCGGTTGACCCGGCCCAACACCGCATTTTGTTCGTGCAGGACAATAGGCAGGCCGCGCAGCCGGGCAGCGGTCAAGAGCGGCAGAACCGGATAGCCGCCGAAGGCTGCCACTGCAGCGGGATCGGCTCGGTCCAGCACGCCGTGCGCCCGGCCCAGCGCGCGCGCCAGCTTCACCGCCGTGATCAGCTTGCGGTCGACGCCGCCGGTCAGCGCGCTGCCTTCGATCACCACGCGCTTGATGGTATCGGCCGGGAGCGGAATTTGCGCGCCGCGACTGTCGGTGAACACCAGCACCGGTCGGCCGCGCGCAGCCCAAGCCTGGGCCACGGCCAAGGCCGGCACCAGATGCCCGCCGGTGCCGCCGGCAGCCACCACCAGGCCGACCGAGGTCAGCCGGCGGCCGATGCGTTCGGCGACCTTGCGGGCGTCTTGAACCGCGGTGTCGACCCCGCTCATCGGCACCCCCGGGCAAACCGGTTGCAGCGGGTCAGAGCCAGGATCATGCCCATGGTTACCGCCAGGGCGAGAAGCGAGGAGCCGCCATAGGATATGAACGGCAAGGTCATGCCCTTGGCCGGCATCAGCGCCAGGGTGACGCCCAGATTGATCAGCGCTTGCGTGCCGAATAGCATGAATAGGCTGGAGCCGGCGATCATCACGAACGGATCTTCCTCCTCCGCCAGGAAGCTCAAGCCGCGGATGACGATCACGCCGAAGGCCGCGATCAAGCCCAGGCAGGCGATGACGCCGAATTCCTCGCCGGCGACGGCGAAGATATAGTCGGTGTGAGCATCGGGCAGGGCGCGCTTGATCTCCCCCTCGCCAGGGCCTCGGCCGATGAGGCCGCCGGCCTGAAAGGCGCTGATGGCCTTGTCGACCTGATAGGTATCGCCGGCATTGGGATTGACAAAGCGGTCGATACGGCTGGCGACATGCGGCATGGTGGCATAGGCGGCTGCGACGCCCATCAGCCCGGCCGCCCCGGTCAGGCCAAGCCAGACCATCGGCAGCCCGGCAATGGCCAGTTGCGCGATCAAGATGGCGGTGATCAAGACAAGCTGGCCGAAATCCGGCTGCAACGCCAGCATGGCTGCGATCAGGGCAAAGAGGCCGGCGACCACCGCGCGGCCGGGCACCCGCGGGTCATCCATCTGAGCAGCGAGCAGCCAACCGGCCACCACGATGAACAGCGGCTTGACGAACTCAGAGGGTTGCAGGGTGAACGGGCCCAGCTGCAGCCAGCGGCTGGCGCCCTTGATTTCCGCGCCGACCAGCAATGTCGCGGCAAGCGCCAACAGGGCGGCGGGCAGGCTCACGATCGCCAGCCGCCGCACGCCGCGCGGCGACAGGAAAGACAAGCCGGCCATGATGAAAAGGCATGGGATCAAGAACACCCCCTGACGCTTGACGAAATGCATCGGCGGCAGCGCCAGCCGCTCCGCGACCGGCGGACTGGCGGCGAAATTGAGCAGCAGGCCCGCGCCAAGCAATAAGGCGATCATGACCAGCAGCCAGCGGTCCACCGTCCACCACCAGCGGGCGATCAAGCTGTCATCGGAGCGGGCAAACAGGCTCATTGTGCCGCCTCCTGCGCCTGCGCGACCGTGGTGACCGCTGCCTTGAAGGTGTCGCCGCGAGCCTCGAAGTCGCGGAACTGGTCAAAAGACGCGCAGCCGGGCGACAAGAGAACGACATCGCCGGGCATGGCACGCGCGGCCGCGGCGTCGACCGCCTCGGTTAGGGTGCGACAGCGCAGATGCGGCACCGCCGCCCCGAAAAGATCGACCACGGTATCGGCCGCCTCTCCGAAAGCGTAGAGCCGCAAGACCCGGGGCAGCAACGGCACGATCGGTGTTGTGTCTTCGTCCTTCAGTCGCCCGCCCGCCAGCCAATGGACGCGGTCGAACGCACTCAGCCCGGTGGCCGCGGCCTCCCAATTGGTCGCCTTGGAGTCGTTGATGTATTGCACGCCGCGCACGGTCGCCACCGGTTCTTGACGGTGCGCCAGGCCCGGAAAGCGGCGCAGGCCGTTCAAAAGGACCTCCCGGTCCACGCCCAGCGCGCGCGCAGCGGCATAGGCGGCCGCGGCATTCTGCCAATTGTGCCGCCCCTTCAGCGCGGCACAGTCGCGCAGACCGGCAATCGTTTCGCCACGTTCGACCAAGCTGCCGGTGGCCGTGACATGGATGTCCGCCGTGGTTCGGGTGGCAATGGTGATCACCGGGCCGGGCAGGGTGTCGGCCAGGGCTGCGGTCTCGGCGGTATCCAATCCCACGATGGCGCTGCGGCCCGGGCTTTGCAGGTCAAACAGGCGCTTCTTGGCGGCCAGATAGGCGCCCATGGAGCCGTGCCGATCCAGATGGTCTGGCGAGAGGTTGAGCAGGATGGCAATGTCAGCATCGATCGCCCGGGTCAGTTCCAACTGAAACGAGGACAGTTCGAACACATAGATGCCGCCGCTGGGCAGGGGCGTCAGGCTTAACACCGGCAAGCCGATATTGCCGGCCGCGACCGCCGGCAGCCCGGCTTGGTTCAGCAGGTGGGTGATCAGGGCGACGGTGGTGGACTTGCCGTTTGTGCCGGTGACCCCAACCAGCTTATGCGCCGGCAATTGGCCACGCGCGCCTTGGAAAAGATCCATGTCGCCGATCACTGGCACGCTGGCATTTTGCGCCCGCGCGACGACCGGATGCGGGGCCGGATGGTTCAGGGGCACGCCTGGGGCGACCACCAGCGCGTCGAAGCCGGAGAGATCCAGGCGGTAGAGATCGCCGGCCAGATCGCTCAATGGCGCGCGCCGGTCGGCGTCATCGTCCCAGACCGTGATCACGGCACCCGCCGCGGTCAGAGCGCGCACCACCGCCACCCCGGTGCGGGCAAGCCCGAACACCGCGATGCGCTTTCCGGCCATCTGCTGGGGCACGATCATCCGGCTATCTCACCTTCAGCGTTGACAGGCCGAGCAGCGCCAGGATCACCGCGATGATCCAGAAGCGGATCACGATGGTCGGCTCGGCCCAGCCCATCTGCTCGAAATGATGGTGGATCGGGGCCATGCGGAACACCCGTTTGCCGGTCAGCTTGAACGAGACCACCTGAACCATCACCGACACGGTCTCCAGCACGAACAGACCGCCGATCACCAGCAACACCAATTCATGCTTCGTCACCACCGCCACGGCACCCAAGGCGCCGCCCAGGGCCAGCGACCCGGTATCGCCCATAAATACCATGGCCGGCGGGGCATTGAACCACAGAAAACCAAGGCCCGCGCCGATCAACGCGCCCAGGAACACGGTCAATTCGCCAGAGCCCGGCACATGGGTGATCTGCAGATATCCCGCATAGTCGACCCGGCCGACCAGATAGGTGATCAGCGCGAAGGCGGCTGCGGCAATGATCACCGGCATGATCGCCAGACCGTCCAGCCCGTCGGTCAGATTGACCGCATTGCCGGCGCCGACCATGACCACCGTGGCGAAGGCCAGATAGAACAGCCCCAGATCCAGCACCACGGCCTGGGTGAACGGCAGGCCGATCGACCATTGCCCGGATACCAGCGCCACCGCCCACGCAGCCACCACCGCAATGGCGCATTCCGCGAGGAATTTTACCCGGCCCGGCAGGGCACGGGCGGAATTGCGGGTGACCTTGACATAATCATCGGTGAAGCCGATCAGCCCGAAGCCCGCGGTCACCAATAGGCAGATCCACACGTAAGGATTGGTTGGGTCCGCCCACAGCAGGGTGGCCACGGCAAAGGCGATCAGGATCATGAAGCCGCCCATGGTCGGCGTGCCGGCCTTGGTCAGAATATGCGATTGCGGCCCGTCGGTGCGGATCGGCTGGCCCTTCTTCTGCTTGGTGCGCAACCAGCGGATCAAGCGCGGGCCGATCACGAAGCAGATGATCAGCGCCGTCATGGTCGCGGCCATGGAGCGGAACGACAGATAGCGGATCAGGTTGAACAGCGGAAACTGGTCCGCATAGGGGCTGAGCAGATTATACAACATGAAGCCGGCGCCTTTCCTTGATCATGCCGCCCACCCCATGGCGTCCCGGCCCTCTGCTGGCAAGGCCGCCGCACCCTGCGCTGTCAGCCGCGCGACCAGCCGGCCCAAACCGGCGGCATTGGCGCCCTTGACCAGGATCTGATCGCCCTCACACGCAGCGCGCAGCAGATGCGCCGCCCCGTCCTCCGGGCTGGCGATGATCTGTGCGGTCAGGCCGGCGGCGTCAGCCATCATCGCGCTCATCGGCCCCAGGGCCAACACCTGGTCGATGCCGGCGGCGGTCAGGGCCGGCGCACAGTCCCGGTGCAGCGCCTCGGCGCGGGCGCCCAACTCGCGCATGTCCGCTAGCACGGCGATGCGCCGCCCCGCCCGCGGCTCGGCCGCCAGCATGCCCAGCGCTGCGGTCAGGCTCAGCGGATTGGCATTGTAGCTGTGGTCGTGCAGCGTGACGGTGCCGCCGGGCAGCACCAGCCGGGTGCGCCGACCCCGTCCAGGGCCGGGCTTCAGGCCGGCCAGCGCCAAGCCGGCCTGCACCACATCGCCGCCGGCCGCTTCCACCGCGGCCAGGATCATCAGCGCATTGCCGGCCCAGGCGTGCCCGGGCACGCCCACGCGCACCGCCACCCGGCTGCGCATCAGCCGCACCGCCATGGCAGTCCCGTCACCCTGCCAGGCCAGGCGGAACGGAAAGATGTCGGCGTCATCGTCCTGCAGCGAACAGGTGATCAACCGCTCCGCCCCGGCACAGCGGGCGCGCGCCAGAAGATGCGACGCGTGGTTGGTGTCAAGATTGACCAGCGCGGCGCCGCCCGGCGCCAAATGCCCGTAAATGGCGGCCTTTTCCTGCGCGATGCCGGCCAGATCATCGAACGCGGCGATATGCGCTGCGCCGATGCTGGTGACCAACGCCACATGCGGGCGCACCAGTGCGGTCAATCGATCGATCTCGCCGGGGGCATTCATGCCGATCTCGAAGACACCGAACCGCGCGTCAGGATGCATCCGTGCCAGGGTCAGCGGCACACCGACATGATTGTTGAAGCTGCGCACGGAGGCATGCGTCAATCCGGTGCGGCGCAGGGCTTGATCCAAGACCCGCACGGTGCCGGTCTTGCCGGCGCTACCGGTCACAGCGATCAGGCGGGCTTGGGTGCGAGCCCGCGCCAGACGCGCCAGCGCGCGCAGGCCCTCAAAACTGTCGTTGCAGAAGACCAGGCGCGGATCGTCGTCCGCGAGTTCCGGTGGCAGCCGATGGACCAGCGCGGCCGCCGCGCCGCTGGCCAACGCGTGGGCCACATAAGCATGCCCGTCGGCCTCGGCGCCGGCCAAGGCCACGAACAGGTCCCCCGGCGTGATCTCGCGGCTGTCGGTTGCCACGCCGGTGGCATGCCACGCCGCCTGCTCGGCCACACGAAACTGGCCAGCCAGATCCTGGGGTGTCCACAACGGGCGCAGCGCGGTGGTCATGCCAGCGCCTCCTGGTCCAGGTGCGCCCGGATCGTCTCGATGTCGGAAAAGGGAAGAACCCGGTCGCCGACGATCTGACCGGTTTCATGGCCCTTACCGGCGACCAGCAACAGGTCCGCCTCGCCCAGACTGTCCAGCGCCGTCGCAATCGCTTCGGCGCGGTCCGCAACGATTCGGGCGCCAGGTGCGGCGGCAGCGATCTGGGAGCGGATCGCAGCGGCATCCTCGCTGCGCGGATTGTCGTCAGTGATGATCACTCGGTCCGCCAACTCGGTGGCGACCCGGCCCATCAAGGCCCGCTTCCCCGGGTCGCGATCGCCGCCGCAGCCGAACACCAGCAGCAGCCGGCCAGAACAATGGGGGCGGGCGGCCTCCAGCACCGTCTTCAAGGCGTCCGGCGTGTGGGCATAGTCGACGAACACGCTGCCGCCGGACCGGGTCCGGCCGAGCCGTTCCATCCGCCCCGGCACGCCATGCAACTGGTCCAATGCTGAAAACGCCGCGTCGGAGGCAAGCCCCAAGCCGATCGCCAGGCCCGCTGCCACGGCGGCATTATCAGCCTGGAAGCGGCCGAGCAGCGGCAGCAGGACCTCATAGTCCCGGCCCCGATGGGTCAGCCGCAAGCGTTGACCGGTTGGTTCGGCAATGGCTTCGGCCAGGCGCAGATCCGCAATGTCTGATGCGCCCACGCGCAGGGGCGCGCGGCCCTGGGCGGTTAGCCGGGCGGCGAGGCGGCGTCCCGCCGGCCCATCGACATGGACAACGGCCTGGCCTTCAGACGGCAGCAGGTCCTCGAACAATCGGGCCTTGGCGGCGAAATACGCCTCCATGCTGCCGTGATAGTCCAGATGGTCTCGACCAAGATTGGTGAAGCCGGCGGCTGCCACGCGCACACCATCCAGGCGATACTGTGCCAGGCCGTGGCTGGAAGCCTCCATCGCCAGATGATCGACCTCGGCGTCGGCCAGATCGGCCAAGAGCGCATGCAGATCCGCGGGATCCGGCGTGGTCAAACCGCCGGGTCGCTGCAAAGGGCCGCTGTCGACCCCCAGCGTGCCCAGCGAGCCGCTGGCCACCCCGTTGACCTGCCAGATCCGGTGCAGGAATCGGGCTGTGGAGGTCTTGCCGTTTGTGCCGGTTATCGCGGCGATCGTCCGCGGCTGGCGGGCGTAGAAGCGGGCGGCCATCAAGGCGAAGCGCCGGCGCGGATTGGCATCGGTCAGGCGCACCGCCCCCTCCAGCGCGCAATGGCTGTCAGCCGGCATCAGCACCGCGGCGGCACCGCGGTGGACCGCCTCGTCGATGAACGCTGTGCCGTCCAGCCGCGTGCCGGGCAAGGCGGCGAACAGCCAGCCCGGACACACTTTCCGGCTGTCAGCCGTGAGGCCGCGGATTTCGACCTCACCGGCGGTCGTCGCCTGTTCGCCCATCAGTTCGCTCAGCCGCACCGCCCCATCACTCCATCATGTACAGAGCTGCTTCGCGAACATATCCCGGATCGGCCGGCACCGGCGGCAGGCCAAGCATCGGCGCGATCCGCGCAATGATCTCGCCCACCGCAGGCGCGGCGACCCAGCCGCCGCCGGCAAACTGGTGGGTTGCTTCAATGCCAATGGGCTCGTCCAGCATGACGAACACCAGGTAACGTGGAGCCTGGATCGGAAAGGCTGCAACGAATGAACTGAGCAGCGCGCCGCGGTCATAACCACCTGCTGACGCCTTTTCCGCGGTGCCGGTTTTGCCGCCGACATGATACCCGGCGATATCGGCGTGTTGGCCGGTCCCGTTGGACACCACCAGACGCATCAGTTGGCGCATCTGCGCGCTTGTGTCCGCGGAGATCACCGGCCGGCGCTCCTCGGTGCCCAAGGCCCATTGGCGCTTTAGCAATGTCACTGGCACCAGGTCGCCGCCATTGACCATCGCCGCCATGGCGCGGCCGAGTTGCAGGGGCGAGACCGCCAGGCCGTGGCCGAAGGACACCGTCATGGTCTCCACCTCGTGCCATTGGCTTGGCAGCAAAGGCGCCCCGATCTCGGTCAGTTCATAGGCCGGGGCGCTCAACAGGCCCAATTGCCCCAGAAACTGCCGCTGCCGCGCTGTGCCCAAGTCCATGGCCATTTTGGCGGCGCCGATATTCGACGAGAAAGCAAAGATTTCGGGCACCGACAGCCAGCGATTCTTCGGATGGTGATCGCGGATGGCGTGGCGCGCCACGCGGATCGGCCGGCTGGCATCATAGCCGTCGGACAGATCGACCACACCGGCATCCAGCGCCGCAGCCAGGGTGAAGGTCTTGAACACCGATCCCAACTCATAAACCCCTAAGGTGGCGCGATTCATCAGCGCGCTTTTCGGCGCCTGCGCGCCGGCATTGGGGTCGAAATCGGGCAGCGACGCCAGCGCCAGTGTCTCTCCGTTGCGGACGTCCAGCACCAATCCCACCGCCGCCTTGGCGCGATGTCGCGCTTGCGCCGCGGTCAGCGCATCGGTGAGAATATGCTGCACGCGCATGTCCAGCGACAGGGTTAAGGGTTCATGAACCCGGGTCGGGTCGCTCAGGCGGCGCTGGAAGAAGTGCTCCACGCCATGCAAGCCCTGGCCGTCATCGCCGACGAAGCCGATCAAATGCGCCGCCAGGCGGCCGTGCGGATAGATCCGCTCCTCTTCCTCTTGAAAATCCAGCCCGGGCAGTCCCAGGGAATTGACCCGCCACATCTGTTCCGGCGTCAGCCGCCGCTTGATCCAGACAAAGCGCCGGTCGGATTGAAGCTTGCGCCGCAACGTTTCGGCATCCTGGTCCGGCAGAATGTGCCGCAATTTGATCACCGCCTGTTCAGGATCGGCGATCAGATGCGGGTCGGCAAACAAGGACGCCGCGGCTACATTGGTGGCCAGGATCAGGCCGTTGCGGTCGACAATGTCGGCGCGCGCGCTCAGCCGCGCGGCATCCGAGGCGAATTGCGTGTCCGGCCGATGGTAGCGCAGAACGCCCAGTTCCACCGTGCGCGCGGCCAGGATGGTAAAGGCGCCGATAAAGAGCAACAGCGCCACCATCAAGCGGTGGCGCGAGCGTTCGATAAGCCGGCGCCGGCGCGCCTCCAGATCGATATGGGTTCGGATCATCGCCGCAGCTCCGCCAGTTCCAGCAGCAGCCGATGATCATCGGCCGGGTCGTTGCTGGCGACGATGACCACCGCACCGGGGTCAGCCGGGCGCGGCCTCGGCGGCTCCTGCGGTTCGCCCTCGTCGACCGGCGCATCAGGGTCGAGCCGGAATGGAATTGCCGCAAAGCTGGCGAGCACCCGGTCCGGCTCCAGCGGCGCAAGGCCCAAAGCGGCATGCGCTGCCGGGGCGATCCGCGCCGGGCTGGCCAGATATGCGCGCTCCGCCTTCAACACACGGATGGCTTCGCGGTCCCGGGCGATGCGGTCGGTCAGCTGCGCCACCGTTTGGGCGCGGTGTTCCACCCGTGCCTTGACCTGCAACAGGCCGATGCCGCCGGCCAGCACCAAGACGAAGAGAAGGCTCAGAACGAACTGCCGCATCATCGCGTCTCCTTTTGTGTTGACCAGGCCGGCGCGTCGGTGCGGATGCCCAGGCGGAGCCGGGCGGAGCGCGCCCGTGGATTGGCGGTGATCTCTTCCTGGCCTGGCTTGACCGCGCCGCTGGAGGGCAGACGAAAGCTGGGCGCCGGGCCATGCTCGGCCACCGGCCGATGGCGGGACGGCGCCGGCGTGCGACCGGCCCGGGCCGCCAGAAAGCGCTTGACCCGCCGATCCTCCAGGGAATGGAAACTCACCACGACCAGGCGGCCGCCCGGCTTTAGCCTCTGTTCAGCCGCCACCAAGACCCGGTCCAGCTCCTCCAATTCCCGGTTCACATGCAGGCGCAATGCCTGAAAGGTGCGCGTGGCCGGATGACGCTTTCGCGCCGTCATGCCGTGGCCGACCGCCTCGACCACCACCGCCGCGAGATCCAGGGTGCGGCTGAACGGCCGCTCCGCGCGACGCTCAACCAGCGCGCGGGCGACGCGCCGCGCCTTGGGCTCTTCGCCCAAATGAAACACGATGTCGGCGAGCTTGGCTTCGTCATAGGTGTTGACGACATCGGCGGCGGTTTCGTCGCTGCTGCCCATGCGCATGTCCAACGGCCCGTCCTGCTGAAACGCAAACCCGCGCTCGGCCCGGTCCAGCTGCATGGACGAAACACCCAGGTCCAGCACCAAGCCGTCGATGCCGCCGATGCCCAGGGTCTCAAGATGCGCTTCTAGATTGCCGAAGCAGCCCTGCTGAAGGATCAGGCGACCCGCATAGGCGTCAACCAGCTCCTGCCCCTCGGTGATCGCGCTTGGATCCCGGTCCAGCCCGATCACGCGGCACTCCGCAGCGGTCAAGAGCGCCACGGTATAGCCGCCGGCGCCGAAAGTGGCGTCCACCAGAAGCGCGCCATCAGCGGGCTGGGCAGCGGCAACGACTTCGCTGCACATCACCGGAATGTGGCGCGGCCCGGTCATAGGCTCGCTCCTTCCGGCTCTAGCTCCTCCAGCCCTTCCAACACGTCCTCCGCTTCAGCGGCATCGCTGTCATAGCTCTCGTTCAAGCGGTCGGGCTGCCAGATCTGGATATGATCGCCGCCGCCGACAAACACCAACGCGTCGGTGATGCCGGCATGCTCCAAAAACGCTTTGGGCAAGCTGATCCGGCCCTCGGGGTCAAAGCTGAGCGGGCGGGCGCGGCCGAAGACAAAGCGCGAAGCGCGGGTGCGCTGGGCGGTGAACCGGCCGTGCTGGCGCTGCAACTGCGCCAGTACCTGCTCAAAGGCATGGCGAGGCATGCCGCGCACCCAGGGCTGTTTCGGCTCGGGCAGCACGATCAGCTCCTGGCTGCCGGACTGGGCAAGCGCCGTGCGGAATTCCGAAGGGACGGACACCCGCCCCTTCTTATCGATCCGCTTCTCATATTCCCCCCAAAACAGCGCCACCGATCATCCTTGCCCCGTCAGAGCAGGAGCGCACGGCCCCCACTTTCGCCTTAGAATGGGATATCATGGGATATCATGGGTATTCGTGGGGCGTCAATCAGTAGCGAGCGCTCCGAAAGGGAAAAGCAGCAAAAAAGAGCGGCTCTATTCAGATCAAAAAAAGAACAGAAGATTTATGTTTTTGGTTTGTTCTAAATTGGGCGGGAGAGGGGCGCGCCCCAGGTTTTCCCAAACCTTTCCCAATCCGGACCAGACGAGGCCGCAGTGTGCGGCTGTGCGCGTGGGTCTCAGCCGCCCAAATAGGCAGCGACCAGGGTCAAAGTGTTGATCAAACCATGGGCCAGGATGGCCGGCCAGAGACTGCCGGTCAGACGCACGCATATGCCGAACAAAAAGCCCAGAAAGCCGGTCAGCAAGACGCCGCTGGGCCCCTGATAGGCATGGCCCAGCCCGAACAACAAAGCCTGGGACAGATTGGCCAACCAAAAGCCGTTGGGAACGCCGCGGAAGCCGCGGGCCAGCCAGTGCAAAAGAAAGCCCCGTGCCAGCAATTCCTCGCCGAACGCCGCAATCGTCCAACTCAGCGCCAGCAAGATCAGGAGCGCCGGCAAATCGCCTTCCAGCGCCTCCAGCAGCCCAAGATCGGGCGGCCCGATGCGGCTGCCTTCCAGCAGGGCGCCCAAGAGGCCGGTCAGCACCAAGGCGGTGACAAAGGTCACGATGGTTTGCGCCGCCACCGCACGGGGCGGTCGGCCGAAGCCGATATCGGCCCAGGTGATGGCTTCGCCGCGCAAGATCCAAGCCGCCAATGCCAGCGCAATCAAGATGCCCAAGGGCCCGGCGACCGCGCCGGTGAGCGCGGCCAAAACAGCGACGCCCAGCGCCTGGAACAGGGCGCGGCGTTCAGCCGTCATGGTCGAGATCTTCGCTGGGTCCTTCTTGCCACAGGCTGACGCCGGGGCGCTCGGTGGCATTGACATTGAGCGAGAATACATCCGGTCGCGCATAGTGGCCGGCCACGTCGAGATCATATTTGCCGCGTGCGATATCGGCTGGATCCAGGTCCGCCACCAAGACGGTCTCTTGCTCATAAATCGGTCCGGCCAGCACCTGGCCGAGCGGCGAGACGATGCTACTGCCGCCGCGGATCAGCACGGTGGCCGGATCATCGCCCAGCGAGCAGGCATAGTCCGCCGGAAACGCCGCCCGGGTCAGATATTGGCAGGCAGACAAAACAAAGCACCGGCCTTCATAGGCGATGTGCCGAATGGCGTGCTGCCATTGGTCCCGATCATCGACGGTTGAGGCGCAGTAAAGCTCGGTGCCCTGCGCATACATGGCCAGGCGCAGTTGCGGCATGTAATTCTCCCAGCAGATCACGCCGCCGATGCGGCCAACGGGCGTGTCATGTGCTGCGATGGTGGACCCGTCGCCCTGGCCCCAGACCAGGCGTTCCATGGCCGTGGGCATCAGCTTGCGGTGCTTGCCCAGCCAGTCCCCGGTCTCGTCCACGAACACCTGCGTGCAATAAAGGGTTCCGCCGTCCCGTTCGATCACACCGACCACCAGGGTCAGGGCCAGATCTGCGGCCAACTGGCAGAGCCGGTCAAGTTCCGGGCCGGGAAGCGCGATCGCGGCTTCGAAATACTGCCCAAATTCGTCGCGGCCCCGGTCCATCCGAAGCCCCAGCCGCGCACCGAAATCCAGCCCCTTGGGATAGCCGCCCAAAAACGCCTCGGGAAACACCGCCAGCCGGGCGCCTTGGCGGGCGGCGTCGCCGGCTAGATCGGCCAGCTTCGCCAAGCTGGCCGCGGTATCGAAGCCGCAGGATCCGGCTTGGACCACCGCGGCACGGAAGGGCGGACGGGACATCAAGATCTCCTATCGTTGCGTGACCAGCACTAGGAAAGAAAGCTCCGAAGCTGTTCGTGAATTTTTTATGAAGCAATATTCCGCGCAAGAAACCGTGATATGTGCGTTGGCATCGCATCGCGGTGACCCTTTCGACCGCGCTTTTCTGCAAGAACCAGGGCCGTTCGGCTGATCGGGGGAGATGGACGACAATGGCGATGAGCAGCGGGACCACTTCGCAGGCGGGAATGGCCGCCGGCACTGTTCAGGGCTTCAGCGGAACCTTTCTGGCAGACTCCGTGGTGCAACCGAGCAATGCACTGGACCTTCAACTGATTGGTCGGTTTGAGAGCGGTGTGTTTGATGAAGGGGCGGTGGAGATCGCGGCCTTTGATCCGGCGAGCCAGCAGCTGTTCGTGACCAATGGCAATGACGACACGCTGGACATTTATGATCTG
>JBHJGS010000006.1:0-117275 GCA_050331575.1 Rhodothalassiaceae bacterium | reverse complement strand
CAATACGGCGCTGGTTCGTCGCTGGACGGCCTCCTCTCCCTCGATCCGCCATCTCAAAGGGTTCAAAAAATGCGCACTCGGCATCTCCCATCAGCAATCGTGCGAAGATAACCTCCGCAAAAGCTATCTTGATTCAGATTTTAGCTCGCTTGTGAATCCAGTTTGTCAACAGAACCTAGAGTATATAAGAACGTCTCTACTAAGTCGCGGTCATTTAGCAAGCTGATTTGATCGATGAGAGCCTTCAGGCCCTCAGAGAGGTGATTATCCATGTCCACTCACAGCGCATTTCGGTCCCGCTGTTCAGAGTCGCCTTTAGAATTTAACAATTTGTTACACAACGTTTTGTTGTTTCTATTTTGTTAATAATAAACCTAGGCCCGGCCGCTGCTGATGGCTGCCACAACTTCCCGCAGTTTCGGCGGTTTTCCTGCGCGCAGCGCGCCGACCCGAAAGATCTTCGCCGACAGCCACAGCACCAGCATGATGCCGGCGATCTGCGCTATTGCCGAGCCGACCAGATCGACCCAGCCCGGGTCGGCATTGATCCGAGCCATCATCATCATCGGCGACGTCAGTGGGAAATAGCTGAGGATGCGAGCCACGGCGCTGTTGGGCTCTTCGGCCACAGCAAACACAAGAAACATCATGACGAAAAGAAAGGTGATTACCGGCATCATCAGGGGCTGAACATCCCGATTGCTTTCGCACAACGAGCCCAGAGCGACGAAGATACCGGAGAACAGATAAAAGCCGATAATGAAATAAAATAAAAGAGCCACTAGTAAGGGTGTGGTGAAAAACAGCTCAAACAGCCCATTGGTCAACTGCGTCAGCGTGCCGCTGCCGCTGAGCGTCAGCACGCCCAGAATGACGCAGACGTTGAAGCTTAGTTGCAACAAGGCCACAAAAGAACTGCCGAGAAGCTTGCCGACCAAAAGCTCGTTCGGGCGGATCGAGGACATCAGCACTTCGATAATGCGGTTGGACTTTTCCTCCATGGTATTTGTCATCAAGGTACTTAGATTGATGATCAGGAAGTAGGTCAGGATGATGGCCAGGATGCGCGGCAGATTGGTGCGTAGTGTATCGACCAGGGTGACCGAGCCGCCGTCGGCCTTGGAGGTCAGGCGGCTGTCGAACGGGGCCCCCATGGCTTCCAGGCGCAACACCTCCTCCTCCGGCCGATTGAAGGCGGCACGCTTCGCGACGATGTCTAGCGCCCCGCGCAGAGCCGACCGCACATCCTCATCGGCGGCTTGTTCTGTCCAAAGCTGCGCCACTTCCTCCGGTCCGCCACGGCCGACATACGCATAGTCATCGGAACTGCGCGGAGCGAATTGCTGCGGAATGATCAGGGCGGCGTAAAGCTCCACGGCCGCACCATCCACCGTGATCTGCTTCTCTTTGTCCAGATAGGGCCTTAGCGCCTCGACCAGGGCGGTCCGGTCCTGCGCGGCCTCAGCCTCGCCCGGGGGATCGACCAAGATAAAGTCCGGTTCCGGTATGGTGAAAGCCGGCGCCGTTTCCGCCAGCAGCGGGCGCACCCGCTCCAGCGCGGCATCCAGACCGCCGGCCTGGTCAAATCGCGCGATATCCAGATCGGTGATGTCGCGCGCGCGCTTGAACACCTCCTGCGGCACCTGATCGGGGTCCAGGCCGCCATCCCGGCGCAGCTGCGGGCGCGCAAAAGCTCGGACATGGTCGTACAGGGCCGCCATGCGCTGCCGCGTGCGATCGCGTTCGAGCTGCTGCCGCACCGCCTCACCATATTGGCCGCTGCGGTCGATCACGGTGACATAGCGGGTCGGCTGAAATGTCTGCTGCAACAGCAATGGCAGGAACGCCCCCATCAGAAGGAAGGCGGGCACCAGAACCAGGCCCAGAAGAAAGGTTCTAGAGCGCAGCGTCTCGAAGAATTCCTGCCAGGCGACAAGCAAAATACGGCGCATTCTAGCAGCTCCTCACGCTTGCCCGCGCACGGCGGCGACCAGTTCCTTCACCTTGGGCGGCTTGCCCGCTCTGAGCGCGCCGACCTTGAACACCTTCGCTGACAGCCACAGCAACAACGCGATGCCGGCGATCTGCGCCAGCGCCGTGCCGATCAGATCAACCAGACGGGGATCGGAATTGATCCGCGCCATCATCATCATCGGCGAGGTCAGCGGGAAATAGCTGAGCGCGCGGGCTGCCGGCCCATTGGGTTCATTGGCGACAACCCAGACGATCAGCGGCGAGAAGATCAGCAGATACTGCACCGGCAGGGACAGCGACTGCACCTCCTTGGTGTTCTCGCACAAGGATCCGATGGCGACGAACAGACCCGCATACAAGAAATAGCCGGTGACGAAGTAGAACAACAGCCACAACAAGAGCGGCGAGCCGGTCAGCACCTCGATCAGGCTGCGGGTGAATTGCGCGATCGCGCCGTCATCGGCCAGGCTCATCACCCCCAAGAGGGCAATGACATTGAACGCCAACTGAAACAGCGCGATCAAGAACGCGCCGAACAGCTTGCCCGCAAGCAACTCGTTGGCGCTGATCGAGGACATCAGGACCTCAATGATCCGGTTGGATTTTTCTTCCATGGTGTTGGTCATCAGGATGACCAGATTGCCGATCAGGAAGAACACCAAGGCGATCGACAGGATGCGCGGCATATTGGCCGCAATGGCATCCGTCGCCGTGGCCGAGCCACCGTCGTCCCGCGAGGTGAGCCGAACATCAAACGGCGCCGCCGTGCTGAGCTGCTGCAGGCCCTGCCCATCGGACAGGCCCAGCCTATCCCGCCGCACCAGGCGGTCCAGCGCCTGCTTGATGGGATCGCGGACATCCTCAGACGGCGCCTTTTCCGCCCAAAGCTGGGCCACCTCGTCCGGATCGCCTTCGCCGACGATGGCCAGGCTGTCGTGCGACGCCGGACCGAACCTCCGCGGCAGGATCACCAGGGCGTAAAGCTCGGTCGGTTCGCCGTCGACGTCGATGCGCTGTTCCTTGTCCAGATAGGCGCGCGCGGCCTCGGCGATCCGATCGGGCGAAGCGTCGGGATCAATATCGGCCGGCAGGTCGACGAAGCGCAACGGGCGCGGATCAAAGACCGGCTCCGGCGCCTCGGGCCGCAGATAGGCGCGCGCCCGTTCCAGCGCCGCGTCGCGGCCGCCTGCGTCCAGATAGGTTTCCGCATCGGCCAGGGTCAGGCTGCCGATCTTGTAGAATTCCAGCGGCACCTTCTCCGGATCCAGCGCGCCGTCGCGGCGGAATTCCGGGCGAGCATAGGCGTGCACCTGCTGGGAAATCGTGCGCATGTCCTCCAGCGCCAAGGCCCGATCCACCTCCGCGATCAGGCGGGCGCCATAGGCTTGGCTTTGATCGACCACGGCCACCGCGCGCTCCGGCGTGAAGCTGCGGCTGAGCACGCTTGGCAGGAAAAAGCCCAGGCCGAACAGGATCGGCGTGATCACAAGGCCCAGCAGAAACGTCTTGGACCGGATTGTCTCGGTGAATTCATGCAGGGCAACCAGAATAATGCGTCTCATGCCGCCTGCCTCGCCTCGCGCGCGTCTTCTCCGACAAGGGCCACGAAGGCATCATGCAGGCTGGGCTCGATGACGGTGAACCCCTCCAGATGCGTGCCCTGCTCGATGGCGGCCTTCAGCACCTCCTGCACCTGCGCCTCGCGCGCCAGCTCGCCCTCGTAAGCCGGCACCGGGCCGTCGGCGACCTGCGACAGGCCGGTCAGCCCCGGCAGGCCGTTCACCGCCGAGGCCGTGCGCAGCCGCACCCGCCGCGGCAGCTGGGCGCGCGCCTCCTCAACCGTGCCGTAGAAGCGTCGCTGACCGCGCCCGATCATCACCACGCGGTCGCACAGGCGCTCGGCATGCTGCATCACATGGGTGGAAAAGATCACCGTCTTGCCGCGCGCTTTCAGGTCGATGATCAGTTCTTCCAACACCTGCTGATTGACCGGATCCAAGCCGGAAAAAGGCTCGTCCAGGATCACCAGATCCGGATCATGCGCCACGCAGGACAGCACCTGCACCTTCTGCGCCATCCCCTTGGAGAAGGTCTTGATCGGCTTATTGGCTACCTCGCCGAGCCCATAGCGCTGCAAAAGATCCTTGGCCCGCTGCTTGGCCTGAGACCGGCCCAGCCCCTTCAGACGCGCGAAATAGGCGATCGCATTGACCGGCGTCATCGCCTTATAAAGGCCGCGTTCCTCCGGCAGATAGCCGATGCGGTCGCCCACCGCCAGGGCCGACTCCGCGCCCAGCACCATGCGCCGGCCGCGGTCGGGCTGCAGAATATCCAGCAAGATGCGCAGCGTCGTGGTCTTGCCCGCGCCGTTAGGGCCCAGGAATCCGAAGATTTCGCCCTTTTTTATGCGGAAGGAAATGCCGTCCACCGCCTTGAAGCGTTGATACACCTTCACAATGTCTTCCAGTTCGACGATCGTCTCGCCCACGGCTGACCCCTCCAAACACATATATCAAAGTGATATGCTCCTATCAGATGCTCGAGAGCGCCGCAAGTAGGGAATGCC
Organism: Rhodothalassiaceae bacterium; assembly: GCA_050331575.1. Classification (GTDB taxonomy): domain Bacteria; phylum Pseudomonadota; class Alphaproteobacteria; order Sphingomonadales; family Rhodothalassiaceae; genus JBHJGS01. The sequence continues at coordinate 112,735 of JBHJGS010000006.1, read as the reverse complement.
GCTGAATTAAACGGATAAGCTGTTCCGAATGGATGTTTTATATACCAATCCTGTGTCATCCGGCGCCCGTGCGGTGATGATCGCGGCGGAAGAACTGGCAATCGAGCTTGACCAGCGGCTGGAGCCGGACTGGCAGCGGCGCCGCGAGTTTCTGGCGTTGAGCCCGGAGGGCCGGGTGCCGGTCCTGATCAATCAGGCTCATGCTGTGTTGTCCGGGGCGGTGCCGATCCTGGAATATTGGCTGGAGGATCATGACGCCCGGGCCGATCTGTTCGGTGCCACCGCAGAGACGCGCGCGGAAAGCCGCCGGCTGTTGCAATGGTTTCTGGTCAAGTTCGAGGAGGAGGTGGCGCGCCTACTGGTCGAGGAGAAGATCCTGAAGCGCCTGGTCAAAGGCTCCACACCGGACACCCCGGTGTTGCGCGCGGGCCAGCACAATCTGCGCATCCATCTGCGCTATCTGGATTATCTGGCCGAGCGCCGGCACTATCTGGCCGGTGACCGCTTCGGCCTCGCTGATATCGCCGCCGCCGCGGCACTGTCGCTGACCGATTATCTCGGCGACGTGCCCTGGAGCGATCATCCCGGCGCCAAGGACTGGTATATGCGGGTGAAGTCGCGCCGGTCCGTGCGCCATCTGCTCAGCCAGCGCCTGCCCGGCCTGGCGCCGCCCGCGCATTATGCCCGCCCCGACTTCTAGCCAGATCAAGGCAGCGATCCTTGATCGTGCACATGCCCTCGGCTTCGTGTCCGCCGGGGTCACCACCGCTGAGGCGATCGCTGCGGCCGGCCCACGCCTGGACCGGTTTCTGGAACTGGGCCGCCATGGCGAGATGAGCTGGATGGCCGAGCGCGCGGCACAGCGCCGCAGCCCGACCGCGCTCTGGCCGGAGGCGCGGTCGGTGGTCATGCTCGCCGCCGATTACGGCCCGCCGGACGATCCGATGGATCTTCTGGCGGCCAAGGATCGGGCGCTGATCTCGGTCTATGCCCGCAACAAGGACTATCATGATGTTCTGAAAAAGCGGCTGAAACAGTTGGGCCGGTGGCTGGCGGACAGCTATGCCGCCCAAGTGAAGGTGTTTGTCGACACCGCCCCGGTGATGGAAAAGCCGCTGGCCGAAGCCGCCGGGCTGGGTTGGCAGGGCAAGCATACCAATCTGGTCAGCCGCGACTATGGCTCTTGGCTGTTCCTGGGCGCGCTGTTCACCAACCTGGTGCTACCGCCGGATGCGCGGGAAGCGGATCATTGCGGCAGTTGCCGGCGCTGTTTGGACATCTGCCCCACCGACGCCTTTCCCGCGCCCTATCAGCTCGATGCCCGGCGCTGCCTGTCCTATCTGACCATTGAGCATAAGGGGCCGATCCCGGAGGAATTCCGCGCGGCCATGGGCAATCGCATCTATGGCTGCGACGATTGCCTGGCGGTGTGCCCCTGGAACAAATTCGCCCGCATCGCCTCGGATGCGCATTTTCATGCCCGAGTGGAGTTGCAGGCGCCGGAACTGGCGGATCTGGCCGCCCTCGACGAGGCCGGCTTTCGCCAGTTGTTCGCCGGTTCGCCGATCAAGCGCATCGGCCGGGACCGCTTTGTCCGCAATGTCTGCATCGCCATCGGCAATAGCGGGAAGCCGGACCTGAAGCCGGTGGTCGAAACGCTCACCGACGACGCCAGCGACGTGGTGCGCGATGCCGCCGGCTGGGCGCTGGCGCAGCTGAGGGCCGCTTGAGACCGCCGGCGCTATCCCTTCAGGGCTGCCTTCACCCGGTCCGGCGTCATCGGCAGATCGCGCACGCGCGCGCCCACGGCGGCGTGGATGGCGTTGGCGATCGCCGGTGCCACGGCGTTCAAGGGCGGCTCGCCCAGGCCCACGGGCATTTCCGTGCTGTCGATGAATTCGATGTCCAGCTCCGGCACATCCGCCATTCTGAGCGGCGAATAGGTATCGAAATTGCGATCGGCGACCTGACCCCGGTCGAACCGGGTGGCTTCATGCAGCGCCAGGCTGACACCCCATAGGCTGGCGCCCTCGGCCTGCGCCAAGGCGCCATCGGGGTGCACGATGGTGCCGGCATCGATCACCTGGGTCAGCTTCTCCACCTTGACCGTGCCGGTCGCCCGGTCGACCCGGACCCGCGCGACCACCGCGGTCCAGGTCGGCATCGTGCGTTCTTGCCCGAAGGAACAGGCCACGCCCAGCCCGGTATCGGCGGGCAGATCGACCGCGCCCCAGCCGGCCTTGGCGGCACAGCGTTCCAAGACCGCCGCCAGCCGACGCGCCCCGCCCACCGATTCCGGCGCCTTGCCGGCGTGGCGGCCCTGCCCGTCCAGCAGATCCAGGCGCAAGGCAACCGCATCTCGGCCCTGCGCCACCGCCGCCTCGTCCAGAAAGCTTTCCACCGCCCAGGTGGTCCAGCCAGGGCCCACCGCGCGCAGCCAGCCGGGCAGGAAGGTCTGCTGCGCCAGATCATTGTTGACCGCCCGGACCCGGTGTGCTGGCAGGGAATACCAGTGATCCGCCCCGGCGATGGAAAAGCTGTCCGCCTGGCCGCCACCTTCATAGGGTTCGGCCAGAAAACCCTGGGCCATGGCCAAGGTCGGCCACCCTGCCGCCGCATAATGCTCCATCGCGGTGAAGCGCCCCTGGCCATCCATCGCCAGGGCGAGGTTCTGCACGGAGGGCGAGCGCACGCAGTCGAACCGGGCATCATCCTCGCGCGTGAACACCATCTTCACCGGCACGCCCAATGCCTTGGAGGCCAGAGCCGTGGGCACGAAATAGTCGCCATAGAGCCGCCGGCCAAAGCCGCCGCCCAAGAAATATTGGTGCAGCGTGATGCGGCTTTCCTCAACCTCAAGCGCCTTGGCCAAAACCGGCAGGATCAGCGACTGCCATTGATTGCCGCCATGCAGGTGCCAATGCCCATCCTGTTCCAACGCCAGCGCGTTCACCGGCTCCAAGGGCATGTGCAAGACGGTGTTGGTGGTATAGGTGGCGCGCAAGCTGGCCTCGGCGCGGTCAAAAGCGCCATCGACATCGCCCTCCTCAACCCATTTCGCCCCACCGGCGCGGTCTTGCAGCAGCGTGCGGCCGTGCGCCAGCAGATCCTCCTCGCTGACCTCGGCGGTCTCGCCGGGCTGCCAGTCGACCACCACCTTATTGCCGGCCGCGAAGGCGGCGGCCGTTGTATCGGCGATCACCGCAGCCCAGCCCTGGCAGGTGCCGCTGGGATCGTCGATCTGAATGGTCTGGCGATAGCCCGGGATCGCCTTGGCGGCAGCGTCATCGATTGACCGGATAGTCGAGCCATAGCGCGTCGGCGGCAGCAGCGGCCGGGCATGGACCATGCCGTCAACTGCCGCATCGATGCCGTATGTCGCCTCGCCACGGGTTTTCGCCGGGACGTCCAGCGCCTTGATCGGCTGGCCGATCAGCCGCCGCTGCGCCGCCGTCTTGATCGGCAGAGCCTCCAACTCTTCGGCGGAAAAGCTGCGGTCGACCTGGCCGGTCCGAACGATCTCGGCATAGCTCATGGACCGGTCACCGGCCTCGACGCGGCCGTTGCGCGCGCGGCAGTCGGCTGGATCGACATCCATCAGGTCCGCGGCCGCGGCCGTCAGGATCAGCCGGCCTGCCGCCCCGGCCCGGCTCATCTGCTCAAAGCTGGTATGGACCGACCAGCTGCCGCCGGTGACCATATAGCCCCATTTCGGATCACTATCGACATGCGCCAGGCGCACCATCGACCAGTCCGCCTCCAATTCATCGACCAGGATGCGCGCCAAGGCGGTGCCGACATGCTGGCCCATCTCCGCCTTGGCGATGTTCACGGTGACCCAGCCGTCTTGATCCATCACAAACCAGACCGCGGGATCGAACAGCTTGTCCTTGACCGCGGCGCGGGCACCGCGGGCGAGGATCTCCGGCGCGGCGAAGGCCATGGTCAGTCCGGCGCCGGCACTGGCGGCGAGAAATCCCCGGCGGCTGAGACTGTTTCGCGTCCGTTCAGGCATCGCTCGTCTCCCCGCGCAGTTCCGCCGCTGCCGCCAGCACCGCGCGCCTGATCCGTGGATAGGCCATGCAGCGGCACAGATTGCCGGTCAGCGCCTCGGTGATTTGGTCCTCGGTCGGATCCGGCGTGTCCGCCAGAAGGCTCGCCGCTGCCATGATCTGGCCGGACTGGCAGTAGCCGCACTGCGGCACCTGATGGGCGATCCAGGCCTTCTGCAACGGATACGCGCCGGTCTCGCTCAAGCCCTCGATGGTGGTGATGTCTTTGTCTGCGACCGTGCCGATCGGGGTGACGCAGGCGCGCATGGCATAGCCGTCGACATGGACGGTGCAGGCGCCGCACTGACCGATACCGCAGCCGAACTTGGTTCCGGTCAAACCGAAGCGATCCCGCACCACCCACAAGAGCGGCGTTCCAGGCGGCTCTTCGGTTTCAACCGATCGGCCGTTCAGCCGAAAGCGCGTGGCTGCCATGGCGGTCCTCCCTGCTGGTCTGGCGGCACAGGATAGCGCACCGGGGCCACCCTGGCCAGCATCGGGCCCCTAGGCCTTGGCGCGGCGGCCCGCTATGCAGAGCCTGACCCGCCGCATAGGAAAGGACGGTCGCCATGGCTGAGGACGAACAATCGCTGTATCAGAGCGCGCTTCGCTATCACCGCGCCGAGCCGCCGGGCAAATGGGCCATGGTGGCAACCAAGCCGATGGCGACCCAGCGGGATCTATCGCTGGCCTATTCCCCAGGGGTGGCGGCGGCCTGCAAACTGATCCAGGAGGACCCGCAAGCCGCCCGCGATGTCACCGCGCGCGGCAATCTGGTGGCGGTGATCTCCAACGGCACCGCGGTGTTGGGCCTGGGCCAGATCGGCGCCTTGGCGTCCAAGCCGGTGATGGAGGGCAAGGCGGTTCTGTTCAAGAAATTCGCCCGCCTCGACTGCGTCGATATCGAGGTGGACGAGACCGATCCGGACAAGTTCTGCGATGTCGTCGCCGCCTTGGAGCCCAGCTTCGGAGCGATCAATCTGGAGGATATCAAGGCGCCGGACTGCTTTGTCATCGAAAAGGCGCTGCGCGAGCGCATGCGCATTCCGGTGTTTCACGATGATCAGCACGGCACCGCCATCGTCGCCGCCGCCGCGGTGCTGAACGCCTTGAAGCTGGTCGGCAAGGAGATCGAGGCGGTGCAGCTGGTGTCCACCGGCGGTGGCGCGGCCTCGCTGGCCTGCCTGGACATGCTGTGCCTCCTCGGCTTGAAGCGCGAGCATGTGTTCCTGGTGGATATCCAAGGCGTGGTCTACCAAGGCCGTCAGGACGATATGAACCCCTACAAGTCCCGCTACGCGCGCGACACGGACAAGCGCACGCTGAGCGACGTGATCGCCGGGGCGGATGTGTTTCTGGGCCTGTCCGCGCCGAAGGCGTTGAAGCCGCAGATGGTCGAGGCGATGGCGCGCGATCCGATCCTGCTGGCCATGGCCAATCCTGAGCCCGAGATCATGCCGGATCTGGCGCGCCAGGTGCGCCCCGACGCGATCATTGCCACCGGCCGCTCGGACTTTCCCAACCAGGTCAACAATGTGCTGTGCTTTCCGTTCATCTTCCGCGGCGCGATCGATTGCGGTGCCACCACGATCAATGAGGAGATGAAGGCGGCCGCGGCTCGCGCCATCGCCGGCCTGGCCGAGGAAGAAGTGCCGGAAATGGTCGCCAAGGCCTATCCCAGTGAGGCGCTGGAATTCGGCCGGTCCTACATTCTGCCCAAGCCGTTCGACCCGCGGCTGATCATCGAGGTGTCCGCCGCCGTGGCCCAGGCCGCCATGGACACAGGCGTGGCGTCACGGCCGATCGCCGATTTCGAGGCCTATCGCCAGAAGCTGGCAACCTATGTCTTCCGCTCCGGCAATCTGATGCAGCCGGTGTTTGAAAAGGCCCGGGGCGACCAGCGCCGGGTCATTTTCGCGGAGGGCGAGGACGAGCGGGTGTTGCGGGCCGCGCAAGCCATGCTGGACCATAAAATCGGGATTCCCGTGCTGGTCGGCCGGCCCTCGGTGATCGAACGGCGGCTGAAAATTCTTGCGTTGCGGGTGAAGGCGGCGGATCTGGCAATTGTCAATCCAGAGAAGGATGAGCGCTACGACCGCTATTGGCGCACCTATCATGATGTCATGCAGCGCAAGGGGGTGACGCCCGATACCGCCAAGACCATCGTGCGCACCAATACCACCGCGATCGGTGCCTTGGCTGTGGCGCTTGGCGACGCCGATGCGATGGTTTGCGGCAGTTACGGCCGGTATGATTTCCACTTGCGCCATGTGGTCGATGTGCTCGGCCTGGCCGACGGCGTGGCCGAACCGTCCGCCCTGTCGGTGCTGGTGATGGACCAGGGCACCTTCTTTTTGACGGACACGTTCATCAGCGAGGACCCGAGCGCTGAGAATATTGCCGCCACGGCCCGGCTGGCGGCCCTGAAAGTGCGGGATTTCGGTCTTGAGCCTAAGGCAGCCCTGCTCAGCCATTCCAGCTTCGGCACCTCAGCCTCTGCCAGTGCTCAAAAGATGCGCCAGGCTTTGGCCCTGCTACGGCAGCGCTATCCCGATCTGGAGGTGGAGGGCGAAATGCACGGAGACGCCGCCATCGACGAGAGCATTCGGGCGCGCATCTTTCCCAATTCGCGCCTAACCGGCTCGGCCAATCTGCTGGTCATGCCCAATCTGGACGCCGCCAATATCGCCTACGAGTTGTTGAAGGTGCTCGGCAATGCGCTGCCGATCGGCCCAATGCTGCTGGGCACCGCCAAGCCCGCGCATATCGTAACCCCGAGCGTCACCGCCCGCGGCCTGCTGAACATTGCCGCCCTGGCCGCGGTCGATGCGGGCTGACCAAAAACGGAGACATATTCAATAATCTGCCACAGTGTTATGACAGGCTCAGACCTGTTTTTGATATTGCCGAAGGAGACGCGCCATGATCCGCCTGCTGCTGATGTGGAGCCTGTTGGCGCTGGCCGTGCCGGCGGCGGCGCAAGGTCCGGCCTACACCGTCAACGGCCAGCCGGTCGATCCGCAGACCCAGCAGATGCTGCAATGGTATGGTCTGCCGCCGGGCGCCTATTATATCGACCAGATCGGCAATTTCGGGCGTGTCGGCGAGCCGCCGGTGGCCAATGTCTATGGCGGACCGCCGCGCCTGCCCAACGGCCAGCCAATGCCGCCGGGGCAAACAGCACCACAGCCGCAACGCCAGCCGCAGGCCGCGCCGCAGCAGGCACCAGGCGGTGGCGGAGGCGGCGGTCTCGCCGGCCTGCGCATCTTTTGGGTCTATTCGCCGAGCATCTTCTCCGGCGCCACCGGCGGGTCGTCCGGCTATATCCATCTGTGCCCGAACAATGTCTTCCACCGCTCCTCCGAAGGCTCGCTGTCGGTCGGTGGCGACTATAATTCGGAGTATCAGATGAACGACAGTTGGGCGGGTATGGCGCACACCGCCAGAAGCGCCGGCCGCTGGCAGGTGCAAAACAGCCCGCAAGGCCAGATGCTCATGCTGACCAATCCCGACGGCAGTCAGCAAAGCTTCTATCTCAACGCCATCCGTCAAGGCCGCTGGAGCATCGGCCGCACCAAATATGCCGTGGAACAGGGCAAGGCGCAGTGCCGGTAAGCAGGATCCGGCGGTCCTGGTGAGCCGCCCCGTCTGTCCCGCCGCCCCGTCTGTCCCGCCGCCCCGGGGTCCGAGGTCTCTTTGCCGATCCGGGCCCGATGGGTCTATCTTGAAGGCCTTGGGAAAGGCCCTTCAAGAGCGGCGGGAAATCGGCATGCCTCCCATATCCAGCGACAGATCCGGCGACAGATCGCGCCCCTATCACCATGGCGATCTGCGCGCGGCGCTGCTGCGCGCGGCGGAGGCAGCGCTGCAGGCCGAGCCGGAACGGAATCCCAGCGTGCGCGGGCTGGCGCAGGCCCTGGGAGTGAGTGCAACCGCCCCGCTTGCGCATTTTCCCACCAAACAGGCCCTGCTGACGGCCCTGGCAACGCGCGGATTTGACACCCTGACCGCTGCCCTGGACGCGGAAACCGCGGAAACTGGGGCATCCCGCCGAGACCGGCTGGCGGCCTTGGCGCGGGCCTATCTGGGCTTTGGCGCCGCACATCCGGGCCTGTATCGGTTGATGTTCCGCACCGGCCAGGATCGGATCGAGGATCCCGCCCTGGCCGCGGCCGCAGCCGAAGCCTTTGCCCGGCTTCACCGTGCTGCGGGCAGCAAAGACACCGCTCTGGCCGCCTGGGCGTTGGTGCATGGGCTGGTCGGCCTGCGCAGCGACGGCAAGCTGGAGTCGGTCATGGACGCGCCCGCGCAGACACAGGCGCTGGCGCAGCTGGCGGCAAGCCACATCGCCGCGGATGACTGATTTCAACGCGTGTCACGAAACTTTCTCAAAACCGTCGACGATTTTTGGTTGCGCCGCAGCAGCCTAGCCGCTAAGTTTCCACCGTAACGACGCCATTGGCTTTGCGTTTATTGCGCAGTCAGGCGAACGGATTCACCGGTTGGCGCGGTTCGGCGTCGGCTACATTGGGATGGACACGTCATGCTGGCAGGGCTGACGACATTGTTGAGCAAGGAACGGCTCCCGCTGCCGGCCCTGCTTCTTGTCGTCGTCGTCCTTCTGGTCCCCCGCCATGGGGGAGCGGCAGCGCCTGCCTGACGGTCACGACCAAGACCAGACAGCAAGCCCCGCTCCCCACCAGGGAGCGGGGTTTTTCTTTGACCAAAAGCGACACGAAGGACCGAAAGCATGACACGAATTTTCAGCGACCAGGATGCCGACCGCAGCAGCATTGACGGGCCCATCGCGATTATCGGCTATGGCAGCCAGGGCCGCGCGCATGCGCGCAATTTGCGCGACAGTGGCTTTGAGGTGATCATCGGCGCCCGGCCCGGCGGCAGCTCCGAGACCCGCGCCCGGGCCGACGAATTTCAGCCGATCGGGATCGCCGAGGCCGCTCAGGCCGCGCGGCTGATCGCCCTGCTGACCCCTGATATGAGCCACAAGGCGATCTTCGAAGACGCCATCGCGCCCCATCTGGCGCCGGGCGATGCGCTGTTGCTGGCCCATGGCTTCTCCATCCATTTCGGCCAGATCGCCCCGCCGTCTCAGATCGACACGATCCTGGTGGCGCCGAAGGGACCGGGCGATCTGGTGCGCCGGGAATTTGAGATCGGCCGCGGGGTGCCCTGCCTGATCGCCACCCACCAAGACGCCACCGGCAAGGCGCAGGCGCGCGCGCTGGCCTATGCCTTCGGCCTGGGCGGCACCCGCGCCGGGGCCATTGAAACCAACTTCGCAGAAGAGACCGAGACCGATCTGTTCGGCGAACAGGCGATCTTGTGCGGCGGGGCGACGGAACTGGTGAAGGCTGGCTTCGAAACCCTGACCGAGGCTGGCTACGCCCCGGAAATCGCCTATTTTGAATGCCTGCACGAGTTGAAGCTGATCGTTGATCTGCTCTACGAGGGCGGCTTTGCGCGCATGCACCAATTCATCTCCGAGACCGCCACCTACGGCGACCTGACCGCGGGCGGCAAGGTGATCAACCAGGAAACCCGCGCGCGCATGGCCGAGATCCTGGAGCAGATCCGCTCGGGCCGCTTTGCCGAGGCCTGGATCGCCGAGAATGAGGGCGGCAAGCGCGACTATCAGGCCAAGCTGGACGCCAAGCTCAGCCATCCCATCGAAACCACCGGGCAGTCCTTGCGATCGCGCATGGCCTGGCTGGCGCAGCCGAAACCGGCTGCCCAAGCGGCCGAATAAGGAGCTTCGCCATGGCCAGCCTTGCCGCCACCGCCACCGCCGCTGCCCCGGAGCGCCGCCCGATCACCGGTGCCAGCCGCCTGGTCGCCGCCTTGGAGGCGCAGGGCGTCACCCATGTGTTCGGCTATCCTGGCGGGGCGATCATGCCGGTTTACGATGCCCTGCCGGCCTCCGCGCTGACGCATATTCTGGTGCGCCACGAACAAGCTGCCGCCTTCGCCGCGGACGCCTATGCGCGGGTTACCGGCCGGGTCGGCGTGTGCCTGGCCACCTCCGGGCCCGGGGCGACCAATCTGGTCACCGGGATTGCCAACGCGCATATGGACTCCGTGCCGATGGTGGCGATCACCGGCCAGGTGCCGACCACGCTGATGGGCACCGACGCGTTTCAGGAAACCGATATTTTCGGCATCACCCTGCCGATCGTGAAGCACGGGTTCGTGGTGCGCCGGGCTGAGGAGATCGAGGCGGTGGTGGCCGAGGCCTTCGAATTGGCGATCTCCGGCCGCCCGGGTCCGGTGCTGATCGACCTGCCGAAGGATGTGCTGCAGGCGCAGGGACCCATGACGGCCCCGGCACGCGCCATGGTGCCCGCGCAATTGCCCTGCGGCGGGGCTGAGGACATCGCCGCGGCGCGCGCGCTGATCGAGGCGTCGGAGCGCCCGATCCTCTATATCGGCGGCGGCGTGGCGATTGCCGGGGCGGAACAGCCGCTCCGCGCCTTTGCCGCGCACACCCGCATCCCGGCGGTGGCAACCTTGAAGGGCCTGGGCGCCCTGCCGACCGACTGGCCGGACTTTCTGGGCATGTTGGGCATGCATGGCAGCCGCGCGGCCAATCAGGCGGTCCAGGACAGCGATCTGCTGATCTGCATCGGTGCGCGCTTCGACGATCGGGCGACCGGCCGGCTGGACGGCTTTGCCCCGAACGCCCGGGTGATCCATCTGGACGGCGACCGCGCGGAAATCTCCAAGCTGCGCCGGGCCGATGTGGCCTTGGCCGGCGATATCGGCCGCTGTCTGACCGCCTTGACGCCGCGCCCGCCGCAGATCGAGGCTTGGCGCGCCAGCTGCCATGCCAACGCCCAAACCCACGCCGCCCGGTATGACGCACCCGGCGGCGGTATTTTTGCCCCGGCCCTGTTGAAGCAGATCTCCGAGGCCGCCGGGGATCGCTTCATCGCCACCTGCGATGTCGGCCAGCATCAGATGTGGGTGGCCCAGCATTGCCGCTTTGCCCGGCCACAGGCGCATCTGACCAGCGCGGGTCTGGGCGCCATGGGCTATGGCATTCCCGCCGGCATCGGCGCCTTGAAGGCGGAGCCGGATGCCTGCGTGGTCACCGTCACCGGCGACGGCTCGATTATGATGAACATCCAGGAACTGGCGACGCTGCGGCGCTATCGCCTGCCCCTGAAGATCGTGCTGTTGGACAATTCCCAGCTGGGCCTGGTGCGTCAGTGGCAGGAACTGTTCTACGATGGAAACTTTTCTGAAGTGGATCTGTACGACAATCCGGATTTCGCGGAGCTGGCGCGGGCCTTCGGCATCGAGGCCTTCACGCTGGACCGGCGCGCCGATCAGCCCGCCGCGATTGCCCGACTGCTGGCCGCAACCGGGCCCATCTTGATGCATGTGCGCATCGACCCCCGCGAAAATGTCTGGCCGCTGGTGCCGCCGGGCAAGTCCAATGCCGAGATGATGGAGGCGTGACATGACCGAACAGTTGGTGATCGATTTTGCTTTGGGCGATGGTGCGCTGGTCCGGCTCTTGGGCCTGATCGAGCGGCGCGGTTTCTGCGTGCTTGGCCTGCAGATGGACCGCGGCCAAAGCGATGCCCCCTCGCGCCTGCATCTGGACATTCAGCCGCGCGATGCCGACCGACGCCTGGAGGTGCTGACCGCCCAGATTGAGCGGGTGCATGGGGTCCAAGGCGTCGCTCCCGTCGCCAAACCGGTCGAGGCGGCGGCATGACCCGACGCATCGCCATCTTTGACACCACCTTGCGGGACGGGGAGCAGGCACCGGGCTATTCCATGACCGGCGAGGCCAAGCTGCGCATGGCGCGCGCCTTGGCGGCCTTGCGCGTCGATGTGATCGAAGCGGGCTTTGCCGCCGCCTCCCCCGGCGATGCCGCCGCCATCGAACGGATCGCCCAAGAGATCGAGGGGCCGGTCATCTGCTCTTTGTCGCGCGCGGCCAAAGGCGACATTCTGGCCGCCTTCCAGGCGCTGAAACCCGCCCGACGCCGGCGCATCCACATCTTTCTGGGCACCAGCCCGCTGCACCGCGAGGCCAAGCTGCACCTGAGCCGGTCAGAGGTGCTGGCGCGCATCGGCCAGGAGGTCGCACGCGCCCGCGAACTGTTCGACGAGGTGGAATTCTCCGCCGAGGACGCCATCCGCACGGAACGGGATTTTCTGGTCGAGGCGCTGTCGACTGCCGCGGCCGCCGGCGCGCGCATCCTCAATGTGCCGGACACGGTGGGCTATACCACCCCGGACGAGATCCACGATCTGTTCAGCCAGCTGATCGCGCAGGTCGACCGGCCCGCCGACGCCATCTTCTCCGCGCATTGCCATAATGATTTGGGCATGGCGGTGGCCAATTCGCTGGCCGCGGCCCGCGCCGGGGCCGCCCAGATCGAATGCACCGTCAATGGCATCGGCGAACGCGCGGGCAATTGCGCGCTGGAGGATGCGGTGATGGCGCTGAAGACCCGCGCCGATCATTTCGGCCTGGAAACAAACATCGAGACCCGCCAGATCATGGCGGCCACGCGCACGCTGTCCAAGCTCACCAATATCGGCGTGGCGCGCAACAAGCCGGTGGTCGGCGCCAATGCCTTCGCCCATGAGGCGGGCATCCATCAGCACGGCGTGCTGGCCAATCGGGCCACCTACGAAATCATGACGCCGGAGGATATCGGCCGGGACGGCAGCGCGCTGATCCTGGGCAAGCATTCCGGTCGCCATGCGCTTGCCGCCCGCGCCGCCGATCTGGGCTTTCAGCTCAGCGAGGACCAGCTGGGCATCGCCTTTCAGCGCCTGAAGGCGGAGGCCGATGATGGCCGCATCATCGACGACGGCGCGCTTGAAGCGATCCTCACCGCGCTGGACGACGGCATCCCCGCCAATCTGTGGAACCTGGCGCGGCTGGAGATCCGCTCCGCACTGCATGCAGCCTCGCAACCCGTGGCCCGGGTGGAGCTGGACCATACCGAGCGCGGCCGCATCTGCGACCTGGCCGCGGCCCCCGGGGCGCTGGACGCCGCGTTCCGGGCGGTCAGCCAGATCCTGGAGCTGGAGGCGCGGGTTGAGGCGCTGGACCTGCATTATTTCGCCGCCGAGCCCGACCAGCCTGCCGCCGACGGTCAAGGCGCCGACGTGTCCGTGCAGATCACCGTCGATGTCGAGGGCGCCTTCTATACCGGCCGGGCGCGCGCTCGCGACGTCGTGCCCGCCTGTGTCAGCGCCTATATCGACGCGCTCAACAATGCCCGGACCGTGCGCCGACGGCGCGCGGCTGCCGACAACCGCGCGGCCGCCGCCGCCTGATCCTTCGGAGACACTGAGATGAGTATTCAAGCCACTGACTATATCTGGCGCAACGGCGAGATGATCCGATGGGCCGACGCCACCGTGCATGTGCTGACCCATGCGCTGCATTACGGCACCTCTCTGTTTGAGGGCATTCGGGTCTATGACACCCATCGTGGCCCGTGCGGCTTTCGCCTGCGCGAGCATATCGCCCGGCTGCACGACAGCGCACGCATCTACGGCATTGCCCTGCCGTTCGATGAGGACACGCTGGTGGAAGCGTGCAACCGGCTGGTGCGCGAGAATGGCTTGTCCAGCGCTTATCTGCGGCCGATCGCCTTCACCGGTTATGGATCCATCGGCGTGGTGCCCTCCGCCGACACGCCGATTGAGATCTACATCGCCGCCTTCCCCTGGGGCGCCTATCTGGGCGAGGCGGGCCGGCTGCACGGCGTGGACGTGTGCGTGTCGTCCTGGACGCGGGTGGCGCCGAACACCATCCCGGCCGGCGCCAAGGCGGGCGGCAATTATCTGTCCGGCTATCTGGTGTCGAAGGAAGCCAAGACACGCGGCTTTGCCGAAGGCATCGCGCTGGGCGTGGACGGCCGCCTGTCCGAGGGTGCCGGGGAGAATCTGTTCATCGTCAAGGATGGTCGGCTGATGACACCGCCGGCCGGCTCCTCCATTCTGCAGGGCATCACCCGCGACAGCGTGATCAAGCTGGCCCAGCGCGAGGGGCTGGAGGTGATCGAGCATGCCCTGCCGCGCGAGCTGCTGTACCTGGCAGATGAGCTGTTCTTCACCGGTACGGCCGCGGAAATCACGCCGATCCGCTCGGTGGACGGGCGGCCGACACGGGCGGCGGGGCCGGGCCCGGTGACCAAGCTGCTGCAGGATCGCTTCTTCGGCCTGTTCGACGGCAGCAGCCGCGATGATTGGGGTTGGCTGCAGCCGGTCCAGCCACACGCCATGCCGGAGCGACCCCATGCCATCGCCGTCTGAGCCGCGCACGATCGTTGACAAACTCTGGGACGCGCATGTCGTCGAGAAAGGCCAGGCCGGCGCGCCGGATCTGCTCTATATCGACCGGCATCTGATCCATGAGGTGACCAGCCCGCAGGCCTTCCAGATGCTGGCCGAGCGCGGCCTAGCGGTGCGCCGGCCGGACAAGACCTTCGCCACCATGGATCATGCCACCCCGACCACACCGCGGGCGCCGGGGGCCGGGCCGGTTTATGAGACCACCGCACAGCAGAACCAGGTGAACGCGCTGGAGGCCAATTGCGCGCGCCACGGCATCGAATTGGCCGGGTTGGACAGTCCCGATCAAGGAATCGTCCATGTGATCGGGCCGGAACTGGGGCTGACCCAGCCGGGCATGACCATCGTCTGCGGCGACAGCCACACCGCGACCCATGGCGCGTTCGGCGCGCTGGCCTTTGGCATCGGCACGACCGAGGTGGGCCATGTGCTGGCCAGCCAGTGCCTGCTGCAGACCAAGCCCAAGACAATGCGCATCACCGTGTCCGGCCAGCTGGGCGCCGGTGTCGAGCCGAAAGATTTGATCCTGGCGATCATCGCGAAGATCGGGGCTGCCGGCGGCACCGGCCATGCCATCGAATATGCCGGCCCGGCGATTACGGCGCTGCCGATGGAGGCGCGTATGACCATCTGCAACATGTCGATCGAAGCAGGCGCGCGCGCCGGCCTGATCGCGCCGGACCGGGTGACGGTCGACTGGCTGCGCGGCCGCCGTTACGTGCCGCACGGACCGGCGTTCGATCAGGCGGCACAAGGATGGCTGGCGCTGGCGTCCGATTCCGGCGCGGCATTCGACACCGAGGTCGAGATCGACGCCGCCGCGGTCGGCCCCACCGTCACCTGGGGTGCGGCGACGGACACCGGCATCGCGATCACCGGCCGGGTGCCGGATCCGACCAATGCCGACGCCCGCCAGGCGCTTGACTATATGGGCTTTGCCGCCGGCGATGCGCTGCTCGGCCGCCCGATCGACGGCGTGTTCATCGGCTCGTGCACCAATGGCCGCTTGTCCGACCTGCGCGCCGCGGCCGGCATTTTTCAGGGCCGCCGGGTGGCTGAAGGCGTGCGCGTGCTGATCGTGCCCGGCTCCAAGGCGGTCAAGCAGGCGGCCGAAGACGAAGGGCTTGACCAGGTGTTCCAGGCGGCCGGCGCGGAATGGCGCGAGCCTGGTTGCTCGATGTGCTTGGCCATGAACGGTGATAAGGGCCGGCCCGGCGATCTGATCGTGTCCACCTCCAACCGCAATTTCGCCGGCCGCCAGGGCCCCGGCGTGCGCACCATCCTGGCGAGCCCAGCCACCGCCGCTGCCGCCGCCGTGGCTGGCCGCATCACCGATCCCCGCCAATTCCAGGAGCTGTCCGGTGCCGCCTGAGCCGATCACCCGCTTAACCTCGAACATCCTGCCGATCGACCGACCCAATATCGACACCGACCAGATTGTGCCGGCGCGATTTCTGACCGTGACCGAGCGCGGCGGGCTGGCCAAGGCCTGCTTTCACGACTGGCGCTTCGACGCGCAGGGCAGGCCGACCGACCATAGTCTCAACCGTCTGCCGATCGCTGAGCACGCGATCCTGGTGGCCGGCGAGAATTTCGGCTGCGGCTCCTCGCGCGAGCATGCCCCTTGGGCGCTGAAGGATCTGGGCTTCCGCGCCGTGGTCACCGCCAAGGCTGCGGACATCTTCAAGAGCAATGCGCTGAAGAACGGCCTGATCGTGGCCGAAATCGACGCAGCCGCGGTGGCGGCGCTGATGGCGGCCGGGCCCAAGACCCAAGCGGTCATCGACCTGGATGCGCTCAGCCTGCGCTGGCACGAAGGAGAGGCACGCTTCACTATGGATCCGTTCGCGCGCCGCTGCCTGATGGACGGGGTCGACCCGCTCGGCTATATCCTGGCCCGCGCCGAGGCGATCGACCGATATGAGGCAGAACACGCGGCATGACCGCAAGCATCGTGTTGCTGCCCGGCGACGGCATCGGCCCGGAGGTCACCGCCGCCGCCCAAGCCTGCCTGGAAGCGGTGGCCCAACGATATGGCTTGTCACTGCGCTTTGAACACCATCCTTTCGGCGGCGCCGGCATCGACGCATGCGGCACGCCCCTGCCCGACACCTGCGTGTCCGCATGCCGCCGCGCCCACGCGGTGTTTCTGGGCGCGGTGGGCGGACCGAAATGGGATGACGCCCCCGCGCGGCCCGAACAGGGCCTTCTGGGCCTGCGCAAGGCCTTGGGCCTGTTCGCCAATCTGCGGCCGGTCGCGGTGCAGCCGGGGCTGGAGGCGTTCTCGCCGCTGAAAAGCGATCGCGTGGCGGGTGCGGATATTCTGATCGTGCGCGAGCTGACCGGCGGGCTGTATTTCGGGGAAAAGCGGCTGGAGGACAGCGACGCGTTCGACGGCTGTGCCTATAGCCGCATGGAGGTTGAACGCATTGCCCGCCTGGCCTTCCAGGCCGCGCGCGGCCGCAGCGGTCGATTGGCCAGCGTCGACAAGGCCAATGTGCTGGCCACCTCAAAGCTGTGGCGGCGAGTTGTGTCCGCCGTGGCGCTGGACTATCCGGAGTTGAGTGTGGAGCATCTGTATGTCGACGCAGCTGCCATGCTGTTGATCACCGATCCCAAGCGCTTTGACGTGATCCTGACGGAGAATCTGTTCGGCGACATCTTGAGCGATGAGGCCTCGGTGATCGCCGGCTCCATCGGTCTGCTCGGGTCGGCCAGCCTCGGCAGCGCCGGCCCGGGCCTGTTCGAACCGATCCACGGCTCCGCCCCGGACATCGCCGGGCAGGACAAGGCCAACCCGGCCGGCGCCATCGCCTCAGCGGCCCTCTTGCTGCGCCACGGGCTGGAACACGCCAGCGCAGCAGATGCGCTTGATCGCGCGCTGGCTGAAACCCTGGCCGCCGGGCCACGCCCGGCCGACCTCGGCGGCGAGGCGGGCACCCGGGCCTTTACCGAGGCGGTGTTGACACGCCTGTGACCAGCGGCGACAGGGTCTTGCTGAACGCCGCCGGGACAAGGAGACGTTCAGCCTTGGCCGCGATCGCTTCGCCCAACACCCCAGCAGATGGGGCAGGCGGGCGTCACGATCGCCTTAAAACGCCTCTGCCGCCATCGCCATCATCGGCTCGGCCCCGGCTTCCACCTTGGCCAGCAATGCGCCGGTGTCCGGCAGCATGCGCTTCACGAAGAAGCGCGCTGTGGCCAGCTTGGTCTCGAAGAAGTCCGGATTGTCCGTGCCCTCGGCCAGCTTGGTCTGCGCCACATGGGCCATCTGCGCCCACATATGGCCCAGCGCCACCAGGCCCATCAGATGCATATAGGCGGTGGCCGCAGCCCCCGCATTGTCCGGGTTCTGCATGGCATTTTGCATCAGCCACATGGTCGCCTTCTGAAGATGACCAAAGGAGGCCTTCAGCGGGCCGATGAACTCCGCCATGGCCTGATCGTCGGCATGCTGGGCGAAGAACTCGTCCATGGTCTTGAAATAAGCGCGCACCGCCCGGCCGCCATTGCGCGCCAGCTTGCGGCCGACCAGGTCCAGCGCCTGAATGCCGTTGGTGCCCTCATAGATCATGGCGATGCGGGCATCGCGCACGAACTGCTCCATGCCCCATTCGCGGATATAGCCGTGGCCGCCCAGAACCTGCTGGGCATTGGTCGCGGTTTGATAGCCCAGGTCGGTGAACACGCCCTTGATCACCGGTGTCAGCAGGCCGATCAGATCATCGGCTTCCTGGCGCTCTTCCTCGGTGGCGGCCTTGTGGCTGAGGTCAACCAGAAGGCCCGCCCACAGCGCCAGGGCGCGCGCGCCCTGATTGAACGCCCGGCCTTCCATCAGCATGCGCCGCACATCGGGGTGCACGATGATCGGATCGGCCTTGGCGTCGGGATTTTTCGGCCCGGTCAGCGCGCGGCCCTGGATGCGGTCGCGGGCATAGTCCGCGGCATTCTGGTAGGCGACCTCAGAGACGCCCAGGCCTTGCAGGCCGACACCCAGGCGCGCGGCATTCATCATGATGAACATGGCCTTCAGGCCGTTGTTCGGCTCACCGACCAGCCAGCCCCTGGCGCCGTCATAGTTCATCACGCAGGTGGAATTGCCGTGAATGCCCATCTTGTGCTCGATCGAGCCGCAGCTGACGCCATTGCGCTCGCCTACCGAGCCGTCCTCATTGACCAGGAATTTCGGCACCACGAACAGCGAAATGCCCTTGGAGCTATCCGGCGCGCCGGGCAGCTTGGCCAGCACAAGGTGGATGATATTCTCGCTCATGTCATGTTCGCCGGCGGAGATGAAGATCTTCGTGCCGGTGACCGCATAGCTGCCATCCTCATTGGGCTCAGCCTTGGTGCGGATCATGCCCAGATCGGTGCCGCAATGGGGCTCGGTCAGGTTCATGGTGCCGGTCCATTTGCCGGTGATCATATTCGGCAGATAGGTCCGCTTCTGCTCGTCGGACCCGGTGGCGGTCAGGCAGGCAATGGCGCCGGAGGTCAGCCCCGGATACATCGCGAAGGCCAGGTTGGCGGCGATGATCATCTCCTCCAGCGCAAAGCCCAGCACATGCGGCATGCCTTGCCCGCCATAGTCCGGATCCTGGGTCAAGGCGCCCAGGCCCAACTCGCAATATTGCTCATAGGCCTGCTTAAAGCCGTCCGGCGTGGTCACGCGGCCGTCGGCATGGCGCGTGCACCCTTGCTCATCGCCGATCTGATTCAAGGGCTGCAGCACGCCCTCGCAGAATTTGCCGGCCTCCTCCAAAATCGCAGAGACGGTTTCCATGGTCGCCTCTTCAAAGGTCGGCAGGTTGGAATAGCGTTCGATATGCAGCACATCGCCCAGGATGAAGCGCATATCCTCCACAGGCGCACGATAGGTCGGCATAAGATCGATCCTCTTACAAATCAGCGGGTCAGGATGCGGGGGCTTCGGTGTTCACCGGGGGCGAGACGGCCTCGCCCACGGCGCTGCGGAATGTCTGCCGGGCATCCGCCTCGGCCTTGGGGTCTTGGATCAGCGTCTCCAACAGATCGCAGAAGGCTGACAGTTCACTCAGCGTCTTGTCGATATCGGCACGCTGCTGAGTCAATGCGGCCATCCGTTCCTGGCACTTCGCCAAGGTCACCTGGCGCTGGGCCAAGCGCCCGTCACCCAGATGATATAGGTCGAGCATCTCGGAAATCTCGGCGATGGAGAATCCGACGCGCTTGGCGCGCAGGATCCAGGCCAGGCGCGCCCGGTCAGCCCGGCTATACAGTCTGCGCGTGCCCTGACGCTCCGGGCTGATCAGGCCCTGATCCTCATAAAAGCGGATGGTGCGATGGGTGACGCCGAATTCCCGGGCCAGATCGGCGATGGTGTAGATGCCAGAAGCGGTAACAGCCATAAGGGGCACTTTTCTCTCTTGTGCCTGGAAAGATCAGGCTGGACCCGGTCCGGATCCAATCTGGCCTGAAAGACCCCTCTCAGGCTCATTGTCGAGCATGGCGCCGACCAAACCGGATCGGCTTCGCGATCTGATGCGGCTGCCAGCAGCCAAGATCGGGCCATGCGCTCACGCTGACATCTCCCAACAGATACATGACCTTTACGTAAACGTCAAGTGCCATCCCAGATGGTCTGGACGGGTGGTGCTGACAGCTCAGCCACCCAGGGGAGGTCTTCCCTTCCGTTTAACGGCGATTATGCGCCGATCAGGAGCGAGGCCAGGAAGATGATGGCGACGAGTGCGGCAGCGCCCAGGGCCAGCGCGCGCCAGCGCTGCGCTCGGTCAGCACCCAGTCCGGGGGGATCGTCCAGATGGCCGCTCTGCTGCTCCTGTTGCCGGGAGCGGGCAAGATCTGATGCTTCCGGCGCAGCCCCGCCGGCCTCGGCATCGGTGCCCAGCGGAACCGTCGCCGGATCGGGCCAAGCCACCTTGTCGCCGGTCCGACCGGCGTCGATATCCGCGCGCAAGCGATCGGCGGTGGGGGGACGCTCGGACTTGGAGTTAGCGGGCATAGCGATGCTCTTGTCGAAGAACGAATTGGATGCTGGGGCAAACGTGGGCGCGCACGGTCGCGTTCCAGCCCCGGGGCTGATCGCCGCGAGGGCATCCTCCGACCCCGCGCGATCGCGCCTGATCGGATGAAGAGGCAAGCCTTCGAGGCAGCGCGCACCTTTGCTCTATGGGGCGAAGCGGCTTCTAAGGCCAGATTTCTCCGGCGAACCCCCAAACAAAGGCCATCAAAACCAGGTAAAGGGCACCAGCGGTCAACGCCGTCAAATGCAAGGCCGCCAAGGGATAAAGCGGGCCGCTCGGCCATGGTCCGAACCGCGCCAGGCGCACCGCCAAGATCGGCACACCGGCCAGCAGCACCAGGCCCAGAGTGAAGGCAAGCCGCCAGCCGACCACCAGCCAGCCCCGGCCCTGCTCCAGCCAGACGCTGGACCAAAAACGCAATTCCGCAGCCACACCAAAGGCATAAAGCGCCAATCCCAGCCCGCAAAAGCGCGCCAGGGAGCGCCACACTGCGCCTGCCGGCCGCCATGCATAGACCAAACCGCTGGCCACCAGAATCAGCGCGGGGAGCACCGGCTTGGTCACCAAGGCCGGCAGGCCGAGCAAGCCGACGGAGACATAAAGCCGCTCGCCCAACTGCACATAGGCAGACGCGCGGCCTTCGCCGAACACGATCCGACCGCCGCTTGGCATCGCCACGCTGCCGTCGGCTCGGCGCGGCAACAAGGTTTGGCCCAGTCGCACACCGTCAGGCTCCGCAGCAATGCGCCGGGCCGAGGCCGGCCGAACCTGCATCGCATAGCGCAAAGACGGCGTGGCCAGATCGACCGGCACATAAAGATCGGCCGCTCGGGTCTGTGCCGCGGGTGGATCAGCGGGCGTGGCGGGAGCGCTGAGGGCGGTGAGCGCCGCAGACAGAGCCGCGCGCAATCGTGTCGGCGCTTTGATGAGGATGGCGGTGTTGGTTTTCGGCAGCACCCAAAGGCCAAGCTGCTGCCCGGCATCGGTGAGTTCCAGCACCGCCCGTCCCGCCAGACGCCGGCTGGCGAAGCCGCGGCTCCAGCCCGGTGCCGCCTCGGCAATGGCGGTGCGCCCCTCTGCCGGCAGCAAGGTGCCGGTCAAGCCCAGCAGCAAGGCCCGAAGCGTTTCAAGTGGGGCCGCCAGACCCAGGGCCGGAACAAGAAAGGGCGCTGGGGGAGCGTGTGCAACACGCACCCCGGGCAGCTCAAGCAGCCGGGCTTGCACGTCCAAATAGCGCTCGCCCGCGTTATCGGCGAGCGCAAGCGCGAGCAGTCCGATCGCCATGGCATCGAAATAGGGCGCCCGGCCCGGCGCGCGCAGCCGCGCGACGTGCCGCGCGGCACGGGCCCGGTCCAACATGTTGGCTGGTTGCAGCAAGGCCGGCCCCGGTGGCGCCAAACCGGCGCTGTGGGTTATCAGATGGCCGATGCGCAGGGTTTCAAACGCATGGGCGGAGAGCTGGAACGGCGGCCCGACATGTCGCTCAACCGGGTCTTGCGCGCGCATGAGGCCGTCCGCGATGGCCGCGTCTGCGGCCAAGACCGGCAGCAAGGCAGAGGCGCGGCCCAGGGCAATTGCCCCTTCGATGCCGCGGCTTCGGTCGATCAGCAGCGCGCCGTCGTGAGCCACAAGTACAAGCCATGGTGGCGCGGCGGACGCCAGCATCGCGTCCACGGCCGCTTGACGCGGGTCAGCGTCCGCCGGCCAGGGTCCACCCAGGAAAAACAGCAAGAGCAGAATGCGCATGAGCGTAAGGCTAGGGCATGATCCGATCCATCGCGATCGGGATTGGTCGGTTGAAAATGCCCGCCTTGGAGGAAGCGAGCAACGGTATCAGACAAAAGCGCCTTGGCGCAGGCGCCCGTGCCGGTCCATAACGGCGCCATGAGCCCTGCGCATCGCCCTTTCAACGACTTGCCGGACTGGCCCGACGCCACACGGTTGGAGCGGGTCCGCTTGTTCCGGGAACATTTGGTCAAACGCCGGTCCATTCGCGTCTTCTCAGATGCACCGGTGCCGCGGCAGATCCTTGAAGAGGCGATCCGCTGTGCCGGCTCTGCCCCCAATGGCGCCAATAAACAGCCCTGGTATTTCGCGGTGGTGGAGAGCCCGGCGCTGAAACGCCGGATCCGCGAAGCCGCCGAGGAAGAGGAACGCGCATTCTATGGTGGGCGGGCCTCCCAGGATTGGTTGAAGGATCTGGAGCCCTTCGGCACGGACTGGCAGAAACCCTTTCTGGAAACCGCGCCTTACCTGATCGTCGTCTTTCAGCAGAATTACGGCCTGGACCCGGACACGGGCGCGCGCAGCCGGCACTACTATATCCAGGAGTCGGTCGGGCTGGCCGCCGGGTTCTTGATTGCCGCCTTGCATCAGGCGGGGCTGGCGACCTTGACCCACACCCCCTCGCCCATGGGCTTTCTGCGCGACATCCTGGGCCGGCCCAAGAATGAAAAAGCCATCATGATCGTGGTGGTCGGCCATCCCGCCGCAGACGCCACGGTGCCACAGATCGACAAGAAGCCTTTGGACGCCATCAGCGGCTGGTATTGAGCGATTGCGGTCGCACCGTTACGGCCGTGCCATCCTCGATGGAGCCGCCGGGGTGAACGATCACGCGCGTGCCCGGTGCCAGGCCCTGCTCAAGCTCAGCGCGCTGCGCGCCGAAGCGGCCAACAGATACTGGCGTCAGCCGTGCGCGCCCGTCAGCGACTGCGAACAAGGCCCAGTCTTCGCCGGCCCGAAACAGCGCGCTGATCGGCACGCTCAAGGCCTCCTCGATGCGCCATTCCTCAATCAGCACATCGACGCGAAAGCCATGCCCCAATGCCTGCCATTGCTCACGCGGGCCGACGAAATCGATGATCGCGTTGACCCGCTGTTCCTCCACCCCCAGCGCGGAGACCTTGGTAAAGCCGAACGGTTCGACGCGACGCACCCGGCCGCGCAGATCCGGCCCGCCCCAGCCGGAAATCACCACCGGCGCGCCCTCTTCCACCCGCACTGCCTCGGTAGACAAAAGATCGGCGACCACCTCCAAATCGCGCGGATCACCGACCTCCAGGATGGTCTGGCCAGCGACAACCACCGCCTCGCTTTCCTGGCGGATGCGCAGCACCTGGCCGGTCACCGGCGCCACCAGATCGACGAAAAAGCGGTCCGGATCGTCATCATCGGGCTCGCCTGGGGCCATCAGCGCGGCTTCCACCCGCGCCAGCTCCGAGCGCGCCACGGCGACCGCGGCCTCGGCTCGGTGAAAGGCCGCGATGGAGGTGTTGAAGGCCATGCGCGCGCGGTCCACCGCCGCCTCGGAGACATTGCCCTGTTGCGACAGTTCCTGCGCCCGGTCCAGCTCCGATTTGGCGAAATCGCGTTCGGCCGCGGCCCGCTGCACGTCGGCCAGCGCCAAGGCCAGTTGCGCCTCGGCGGTCTGCTTCTGGGCGCGCAATTCCGCCTCCGTGCGCACGTCCAGGATCGTCGGATCAGACGGCTGCAGCCGTGCCAGCAGCGTGGTGCCAGCCTCGACCCGATCGCCGACATCCAGATCCAGCCGCAACAGCCGGCCCGAGGTGGGGGCAGACACCTCATAGACGTCGCGCACGCGCGTCTCGCCTTCCTCATCAATGGTACCGACCAGCGGGCCGATTTCCGCTGCAGCCACATCCACCGCCACCGGCTCCGGCCGCAGGGCCAGCGCCACCAGCGCCGCGACCAGCAGCACCAAGCCCGCGGCAATGGCGCGCTTGAACAGTTTCGGCGTCATCGCCTCACTCCCGGGTTTTCAAGACGTCGATCAGATTGAGCGTGTCGATGCGTCGGCGCACTAATAGGCCAGAGAGCGCCGCTGCCGCCACAGTGATCAGCGCCGCCGTGGCGATGGTGGACGGCTGCAGGGCGAAGGGCATGATGAACAGGTCAGAGGAAAACGACTGGATGATTGAGTAAGAGAGAAGCGCGCCCAAGGCCGCACCGAGCGGCAGGGCCAGCAGCACCAGAACCACCAATTCGCCCAACAGAACGAAGCTGACCTGCGCGCGGGAGAAGCCCAGCACGCGCATGGAGGCCAATTCGCGGCCGCGTTCGGCCAGGGAGATGCGGGCGGCATTATAGACCACGCCGAAGATGATCAGGCTGGAAAAGATCGTATTGATGCCAGTGGTGATGCCGATGGTCTGGTCCATGGTCTCTTCGAAGGTGGTGAAGGCGGCCTGGGTCATTTCCACGCCGGCGACGCCCGGCAGATCCTTCAGCCGGCGGAACAGCGTGTCGGCCCTGGCTGCATCCACGGACAGATAAGCCCCGCTGAGGTTGGGCCCCTCCCCCATCACGGCATTCAATTCCGCGATATGCAAAAACGCCGGCGTGCCGACATAAGCCTCCACCACGCCGGTCACCGACAGCCTCACCCGCGGCCTTGCGCCGTCCTGAATGCGCGCATCAACCAGATCACCCGGGCCGACCTTCAGGCTGTCGGCCAGGGCGGCGGACAGGATCAGGCCGCGCTCAGGCGGCGGCACCGCCTCGCCGGTTCGGTCAAGCAGACGGTTCAACCGAGGCGCATCGACCACGCCCATCAGCGCCTCGCGCTGTTCCACCGGACCGGCCTGCAGGATTGCCGGCACCGCCCGAAAAGGCTCCACCGCCAAGACGCCCGGCAGCAGCGCCAGCTCATGCAGCACCGCGCGCGACCGCGGCTCCACGAAGGTTACCGTCATGTCCTGCCGCTCCTTCTCATTGAAGGTAACGTGCATCATCTTTTCCACCGAATCGATGTTGGAGCGGGAGCCGGTGAGCAGCGCCATGGCGGCGGCAATGCCCAACACGGTCAAGGCCGCGCGGCCGGGGTTGCGCAAGAGATGCCGCAGCACCATGCGGCTGGTCTCGTCTAGAAAGCGCGCATCGATCAACACGCCCGCCAGGCCCCGGGAATAATCCATCGGCGCCGGCGGTCGCATGGCCGCTGCCGGGCTTAGACCGGCAATGCGCGAGACCGCGGTGACTGCCGCCAGCGCGCCCGCCACCGCAGCAACGCTGCCAGACACCAGATAAGGCCCCACACCGGCACGGAAATACAGAAACGGGAAGCGGTAGTAGTTGGTATAAAGCTCTGCCAGTTCCCGGCCCAACCACGTCCCGACCGCCGAGCCCAAAAGGATCGCCAGCACCACCACCGCCATCACCAGGGAGAGATAATGGCCGATGATGCGGGTAGTGGAATACCCATAAGCCTTCATCAGGCCGATGATTTCGCGCTCCGTGGCGACCAGCCGGCCGATCACGATGTTCAAGAGAAAGGCCGCAACCCCCAGAAACACCGGCGGCAGAATGCGCACCAGCGTGTTCAACTGGTCCAACTCGGCGCTCAGAAATCGCTCCGACATCTGGTCGGCGCGCACATAGGCGCCGGTGCCGCCATAGCGCTCCAGCAACCGGTCGACCGCATCGATGACCTGCTGCGGGCGGGCATCGCGTCTCAGCGTCAGGCTGAGTGAATTGAACGCGCCGTCCAGATCAAAGGCCGCTTCCAACTGGCGCCGGGGCATCCAGATCACCGCAAAGCGCTTGTCATCCGGCATGATCCGGCCCGGCGCGAAGGCATAGACGAATTCCGGCGACAGCGCGACGCCGGCAATGGTCAGCGGCTGGCGCACACCGTGCAGGGTGGCGCCCAGCCGGTCTCCCGGTGTCAGCTCATGCGCCTCGGCAAAGGCCAACGACACCAGCACCTCACCGGTGCGGGCCGGATCGGGCCAGCGCCCGGTCACCAGGGTCAGATCATTCAGCTGCGGCCGACCGCGTTCCGGGATCGACTGAAGCTGCGCGGTCACCGGCTCGTCGAACCGCGGCACGTCCAGCAGGCCGGCGCCGACGATGCGGGTCTCCACCGCCGCCACGCCATCGATGCGCCTGAGCCGCGGTTCCAGCGTGCGCGGCACCCGGCGCGCCTCGGCGAACAGATCCGCAAAACGGCTGCGATCATAATAGGCGTCGCGAGTTTCCTCCAATGAGCGGATCATGCCCAGAAACATCACGAAAATGGTGATGCCGCAGGCCAACACCAGACCGATCGCCGCCAACTGGCCGCGCAAGCGCCACAGGTCGCGCAGCATCTTACGGGTCAGAACCGGCATCACCAGCTCAGCTCCTTCGCTGCGACCCGCTGCTCATGCAACTCGACATGATCCAAGCCGCCGTCGACGAAGCGCAGCAGACGATGCGCCATGGCGGCGATGCCGGCATTGTGGGTGATGATCAGCGTGGTGGTGCCCAGCTCCGCATTGATCCGTTCCAGCACCTCCAGCACCACCACCCCGGTCTTGCTGTCCAGGGCGCCGGTGGGTTCGTCGCACAGCAGCACCGGCGGGCGCTTGGCCACGGCGCGAGCGATCGCCACGCGCTGCTGCTCCCCGCCGGACAGTTGCGCGGGGAAATGGTCGATGCGTTTTTCCAGGCCGACCAGCGCCAGGGCATCGGCGGGGTCCATCGGATCGGGCGCGATTTCGGTGACCAATGCCACGTTTTCGCGCGCGGTCAGGCTGGGGATCAAATTGTAGAATTGGAAGATGAAGCCCACCTGCGCGCGGCGATAGGCGGTCAAGCCCCGGTCGCCCAGCGCGGTGATGTCCTGGTCCTTGAAGAAGACCTGGCCGGAGCTGGGCCGATCCAGCCCGCCGATGATGTTCAGAAAGGTGGACTTGCCGCTGCCCGAGGCGCCCAGCAGCACCACCAGATCCCCCGGCGGGATCTCAAGAGACACGCCGCGCAGGGCATGCACCGCCGCGGCACCGCTGCCATAGGTCTTGGTCAGCTCGACCACGCGGTACAGTGGGACCGCCATGGATCTTGTCCCTCTCGCTGTCTCCGCCGCGACCATCGCCGATGATTGCCGTCCAGGCAAGCCGCCGCCACCGGCCTTAAAGACGGTCCCGCACGGGAACAGCGCCGTGCATCCGGCGTTCGGACATATCCCGAAGCGATAAAGGAGTTTCGAACATGGTCACCATGGCAGCCACTGAAACTGATTATGTCGAAGCGCTGAACAGCGCGCTTTTGCTGGAGTATAACGCCCTGGAAGCCTATGATGTCGCCATTGAGCGGCTGGATCATGAAGAGTTGGTCACGCAGATGCGCCGGTTTCGCGAAGACCATATCCGTCATATCGAGGATCTCACTTCGATCGTGCGCGGCCATGGTCACGAGCCGCACAAGAGCACCGGTGCCAAATCCATGATCACAGCCGGCAAGGTGGCGCTGGCGGACCTGGCCGGCGACAAGGCCATCCTGCGCGCAATGAAGACCAATGAGGATGACACCGTCACCGCCTATGAGCGGCTGCTGGGGCATGAGCGGTCCCTGCCTGAGGCCGCCGAGGCCGTGCGCCGGGGTCATGAAGATGAACTGCGCCATCGAGCCTGGATGGAAGATGCCGCCGCACGGCTGTGATGCCGCTGCTCACCCCCATTGCCCCCACACCCGGCCGCCGCACGACGCTCGGCGGCCGGTCCCTCTCCGATGGAGGCAGGAATGACCGCGCTTACGCTTCGACACATCGTCCTGGCCTTGATCCTGTTCAGCGGTCTTGCGGCCTGTGAGCCCGAGGGCGAGCAGGAGGACCTTGCCGGCGATCCCGGCCTTGCCAGCGACGAGTCGGATATGGTTGCCCATCCCTCCGCCGAAACCGTCACTGAGGCGCCGGCGGCAGACCAAGATAGCGGCGCCGTTCCGGTCTCACCGCAGGCAAGCGATGATCGTGCGCCCTATGCCGATATCGGAACCGCACGGCCCGAGGTCATGGAATTCCTCTATAAAGGCCCTTTCGCGCGGGTCATCGAGATTGCCTTGCCGCCTGGAGCCAGCATTCCCCGCCATGTCGGCGGCCCTCGCCTGATCTACGCCCTGAGCGATTATGCCCTTGCCTATGGCGGCGAGGATGATGTGCTGGAGCGGCAGTGGCAGAAGGGCCAGGTGCACACCCACGCCGCCGGCGTGCATGAGATCACCAATACCGGTGAGGACATGGCCCGTTTCGTCCTCTTCGAGCGGCTGTCGGGCGCGCTGCCGGAGGTTGGACCCACGCTCGGCCAGGCCGATGAAACGGATCGGCCCCATAGCGACCTGCT
This sequence comes from Rhodothalassiaceae bacterium, assembly GCA_050331575.1. Taxonomy (GTDB): domain Bacteria; phylum Pseudomonadota; class Alphaproteobacteria; order Sphingomonadales; family Rhodothalassiaceae; genus JBHJGS01. Next base: position 84,193 of record JBHJGS010000006.1, on the reverse strand, counting down.
GCATGATGGCGAGGGCTTCAGGGCAGTGCGTGTCACCCTTGACGCGGGCGCGACCCAGCAGACGCACCAAGGCGGCTATCGTGCCGTCTATATGCTCAGCGATGCGGAGCTGGATTGGCGCAGCGACGCTGAGGACGAGCAGACCCCGCAAGCGACGACCTGGCAGTCCGGATCCCTGCACATGATGCAACCAGGACGCCATGCCGCCACAAACCGGGGAGACGCGCCGGCGTCTTGGCTCGTCGTTCATTTCAAGCGGTAAGCTGCCTGGCCCTGCGCAAGGTGCGCGCACGGCCGGCTCGCCGCACCGATCGTGGCGCAACGGCGGCGGAAGCCGTTACGGCGTCGGTTCGGCCGGCTCTTCGGCGTCCTCGCCGGAAGCGGCGTCGCCCAGCACCTCCAGCAACTCGACTTGAAAGACCAGCGCCGCACCGCCTGGGATGGGGCCGCGACCGGACTCGCCATAGGCCAGATCCGGCGGGATCACCAGCTCCCACACCGCGCCTTCCTGCATCAGACTGAGCGCCTCGACCCAGCCCGGGATCAGTTGGTCAGAGGGAAATTCCGCCGGCGCGCCCCTGGCATAAGAGCTGTCAAACTCCTGACCGGTGATAAGGGAGCCGCGATAATGCACCCGCACCTGTTCGCCGGGATCGGGACGATCGCCGCTGCCTTGTTCGACCACGCGGTACATCAGCCCGCTGTCGCGAACCACCACATCCTCGCGGCGGGCATAGGCCTCAAGATACGCGTCTTGCTGATTGACCTGGCCGGCCTCGACATCTGAGCCTAAGTCAGCCAGCGTTTCGTCATTCTCCGGTTCGTCCGTGGCTTGACGATCAGCTTCGCCCCGATTTTGTTCAGCGCTGTCGCACGCCGCGAGCATTCCGCTGAGAAACAGAAGGACGAGAAAATGATGAGGCGTCATGGCGTAGGTTTCTCCAAATCAGGCTCGGCACAAAATCAGCGCCGGAGGATATCGGGCGGCTGCGGCGGCCCCAAGGCAGGCAAGTCAGCCTAAGCGGGACCGCCTGCCCCAGACAACAAAACTTTCCGCATACCAAAAGGGTCCCACGGCATGGCCGCACGCTTGACCAGCGACTTCCGGGTCCGCGCCTTGATGGCCCAGGCCCATAGTGCCGATGCCTTCGCCGCCTTGCTGTTCCGCGGCGACGCTGAGCGGGGGGCGATCCTTTTGAAGGTGCGGCGGTCCGGCGCGCTTTGCCTGCTGCGCGAGTCCGCCACCGGTCCGGACGGCGAGCAGATCTGGCAGCCCTTGCCGGATCGCGCAGAAGCCGAGGCCGATGCGCTGATTGCCAAACGCCGACGCTTCGACCGCGACCTTTGGGTCGTGGAAATCGACGATCCGGCCAGCCGGTTCGATATCGACCAAATCTAGGGGCATCCTCTGAGCAATCGCCATCGCGATTGATTGGATGACAAGGCCCGCCGTCTCTGGAGCGCGTCTGGAACACCCGCCGTGACTGTATCGTTGATAGCTCGGATAAAACAGATGAGCCGCGAGGCGCCCGAGCCATGCCGCCCTTCGTGTTCGATGGCTTCAGCATCCTGCTGAAGACCTTGATCAATGCGCCCCTTCTCTACGTCGCGGTCATTGTGTTTGTGCGCGTCAGCGGCAAACGCACGACCTCACAGCTGAACAATTTCGACTGGATCTTGATGGTCGCCATGGGCTCGCTGGTCGCTGCCGCCATGGTGCAATCGGTCACCCTGGTGGAATCGCTGTTCGCCATCCTCATGCTTGTGCTGCTGCAACACGGCGTCACCTGGATCAGCTTTCGCAGCGAACGCATGGAGGGCATGGTCAAGACCGAGCCGCGCCTGCTGCTGGCCGACGGACACTTGCTGAGAGGCGCCATGCGTCGCGAGCGCGTGACCGAAGCCGAGCTGATGTCCGCGTTACGCAGCAATGGTCTGGCGCGATTCGACCAGGCGCAATGGGTGATCTTCGAAAGCGACGCGACCTTCAGCGTGTTCCCAAAGCAGGAGCGCACCCAGCCGCCCACGGCCTTGAAGAATGTCGACGGCCTGGCGCCCCTGCCAAAACCGTAGGCCATGATCCGATCCATCGCGATCGCGATCGATCGGGGCAAAAGGCCCGCGGTCTATGCGGCGAGCAACGTGCTCGAAGCCCGCCTGCTTCGGGCACGCAGTTTCAATCGGGCGGAGAGGAGCCGGCGGCACCGGCGAATTTATCCGGCCGAATCATTGGCGGTGACCGCGCCATAGCTGTTCAGGCTGTCCGCGATGACAGCGTGGTGCAAGACCATCTGCGGGGTTTCGCCGTCTTCCGCCAGGGGCAGCAGCAGGGCCAAGATCGCGCGCCGGCGTTCCGCGGCGACATCATCGACATGATAGCTCAGCAGAATCGGCCGCTTAAACAGATCCACCACCATCAAGATCTCCCGGTGCCGGGCTTGCGATTGCCACCCCAGCATGACGTCGTGCCCCGGCGCCAGATGGGCCTGCAGGGCACGAAACCGGTCAGCGGCAAAGCGCTGCACAATGCGCTCATTGGCGCGGTCCAGCTCCGAGATCATCAAGTGGCCCCGATGCCGCTGCAACTGATCGCGTGGTAGGTCGCAGCGGCGCGGTATCGCCGCCCCATCCGGCCGAGCGCGACGCCACAATTTGTAGAGATCGAGCTGCATAACATTTTCAATATCGTGCGCATAAAAGATCTCTTTGACCGCCACGGGCGACGTCATCAGCCCGATCTCCCGTCCCTATCTGCCCATGCTCAAGTCCGCGCGCACACTCTCGCGTTCAGATCTATAGGTCATGTTACCACGAATTGGCAAACACACCTTGATCAACAAAAGTCGAGCGACAGAGAATGGCAAAGTGAATTGCAGAAAACGATCATGAGAGACGACACGGTCTAGGTGGGTGTTCGAGGCGATCACTCTTTAACAATTGGTAAAGCGCGCCGGGTGCAGGAGGCAAACCTCATGAGACCGTTGCCACGGCCGTCAGGCGTCCCCTTTGAGCGATGCAGGCCCAGGCAGGCCCAGGCAAGCCCAGAGGCGGCGGACGGCCATGGCGATGACAAGTCTGTTATAGAATCGACTGGCCGGTGGCGGCCCAATCATCGAGGAACTGCTTCAGCCCCTTGTCGGTGAGCGGATGCTCAAACAGTTTCCAAATCACCGCCGGCGGCACGGTCACCACATCCGCACCGATTTTGGCCGCCTGCAAGACATGCACCGGATGGCGCAGGCTGGCGGCGAGAATCTCTGTGTCGAAGCCGTAATTGTCGTAAATTAGCCGGATATCTTCGATCAGGCTCATGCCGTCCTGACTGATATCGTCATGCCTGCCGACGAACGGGGAGATAAAGCGCGCGCCCGCCTTGGCCGCCAGCAAAGCCTGATTGGCTGAAAAGCATAAAGTGACATTCACCATGACATCATCGTCGGCCAGGGTCCGGCAGACCTTCAAACCGTCTACCGTCAACGGCACCTTGACTGCGATATTCGGGGCGATATCCGCACATTTGCGACCTTCTTCCAACATCGTGGCATAATCGGGGGAGACGGTTTCTGCCGACACCGGGCCGTCGACCAAATCGGCAATCTCAGCCACAACCTCCAAAAAGTTGCGGCCGGATTTTCTCACCAGGGACGGGTTGGTGGTCACGCCGTCCAACAGGCCGGTCTCGGCCAGCCGGTGGATCTCGGCGGTATCGGCGGTGTCGACAAAGAATTTCATGAGCGCAGGTCTCCATCGGGCAAGGGTCAGGCGACAAGCGCCGCTGCCGCCGCCCGCTTAATAATCGAATGACCAGCGCACGCCCAGATTATTGTCCGTTTGCAGGCCCAAACGGCTCACCAGGGAAAGATTGTCCGTCAACTCGACCTCTAATTGAGCGCTGGTGTCGCCGGTCGCGGTGGCTGTGGTCAGCTCCAAATAGATATTGTTGGTGAGATATTTGCCGCCGGTGATGGTCGGCAGGTTGGTGTCTTCCTGAGTGTCTTCCCCCAGGCTTAGGCGATCCAGCCCCAAGGTGCGGCGTGCGCGCCCCTGCAGCCCCTCGCCGCCGCTGCGCAAGGTATTCAGCGTCAGTGCCAACTCCAAAGCCTCCCCCGGGCCGAGTTCGGACACATTGGTGCCGAACAGGATCAACGCCAGAATCTCGTCCTCCGGCAGCGCCGGCTCCGAACTCAGCGTGATCTCTGGCTCGCTCGTGCGGCCGGTCACCTCCAGGATTGCGGTATAGTCAGTGCCCGATGTCTCCACCTCGGTCTGTGCGCGGACATCCAGGCGCGGATCGATCTCGCGCCCACCATCAAGCACCACCTCGCCGCGCGCCAGATCAAACCGATCACCGGCAAAGTCGAACTGCCCGGTCAGAACTGAGACGCTGCCGCGCAGCACCGGCTGCTCGGCGGTGCCGGTGACCGATATGTCGCCCTGCCATTCCGATTCCAGGCCGCGGCCGCGAACGAATAACTGATTGGGAATATCGATGGTCACATCCAGGCGGATCGGCGGCACCGCGATACCGCCATCCTCAGCGCTCTGGTCTGGCTCTGAGACCGGCATGTCGCCATGGATCTCGACCACGTCCAAGGTCGGGATCGAGCGCGTGGTGGGATCGATGAGTTGCACATTGGCGCGGTCCAGGTCGACGCGGCCGGCCAGGGCCAGGCCGTCGCCATCGCCGATCAGGCTTAGATCCGCACTCGCGGCTCCGCGGATATCCGGCCGGCGCACGAGCACCATCTCGTCCAAGGTCAAAAGCAGGCCGGTTGAGCCCAACCCGCGCGCCATCCATTCCACATGGCCATCCGCCTCCATCGCCCCGTCTTCGCCATCCGTGGCGGTAAATTCGGTGATGGTCAGGCGCTGATCGTTGACATCTGCTGCAAGATGCACCGCGTCGGCGACAAAGCCGATGGCGTCATTTTCATAATAGCCATCATCGAAATCCAAGGTCCCGCTCAATGCTGGGGTCTGCAGCGGCCCCTCCAGCCGCAGGTCCAGATCCAGCAGGCCACGGGCCTCCTGGTCTGGCAGGGCCAGCAGGATCATCAAGCCCTCGATCTCCCCCTGCCAGGCCGCAGATGCCGCCAGCTGTGCGCCTTCCGGGATGATCGGGCTGAGGCTTTGCGCATTCACGCGCATGGGCAAGGCGGCTTGGATCCGGGCTTGCGCTCCAAATGGATCGTCCAGACGTCCGGAAAGGCGCAACCGCCCGTCATCCAATTGGCCTTCCAGATTGAGCACCGCCGGCTCCAAATCCGCCCCGCCGGTGAACGGTCGCAGGTCTCGTGCCTGGATCGCCAGACGGCCCTCGCCCTGGCGGCCCTCGCCCTGATACGCGACCGCGCCATTGACCACGCCCTTGACCGGCCAGCCGGCGACAAAGCTGCCGACCAGGCCCAGATCCAGTTCCGCCAAACCGATCACCGCATCAAGCTGGCCTGCCTGGCGTTCGGCCTGCAAAGACAAAGATCCCTCGCCCCACAACAGGGAAACCGGCTGCAGCAGAAAATCGCCCGCAGTCCAGCTCAGCCGCACCGGCTGGGTAAGCTCGATCGGCCGGCGCGCGAGATTGCCGTCCAAGCGCAATTCCGCTTCGCCGCCGGTGGCTTCCAGATCGACAAAACCGGTGGCGGTGACATCGAAGGGCGCCCCGGCCAATCCGTACAGATCGGCCTTGAACCGACTGACATCCCCGGTGCCGGAGACGGTCACCTGGGCCTCTTCCAGATGGTTGAGGCCGACAAACAGATCGGTCACCGACACATGCATTTCCACGTCGGGAAGCGCGTCTCCGCCGGTCAGGGCAAAGCCTTGAAGCGCCGCCTGGTCCAGGCGCAGAAATTGATCGCCCGGCAGTGGCGACTCGATCTGACCGGCGCGGCCGTCGACAGCGATCCGCTGGCGCCCGTCTTGCCCGCTCAACTCCACGCTCAAATCGACATTGCCGTCAAAGCCACGCACCGCCTCATCGTCGGCCCGGGCAAGCACCGTCACCATGCCTTCTAACGGCGCGTCGGGCGGGACGGTCAACTGACCATCCAGACTCAAGCCGCCGATCGACAAGGTGATGTCCGGCACCAACAAGCCGCCGGCCTCTCCGGGTTCAACCAGCACCCGGCCGGCCAAGGGCCCGATGGTGCTGCGACCGGACACGCTGGTTTCAATATAAGGCGCCGTGGCCAGATTGACCGCGCCGACCTCCAGGCGCATGTCCTGAATCAGGACATCCTGCACGCGCAATTGATCCAATCCGGCCCGCGCGGTCAGGCCGGGATCCGTGGCAGTCCCGCCCAACGATCCGGCAAGCTCGAAATCTCCGGTGAGCGCGAGCGCCTCCAGTGCCTCAATCGCGTCCAGGTCCGCCATGCGCAGGCGATACTGCCCGTCCAATGCTCCCTCCGCGCTCACCGCGGCCGTCGCTGCCAGGGCCAGACGCCGGGCATCCAACTCCAACCGCGGCACAGCGATCGCGCCATCATCATTTACCCGCGCCTCTGCCACCAGCTCCGGAGCAGGGCCGAGGACGGCATTCAGCGAGGCCTCGCCCAAGTCCAACCGATCCCCGGCAAGCCGCACCCGCATGGCCCAGTCGCGCTCCGCCGCGCTGCGCTGAAGCCGGGCCGAAAGCGTCAATGCGCCAGCGAGATCTCGACCGAGAAGCGGGCCGTAGGCGGCAAGCGCGGGCAGGCTGCCGTCCAATTCCAGATCCGCCCGCTTGCTCCCGGCGTCGAACTGTCCGCGCGCGACGATTGCGCCCTCCGGCAGGTCAAGGCGCGCCTGATCGATTTCGGCCGCGGGCCCGCCGGGATCGATCACCGCGTCGATGCGCGCGCCCAAGTCGCCCAGGGGCGTGCCATTCAGCGTCGCATCGGTGACATCCGCTCGCGCGTCGACGTCAAAGCCGCTGTCTTGGCGTGCCACTTTGGCGGTCATGACAATCGCGGACGCAGCGAAGGTCGCGGCCTTGGCCGTGTCCGCCCGCAGCCGTGCCTCGACCGCGGGCATCGCCAGCGTGCCGGACAGATCCGCTGCCGCGGTGACGGTGCCGATGCTCTGACCGTCCGGCAACACCCCCTGCGGCGGCTGGAGCCGCGCCTCCAGCCGCTTGCCATCCAAAGCCAGCAGATCGTCGAAGCGCACGGGGCCGGTTAGACTCACGCTCCCAGACGCCAGCGTGGCGGTCAGCCCCAGGGTCGCGCCCTCGCCGGTCAGCTGAGCCAGATCCAGGTCGAGATCCGGTGCTGAGCCGATCCACGGCCGCGCCGGATCCGGCACCAGGTCACCGGGCGTCAAAGTCAGCCGCGCGCCGCCGCCATTCGGCCGCCATTGTACGGCCCCGGAGGCCGATGCCGGTCCCCAGGCCAGGCTGATCTCGCCGTCGCCCCGGCTCAACTTGCCCGCCGCGGTCAAGGCCAAGCGGCCGCCGGCGTCCCCCCCGGCCAAGCGCGACACCAGCCCGCCCCGGGGCAGATCGGCTTGAATGTCTGCTTGCACCCGGTCCGCCTCAGGATCGATGCGAAGATCCACCGACACCGTGTCCTGCGCGCCTTGCAATGCCTCGGCTTGAAGATCGACGTCGACCGCGCCGGACCGCGCGATGCGGGCATGCCCGGCCAGGCGCAAGGCGGTCTCCGTCTGTGCCACCTCCGGGCTCAATTCCAGCCGGCCGATGCGCAAATTCACCACATCGATGGTCACCGGCAGGTCCGGCAGGGCCAGTGGTTCGGATGGCTGCTCGGATGGTTGGCTTTCCGGCAGCCGTTCCAGGCGGGCACGCTCCACCTGCAGCGCCCGGACAGCGATCCGTCGACCGGCCAAGGCGGTGGGCGACCAGTCCAGCACGGCCTCTTCCAGCACCAGCCAGGCACCTTGGTCATCCTCGACACGAATGGCGTCCACCCGCAGCGTGCCCAAGAGCGAACCGGACGCGCCGATGATCCGCACTTGGCGCTCCTCGTTGGAGAGAAGCCCTTCCAGCCGGTCCAAGATCCAATCCCGCCCGATGAATTGGGCGTCAGCGGCATGCAGGCCGCCGACAATCAGCAGCACCGAGACAGCCAGGCCGGCAAGAGCGCGATAAATCCAGGTCGGCATGGTCTAAAAACTCTGTCCGATGCTGATATAGACTTGCACCGGGAATTCGCCCTCGCGCCGATCGATCGGCGTGGCGACATCCAGGCGGATCGGCCCGAAGCCGGTATAATAGCGCACGCCGATGCCCGCGCCGTAGCGCAAGCTGCCGAAGCGGTCCAGGCGCGGGACGCTGTCGAAGAAGACATTGCCGGCATCGACGAAGGGCACGATGCCGAAATTGCCGAAGGCCCGCCAGCGCAACTCGACACCATATTCGATGACAGACCGGCCACCGATCGGGTTGCCGTCGGCATCTTCCGGTCCGACCTCCTGGAACTCAAAGCCGCGCACGGAACCGCCGCCGCCGGCAAAGAAGCGCCGGGTAGCCGGAATGCTTAAGGTGTCAACACCCGTGATGGAGCCGATGCGGGTGCGCAGCGCGACGATATAGCGTTCCTCGTCATCGATCGGAATATAGCCGCTGGCGATCAGTTCTCCTTTGAAGAAGCCAAACACGCTGTCACCGTCCACGATATGCGGGATCGTGCGTACCGTGACCCGGGCGCCCTGGCGTGGGTCGAGCAAATTGTCGGTGGCGTCGAAGCGAGCCGATACCGGCAAAGCGCCCAGGATGAAAAAGGTCTCCTGCCCAGTGGCTTTGTCGTCGATTTGCGAGACTTCCAGCTCCACCCCGGCATTGCCGATCCACTGTTCTCCGAATGGCCGCTGCAGACCGGCCAGAAGCGTGGCCCGCAAAGCCTCAAACGCATCGGTGTCTTCTCGGATCAACTCCAACCCCAGCAACAAGTCTTGGTTGGGTCGGCGAAAGTGCGGCTTGTCAAAACCGATGCGCAGGCCCTGCTCCAATTCCGCCAGCACGCCTGTCACGTCAAACCGCTCACCCTGGCCGAGGAAATTGCGATGCTCCCAGGTCACCTCAACGCTGGGCCCTTCTGAGGTGGAGTATTTCGCCGCCACAGACACCGTGCGGTGCTCCGCCGCGGTCAACTGCAGCGTCATCGGCAGGCGCCCATCCTGCGGCGCTCCATAGGCAATCTCCACAAGTCCGAACAGGCCGGTGCGCGAGACTGTGCGGCGATAGGCCTCCAGGGCGTCGGCATCGAACAGCTCGCCTTCCTGCCACGGGATCAGGCGTCTCAGAAACTCCCGGTCGACACGATCCGCCCCGGTAAAGTCGAGGTCGCCGAAGGCCAGGCGCGGGCCGGGAGCGGCACGATAGGTCACCCGCATCGCCTGGGTGGCATGGTCGACCACCACGCGGCGCGGGCGCATGTCCGCCAACGGATAGCCATGCCGCGGAAGGCTGCGCTCCAGACGGGTCTGTGCGGCAATGATGCGTTGCGCCGTCGCCGGTGCGCCGATCGTCAGATCCAGATCTTCGCGGATCTGCGCCATCCCCTCGATGTCCTGTCCACCGAAATCCAGGGTGACCGCGTCCAAGCGATAGCGCGGGCCGGGCAAAACCTCCACGATCACCTGGGCTGGGTCGGCGGCCCGGTCGATCCGCTGCAGCAGCCGATGGCCATAATAGCCTTCGCTGTTCAGGGCGCGGGCGAAGGTATCCAGATCCTGGTTCAGGCGCTGCTTTAGCCCGGCAAAGGTGGCTGGCGGCTCATCCTGACGGGCGCGCAGCGTCGAAACGTCCAGCAGCAGCTCGCGCAGCCCTCCATTCACGCCTTCCAATGACAGGCGGTACGCGACTTGTTGAGCGCCGGCGGGCACACTAAGAGCAAGGATGACAAAAAGCAAAAGCCGCCGAAAGCTAAGCAAAGACACCATTTAACCATTGAAGCGAGACTGCGCCTGGGCGGCCTTAAGAGCCCATCTGTCGGGCGAAGGCAAGGGCATCAAGACGGGCGGGATGCCTTCTCAGCCAATCCCGAAACGCCGTGGCGGCGGCCCAGTTCCGCCAGGACCGCGGCAGGATCGACATCGGCGTCAGCCAATAAAACCAGCAGGTGGAACAACAGATCCGCTGCTTCCTTGGTCAAGGCCTCCGGCCCTTCGGCGACAGCGGCCAGGGCGCATTCCACCCCTTCCTCGCCCAGCTTCTGCGCAATCTTGACGCGGCCTTTGGCGAACAGCTTGGCGACATAGCTGGTGTCCGGATCGGCCCCGCGCCGGGCCGCGATGGTCGCCGCCAGGTGGTCCAGGACGCTCCAGTCGCGCCGCTCAGCCATGCTCATGCAGACGCATCGCCAACCCGGCCGCCGCCATATAGGCCTTGGCCTCGGCTATGGAATGCATCCCATAATGAAAGATGGAGGCGGCCAGGACCGCTGAGGCATATCCATCCCGGACGCCTTCAACCAGATGGTCCAGAGATCCAACGCCGCCGGAGGCAATGACCGGAATGGTCACCGCCTGCGCCACCGCCGCGGTTAGCGCCAGGTCGAAGCCCTGCTTCGTGCCGTCGCGGTCCATCGAGGTCAGCAGGATCTCGCCAGCGCCAAGACGGGCGGCCTCCTTGGCAAAGGCGACCGCATCCACGCCAGTGGGCGTGCGCCCGCCATGGGTGAACACCTCCCAGGTGCCCGGGCCTGTCTGCTTGGCATCAATCGCCACGACGATACACTGGCGGCCGAACTTCTCAGCCAGTTCGCCGATCAGGGCCGGCCGCTGAACCGCCGCGGTCATCACCGACACCTTGTCCGCCCCGGCCAGCAAGAGCTTGCGCACGTCCGTTGCTGTGCGCACGCCGCCGCCCACGGTCAGCGGCATGAAACACTCCTCAGCGGTGCGGCGCACAACGTCGAGCAGGATGTCGCGCTTTTCGTGGCTGGCGGTGATGTCCAGGAAGCATAGCTCGTCGGCGCCCGCCTCATTATAGGTGCGCGCCTGTTCCACCGGATCGCCGGCATCGCGCAAGTCGACGAAATTGACGCCCTTGACGACGCGGCCTTCCTTCACGTCCAGGCAGGGGATGATGCGCACCTTCAGCATGGCGGTGGCCGCACCGCATCCAGTGCATCAGCCAGGCTGAGGCCGCCATTGTAAAGCGCCCGGCCGACCACGACGCCGTCGATCCGGCCGCGACAGTCCACCGCCACTTCCGCCAGCGTCCGCAGGTCAGCAACGCCGCGCACCCCGCCAGACGCGATGATCGGCAGTGACACCGCCTCGGCCAATTGGGTCACCGCGAACACATTGATGCCCTGCAAGGTGCCGTCGCGGTCGATATCGGTAAAGATGATGGCCGCGACGCCGGCGTCTTCGAATGCCCGCGCCACTTCCACCGCGCTCAAATCGCTGGCTTCAGCCCAGCCGTCCACGGCCACGCGGCCATCGCGGGCATCAATGCCGACCGCGATGCGACCGGGAAACTGGCGGCAGGCTTCGCGCACCAGGTCCGGATCGCGCAGTGCCAGCGTGCCAAGGATGACCCGGGCCACACCCGCCTCCAGCCAATTCTCGATGGTCTGCAGCGTCCGGATCCCGCCGCCGAGCTGCACCGGCACATCCACCGCCTTCAGGATGTCCCGCACGACGCCTTCGTTCACCGGCCGGCCGGCAAAGGCGCCGTTCAGGTCGACCAGGTGCAGATAGTCGCAGCCGGCTTGCACGAAGGTCCGCGCCTGGCTGGCGGGACTATCGTTGAACACGGTTGCCTGGGCCATATCGCCGCGCAGCAGGCGCACGCACCGGCCGTCCTTGATGTCGATAGCGGGGTACAGCTTCATTCAGGCCCAGGCGTCAACTCTTTGGTGAAGAAATAGCCGGCCACGAAGCGCCCGTCTACAAAAGCGAAATGCGATTTCACCGCCCAGCGCTGGAAACCTAAGGCAGCGGCCAGGCCCAAGGCCGCCTGCCGATCCGCGCGGATGGAGAAATCCAACGTCTTCAGGCCATAGCCGCGGGCGCGCGCCTCGCCCGCCTCAATCAGCCGCCGCGCCAGAGAATGCCCGCGGGCGTGCGGCGCGACAAAGAAGCCGGCCAATTCGCCGGAGAAGGCGCCGGTCTCGGCCAACGGCCCGGGACGGATCAACTGCAAGGCGCCGACCACCCGCTTTTCAAAGCGCGCCACGAACAAGTCGCGGTGGGGGGCCAGCAAAATCCCCTTCCAGAAACTCTCCAGCGGACTTTTCCCTGGCGAGCGCGTCCAATTTGTCGCCTTGTCGGCAATCGCCTGTTCCGTCGCCTCGACCAGTTGGGCCAGTTCCTGGCTGCTCAGCCGGGTCACCGGCTCCACGCAGGTCTCGGCTGCGTGGCCGTTCATCATGTCCCTCATGCCGCCCGTCCCTCATGGCTGCCATTGCAGGAAATTGGTTAAGATCTTCTGGCCCAGTTGCTGGCTCTTTTCCGGGTGGAATTGCGTTCCCACCACGGCGCGATTGGCCACCATGGCGACGACCGGTCCGCCATAGTCCGTATGCGCCAGACACAGACCGTGTGATTGACACGCCATATGGTAGCTGTGCACGAAATAGGCATGGTCTCCGGCTTGGATGCCCTTCAACATCGGGTGAATGGCTCCGGCTTGGGTCATCGCCAGGGTATTCCAGCCCATATGCGGGATCTTCAGCGCCGGGTCGTCGGTCTTCAACGGCCCAACCACCGCATCGATCCAGCCGAAGCCCTTATGTCGGCCATGCTCAAAGCCCTCGCGCGCCAACAGCTGCATGCCCACACAGATGCCCAGCAAGGGCCGATCGGCGTCGCGCACGCCGTGCAGCACGTCGATCAGACCGTCGATCGCCGCCAGCCCCTGATAGCAGTCCGCAAAGGCGCCGACGCCGGGCAGCACCACCCGATCGGCCGCTGCCACCTGATCGGGATTGTCGGTAACCAGGATGCGCCGCTTCAGGCCCGCGGTCTGTGCCGCGTGCACCAGAGCCTTCTCCGCCGAGCGCAGATTGCCTGAGCCGTAATCGATCAATGCAACGGTTTCCGCCATGGCGTTACAGGGCGCCCTTGGTGGAGGGAATGGCATCGGCCCGGGCCGGATCGATCTTGACCGCGGCCTTCAACGCCCGGGCGGTGGCCTTGAAGCAGGCCTCGACGATGTGGTGATTGTTTTCCCCGGCCAGTTGGTCGACATGCAGGGCGAATTTGCCGTGCTGGGCGACGGCCTTGAAGAATTCCTCGACCAATTCACTGTCCATCTCGCCCAGGCGCGGCTGGGTGAAGCGCACCCGCCAAGACAGATGCGGCCGGCCGGACAGGTCGATCGCCGCGCGCGCCAGGGCCTCGTCCATTGGCGCATAGGCATGGCCGTAGCGCTCCACCCCCCGCTTGTCGCCCAAGGCCTGGGCCAGCGCCTGGCCCAGCACGATGCCGCAATCCTCCACCGTGTGATGGGCATCGATATGCAGATCACCCCGGCATGTCAGCGTCAAGTCAAGCCCGCCATGGCGCGCCAGCTGATCCAGCATATGGTCGAAGAAGCCGACCCCGGTGGCAATCTCGGCCACGCCGGTGCCGTCCAGCCGGAGCGTGGCGGAAATGTCGGTTTCCTTGGTTTGACGGCTGATCGACGCCTGACGCATGGGCGGGGGATCCTGGAACATGAGGGCGACGGGCGGGCGCCTGTGCGAGGCTGCCTATAACAAGGCGGGCCGAGGCGGGCTAGGGGGTGGTGCGGTCAGACCCCGACGCACGACTCCGTCGGTCGGTATGCTATCTTTGGCGCCCATGCATACCTTGGGGATTGATGCATTTTGGGGCCGTTTCGCGGGCCGCACTGATCGGCTGGCGTTTCAATCCTGGGCTAAGCTTCCGGCAAAACAGACCGTGGCGTGTTCCTTCGGCAAGCGAGGGACGTCTTGCGGCTCACCACGCGTTGCGCCGACCGCCCCGCCTTGCGGCGCGGGGCTGGGGGCTTATATCCCGGCTCATGACTGAGACCTCCTCTTCTTCCTGGCACGGCACGACAATCTTGTGCGTGCGCAAAGCAAACAAGGTGGTGATGGCCGGGGACGGACAGGTGTCCGTCGGCCAGACCGTGATGAAGGCGGGCGCGCGCAAGGTGCGCCGGCTGGCCCGCGGCGACATTCTGGCGGGTTTCGCCGGCGCCACCGCCGACGCCTTCACCCTGCTAGAGCGGCTGGAAACCAAGCTGGAGCGGCATCCGGGCCAGTTGATGCGCGCCTGCGTGGAACTGGCTAAGGACTGGCGCACCGATCGCTATCTGCGCCGGCTGGAGGCGATGCTGGCGGTTGCGGACAAGTCTGTGTCGCTGCTGCTGACCGGCCAGGGCGATGTGCTGGAACCCGATGACGGGCTGATCGGCATCGGCTCGGGCGGCAATTACGCGCTGGCCGCAGCACGCGCGCTTGCTGATCTGGATCTGGACGCCGAGGACGTCGCCCGCCGCGCCATGACCGTCGCCGCGGATATCTGCGTTTACACCAATAACCAAATCATAATGGAAAGCCTCGACCTTTCATGACCGACTTTTCCCCCCGCGAGATCGTCCATGAGCTGGACCGCTTCATCATCGGCCAGCATGCCGCCAAGCGCGCCGTCGCCATCGCGCTGCGCAATCGCTGGCGCCGGCAGCAGCTGGATGACAGCCTGAAGGACGAGGTGCTGCCGAAAAATATCCTGATGATCGGCCCCACCGGCGTGGGCAAGACGGAGATTTCGCGCCGCCTGGCCAAGCTGGCCCGCGCGCCGTTTCTGAAGGTGGAGGCGACCAAATTCACCGAGGTCGGTTATGTCGGCCGCGATGTCGAACAGATCGTGCGCGATCTGGTGGAGGCCGCGCGCACCATGATCCGGGAGCGGCGCCGCAAGGAGGTCAAGGCGCAAGCGGAGCTGAATGCCGAGGAACGCGTGCTCGATGCGCTGACCGGCCAGGGCAGTGGTGACAGCGCCCGGCAGAAATTCCGCAAGATGCTGCGCGAGGGGTCTTTGGCGGAGCGCGAGATCGAGCTGGAGGTGGCCGACACCGGCGGCGGGGCGCCGATGATGGACATTCCCGGCATGCCCGGCGCGCAGATGAGCATGGTCAATCTGTCCGACTTGCTGGGCAAGGCGTTCGGCCAGCGCACCGTGCGCCGGAAGATGACCGTGTCGGATGCCTATGACGTGCTGTTGGAGGAGGAATCCGACAAGCTGCTGGATGAGGAGGCGATCAACCGCGAGGCGATCCATGTGACCGAACAATCCGGCATCGTGTTCCTCGACGAGATTGACAAGATCTGCGCGCAGGAGGAACGCCGCGGCGCCGATGTCAGCCGCGAGGGCGTGCAGCGCGACCTGCTGCCGTTGCTGGAGGGCACCACGGTGTCGACCCGCTATGGCGCGGTGCAGACCGATCATATTCTGTTCATTGCCTCTGGCGCCTTTCACCTGGCCAAGCCGTCGGACCTTTTGCCGGAATTGCAGGGCCGGCTGCCGATCCGCGTGGAGCTGGGCGCGCTCAGCCGGGAGGATTTCCGGCGCATCCTGACCGAGCCGGAAAACTCCCTGATCAAGCAATACAAGGCACTGATGAGCGTCGAGAAGGTGACGCTGGACTTCACCGAGGACGGCATCGACGCGCTGGCCAGCCTGTCCGCAGAGGTGAATGAGAGCGTGGAAAATATCGGCGCGCGGCGGCTGCACACGCTGATCGAAAAGGTGCTCGACGAGGTCTCGTTCACCGCGTCTGATCGGGCCGGCGAAACCGTCACCGTCGATCGCGGCTATGTTGAATCCGCTGTGAAGGACCTCGCGCGCGACACCGATTTGAGCCGGTTCATTCTGTAGGGCACCATCGGATTAATCGCGCTCGGGATGGATCGGACAAGGCCTCAGGTCGCCAGAATGCCGGCCAGGCTGTTCAGGTCCGCGCGGGGCAGATCGATCGCTTGGGCCGGCCGGTCAAGCACCGCCGCCAGTGGCGGTGGCGGGTGCAAGCGTTGCCCGATCAGCGGTTCCACCACGTTGGCGAACTTGAACGGGTGAGCGGTGGCACCGGCCAGCCAGGGCCGGGACCGGTCGGAGGCATCCAGGCGCGCATAGGCGTCCGCAGCGCAGGCGGAATGCGGGCACCAGACATAGCCGAACCGGTCAAAGTCCGCCTTAATGCGGGCGCGGATAGCCGCGTCCTCGACACGCTCCACCCGCACCGGCCCGGGCGCGCCGGCCAGACGCTGCAGCCGGGCGAAATTGCTTGGGGCGCCGACATCCATGGCATTGGCCAGGGTGGCGATGGAGGGACGGGGATCATAGCGGCCGCTGCTTGCCCAGTCCGCCAGCGTGGCATTGGCATTGGTTGCCAGGATCACGGGGCCGATCGGCAGGCCGAGCGCGCGCGCATAAAGGGCCGCAACCGCGTTGCCCAGATTGCCGGTGGGCACGATGAGCCCCGGCGCCTGGCCGGTGGTGCGCCGGACCGTCAGCGCGGCCCACGCCCAATAGACCATCTGCGGAAGCAAGCGGGCGATATTGATCGAGTTGGCCGAGGTAAGGCCGTAGCGCCGCAACAAGGCGCGGTCGGCAAAGGCTTGTTTGACCAGCGCCTGGCAGGCATCGAAATCACCGCGCACGCGGATCGCCTGAACCGGGGCGCGCCAGCAAGACAGCTGATGCTCTTGAAACTCCGAGACGCGGCCGTGCGGATACAAGATGAGGGTGCGCGGGCCTTGCTGGCTTTCCGCAGCGTGGCCGACCGCGCCGCCTGTATCGCCGGAGGTTGCCACGAGGATCGTCAGCGGCCGGTCGCGCCGCATGAGCCGGCCCAACATCGCCATCAAAAAGCGCGCACCGAAATCCTTGAAGGCCCCGGTCGGCCCATGAAACAGCTCCAATGCCGAAAAGCCTTCACAAACCGGCACCAATGGACAGGGAAAATCGAACACGGAGGCGCACACCTTCTCCAGGGCGCTGGCGAGCGGGTCGTTTGAAAAGAACGGTGCCAAAAGCGCATGCGCCAGACGCGGCAGCCCTGCCCCCGGGTCCAGAGCGGCCAGATCCAGCCGGGGGAGCGGCTCGGGCGCATAAAGCCCACCGTCGGGCGCCGCACCGCTGAGAATTGCCGCCGAGATCGGTGCCTGCTCGTGAGCATCCGCGGTGCTGATTAGGCGCATGCCGTCTGCTCCAGCCGCGCGCCCGCCGAGGCGATCGGCGCCTCATATGCCGTGACGGGCAGATAATGCTGGTTGAACACGGTCATGATGGCCTCGCGAACCGGGCCCTTTTGCGCCTCTGCCACCCAGGCGAACACCGACGGACCGGAGCCGGAGAAGGAAAAGCCCAAAGCGCCGGCCGACACAGCCGCGCGCTTCAAATCGCTGAAACCCGGCAACAAATGCGCTCGCTGCGGTTCCACCAGCAGATCGTCCAAGCCGGCACGGATTAAGGCGGGATCATCGGTGCAGCAGCCAGCGACGAACGCGGCCAGCCGGCGCGCATGCTCTACCGTATCGGTCATCGCCACCTGCGGCTTCAAGATCGAGCGGGCCGCCCGGGTCTCAATATGCTGGGCGGGATGAAACAGAAGGCATGCGATGCCCGCGGGCACCGGCAGTCGGTGCACATGGCACGGATCCAGCCGCGCCGCGATGACAAGGCCGCCTAAAAGACTGGCCATGACATTGTCCCAAGGGGGCGGGTCGGCGGAAACGGTTTCCCCGGCCAGCGCATAGGGCAGCAACGCCGGAAGCGGCATCGGGTCGGGCAGCAGCGCGTTCACGGCCAGCGCCGCGGCCACCGCAGAGGCCGCCGAACCGCCCATACCCGCGCTCATCGGCACGCCCTTGACGATATCGAGGCGAACACCGAAGGGCCGGCCTTGCTCAGCCAACAGCGCGTCGGCTGCCGCGAGGGCCGTGTTTCGCGCCAGCTGTGCAGGCAGCCGATCAATCAGACCGCCGACCGTGCCCAGGGTGACACCGGCCTCGGTGCGGTGGGCGGTCACCTGATCGCGGACCGCATCAAAGGCCTGCCCCAAAACGTCAAAGCCGACACCGACATTGCCGATACTAGCCGGTGCGGACGCTGTAGCGGATGACGCGGGGCGGTGAAGCATTCTCTGCTCTTCCCGCGCCACGCGTCAAAAGGCAAGAGGGCGGCGATGTGGCGAGCGCCCGCGCGCCGCGCGGACAAAATGCCGGGCCACTGTACCGCAGCCCGGCGGACTTGGAGCAACGGTGCTCGCCCCATCAAAGGCGGGCCCTTTCATTCGATCCATCGCGATTGCGATGGATCGGATAATGCCCCAAAGGGCGCTATTGTCCCAACCGGTCCGGCGTGTCCGGGGCCTCTTCGCGGGCGACGGGCTCATGGGCCTCGAGCCGTTTCAGCACCTCAGCGATGGCGGCGTCCAGTTGCGGATCTTCTCCGCGATTGACCGCGACCGGGTCCTGGACCACCTCGATGTCCGGCGCCACGCCCTCATTCTCGATGGTCCATTCGCCATCGGGATTGAAGAAGCGGAAGAAGGGCACGGTCAAGAAGCCACCGTCGATCAGGCGCGGATTGGCGGAGATGCCGATCAGGCCGCCCCAGGTGCGCGTGCCGATCAGCGGGCCCAGCCCCTCATGCCGGAACGAATAGGGCAAGAAATCCCCGCCGGAGCCGGCATCCTGGTCGATCAGCATGACCTTGGGCCCGAACACCGCGCCGCCCGGCGTGTTGAACACATCGCCGTCGCGCACCTTCCACCCGGCCAGATAGGAGCGGCCAAGCACGTCGGTGATGTAGTTGGCCGCCTGGCCGCCGCCATTGGCGCGCTCGTCGATGATCATCGCCGGCTTGTCGGCCTGGGCGAAGAACATGCGGTTGAAGAAGGTATAGCCCGCCCCGCCGGTGTTGGGCAGATAGACATAGCCGACCCGGCCGTCGGTCTTCTCCTCGACATAGGCGCGCGACTGCTCGATCCACGCCCACAGCCGCAAGGCCCGCTCATTGTCGATCGGTGTGACGGTGACCTCGCGGCCGTCGCCGTCGGGGCTGGCGCTGACCGTCAGCACCACCTGGTCGCCGACGGTCCCTTCCAGATGGCGGTAGAGATTGTCTTCCGCGGTCACCTCCCGGCCGTTGACTGCCAGAATATAGTCGCCTTCGTCCACATCGACGCCGGGCACGGCCAGCGGCGCCTCCAGAAACGGGTTCCAGGCCTCGCCATCATAGATGCGCGTGATGCGGTAGCGATTGTTTTCCACCTCCAGATCCGCGCCCAGCAGGCCCACTTGGACCCGATCGGGGCGGTGTACATCGCCGCCGCCGGCACGGTTGTGGCCGACCTGCATTTCCGCGATCATCTCCACGATCAGATCGTTCAGATCCTCGCGCCGGCCGACATGGGGCAGAAGCGCGGCATAGCGCTTGTAGACGCCGTCCCAGTCCAGGCCGTGCAGATCCTCGGCATAGAAAAACTCCTTCTCCATGCGCCAGACATCACCCAGGATCTGCGCCCATTCCTTGCGCGGGTCAACGATGGCGCGCACATCGTTCAGCTTGACCGGCTTCAGCTCGATCTTGTCGCCGATCTTCGCCGTGGCGATGCCGTTGCCGGTCTGCCGCGCGACCAGATGGCTGCCGGTGGCGCTCAGTTCGAAGCCGGTGATGCCGGTGGCCAGGTCGGCAACCTCCTTTTTTTCGAAATCAAAGCGCAAGAGGGCGTTTTCCTTGGCCGGCGTCGATCCCGGCGGCTCATCGGTCGTGCCTGGCTGGACGCGGTCCAGGAAGTAGAGCTTGCCGTCCTCACCGGCGGCCAGATCGGCATAATTGCGCAGCGCCACCGGCAGCGGCACGACACGGTCGCCAATGCCCTCCAGATCGATGGTCACGGCCTTGTCCGGGTCGGCCTCTTCGGCCTTGGCGTCGTCGCCCTCACCCTCGGTCTCTTTATCTTTGTCTTCAGCGTCGGCGTCGGCGTCTTCGTCGGAGACCGCCTCGTCGCCCGGCTTGGGCAGCAGCGGGGAGCGGCCGTCTGCGGCCAAAACGATGGCATAAAGCCCGCGGCGTTCCGGTTCTTCCTGGCTGGACATATCCAGGCCCACCTGCTTGGGCCCCACATTGGTGGAGGCCGCGAAGAACAGATGCTTGCCGTCGTGGGAGAAGGCGGGCTCGGTGGCGTCGGCCATCCGGTCGGTCAATTCGGTCGTCTCGCCGGACTCAAAGTCATAGAGGTTGATCGTCCGGTTGAAATTGCCATGGACTTGGGTGAAGGCCAGCCAGCGCCCGTCCGCCGTGACCGAAATCTGGAAAGTATCGCGACGGGGATTCTCGGCGATGGTGGTGATCTCGCCACTGTCCAAGTCGATGGCGTGCAGGTCCTGTCGATTGTCCTGCAAGACGATGCGCTTGCCATCGCCGGTGAAGGCCAGAAGTTGGAAATAGCGCGTGTCGCCGGTCAATGAATAGGTGCGCGCCTCGCCAAGCCCGGTCTGGTCGGCCACCACCAGTTCATGGCTGTGCTCAGCGTCACTCAGCCAGGCGATCTTGTCGCCCTTGGGCGACCAGATGGCGGACATCTGGCGCACGCCGTCGCTGCGGGTCAGATTGCGGGTGCTGCCATCGTCCACCGGCACGGTGTAGACGTCGCCGCGCGCGGTCAGCAGCACACGCTTGCCGGTGGGCGAGATGCCGATGGCGTCGATCATGGCTTTGGCGTCGCGCCAGCCGGGTTGAAGCTGTGGCAGATCGGGATGGATCGCGATGCGCAGCTCGGCGATCTTGCCGCTGTCCACATCCAGCGTCTTCAGCCGGCCGCCGACTTCATAGACGATCGTGCCACCGTGAGCGGCGGCATTGCGGATGTCCCAGCCGCTCTCCTGGGTCAGCTGGCTCAGCCCGCCGCCGTCCATGTCATAGCGATACAGATTCAGGGCCTTGCCGTCCCGGTCGGACAGGAAAAAGACATCGCCGTCGAGCCACATGGGATTGATGGTGTTGGCCCGGGCGCCATCGATGGTCTGCGCGGCGTCTGCGGACAGGTCATAGATAACCACATAAGGCTGGGTGCCGCCGCGATAGTGCTTCCAGCCGGAGCTGCCGCCGTCCAGCCCATTATAGGCCGGGCCGAAGGGCAGATAGGCCAGTCGCTCGCCGTCTGGCGCATAAGCCGCCTCATAGACCGTCGCTTCCATGACCTTCTGCGGCGCGCCGCCGGTCGGCAACACCTCATACAGGTGCGGCGCCCGCGCCAGGTCCCGCTCCCGGTGCGAGGTGAAGGTGATCGCCTTGCCGTCGGCGGTCCAGCCTTGCACCCGATCGTCGCCCGGGTGCCAGGTCAGCCGTTGCGGCTGGCCGCCCTGTGTGGGCACGACATAGACATCATCATGGCCGTGATAATTGGCGGTGAAGGCGATGGATTGGCCGTCCGGCGAGAAGCGCGGCGCCTCTTCGGTGGCCGGGCTGGAGGTCAGCCGACGCGGATCGCTGCCGTCGGGTCGGGCGACCCAGATGTCACCGGCATAGACAAAGGCCAGATGGTCGGCGGACAGATCGGGCTGGCGCAGCAGCAGCGTGTGATCTTGGGCGGCGGCCGCGGTCAGGCCGCACGCCGCTGCCACGCTGAGCGCGCCGAAATGAAACAATATGCGCATGATCGGGAAGCCCCCTTTGGTGATGCCAATGCCCCACGGCCACGGTTTCGCTGTGCCTGGGGCACAGCTTGGTTCGCGCGACCGTGCGGAGTTTTGCGTCAGCCGGTGATGGGCGCAAGGCGCAATCGGTTTAGCCGGAGCGCAAACGCGGCAAGACGGTAACGCCAAGCGGCGTTGATCCGTGCTCTGCAACCAGATAGCCACGGCCTGTGACAAATCCGCAATTCGCTCGATCTTTCAGGGACTTGTAGAGTGTTCGCATAGTTCCCGAAGCCGCCTGCGCATCAGCCTTGCGACAAAAAAACCGTGCAAACAATAATTTTGCTGGCTATAACAGCCATCTGTCTGACGAACATTCATCAAAACGAGGAAACGTTGCCTGGACATCGCATCGTCAATTACACCGGAATCGCCGCGCTGATGGCGACATTCGGCAGCCATTTGGCTTATGCGCAAGTCGAGGAGGTGGTGGTCACCGCGACCCGCCGCCAGGCTAGCACGCAGGACGTGCCTGTCACCGTGAATGCGCTGAGCAGCCGGGAGCTTGAGCGCCTCAATATTGATAATTTCACCGACTATCTGCTGGAGTTGCCCGGGGTCACCGCTGGCGGCCAGGGCCCAGGGCAGAACACCATCTATATCCGTGGTCTGGCCTCCACCACGCCCAATCTGACAACGGCGGGCGTCGCCGGCCTGGCCCCCAATGTGGCCTTGTATTTGGATGATCAGCCGGTGTCCCAGCCCGGCCGCAATCTCGACGTTTATGCGGTCGACCTGGAGCGCATCGAAGTGCTGCCGGGTCCGCAAGGCACTTTGTTCGGCGCCTCGTCTCAAGCCGGCACGATCCGCCTGATCACCAAGAAGCCGCGTCTCAACGAGTTTGAGGCCGCGGCCAATTTCGGCATCTCCTTCACCGAAAGCGGCGAATTGAGCGCCAAGGCCGAGGGTATCATCAATGTGCCGGTGCTGGAGGATCGGCTCGCCGTGCGCGCGGTGGTCTACACCGACAATCAGGGCGGCTATATCGACAATGTCCAAGGCACCCGGGACGTTTCGGAGTCGGCACGGTTTCGGCCGGAGGGCACGGTGCGCGCCAACGGCGTGCCAGTGAATTCGTTCCGGGCGGGCTTCCAGTCCGAGGCGGATCTGTCCGACGTCACCTTCGAGGAGGCCAACAATTCCGGCCTGATCGAAGATGATTTCAATGACGCCACCTATACAGGCTTCCGCACCAGCCTGTTCTGGGCGATCAATCCGGACTGGTCCTTGACTGTCACGCACACCCGACAGAGCCTGGAAACCGAAGGCGTCTTCTTTATCGATCCGGAATTGGATGATCTGGAGATCCAGCGTTTTGAGGAAGACGAGCTGGAGGATGATTTCGGCAACACGTCCTGGACACTGGAAGGCCGGCTGGCGATGCTGGACGTGGTCTATACCGGTGCCTTCACCGATCGCGACACCGAACAGCGGGTGGATTATTCCGACTATCTCTTCGTCGGCCAGTATCTGCCCTACTATATCTGCGACGGCTCGGTGACCTATCCCGGCGACGCCGCTCCCAGCGGCACCTGTCAAGAGCCCAATCTGTTCGTGGACTCCAATTCTGAGACCCAGGTGTTCACCCACGAGCTGCGCTTCAATACGCCGGAAGAATATCGCATCTATGCGACCGTCGGCGCCTTTTATAGCGATCTGGAGCTGGTCGAGGTAAATGACTTCACCTACCCAGGCTCTGAAGATGCCGTGCTGTTCGGCCAGGTGGGCTTTTCGCCCAACTTCCCGTTTACGACAGGCTTTGCCACCGACCCAGACGACCCGTTTCCGCCGGGTGTGATTTTCCGCAACGATGTCAAGCGGACCGACGAGCAGATCGGTGTGTTCGGCGAGGTCACCTTCGACCTGCTGCCCAACACGCTGTCCTTGGTGTTCGGCGCGCGCTGGTTCGATGTCGAGGTCGATCTGGAAGGCGGGGCGAACGCCTCCTTCTGTAACGGCTTCCAGCCGGATATCAACGCGTTCGGCACCGATATCAGCGATCTGTACAACGCCGACGGGGAATTCACCTTCCGCAGTACCTGCAATCCCGATCTGATTCAGACCTTCACCCAAGGCCAGTCTCTGGAAGAGATCACCGCTGCCGGTTTGTCCGAGGCCCAAGCCCTGCAGGTTCTGGCCGCGCTGGACGCGCCGGATACGGCGAGCACCAACGGCGTCATCTTCAAGGCGACGCTGAACTGGACGCCGACCCCGGATCTGCTGTTCTACGCTACCTATTCTGAAGGTTTCCGCCCTGGTCTGTTGAACCGGCCCGGCGGCGCGCAGGGGCCCGAAGGCTTCGTGGTGCCGTTTGCACTGGATACGGACGATGTTCAGAATTATGAACTGGGTTGGAAGACCGACCTGCTGAACCGCACGCTGCGCTTCAACGGCAGTGCCTTCTATGTTCAGATCGACCGGCTGCAGACAACGATTTTCGACCCCAGCATCACCAATCTGTTCTTCTCCGCCAATGCCGCTGATGCGGAGATTTTCGGCGTGGAAGGCAATATCAGCTGGTTTCCGATCTCGATCCCCGGCTTAAGCGTGAACGGCGCCTTCTCATTCCTGGATACCGAGATCACCGATGTGCTTCTGCCCACCGACGATGTGGTGGAGGGCTCTGAACTGGCGTTTGCGCCGACCTTCCAGGGCAATTTGCGCGCACGCTATGAATGGCCGATGTTCGATGAGTTCACCGCCCACGTCATGCCGCAGATCAATTATACCGGGGAAAGTGTCAGCGACATCATTCAGATCAATGCCGCGGAGAATGACAATTATGTCACCTTCGGTTTGTCCGCCGGCATTCGAAACAATCGCTGGTCCTTCGAGGTGTTTGGCGACAACTTGAATGATGCCCGCGGTGAGATTGCCAACACATTTGTGTTCGATCGCGAGCGCATCACCTTGATCCGGCCCCGTACCATTGGCCTGCGCGTTGGCTTCGTGTATTAGCGGTAACATGTGCATTTGAACCGCTGGAGCGCTCAGGGCTATGCTTCGACAATGAGGTTGACCCGGCGTGGGAGACGCGTGTGGATGAAGGGGCCCGGATCGATCCGTTCGATGTGCTGAAAACAGCACAGACCCTCATGTTCCAAAATCGGTTTCAGGATGCGCTCAGCGCCCTGGACCCTCTTGGCCAGACCGACGATAGCGATGCCTTGTATATGCGCGCGGTCTGCCATCGCTATCTGGGCCGACCGGACAAGGCGGAGGCGGTTCTGGCCACGCTCAGGCAAGTGGCCCCGGGGTTCGGACGCGCCCATCAAGAAGAAGGCCATCTGATGCGCATGCTGGGCCGGCCGGACCGCGCTCTTGCCGCCTATCGCAATGCCACGGCCCTCAATCCTGCCTTGACCGCCAGCTGGCAAGCGCAGGCAGAGCTTCTAGAGGCGCTCGGCCAAACTCAGCCGGCAGCCCAGGCTCGCGCCCAGGTGGAGCGCCTGAACGCCTTGCCGCGCGAACTTCTGGCAGTGACCAATCATCTGCACGAAGACAAGTTATTGAAGGCAGAGAAGCTGTGCCGTGCCTTCCTGCGTCGCCGCCCGCACCATGTTGAAGCCATGCGCCTTCTGGCCAAGATCGGCCTGCGCTTCGGCGTTTTGAACGAGGCGGATTTCCTTCTGGAAAGCGCGCTGGAACTGGAACCATCCAATATCCAGGTCCGGCTTGACTATATCGAGGTGCTGCGCAAGCGACAAAAATTCCACGCCGCCCTGGAGCAGGCCCGACGCCTCTATGACAGCGATCCGGACAATCCGGTGTTCCAGTCGCACTATGCTATCGAAAGCCTACAGGTCGGGGACTTTGAGCGCGCGCTCACCTTGTTCGACCAGGTTCTGCAGAGACTGCCGGGCGATGCCGCAACGCTAACCTCCCGCGGTCATGCGCTGAAAACCTACGGCCGGCAATCAGACGCCATCGCCTCCTATCAGGCCGCGTATCGCGCCAAACCCGATCACGCCGAAGCCTATGCCGCCCTCGCCAATCTGAAGACCTATCGGTTCAGTGCTGAGGAACTGGCGGCCATGACGGCGCTGGAGGCGGAGCCGGCGCTCTTGCCGCAGGCACGCATCTCGCTCTGCTTTTCGCTGGGCAAAGCGTTGGAGGATGCCGGCGATTATGCTGCCGCTTTTGCCTATTATGACCGTGGCAATGCCCTGAAGCGCGCTCAAAGCGGGTATAGTGCCGATCGAATGGAGGAGGAATTTCAGGCGCAGATCCGCTATTGCACCGCCGAGCTGTTCCAGGCCAAAGCCGGCGCCGGTGATGCGGCAGGCGACCCGATTTTCATCGTCGGCCTGCCGCGCGCGGGCTCAACCCTGATCGAGCAGATCCTAGCCTCGCACAGCCAGATCGACGGCACTCTGGAACTGCCGAACATCTTGTCCATGGTGCAGCGGCTGCGTGGGCGTAGCCGCGCCGGCACCGGCCGCTATCCTGCCGTGCTGCACGATCTGGAGGCGGACACGCTGGCGCAATTGGGCCGGCAATATCTCGACGAAACGCGCCTCCACCGCCAGGGGGCGCCTTTCTTTACCGACAAGATGCCGAACAATTTTCGCCATATTGGGCTGATCCATCTGATTCTGCCCAATGCCCGCATCATCGATGCCCGGCGCGATGCGATGGCCTGCTGTTTTTCCGGGTTCAAGCAGCTGTTCGCCGAGGGCCAGGAGTTCACTTACGGACTTGAACAGATCGGCCGCTATTATCGCGGCTATGTCCGCTTGATGGATCATTGGGACACGGTGCTGCCGGGCAAGATCTTGCGCGTGCAGCATGAAGAGGTGATCGCCGACCTCGACGGTCAGGTCCGACGCCTTCTGGACTTTCTGGGCCTGCCGTTCGAACCGGCCTGCGTCGACTTTCACAAGACCGAGCGGGCGGTGCGCACGGCCAGTTCAGAACAGGTGCGCCGACCGATCAGTGCGGAGGGCATGGATCGCTGGCGTCGATTCGAACCGTTTCTGGATCCGCTGAAGCAGGCGCTTGGCAATCTGGCGAAGCAGACCTCTTGAGGCGCTTGCTTGACCAGCGGGCCCTGCCCGTGCAGGGTATCGGTGTGCAATCAGGGAATGTGACACGGTGGCCGCGCAACTTGACACGCTGTCCTTCGCCCAACGCCTGGAACGGGAGGGTTTGAGCCGCGATCAGGCCGAAGCCATCGCCGCAGGCGCCCGCGACATGATCGTTGCCGATGTTGCGACCAAATCAGATCTGCGCGCCACGGAAGCTGCGCTGCGCAAAGACATGGCCGACCTGCGTGCGGACCTGAACCAGGACATCGCCGACCTGCGTGCGGAACTGAAGCAGGACATCGCCGACTTGCGTGCGGAACTGAAACAGGACATCGCTAACCTGCGCGCGGAATTCAAGCAGGATATTCACCAGCTGGAAAGCCGCTTGACCTGGCGCTTGTTGGGCGGTGGCGGCGTGCTGGCACTGCTATTCCGCTTGTCGTTGCTGCTCGGCTGAACCGCCAACACAAACGGCGCCCGCAGGCGTCGTTCACCCGTGTTTCTGTCGTGCGGATCAGCCCACTTCAATCGGTACCGGAACGTGGAAATAGGTGCCGTTGCGGTACAGGTAAAACAGCACGGCGTTGCGGTCGCGCGAGCGCGCCAGCTTCACCTCGTCAGCCACCGTGATGGGGGCTTCGACCGGCTCCTGATTGACCTCCAAAATGACATCGCCAGCCCGAATGTCGCGACGCGCCGCCTCGCTGCGTGGCTCCACGTCCAGCACCACGGCCCCGCGCACATCCTCCGGCAGGCGATACCTATCGCGCAGGGTCGCCGTCAACGGAGCGATCTCCATGCCCAGGATCTCCTCGCTGGACGTCAGGCTGGGCTCGGCTTGCTCTTCCGCATCCGCTTCAAGCTCGCCGCTGTCATCGGCCGCGGGAAATTCTCCAAGGGTTAGTTTCAGCTGTTTCTTCTGGTCACCGCGATAAAACACCACGTCCACGGTGCGCCCAACCCCTGCAGTGGCTGCGCTTTGCGCCAGCTCCGCAGAGTTCAGGATCTCTTCGCCGTCGAACTGAACGATGATGTCACCGGTTTGCAGGCCAGCTTGAGCGGCCGGGCTGTCCGGCATGATCTGACCGATCTGCGCGCCCCCCTTGATATCGATGCCCAATGCCTCACCGGTCAAGGGATCGGCCGGCTGGATCACCACCCCCAGCCAGCCGCGCCGAAAGCGGCCGAATTCCTTCAGGTCGGCCAGCACCTTCTGGGCAAAATTCGACGGAATCGCGAACCCGATGCCGACGCTGCCGCCGGTGGGGCTGAAGATCGCCGTATTCACACCGATCACCTCGCCATCCATGTTGAACATGGGACCGCCGGAATTGCCGCGGTTGATCGGCGCATCGGTTTGGAAATACTGCCCCAATTGGCGCCCGCCGGAGACGGTGCGGCCCTTGGCCGACAAAATGCCGGCGGTGACCGTGCCGCCCAGATCGAACGGGCTGCCGATTGCCAGCACCCAGTCGCCCACGCGCATCACATCAGAGTCGCCGAACGACACCGTCGGCAAATCAACATCGGCGTTGATCTGCAACAGCGCCAGATCGGTGTCCTCGTCCGCGCCGATCACCTCGGCCCGATATTCGATCCCATTGTCCAAGGTGACCTGGATATTTTCCGCCCCTTCGATGACGTGATTGTTGGTCACGATCAGGCCGGAGGATTGGATGATGAAACCAGACCCCAACGAGCGCACCCGCCGTTCTTCGCTGTCGTCCTCGTCATCGTCCTGGCCTGGCAGACGGCGATTGAAGAATTCCTCGAATTGCTCAAAGCCGGGCGGGAGGGCCCGCCGACGCCGGCCTTCCACAAAGCCTTCGGTGGAAATATTCACCACTGATGGCGCCAATTTCTCCACCAGGTCGGCGAAGCTGCCCGGGACGGTGCGGGCTGAAACGGTTGCGCCAAGGCTTAGGGCGGCTGCCAGCCCAATCACCATCATGACCACCAGACGGGCAAGAGCGACCCCCGGCTGCAAGGGCGCGGCCAGAGCGCGAGGTTTGCGACGGTTCACTGACGATACTCCTCTATGTGAGACACGCGGGTGTGCATAAACATGCTTCGCAGAGTGATACGCAGGCACAGCAACAGCAGATACACTCCACGCCGCTGTCACTGTACGACTGAGCAGCGGTGCTCGCCGCAGCGTTTCGATGAGCGGGCGCAATCATGCGACCGACGCTAACGGTTCGGCCGGTCGGCACGGTCCAAGCCGCTGAAAAAGTCGAAGAATTCGCTTTCCGGCGAGATGATCAGCGTCGTATCCTGGCCGGTCAACGACTTCTTATATGCCTGCATTGTCCGGTAGAAGGCGAAGAAGTCCTCATCCTGGCCAAACGCCTCGGCGAAGATGCGCGTTGACTCCCGTTCGCCCTGGCCCCGCAGCAGGGCGGCTTCCCGCTCCGCTTCGGCCAGCAAAACGGTCGCCTCGCGATCGGCCTCGGCCTCGATCCGCAGCTTTTGCTCCTGACCCTCCGAGCGCGCCCGCTGTGCATCGCGCAACCGCTCCGATTCCATGCGGCGCAGGATCGCCTCGGTGTTGGCCGGCGGAAGGTCGGCGCGGCGGATGCGCACATCGACGATATCAATACCGTAAAGCCCCTGCGCCTCGGTATCGACGCGCGACCGAATCTCCTCCATCAGCACCGTTCGCTGGTCCGACAGCAGAGTCTCCAGCTTTTGCCGCCCCAAGACCTCACGCAGCTGCGAGCGCAGCAATTTGGTGATCTGGTCGCGCGCCAGCGACACCGTGCGCACACTGCGATACATTTTCAGCGGGTCGACTATGCGAAAGCGCGCATACGCATCCACGTCCAACCGCTTTTGATCCGACGTGGTGACCTCCTCTGGATCCATGTCCAGATTGATCACCAGATCAGACAAGCGCTGCACCTCCCAGTGCGGCAGTTTGAAATGCAGGCCGGCTTCCTGCTCGGCTTTCTTGGCCTGGCCGAACGCCAGCAGCACCGCCTGCTCAGTTTCATGAACGGTATAAACCGACATCAGGCCGACGATGACGACGAGCACCGCGACGACAGACGCGGCGATGGTTCCGATTTTCATTGTGTGCCTCCCGAGCGCGAGGGCTGGCGGACCTGGTCAAGCGGAAGATAGGGCACAACGCCCTGCCCGGCCTTGTCATCCAGAATGATCTTGTCCATTCCCGTGAGGATTTCTTCCATGGTCTCCAGGTAAAGCCGCTTTTTGGTCACGTCCTGGGCTTTTCTATACTCTTCAAATACCGACAGGAAACGCGCCGCCTCACCCTCGGCACGGGCAACGACCTGCCGCTTATACGCCTCCGCCTCCTGGATCATGCGTTGCGCCTGTCCGCGCGCTTCGGGAACGACTTGGTTGCGATACCGCTCCGCCTCGTTGCGGATGCGTTCGCGGTCCGCTTCAGCCGCCTGGACATCCCGGAACGCCTCGATCACCTGCGCGGGGGGATCCACCTCCAAGAGCTGAACCTCTTCCACCGAAATCCCGGCACCGTAACTTTCCAGCAGCGCCTGCAGAAGCTGTTCGGTCTCCGCCTGGATCGCGCCCTTGCCCGTGGTCAAAGCATTCTGCAGCGTGGTCCGGCCGATGACGTCGCGCAATGCGCTTTCCGAGGCAACCTTCACCGTTTCTTCCTGCGGCGCCTCGATGTTGAACAGATATTTCTGCGGCTCGGCGATCTTCCAGAAGACGGTGAAGGCGATATCGACGATATTCTCGTCGCCGGTGAGCATCAGCGTGGAGTCGGCATTGCGCCGGCTGCGGCCGGATCCTTCCACCTTGGTTTCGTAAATCTGCTCCACGGACACCTTTTCCACGGACTGGATCGGCCAGGGCAGGTGGTAGTTCAAGCCCTCAAAGGCGGTGCTGGTATAGTCCCCGAAGGTTGTGACCACGCCTTGATAACCGGGGCGCACGGTATAAAAGCCACTGGCCAGCCAGAGGCCGACGAACACCAGCGCCAGGATCAGCAGACCGCGCCCGCCGCCCAGGCCGCCGGGCAATCCGCGCTTCAGGCGTTCTTGCGCGCGTCTGATCAAGTCGTCGAAATCCGGCCCCTGCGGCGGACCGCCACCGGACGGGCCACCGCGGCGCGGACCACCCCCGGAGCGCCAGGGATTGTCACCCCGTCCACCCTGGTCCCACGGATTGCGGCTGCCGTCTGAATGATTGTGCCAAGGCATAAACGAACGTATCTCCTCTGGACGCGGCGGGCGCCGGCTTGCGCCGAGCGCGTCTCGCGTCTTACCGTTTTCTGGCGTATCATTCATATAGAGGACGCGCGGTCCACCGCAATGGCGGCGGGCCGTCGCGGAAACCGCTCCCTCTTCTATCAGCGTGAGTGTTGCGCATCATGACCGAACTGTCACGGAAAATGGTACTCGACACGCTGTCGACGGTGAAGGTCTCGCCCGACGGCCCCTCCGTGGTTGATGCCGGGCTGATCTCTGGCCTCACCATCGACGGTCGCAGCGTTGCCTTTTCCCTGGACGCCGGGGAACGGGCCGATGCGGAATCCCTGAAGCCCGTCCGCGAT
The DNA here is from genome assembly GCA_050331575.1 of Rhodothalassiaceae bacterium. GTDB lineage: Bacteria > Pseudomonadota > Alphaproteobacteria > Sphingomonadales > Rhodothalassiaceae > JBHJGS01. The sequence continues at coordinate 53,003 of JBHJGS010000006.1, read as the reverse complement.
GCCTGCGAGGCAGCGTTGAAGGCGCTCAGCGAAATCGATCAGGCCTATGTCGTGCTCAGTGCGGTGCGCGCGCCGCAGTCCCCGGCCCCGGCTGGCCCGCCGCAACCGCCCGGTCCGAAACGCGGCCATCCCATCCCGGCGGCCAAGGGGCCGGTGCCGGGGGTGCGCCATGTCATCGCTGTATCGTCGGGCAAGGGCGGTGTCGGCAAGTCCACAGTGTCCGCCAATCTCGCCGTGGCCCTCGGCCGGTTGGGCCTGCAGGTCGGGCTGATGGACGCGGATATCTACGGCCCCTCGGTGCCGACCCTGCTGGGCTTGAGCAAGCGCGCGGAGGCCAAGGACAAGCGTCTGCAGCCGATGACCGCGCACGGCATCAAGGCGCTATCGATCGGCACCATGCTGGATCCGGAAAAGGCGGTGATCTGGCGCGGACCGATGGTCATCACAGCGGTGACCCAATTGCTGTACGAGTCGGACTGGGCGCCGCTGGACGTGCTGGTGGTGGACATGCCGCCGGGCACCGGCGACGCGGCCTTGACGCTTGCGCAGAAGGTGCCGCTCTCCGGCGCCGTGGTGGTATCCACGCCGCAAGACCTGGCGCTGATCGATGCGCGCAAGGCCATCGCCATGTGGCGTAAGGTCCATGTCCCGGTGCTGGGGCTTGTGGAGAATATGAGCTACTTTTTGTGCCCGCATTGCGGTGAGCGGTCCGACATTTTCGGCCATGCCGGAGCGAAAGACACGGCGCAGGCCTGGGATATTCCGTTTCTGGGCGAAATTCCGCTGCATGCGCACATCCGTGAACGCTCCGACGCCGGGGAGCCGCCGGCCGCCGGGGACAGCCCGCAGGCCGCCCCTTTCGCCGCCCTGGCCCGAACGCTTGCCGATGCGCTCAGCGTTGCAATGTCCGGAAGATGAACGGCGGATCCGCATCTGGGTGCGGCTCGCGGAAGGTTTCGATCCAGTCGGACTCGCCAATCGGCGGGAAATAGGTATCGCCATCGATGTCTGCCTGCACCTCGGTGAGTTCCAGGCGCCGGGCCAATGGCAGCGCCTGGCCATAGATCTGCGCTCCGCCGATCACCATCAGCTCCGGCGCGTCAGCGCATAAGTCCAGCGCGGCCTTCAGCGAACCGGCCCGCTCCACCCCTGGGGCGCGCCAATCGCGCTGGCGCGTGATCACGACGTTGCGCCGCCGGGCCAGAGGCTTGCCGATGCTGTCATAGGTTTTGCGCCCCATGATCACCGGTTTGTTCAGCGTCAGTGACTTGAAACGCTTGAGATCTTCGGGTAGCCGCCAAGGCAGCCCGCCGGACCGGCCGATGACGCCGTTGGAAGCCCGCGCGGCAATCAGGGTCACGATCATGTCGTGATCGCCACAGAAAGGACGGTCGCCATGGTGAAACGGCTGGTCATTGGCTTGGCTCTCCTGCTGGTGCTCACCGGCTCAGGGCTCTATGCCGCGCACACCTATTATCGCGGTCAGATCTTCAATCCGTCCAGTGAGGTGGCCGACCCGGCCAAGGCGAGCTACCCAATCGAGGTGGTTCAGGTGCCGCTGGCCAACGGCATCGGACTGAACGCCTGGTGGCACGCACCGGGCCCGGGCGAGCGCACGATCCTGTATCTGCACGGCAATGCCAGCAATGTCGCCGGCTATGTCCGCGGCACCGCGCCGCTGGTTGAAGCCGGCTACGGCCTGTTGATCATCGATTATCGCGGCTTCGGCGGCAATCCCGGTCGCCCCAGCGACGAAAAGATGCTGGAGGACGGCCGGGCGGCCTTGCGCTGGCTAGAGACACAAGGCGTGTCCAGTAACGGCGTCATCCTGTACGGCTATTCCCTGGGAACCGGCGTGGCGGTCCCCCTGGCCGCTGAAGAGCAGGTCGCCGGCCTGGTGCTGGCCGCACCGTTCGGGTCGATCGCGCAGATGGGCTATGAGCGCATGCCGCGCTGGCTGGTCGACCTGTTGCTATCGGACCGATTCGATTCGCTGGCCGCCGCCCCCAGCGTCGACGAGCCGGTGCTGATCTTTCACGGCACCGCCGATGAGGTGGTCCCGGCACGCTTCTCTGAGTCGCTGGCAGCAGCGCTGCCGCGCGCACAGCGGGTGATCGTCCATGGCGCCGGTCATGGCTGGGATCTGTTCGAAACCGGTGGGCATGAGGCCGCGTTCCAGTTCATGGCCGGCCTGGCTCAATAGACCATCTTCTCCGTCGGATCCGGCTCGATCGCCATCATTTCGAACCGTTCGGCCAGGGCAATTAGATGGCGCGGATCGGCCACCCATTGCGAGCTGATCAGATCCCCGCGCTTGCCGCAGGCAGCCTCCAGCCGGAAGTTGGGGCTGTCCGGCAGGCTTCGATCAACCTCGATCGACACGGTGAGCTTGCCCCCCCGCGCGCCGGTGAAGCGCCGGGTGAAGCCAAGGCTGACCATGTCCGGCCAGATGCGTTCATCGATCGGATGTTCTTCGATATCGATGTAAAACGGCGTCAGTTCCCGGAATTTCTGAAACAGCGCGCGCGCCCGCGCCCGTTCGCCGAAGCTGCCGGCGATGATCGGCGGCACGGCGTTGTGGAGCCCTTGGTGAGGAAAGATCGTGGCGCTCCAATCCGCGCCGGTCAAATGCAGGGTCCAGCCCGTGTCGGAATGGCTCAAACGGCCGTCAACGCTGCCGGCGGGGGTTTCCAACTTCAACTCGGTATCGCCGGCCGCAGCGTCGGACGAGGAGACGATCTCGCAGGTGCTGGGCTGGCCAAGGTCGCGCCGACAGGCCCGAGCGATCAGATCGATAAGGTCAGCGACCTCTTTTTTGTACCGGCGCTCGCGCATCATTTTGCCAAGCATGCGCTGACCTCCTGTCGGGATCGCCGGCGCCATGAAGCTCGGACAATTCAGACGGCCACCGGCGCCTTGATGTGCGGATGCGGGTCATAGCCCAAGATGGTAAAATCATCATAAACGAAGCCGAATAAGTCGTCGACGCTTCGATTTATTTGCAGCTCCGGATAAGGTCTTGGTATCCGTGTCAGTTGTAAATCAGCCTGTTCTACATGATTTGCATACAGATGTGCGTCCCCTAAACTATGCACGAACACGCCCGGCTGCAAACCGGTGACATGAGCGATCATGTGCGTCAGCAGCGCATAGGAGGCGATGTTGAAGGGCACGCCCAAAAAGACGTCCGCGGAGCGCTGGTACAGCTGGCACGACAGGCGGCCTTGGGCGACGTAGAACTGAAACAGGCAATGGCATGGCGGCAGCGCCATCTGGTCAAGGTCGCCGGGATTCCAGGCGCTGACCACCAGGCGGCGGCTGTCCGGATTGCGGCGGATCTCGTTCAGCACCCAAGCGATCTGATCGACTGTGCCGCCATCGGCGGTGCGCCAGCTGCGCCATTGCGCGCCATAGACCGGGCCCAGATCGCCGCCGGCATCGGCCCATTCATCCCAGATGCTGACCCCGTTTTGCTTCAGATAGGCGATGTTGGTGTCGCCGGAGAGAAACCAGAGCAGCTCGTGGATGATCGAACGGATGTGCAATTTCTTGGTGGTGATCAGCGGAAAGCCGTCGGCCAGATCAAAGCGCATCTGATGACCGAAGATCGAATAGGTGCCCGTGCCGGTGCGGTCCGCTTTGAACACGCCCGCCTGCCGCACCCGGGCCAGCAGCTCAAGATATTGATCGTTCGCCATAGAGCCCCTCCACATCTTGGGGCTTCAGTTTAATCAGGCCTCTGTCTCCGGTCCAGCGCTTTGGCGGATGGCGACATGCCGACGGATCACCTCATCAATGATGAAGGCGAGAAACTTCTCCGAGAAGTCCGGATCCAGCGAGGCGTCGGCGGCAAGCGTGCGCAGGCGTTCGATCTGGCGCGCCTCGCGATCCTTGTCCGACGGCGGCAGGCCCTTCTTGGCCTTATATTCGCCGACCCGCTGGGTGATCTTGAACCGCTCGGCCAGCAGGCAGATCAGCGCGGCATCGATATTGTCGATGCTCTCCCGCAGCGCGGACAAGACCAGATCAGCGTCCTCGTCATCCATCCCTTATAGCCCCCAGCGCCGCCACAAAGCTTGCGCATCCAGTGCTGCCAGCCACTGTTCCGGCCCGCCGCGGCTGTCTTGCGCGCCGGTCATCGAGGCCAGCACGCCGCGACGCTTTTCGATCGGACGAATGCGCACTTTCTGGCCGAACTTTTGTTTCAGCACCGCCTCCGCGGTGCCCAGGCCGTCGATCAGCCCCAAGCGACGCGCGCCCTCGCCGACCCAGACGTCGCCGGAGAACAGGCCTGCCGCATCCTCGGGCAAGTGGCCCTGCCGACGCCGCCGCACTAGATCCTTGAAATAGCCGTGCACCTGTTCTTGAATACCGGACAGCCAGGCCTTGTCCTCCGGCTTTTCCGGCAGGAACGGGTCCAGCCGCACCTTGTTCTCGCCCTGGGTGTAGACGCGTCGCTCCACGCCCAGCCGCGCCAGCGCCTCAGGAAAGCCGAAACCGCCGGAGACCACGCCGATGGAGCCGATCAGCGAGGCGTCGTGCGCATAAAGCTCATCCCCGGCCAACAAAATCAGATAGCCGCCCGAGGCAGCGACATCCTCAGCAAAAGCCAGCACCGGCACCGACTTCTCGTCGGCGAGCCGCCGGATATGCTCATGGATGAGCGCGGACTGCACCGGCGAACCGCCGGGCGAATTGACCACCAGGGCCACCGCCTTCAGGCCCGACGGCTTGAAGGCCTGGTCGATCTGCCGCGCCACGGCCTCATGGTTGAGCAGGCCGCGAAACCGGCCGCCCTGGCCGATTGCCCCGGTCAGCCGCACCATCGTGACCAATGGCCGCGGCGCACCGAACAGCCGCCGCCTGAGCGCGCCAAGCGCCTGTGTCAAAGGGTTTGGAATGGTGTGTCCCCTTCCCTGCCGCCCGCCATTTGCCGGCCAGCTTAGGCGAAACCGTTGGCCTTCTTCAACGCGTGCGGCGCTGCCTCCGGCGCCAAGGACAGCGCCCGGCCGTGGCGCAGCACCGATTCCGCCTCGGCGGTATAGCGGACATCATGGCCGTGCAGAACCAGCCCGGGCAGAACCCGGCTACCGCCTTTGGAGCCGCGGCGCGCCTGGATGATCACCCGCTTGGCCGCCCGCCCAGGCTTGGGCCATAGCGGCAACAGCGTGACATCGCCGGCGCGCGGGGCGAGCAGCGCGATCAGATCGGCCATGCGGTCCGCCCGGTGAATAAAGGTGATGCTGCCCTTATGCCGGACATGGGCAAGACAGAAGGCGACCCAATCGGCCAGCGACAAATGGTCATGACAGTGCGCCCGTGCCTTGTCGGCATAAGGCGACGCCTCGCCCCGGCTCGGATCATGATAGGGCGGATTGGCGAAGACATGGTCGAACCTGTCGCGCCCGTTCAGCACCGGCTGATCCAGCGAGCCGATGACAATGTCGATGCGCCCGTCCAGGCCATTCAGGGCAATATTGGCGCGGGCGAAATCCGCCAGACTCGGCTGCGCCTCCAACCCGGTGACATGGACCTGCTGGCAGCGATAGGCCAAAGCCAAGGCGGCACCGCCGGTGCCCATGCCAACTTCCAGCACGCGCTGACCGGGGACGGCGGGAATGGCGGCGGCCAGCAGCACGGTATCAATCGAGATCCGATAGCCGTGCCGCGGCTGGCGCAGCTTCAAGGCCCCGCCCAGCAAATCATCCACCGTGGCCGTGTCAGGCGTCACGCAATTCGCGCTCCAGTCCGGCCTCGCGCAGAATGCGCCGGGCCTGGGCCGCTTCGTCCGCCGGCACCATCAAGCGCCGGGGGAAGACGCCGATCATGCCTTCGGTCAAACTGATATTGGTGTCGAACACCTCCGCAGTCAGCCCGGCATCGCGCAACAGCGCCCGGGCAAAATCGATCAGAACGATATCCGAGGCTTCCAGGATCGCTTGCATCCTCCTCCCCTTCCTGGCAGACACGCCCGCGACAAAACCGGATCACGCGCCCGGCGGTCTTGTAATCTTGCCTGGACGCTCCTTATTGTCATCCCTCTTGGTTCCGCGCCAGGCCGGAGCGGCCCGCCGCTGCTGTAACAGGTTTTTCCCGTCCGTGTGTTCCGCGCCAGACACCCAACCGCTTTCCCGGTCCGCGCCGGCCGCGCCCGCCGATGCGTTGGGGCAATTGCAGGCCATGCTTGCCGCCGATATGGCGCGCGTCAACCAGACCATCTTGGAACGCATGAAAAGCCCGGTGGCGCTGATCCCGCAACTGGCCGGCCATCTGATTGCCTCGGGCGGCAAACGCCTGCGCCCGATGCTGACATTGGCGTGCGCGCGCATGCTCGGCTATCAGGGCGTGCGGCACTATAATCTGGCCGCCTGCGTGGAGTTCATCCACACCGCCACGCTGCTGCATGATGATGTGGTCGATGAGAGCGGCATGCGGCGGGGCAAGGAATCCGCCAATATCCTTTGGGGCAACAAGGCCAGCGTGCTGGTCGGGGATTTTCTGTTCTCCCGCGCGTTTGAACTGATGACCGCCGATGGCTCCTTGAAGGTGCTGGAAACGCTGTCTCAGGCCTCCAGCGTCATCGCCGAGGGCGAGGTGCTGCAACTGGCCACGACCAATGACCTATCGACCGAAGAGGACGCCTATCTGGAGGTGATCCGCGCCAAGACCGCCGCCTTGTTCGCCGCGGCCTGCCGCATCGCGGGGATTGTCGCGGAGCGGCCGGAGGCTGAGGAAGACGCGCTGGATGCCTATGGCCGCAATCTGGGCGTGGCATTCCAGCTGACCGATGATGTGCTGGACTATTCCGCCGCCCAGGCGGAGCTGGGCAAACGGGTCGGTGACGATTTCCGCGACGGCAAGATCACCTTGCCGGTGATCCTGGCGTTCGCGCGCGGCAGCCGTGAGGAGCAGGCATTCTGGCAACGCACCTTGGGCGATATGGAGCAGACGTCTGGCGATCTGGAGCGCGCCGTGGCGCTGGTGCAGCGCCATGGCGGGGTCGACGAGACCCTGACCCGGGCGCGCCACTATGGCGACCGCGCCAAAGCCGCCTTGACCCTCTTTGCCGATAACGAGACCCGCCGGGCCCTGGCGGGCATCGTCGATTTCTGTATCGATCGGGCTTATTGACCGAGCCCATGGGGAGCCGACCGTGAGCAGATACCTCGCCGTCACGATGGTGATCTTGCTGGCATGCGCCACGCCTGTGCGCGCCGACGATGCCGGCGATATCCGCGCCGTTCTAAACGCTCAGACCGCGGCTTGGAATGCCGGTGATCTGGAGGCCTTCATGGACGGTTATTGGCGCTCTCCGGACTTGCGCTTTGTCTCCGGCAATCAGGTGACGCGCGGCTGGCAGGCAACCCTGGAACGCTATCAGCAGCGTTACGATACCGCGGCCAAGCGGGGCACCCTCCAATTCTCGCAGTTGGACATCCAGACCCTTGGGCCCGCCGATCGCGCGACCGCAGCGCATGTGTTCGGCCGCTTTACACTGCGTCGGCCGGTTGGGGATGCCACCGGTCTGTTCACCCTGGTGTTGCGGAAGATCAATGGGCAGTGGCGCATCGTGGCGGACCATACCTCGTCGTGACGGTCTGCTGCCCTGTCACGCATTCTTCAGCGAAAAAGGCTTGCGGGGTCTTAAGCCCATCCCTATAAGGCGCCCTCATCCTTGCGTCGGGGAGTAGCTCAGCCTGGTAGAGCACTGTGTTCGGGACGCAGGGGCCGGAGGTTCGAATCCTCTCTCCCCGACCATTTCAGCGCCTGCCCATCGCGGCCTTCGCGGGATCATTGTCGCCGCGCATGCACCTCAGCATTGGCGGCGCGCCAATCCTGCGCCCGAGCGGCATTGATGGCGCGCAGGTCCGGACGGTCGTCCAGGACAGCTTGGATGTGGCGCCAGCCGGCCTGCGCTCCAGAAGGCCCCAAAACATCAAACAACGCCTGTAAGAAGCGATAATCTTCCGGATAATCCAATACCCAGCGTTCGGCGTGGGTGGGCGGCGGATCCGGCTTCAGCTCGGCCCGGCGCATATCGGTTTGCCGCTTCATCCACAAGGTGACATGCTCTCGGTCCAACGCGTCTTCCGCCGCATCATGGGCGCGTCGCAGCAAGTCCTGAGTGAAAATCTCACAGTCCAGCCCATGCGGAAAGCCGCGACTGATGGCGAAATCTGCATCGCTGTCGAAAAAGGCCGCAATCAGATCCCCGGCCACGACCGGATCCAGCAAGGGGCAATCAGCGGTCACGCGCATCACGTGGCTGGCCCCCGCCGCGTCCGCGGCGTGCCGGTAGCGCGCCAGCACATCGGCTTCCGATCCGGCGAAGACACCCACCCCCAGGGCCTCTGCCAGATCGCGCACCGGTGCTTCGTAAGGATCGTCGACGCCGGCACAGACCACTTGGTCAATGCCTGGGATACGGCTGCAGCGTGCCAGCACATGCTGCAGCACCGGCTGACCGTTAAGCGGCTTTAAGATCTTATCGGGCAAGCGGCTGGATCGCCGTCGCGCCTGGACGATACAGACCACATGACGCATGAGCAAAGCTCCAACGCGGCGGGCCCCTGCTCTGTGTGAGCTTTGCCCGCGCGCGTCAAGATGCCTGAGCAGGGAAGGGATCTGCCAATGGTCTATCAGTGTCTGTCCGAGCAAAGCTGGCACGCCGCCCCGGATTTCACGCTCTCAGCGGTGCGACCGGAGGATATCGAACCGATCCGTCTTTGGCGGAATGCGCAGATGGATGCGCTGCGCCAGAGCGCGTATCTGAGCGCTGACGCGCAGCGCCGCTATTTCGACGAGCAGGTCTGGCCGGACATGGCCCAGCAGCAACCGGCCAAAATCCTGCTGCGCCTGGCCAAGGGCGGACGCTTGATCGGCTATGGCGGGCTGGTGCACATCGCCTGGGCCGATCGGCGCGCGGAGGTGTCCTTCTTGCTGGATCCCGCCGTGGCTGCGCACGCGCCGCGCTATGCCCAGTGCCTGGGCGCCTTCCTAACCATGCTGAAAACCGTGGCCTTCCAGCATCTGCGTTTCCGGCGGCTCACCACGGAATGTTATGCGCATCGGCGCCAACATGTCGCGTTGTTCGAAGCCCATGGCTTTCGGCGCGAAGGTGTGTTGCAGGGCCATGTGTTGATCGATGGCCAGCCGGTCGACGCCGTTGTTCAGGCCTGCACCGTTGACCCCGACCTGATCGCACGCCTGGCCCCTGAACAGCTGCACGGCAAGGCCGTGCTGCTGACCAGCGCGGCAGCCAAGGTGCCTTTGCTGCAGGCTGTCAGCCGCGCGGCCAACCAACTTTCGCCGCAGCTGCGGGCAATCGCCGGGGATTGCGATCCCCAGGCGATCACGCGCCACACCGCCGCGGAGTTTTGGCGTATGCCGCGCACAGACGACAAGCATATCGACAGCCTGATCGCCGGATGCCGTGAGCGGGGCATCGCGATGATTCTTCCCACCCGGGACGGCGAGTTGATGTTTTGGGCCCGCCACAAGTTGCGCCTGGAACAGGCCGGTATCCGGGTATGCGTGTCTGATACCGCAGCCTTGACCCGCTGCCTGGATAAGCTGGCCTTCGCCCGGTTTGGCGCCGAAGCCGGCCTGCCGGTGATCCCCGCCGCGGCCACGCCAGAGGCGTTTGACGGCCCGCTGGTGGTCAAGAATCGCTATGGCGGCCGCTATCCGGTGACGCACGCGCCGAACCGGGCCGCCGCGATCGATCTCGCTGACCGGTTCCCGCATCCGATCTATCAGCCGCTGCGCACCGGCGTGGAAATCAGCATCGACTCCTGGCTGGATCAGGCAGCGCAGCCGCGCGGTGTGGTTCTGCGCCGCCGAGACACGGTCGTGGCCGGAGAGGCGCATGTCAGCACCACGTTTCGCGACACTCAGCTCGAAGCGGCGGCGGGCCGCTGGCTGTCGCGTCTCGGGCTGTGCGGACCGGTGAACTGCCAGGCGATGCTCGAAACTGATGGCACGATCCATTTGATCGAGGTCAATCCGCGCATCGGCGGCGCGGCCTTAACCTCCCAAGCCGTCGGCCTGGATCTGTTGCTCTGGTCGATCGCGGACGCCTTGGCGCTGCCGGAGGATGCGTTCCCATTTCGCCGCGCCGAGCAGGACGTGCGTAAGCTTCGGATCGCCACTGACATCTATTTGCCTGCAGACACCCCAGATTAAGCGGCCAGATTAAGCGGCCAGATTAAGCGGCCAGATTAAGCCGTAAGCTTAAGCCGCCAGTGCCGCGCGTAAAGCGGCAGTCACCCGGTCCTGGTCGGACAATGACAAGTCCGGATAAAGCGGCAGGCTGATCGCCTCGGCATAATACGCTTCCGCGCATGGATAATCGCCGGGGGCAAAGCCCAGGTGCTGATAATAGGGCTGCAGATGCACCGGAATATAGTGCAGCTGCACGCCGATGCCGGCAGCGCGCAGAGCCTCGAACACGCGGCGATGGTCTGCCCGCTCCTGGTCGATGCGCACCACGTATAAATGCAGCGCGGAGCGGCCGAACCGGTCGCGTGCCAACGGCTGCACGGGCAGGTCGCTCAGCAACACATCATAGCGCCCTGCCAAGTCTCGGCGCTTCGCCAGGAACCCGTCGAGCCGCTGCAATTGGCTTAATCCCAAGGCCGCCTGCAGATCGGTCATGCGATAATTGAAGCCCAATTCCGCCTGTTCATAATACCAGGGCCCGTCATTCCGGCTCATTCGCTCCGGCGCCCGTTCAATCCCGTGGCCGCGCAGCCGGCGCATCCGTTCGGCCAAGTCGGCGCGCTGGGTCAGCGCCATGCCGCCCTCTCCGGTCGTCAAGATCTTCACCGGGTGGAAGCTGAAAACGGTGATGTCGCTGAAGCCGCAGGCGCCGACCGGCGCTGTGTCATGAACCGCGCCGAGCGCGTGCGAGGCATCTTCAATCACCGCCACCCCATAGCGCTGCGCCAGAGCAGCAATGGCGGCCATGTCGCAGGGTTCGCCGGCCAAATGCACCACCACCAGCGCCTTGGGCACTTGATTGGCACGCTGTGCCGCGGACAATTTGGCCGCCAAAGCCTCCACGCTCAGGGTCGCGGCCGCCGGTTCGACATCGACGAAATCGACCTCCGCGCCGCAATAGCGTGCGCAATTGGCTGATGCCACAAAGGTAATCGGCACGGTCCAGACCCGGTCGCCCGGGCCGATGTCGAGCGCCAGGCAGGCCAGATGCAAGGCCGCCGTGGCACTGGAGACAGCGACGGCATGGCCCGCCGAGCAGCGCTGCGCCACAGCCGCTTCAAAGCGCGGAATGACCGGTCCCTGGGTGAGAAAGTCAGAGCGCAGCACGTCTGAAACAGCAGCGATGTCTGCCGCGGCGATGCTCTGGCGCCCGTAAGGGATCATGCCGGCGTCATATGGTTGAACGCACGGATTTCGTCCGGCGAGAGGAAATGCGGATTGGTCCCGGAATTATATTCAAATCCCTGCTCCACCATCTGGCCGCATTCGCCCAACTGATTGCAGGTATAATTCACGTCGGCGCGGTAGAATTTGATGTTCGGACGGATCACGAAGTGATCAGCAAATTCCAGGGTCAGGTGGCTGTCATCACCGGGACACATGATCTCGTGCAGCTTCTCCCCCGGCCGGATGCCGACAATTTCGGTGGCGATGCCCGGCGCCATCGCCTCGGCGAGATCGACGATGCGCACCGAGGGCAGCCGCGGCACGAAGATCTCGCCGCCATACATTCGCTCAAACGCCTTGATGACGAAGTCGACCCCTTGCTGCAGCGTGATCCAGAACCGCGTCATGTCCGGATGCGTGATCGGAAGGGTGTGGACGCCCTTGGCCAGCAGCGCGCGGAAGAAGGGCACGACGGACCCGCGCGAGCCAACCACATTCCCATAGCGCACCACGGAGAATTTGGTGCGGCCTTGGCCGACCATATTGTTGGCCGCAACGAACAACTTGTCGGAGGCCAATTTCGTCGCGCCATAGAGATTGATCGGATGGGCGGCCTTATCGGAGGATAAGGCAACAACGCGGTCGACATCGGCTGCAATGGCCGCCTGGATAACATTCTCCGCGCCGTGGATGTTGGTCTTGATGCATTCCATCGGGTTATATTCCGAGGCGGGCACCTGCTTCATGGCCGCGGCGTGCACGACGAAATCCACCCCTCGCATCGCCTGGGTCAGTCGATTGACGTCGCGCACATCCCCGATGAAGTATCGCATCGCCGGGTGGCGGATCCGCTGCCCCATCTCATACTGCTTCAACTCGTCCCGGGAATACACAATCAGGCGTTTCGGCGTGTAACGGTCCAGCACGGTCTGAACCCATTGATGCCCGAAACTCCCAGTCCCCCCGGTCACCAGGATCGACTTCTCGTCAAACATACTCATTAACCCGCACTTTCTTGGTGCGCGCGGGTATAAGACGAGACGCCGCGCAATTGCACACATTTTTCGCCGCGATACGCGCGCCTCAAGCAGACTTAATGGGCCGTGAGGCCGTGGGGCCAAGGAAACCGTCAGAGGTTAAGGCTTACGGCTAGCAAACCGCCAAGAAACTCCGACAAATTTAGGAAAATTGGAATTTTCCTTGTATTTTCAGTGACTTAGAGAAAAATTGAGGTGCATGTGTTCTGTTTCGATGGCACATAAGAGCGCGCGTGGTGGCCGAGTCGGTTCGGTCGCTGGGGCAGGCGAGATTGATCAAGGCAGACACCAGCATGGCGACCCAAGGCTCCAGTTACGACCCGTTCACCGATCCGCTCCTGTTCGTTGACGCCAATCCGGCGCGCAGCGAGGACGATTTCGACCTGTCGCTGACCTTGGACCTGCCTCCGGCCGACCCTGACTTGATCGATTATCCCAATCTGCATCTCGGCGCGTCGGGCGATCCCGCAGCGCGCGGAGACGCGGCTTTGCGGTTTGTGGACATCGTACCGGTGCCGCCGGCCTTCGATTATGGCCAGAATGTCACCACCGGGCTGGTCGGCGCGCAAACCGGTCTGACGCTAGCCCCGCTGGATGGCGGCGCACGTCCGGACGGGGATTTGGCGGCACGGGCTCACACCGCCGAGCTGATCGCCCCGATCGACCTGGCCGCACCGGACACGGCCGCAAGCGCCGCTGTCATCGTGCCGGGTCCGGACTTTGTTGAGGCCGCTGCCCGCCTGAGCCAGCTCGTCGCCCCACCGGCACAGGCGCCAGTGGCGCCGGCGCTTGATCTTGCCGCACCGACGCTACTGCCCGGCGCAGTCGCCAATGCCGACCCCCAGCCTGCCGAAAATGACTCGACGGCCGAACGCGTTGCCGGCTCAGACCGCTTTGCGCCGCCACGGGAGGCCGACGCGGACCTGACCGAGATCCTGGCCGCTGCTGAACCTTCGTCGCCGGCCGAAAGCCCGGAGATCGTTCTGGCCGCACCGCCGGCTGAGCAGCCGCAAGCGCCGGAACAGGAGCCCGCGCAGGCCGCCGATCCCACGCCACCACCAGCTGAGCAGCCGCAAGCGCCGGAAGAGGAGCCCGCGCAGGCCGCCGATCCGACACCACCACCGGCTGAGCAGCCGCAAGCACCGGAAGAGGAGCCCGCGCAGGCCGCCGATCCGACACCGCCACCGGCTGAGCAGCCGCAAGCGCCGGAAGAGGAGCCCGCGCAGGCCGCCGACCCAACACCGCCACTGGCTGAGCAGCCGCAAGCGCCGGAAGAGGCGCCCGCGCAGGCCGCCGATCCGACACCGCCGCCGGCTGAGCAGCCGCAAGCGCCGGAAGAGGCGCCCGTGCAAGCCGCCGATCCGACACCGCCGCCGGCTGAGCAGCCGCAGCCTGTCCAAGACCAACCGGTTCAAGCGGCCGATCCAACGCCCGCGCCGGCCCCTGTTGATCCTCCCGCGCCAGCTCCGCTACCCAACCAGGCACCGCTGGCCAACCAAGCGCCGCAGGTCAGCGACGTCGCGTTCACGCTGAGCGAAGAGTCCGGCGCGCTGACCGAGCAAGTGGCGGCCACCGACCCGGAGGGCGGCGCCGTCCGCTTCACCCTGTCGGCACCGCCGGAGGAGGGCGCGTTCACTCTGGATCCTGCCACCGGCACGTTCAGTTTCAGCCCGGCCGGCGATTTTGAGGATTTGGCGGTGGGCGAAAGCCGCACCGTCGCGGTGACTGTCACCGCTTCGGACGCGCAAGGCGCCAGCACCGAGCAGATCCTCCGCTTCACCGTCACCGGCACCAATGATGCGCCGGTTGCGGGCGTGGTAACCGATGTCGACGGCGAGACCAGCGAGATCGGCCAAGCGCTCGGCATCGCGCTGAACCAAGGCGGCAACACCGATGACGCCGCGCTCTTGTCCGGCGCGGACGTGCCAAGCGGCGCCCTGACGGTCAGCACCAGCTTCGCGGCCCTGGACGTGCCCAATCCATCCGGCATTGGCGCCGGGCTTCTTTCCTACACCGTCGACGGCCAGGGCGATAATGCGCTGCGGATCGTCCTGCAGTCCGGCGGTCAGGGAACGGAGTTGGGCCATGTGTCCGTCTTCGTGAATGGCGAGGAATTCGAATTCGTCAGCGACGCCGATCTTCTGTTTGACGGCCAGGAGCATCGCTTGGCGCTGACGCTGGACCCGGACACCGACACCATCGCCTTGTTCCTGGACGGGGCGCCGCTGGAGCGCCTAGGCGCGGAGCCAGGCGATATCGCACCGATCCCTACCGGCGGGACCCTTGCCCTGGGCCAGCAGCAGAGTGCCGACGGCGACGGCTTGCAATCAACGCAGCTGTTTGACGGCTTCGTTTTCGATTTGGCGGTCCATAACGGTGTGCGGCCGGATGCGGCGCTGGCGCAGGATGCGACCAATCCCGGGATCGAGGCCGACGATCCGACCTTGTTCACCGGCTTTGACTTCCGCACCGGCTCTCTGGACGACGTCACCGGCCGCAATGGACCGGTCGTTTTGGCCGGCAGCGCCGGGCCGGTGCCGGTGCCGACGTCACAAGCGGTGGTCGACGGATTTGCGCTTGCCGCGGACGGCGCGCTGACCGGCCAGTTGACCGGCAGCGATATCGACGGCGACCCGCTGAGCTTCGGCTTGGAGACAGCGCCGGACGGGTTCAGCGTTGCGGTTAGCGCGGACGGCCGCTTCACCGTGCAGCCCGGCGACGGGTTCGACAGCCTGGCGCAAGGGGAGGTGAGCCGCTTCCAGATCACTACGCGGGTGGAGGATGGTCAGGGCGGGGTCGCCTTTCAGGACCATGAAGTCACCATCTTCGGCGTCAACGATGCCCCCAGCGTCGCCGCGGCGCTGAGCGCAGCGGTGGTCGAAGGCGACCCGGCTGTCAGCGTGGATCTCTTGGCCGGGGCGACGGATGTTGACGGCGATACCGACCTGACGCTTGCGGGCCTTCCCGCCAGCCTACCCGCCGGCTTGAGCCTGTCTGGCACGAGCTTGACCATTGATGCCCAGGATCCCGCCTTTGATGGCCTCGGCGTCGGGCAAAGCCAGGAGCTCACCCTGACCTTCGACATTGTCGACAGCTTGGGGGCCAGTGTTCCGCAGAGCCTGACAGTGACCATCAGCGGACAGAATGATGCCCCGGTGCTAACCAGCGGCCCGGTGGATGTGACACTGGACCAAAACGGCTTGGCGACCGGCGATCTTACCGCCGCCGATGCCGATGGGAGCGATAGCGTCCGCTTTGTTGTGCAGACGCCGGTCAGCGAAGGCGCCTTGACACTGGACGAGACGACCGGCGAATTCCGCTTTGATCCCGCCGGGCAATTCGATGATCTGGGCGTTGGTGACCAGCGCTCCGTCACCGCTGAGGTCAATCTGCAAGATCTCAACGGCGCGTCGACCCCCGTCACGCTCAGCTTCACCGTCACCGGCACCAATGACCTGCCGCAAGTCGCCGTCGCGGTTGTGACCGCAACGGTTGCCGAGGACAGCCCCTCATCGGTCACCGGGACCATCGCGGTCACCGACTTGGATAGCAGCGACACGCTCAGCTTCGCGGTCAGCCAGGATGTGGCCGAGGGTGTCTTTACCCTAGACGCCGATAGCGGCGCCTTCAGCTTCAGCCCGGGCTCTGCGTTCCAGGATCTGGGCGTGGGCAACAGCCGCACTGTCAGCGCCACCGTAACCGTCAGCGACTCCCAAGATGCCACGGTTGAACAGCTGCTCGAATTCACCGTCACCGGCACCAACGATCAGCCAATCGTAACCGGCGGACCGATCGATCTGAACAGCGCGGAGGATTCCGCAGACAGCGTCACCGGGCAGATCGACGTTAGTGATCTCGATATTGGCGACACCTTGACATTCAGTATTGTCGACCCGGTCGCACAAGGGGTGCTGAGCCTGGAGCCGTCGACCGGTGCGTTCAGCTTCAGCCCGGCCGGGGATTTTCAGGATTTGGCGGAGGGAGAGACCCGGACTGTCGCTGCGCGTGTGCAAGTCGCCGACGGTGAAGGCGGCCTGGATTTCACCGATCTGACCTTCACTGTCACGGGCAGCAATGATGCCCCGGTGGTGGGCGTTGAAACTCTGCCGGCAAGCGTCATTGCCGAAGATGCGGCCGAACCGATCACCGGCCGTGTCGATGCCAGCGATATCGATACCGGTGACATCTTGAGCTTCACCCTGCTCACCGATGTTGACGAAGGCGCTGTGAGCCTGGACGCGGCGACCGGAGCGTTCAGCTTCAGCCCAGGGGTGGCGTTTCAAGATCTCGGCCTCGGCCAGACTCGCACCGTGAGTGCGGCGGTGCAGGTGAGCGACGCAAATGGGCTGACCGCGCAGCAGACCCTTGTGTTCACGGTTGTCGGCACCAATGACGCGCCCGACGCCTTCGCAGACGATATTCCGGCGCTTTCCGCTGAGGGCGCGCCGGTGGGCGGCACCATTACCGCCACGGACATTGACGGCGATGCGGTGCTCTTCACGCTGACCGGTGATGTCAGCGCCGGTACCCTAACACTGGACGAGACGACGGGGCAGTTCAGCTTCGACCCGACAGGTGGCTTCGAGGCTCTGGCCCCGGGCGAGACCCAGCAGGTGACCGCGCAGGTGACGATCAGCGACGGCCAGGGCGGCACCGCGGTTGAGACACTCAGCTTCACCGTCGTCGGCCAGGGCAGCCTGCCACCGGTGAGCGAAGATGCCGGCGGCGCGGTGGAGGGCCAATTGGTGCCAAGCGATCCAGGGCTGGCCACGTCCGACCCGGTGTTCACCTTGGTCGCTGATACGCCCGACGGCCAGGGCACGGTTAGCGTCGCGCCGGACGGCAGCTTCAGCTTTGATCCCGGTGAGGATTTCCAGGCCCTGGGCCAGGGGGAAACCGCCAGTGTCGAATTCGTCGTGGCAATCGACGACGGCAATGGCACGGTCGTCCAGGAGATTAAGACCATCACCGTCACCGGGGAGAATGATGCCCCGTCCATCCAGCTGTCCGAGGTGGAAACGACGGTCGGGCCGCCGCTGGATATCGCTGCGTTCGGCGACCTGGTGCTGCGGTTCGACGCCACGGAGGCCGGCGGTGTCCAGGCCAATGGCGCCGGTCGGGTCTCTCAGGTCAATGATCTTTCGACCAGCGCACAAGATCATGACGGCACCGCCTCGGGCAGCCGCCAGTCCCTGCTGGTCCAGGGCGAGCAAGGCATCAATGGCCAGCCGGCCCTTCTGTTCGACGGCGTCGACGACATCTTGTCGATCCCCAACAGCAACGAAATCAATACCGGCAACCAGGTCGATGAGCGGACCTTTAACATCGTCTTCGAGACCGGCGATGATGTCGACACACGCCAGGTTCTGTTCGAAGAAGGCGGCAATGTCCGCGGCCTGAACATCTACATCGATGAGGGTCGGCTCTACTTTAATGCCTACAACACCACCGGCAGCGGCACTTTCGATCCGATTTTCATTTCCACCGAGATCGAGCCGGGCGAGGCTTATGCTGTCACCTTCGTGTTCGACGCCCTGAGCGGCAGCATCGAAGGGTTTGTCAACGGCGAGTCGATCGGCTCTGCTGCGGTGCCCGACGGCGTGGATACGCACAGCGGGGCGGTCGCCCTGGGCGGGGTGGCGGCCAACACGGTGTTCCATGATGGGGTGGTGGCCAGCAATGACGGCTTCTTTTTCAACGGGAAGATCTCTCAGTTCTCGATCATCAACGATGTGCTGGACGATGACCAGATTGGTGCCGTGCAAACCGATGCATTGGCCCGATTCCTCAATGCAGCGCCGACCAGCACCGGGTTCGGCACAGACATTCCGGAAAGCGGGGCCTTCAGCGGCACCCTGACCGGAACGGACGTCGATGGCGATAGCTTAACCTTCGCCATCGTGGAGGATGTTCCCGCCGGCCAAGGCTCGCTGGTGCTCAACGCCGACGGCAGCTTTGTGTTCGATCCGCTGCAAGACTTCGATTTCCTGGCACCGGGCGAAAGCCAGGAGGTGTCCTTCACCGCCAGCGTCACCGATCCCTTTGGCGCGCAATCGGTCCAGGAGGTGGTGTTCACCGTCATCGGCGAAAACGATGCGCCGGTGGCCGAGGCCGCCACCGTGACGGGCGTCGTGGAAGACGGCGGGGCCATCAGCGCCACCCTAAGCGCCACGGACGCGGAGGGCGATGCGCTGACATTCGCGATCGCTCAGCCGCCAAGCGAAGGCAGCGTCACCATCCTCGATGCCGCCGCAGGCACGGTCTCCTTCGATCCCGGCAGTGACTTTCAAGATCTGGGTGTCGGCGAAAGCCGGAGCGTGAGTTTCGACTTCAGCGTGACCGACGGCCAGGGCGGCATTACCACAAACTCTGCCACGGTGACGGTCAGCGGACGCAATGATGCGCCGGTCATCGCTGTCGCCCCGGATCTGGCCGGGCTGGGCGATCTGGTATTGCGCTTCGATGCCAGTGAAGCCGGCGCGATCCGCGACGGTGATGGCGATGGCACGGTGTCGCTTGTCGACCTGACAGCGAACGATCTCGATACGGTGGCGGAAACCGCGGCGCTGGCCAGCATCAACGGCGCCCCGGCCGTGCGCTTTGACAATGGCCCGCTGCAAATTCCCAGCTCATCGCTGATCAATAGCAGCGATGTCAGCGAGCGCACGATCAATCTGGCATTCCAAACCGGGGACAATGTTACCGACCGGCAGGTCCTCTACGAAGAAGGCGGCGGCACGCGCGGCTTCAACATCTATATCGATAATGGCGAATTGTATGTGAACGCCTATAATCTGGAGAGTTCCGGCGAGGAAATCGCGTTCGGCCCGCTGGCTGTCTCCACCGGCATTGCCGAAGACACCGCTTATGCCGTCTCCTTGGTGTTCGATAATGGCACCATCACCGGCATCCTGAACGGCGACGCCTTTGGCAGCGTCAGCGCCCCGGCGGGCACCACCGTGTTCGCTCACGGCGATCCGATCGGCTTGGGCGGGGTGCAGACCGGCACCGTCTTCTCGGTGAATGGCAGCACCGAGGTGGTCAATGGCGGCGGCAACAGCTTCACCTTCCAAGGCGCCATCGGTGCTGTGTCCATCTTCAATAGTGTCCTGTCCGAACCGGCCCTTGATACAGTTCAGAATGACCTGATCGGCACATTCGTGACACCGACGGACGGGTTCGCAGGCTCGCTGGACGAGGATGCAGCAGCCTTCACCGGCCAAATCGACGTCTTCGATATCGACGGGGATCCGGTTAGCCTGGAACTGGTGGCCGGCAGCGGCCCGGACGCCGGCAGCCTGACAGTCAATGCCGATGGCAGCTTCACCTTCGCGCCGGGGAGCGATTTCGATGATCTGGCCGAAGGCGATATCCGCACGATCAGCTTCCAGGTGCGCGCGCAGGATGGTCAAGGCGGCACGGATGTCCAGACGGTCTCGCTGAACGTCACCGGGCGCAACGACGCGCCGGTGGTCACGAGTGCCGATCCCGGTAGCGTCTCCACCGGTGATGCAGCGGGCACCGCCGTGGCCCAGGTCGAGGCGACCGATATCGATTCACCCGGCCCGCTGAGCTTTGGCATCGTCGGCGGCTCCGGCGCCTTCACCATCGATGCCGCCGGGCAAATCACCCTAGCCGACCCCGCCCTGCTCGACCCCGTCGGCACGCCGGTTGAGCAGGTCGCCGTGGCGGTGTCCGACGGCAGCGCGCAGACCACCGTCCCGGTGGCAATTGATGTGACCGAGCATTGGGCGCTGACGCCGGCGGCAGACCAGGCCACGGCAGTAGAAGATGCCGGTCCGGTGACGCTGGATCTGCTTGGCAATGATGTGGGCGCCGATCTGGAGATCATCACCGTGACACAACCCAACGAGGGCACGGTGCTGCTGGCCGCCGACGGGTCGGTACAGTTTGATCCCGGCGCCGCCTTCCAGGACCTGGCCGAGGGCCAGAGCCGCACGGTGAGCTTCACCTACACGGTGCGCGACAGTGTCGGCCTGACCGCCGATGAGACAGCCACCGTCACAGTCACCGGCACCAACGATCTTCCGATCATAACCGGCGCCGATTCAGGCCAGGTCTCCACCGGCGACGCCGTCGGCACAGTGGTCGCCCAGATCAGTGCCAGCGATGCGGACAGCACCGACACCCTCAGCTTCGCCATCGTCGGCGGTTCCGGCGCCTTTGCAGTCGGTGCTGACGGCCAGATCCTCCTGGCCGATCCCACGCTGCTCGATCCCGCCGGCTCGCCAGTGGCACAAATCGAAGTCGCGGTGTTTGACGGGACCGGCCAAAGCCACGCCTTTGTCGACATAGAGGTCATCGACCCAGTGGTCACCGCGCCCGCTGACGCATCGCCGCCTGATCCGCTGGCCAACGCAGCCGCCGCGGCCGCCGCGTCCGAAGAGGATCCCGCCTCGGCCGAGCCGGCTGAGGGTCCCGCCACCGTCGAGGCCGCCACTGACGAGGAGCCAGCGCCGGCCGAGGCGGCTGAGGATCCGGTTCCGGTGGAGGCAGCGGCTGAGGAGGCGCCAACGCCGGCCGAGCCGACGGAGGATCCGGCCTCGGTGGAGGCAGCGGCTGAGGAGGAGCCAACGCCGGTCGAGCCGGCTGCGGACCCCGGCACCGTCGAGGCCGCCACTGAAGAAGACCCAGCCCCGGTCGAGCCGGCTGCGGACCCCGCCACTGTCGAGACCGCCACTGAGGAAGACCCAGCGCCGGTCGAGCCGGTTGAGGACCCCGCCCCCGTCGCGGCAGAGACTGAGGAGGAGCCAGCCCCGGCCGAGCCGGCTGCGGACCCCGCCCCTGTCGAGGCCGCCACTGAGGAAGATCCGGCGCCGGTCGAGCCGGCTGAGGACCCCGCCACCCTCGACGCCGCGAGTGAGGAGGAGCCAACCTCGGCCGAGCCGGCTGAGGATCCCAACCCCATCGCGGCAGAGGCTGAGGAGGAGCCAGCCCCGATCGAGCCGGTGGAGGATCCCGCCCCTGTCGAGGCTACCACCGAGGAAGACCCAACCCCGGTCCAGCCGGCTGAGGATCCCGCGCCGATGGCCGTCGCCACGGATGACATGGCCATGATGATGGAGGATCTATTCGGCATGGGCGAAGAGGCGCCGGGCAGAGAGTCTTATCTGCAGGCCATGACCGACAGCCCGACCGAACCAGCCCCGGTAGAGGGGATGGATTGGACCGAGGCGGTGGAGGCACCGCCGACGCCGGAGGATATGGCCGCTGCGTTCGGCGATGACATGGCCGCCCCGATGATGACCGAGAGCGACGGCATGGAGGACACGGCGATGGAGCCCGCGCCGATCTAGAGCAACATCCAACCGGGTCTGGCTTCCCACCGACCGCCCGAAGCGCTACAGAAGAGGGCCTGCTAGAGCGTTGCCCGATCTCATTGGCTCCCCTTTGGTGATCAAGTGAGGCCGGACGCAACACTCTAAACCTATGACTCATAGAGCCTTTTCTCGGCCAAACCGAACCCGCAAGTGAGTCGGTTTGATCGGACAAGGCTCTAGCCGGCCAGCTCATCCGCGTCGCAGGGGCTCGTCTTGTGCACATCCTGTTCGATCCCGGCATTTTTCTGGCGCAGTCGTCCGGGGGCATTTCCCGCGCTTTCGCCGAACTGATCGCGGCTTTGGACGCCCTCGACCTGGCCGTAACGGTGGACGGGCGTGGCAGCATCAATCACCACCTGGCCGCCTTGCGCCGTCGCCGTCCGAACCTTGCGGTGCTGAGCCGCCCGCACAAGCCCGGCGGCCAGGCGCCGCTTCGGCTCGGCCCGGCGGCCCGCCTCGCCGCTGATCTGCGCTTCGCAGCATTGTGCCGCAAGGCACCTCCAGCCAGCGTCGTGCACCAGAGCTATTATCCGGTGTTGAACCGGACCGCCGGCTTGCCGCGCGTCACCACCGTGCACGATATGGAATCCGAGCGCGGCGCCTCTTCAAGCGGACGGCGGCTGCGCAGCGCGTTGAAACGCCGCGCGGTGGCCCGCGCCGACGCAATCGTGGCGGTGTCTCACGCAACCAAGGCGGATCTGATGGAAACCTGGGCAATCCCGGAGGCGCGCATTCAGGTGATCGGGCACGGCGCGCCGCGGCTGCCGCCGCCGAGCAAGACAGAGCCCAGGCTGCCGCCGGACTATTGCCTCTTCGTCGGCCGCCGGGCGGGTTATAAGAATTTTGCCACGCTGGTCCGGGCTCTGGCTGACCTGCCGAGCCCGAGTCGCCCCGCCCTGGTGGCCGTTGGCGGCGGTGCCTTCACCGCTGAGGAACAGGCGCTGATCGCCCAACTCGGCTTGACCGGCCAGGTCCATCAAATCAGCGGCGGTGATGCCTTTTTGGCCACGGCCTATGCCCAGGCGCGCTGTCTGGTTTATCCGTCGCGCTTTGAGGGATTCGGTCTGCCGCTGTTGGAGGCGATGACGCTGGGCACCCCGGTCCTGTGCTCGGATATCCCGGTGTTCCGCGAGGTCGCTGGCGAGGCCGCGCTGTTCTGCGACACCCGCGAGCCCGAAGCCCTGGCCGCCGCCCTGTCCGCGCTGCTGGATGACGAGATCGAGCAAGACCGGCTGCGCGCCGCCGGCACCCGCCGCGCCGCGGCTTTCACCTGGCAGGCCTGTGCCGAGGCACACCGGGCGCTTTATGCTCGGCTGGCATGACCCTGGGGCAGATCGCCCAGCCGCTCCGCCCAGCCTCGCAGCTCAGACCGGACCTGCTCCGGCGTCCGGCCGGCCTCGCGCAGGGCCTGCAAGCTCTGGGCATCATGGCGCTTGGCCAAGCGGCGGCCCGCGCTGTCCGTGATCAGGCCATGATGGTGATAGGCCGGCACCGGTAGGTCCAACAATGCCTGCAACAGCCGATGCATATGCGTCGACTCGAACAGATCCATGCCGCGGACCACCAGATCCACGTGCTGAGCGGCATCATCGATGACGACCGCCAAATGGTAACTGGTCGGCACATCTTTGCGCGCCAGCACCACGTCGCCGAGCCGCTCCGGCCGCGCCTCGATGACGCCATGGCGTCGGTCCGTCCAGGTCAGCCGCTCAACCCGCGCCAGGGCAGCCGCGGTATCCAGGCGCCAGGCATGCGGTCGTCCCGATGCCAGCAAAGCCGCCCGCGCGTCAGCCGGCAGGCGCCGGCAGGTGCCCGGGTACAGCGGCCCGTCCGGCCCATGCGGCGCCGAGGCGGAGCGAGCGATCTGGTCAGCAATGTCCTTGCGTGTGCAAAAGCACGGATAGATCAGGCCGGTCGCCTGCAACTGCTCAAGCGCTTGGCTGTACGTCTTCAAACGCTGGCTCTGGCGCCAGATCGGGTCCGCCCAGCGCAATCCCAGCCACGCCAGATCGCGCAGGATCGCCTCAACGAACTGGCTGCGGCAGCGGCCGATATCGATATCCTCCAGCCGTAGCAGGAATCGCTGTCCCATGCCCTCAGAGAGCCAGGCGGAATAGGCATGGCCCAGATGCAAGAGCCCGGTTGGCGAGGGCGCAAAGCGCGTAAGGGTCATGGCACATCTTTCACGGACTCGGCAAAGCCGGTAACAGACGGACAAGCGCTTGCCGCGCTCCATAACGCAATGGAAGGATCCGTTTATGAATGATGCCCCTGCCGCGGTGCTGACAGGCCCGGAAATCGTTCCGGCGCGGGTGACGCATTTGGTGGTGCTGCTGCATGGCTATGGCTCCAACGGCGCTGATCTGAACACGCTGGCGCGTCAGATTAACGGGCAATTCCCCACCACGGCCTTCCTGTCCCCAAACGCGCCGGAACCCTGCCCGGGCAACCCAGCCGGCTTTCAATGGTTTGGATTGACCCGGATCAGTCCGGAGGAGCGCGACACGGGCGTTTATCAGGCGGCCCCCAAACTCAATGAATGGCTCGACCGCTGTCTGGACAGATTTCAATTGGATCTGCACAAGCTGATCCTAGCCGGCTTCAGCCAGGGGGCGATGATGGCGCTGCATGTCGGACTGCGCCGGCCATGCGCCGGGATCCTGGGCTTTTCCGGCTCGCTGGCCGCGCCTGGCAAATTGCGCGACGAACTTCACGCGCGTCCACCCGTTTGTCTGATCCATGGCAGCCATGACGAGGTGCTGCCATTTCCTTTGATGTATGAAGCCAAGGGCGCGTTGGAGGCCAATCAGGTGGAAGTTTCAGTTCATCTCTCCCATAATGTGCCCCACGCAATCGGACCAGATGGACTGCAAAAGGCAGTGGCGTTCCTGCATCGGCTGATCGGTTGAGGAGAGAATGACGATGACACGCTGGATGGCAATCTTGTTGCTGAGCCTGGCCACGCTCCCCGCCGCTGCCCGGGAAACGGTCACATTTCCCGCCGAAGACGGACTGGAGGTGACCGCGACGCTGTATCAAGGCTATCGCGACGACCTGGTGGTGGTGGCGTTTCATCAGGCCGGATCCAGCAGCGGCGAATATCTGGGCATCGCCCCGCGCTTGGCCGATCGCGGCATCACCACGCTGGCCGTCGACCTCCGCTCCGGCAAGGAATTTCTGACCGTCACGAATGAGACCGCTGAACGCGCCGCAGAGCAAGGTTTGAAGCAGAATTATACCGACGCCATCCCCGATATGCTGGCCGCTCTGCGCTATGCCAAGCAGGAGCTGAACGCTGAGCAGATCATTGCGATGGGATCATCTTATTCCGCCGGTTTAAGCCTGATCCTGGCGGGTCGGCACGCGGATTTGATTGATGGCGTGATGGCCTTCTCGCCGGGAGAATATTTCGGCTACCAGCCCAGCGTCGGCGCCGAGGCGGAGCGGGTTGAACAGCCCGTCTTGATCACCAGCGCGGCTGGAGAAACGCAGCGCTGGGAGGAGATTTTCCAGGCCCTGCCGCGGGACGATCGCAAGGTGGCATTCCGGCCACAGCAAGGCCGCGGGGCGCACGGGGCCTCAGCCCTGATGCCGCGCCGGTCCGATATCGCACAGGATTACTGGAACTGGATCGACTATTATCTGGAGCGCTTTTTCCCCTATTTCGGCCCGGTGCCGGAGAAGGCGCAGCGGCCCAACCCTTAAGCTGGCCGGCGGGCGGAACCATTCGGTCGCAGCGGCATACATCGGGTATTGTCATAAAACCAAAACACTGTATTTTGTATAAGCGAAGCGACAGGGCAGGGGGATGGTGTGAAGATCATCCTGCCGGATCCAAAAAGCCACAGAGCAAAGGACTTTGCCCATGGCCGAAGCGATCGACCTTCCCTCGCCAGAGACCTGTCCGGCGTTGGTGCTGAACGCTGACTACAGGCCACTCAGCTATTACCCACTCTCGCTTTGGAATTGGCAAACCGCCTTGAAGGCGGTTTTTTTAGATCGGGTGAATATCGTTTGCGAATATGACCGCAAAGTGCGCTCGCCGTCCATGGAGATCCGGCTGCCCTCGGTCATTTCGCTGAAGAAATATATTCGCCCGGCGCGGTATCCGGCGTTCACGCGCTTTAATCTGTTTCTGCGCGACCGGTTCGAGTGTCAGTATTGCGGTGCGAACGAGGATTTGACCTTCGACCATGTTGTGCCGCGGGCCTATGGCGGCCGGACCACCTGGGAGAATGTCACGACCGCATGTGCGCCGTGCAACCTTGCCAAGGGTGGCCGCACGCCCAAAGAAGCGGGCATGCGGCCGACCGTCAAGCCATTCCGGCCGACCAGCCAGCAACTGCTGGAAGCCGGCCGCGCCTTTCCGCCCAATTATCTGCACGATAGCTGGCGCGACTATCTGTACTGGGATTCCGAACTGGAGCCCTAAGCCGCCTGTACCCGCGCGGCCAGAGCAATCTCCGACCAATTGGACCCGCTGGGCGATCCCATTCGGTCGGATACTGTTGCGCGTCCCACAGGCGGGGGGCAGTTTCATCCGATCACGCGCGATCGCGGTGGATCGGACAATGCCCTAAAGGGTGGTCACATCGCCTGGCACATCCAAAAGGACCCGGCCGACCGTTTCATAATTGGCCGGCGCCACCATGATGTGCTGAGTGACGGTGTGGCCATCGCGAAAGCGGCGCTGCAGCGGGCTGGTCAGATAAACCGAGGTGCCGCCGCCCAGATCGAAGGCCGTGCGGCACACATCCGCGGCCGTGCGCACCAGATGGGTGGCAGCGAGCCGCAGCCGGGCGCGCGCGGGCAGATCCAAAACCCCCTCGCTGCGCGCCCGTCGCCATGCCTCGCCCACCGCCGATTGCAAGAACGCCTGCGCCGCAGCCAAACCGGCCTCGGCCTCGGCAAAGCCGGCCTGAATCGTGGCCCGCTCCGCGAGTGTTTTTTTGCCGCCAGCGGCTTTTTTGGCCATCAATAAGGTGCGCGCCTCCTGCAGCGCGGCCGTGGCATTGCCGCTGGCCACCGCGGCCACACCCAAGGCCAGCAGACCGAAGGCCGGAAACGCGTACAGCGCACCATCGGCCCAGGGGCGGTCGTCAATAAGCGACACCGAGCGCGCTTTAGGCACCGCAATCTGGTCCACCTCCATATCGCCGGACCCGGTGCCTTTCAGCCCCCAGGCTTGCCAGGTGTCGATCAACTGGGCGTCCTGACGCGGGAACACCATCATGCGGTGCTGCGGCCGGCCATCCGACAAGAGCTTGGGCTTGGACCCGTCCATAATCATGGCACCGCCCATCAGCCAGCGGCAATTGGCCGACCCCGAGGCCCAAGCCCATCGTCCCGACACGCGGTAGACGCCGTCCTGCTCCACGGCGCGACCGAGCGGGGCGAAAACACCGCCGGTGATCGTGGACGAGTCGGCGAACACCCGTTCCGCCTCGGCGCGAGGAAGATAGGCCGCGGTCAGCCCGGTGGTGGCGCCGATCATGACGCACCAGGCCACTGATGCATCCGCCCGTGCCAGCGTTTCAAGAACCCGAATGAAGGTGCCCGGGGAAACCTCCGCACCGCCAAGAGATTTCGGCACCAGCAAGCCGAACAGGCCCGCCTCGGCCAGATCGGCTGCTAGGTCCGCGGGCAGGCGGCGCACCCGCTCCACCTCGTCAGCGCGCGCGGCGATCAACGGCGCATAGCGCTGCGCTGTCTTTTCCGGATCGAGACGGACTTGATCATCCATATTACAGCCTCCAAAGGCCGGCCAGATTGTTGCGCTGCATGTCCGACGACCCCCCGACAATGGGCATGCCCAGCAAATCGCGCACATGCCGATCCATATCATAGGCATCGGACAAGGCGTAGGCCCCCATCACCTGCTGGCAGGCCAAGGCGATCTGAACGCCCGTGTCGGCGATGAACAGCTTGGCCATGGAGGTTTCCGCCGAACAGGGCCGGCCCTGCGCGGCCAGCCAGGCGGCATGATAGAGCATGTGCCGGCACGCGGCCAGGTGCGTGCGCGCGGTCACCAGCTTGTGGCGGATCGCCTGATGCTTGGCGATCGGCTTGCCGAACTGCGCCCGCTCCTGGGCGTATTGCCACGCCTCGGCCAGCGCGGCGCGCGCGATGCCGTAGGCGACCGCGGAAATCTCAATCTTCTCCACATCCAATGCGCGCCCGGCCAACAGCTCCCAGCCGCGATTCCACATCTGCGCCCCGCCGACAATATTTTCCCTGGGCACCCGCACGCCGTCGAAATGCACGTCCATACTGTGGGTGTAGCGCAGATTGCTGTGCGCGATCGGGGTCATGGACAGGCCGGCGCTGTCCGTCGGCACCAGCAGGAAAGACAGATTCTTATATCGGTCCTCGGCGGGGCCGGAGCGCACCAGGGTGTAGATCATATCCGACCAGTCCGCCCCGGTGCACCAGCGCTTGGTCCCGGTGATCACCACCTCGTCCCCATCCAGCGCCGCGCGGGTTTCCACCGCTGCCAGATCGCCGCCGACATTGGGTTCGGACAGGCCGTAGGCAAAGAACAGGTCGCCCTTGGCCAGGCGCGGCAGATAGGCCTGCTTCTGCGCCTCCGACCCGTTGTGGGACAGATTCATGCCGCCATAAAAGGCGGTGTGGATATAGGGCCCGGCCAGAAACGGGCCGGCCTGGGACAATTCCTCGATCACCGCTACGGCTGCCACCAGATCCGGACTGCCGCCATAGGCCTCCGGCACGGTCAGCGCGGTCAGCCCCAGCCGGTTCAGCTTGGCATAGACGTCGCGCGGCCAGCTCTGCGCCTTGTCCCAGGCAAGGCGCTTGTCGCGCGGCGCCTCGGCGGCAAGGAACCGCTGAATTTGCTCGCGCAGTGCGCCGATATGCTCCGGTTCGTCGGTGAAGCCCGGCTCGGACATCTCATTCCCCGCTCAGCTTGGGCGGACGTTTCTCGCGCATGGCCGCAACCGCCTCGGCACGGTCAGCGGTGCGGTTGGACAGGCTTTCATAGGCGATCGCCGCGTCCATCAATTCCACCGCGCGCTTCTTCAGGGGCAGATTGGCCACGGTCTTGGTCCAGCGCACCGCCCAGCGCGGATTGGCCTGAAGCTTGGCGATCATCTCGGCCAGTTTGGCGTCCAATTGGTCGCCCGGCACGGCGTGGTTGATCAGCCCCATGGCGGCGGCCTGTTTGGCCGGGATCATGTCGCCGGTCATCAGAAATTCCTTGGCGCGCGCGATGCCGATCAGTTCCGGCCAGATCACCGCCCCGCCGTCCCCGGCGACCAGCCCGACCTTGACATGCGGGTCACCGATCACGGCGGCCTCGTCGGCAATGATGATATCGCACAACAAGGCGATGGTCGCGCCCAGGCCGGCGGCCGCACCATTCAGTCGGCACAGGATCGGCTTTTCCATATCCAAAAGCGAGGAGACGATGCGCTTGGCGTCATGCGCCAGATCGCGGAATTTGGCGGGATCGGCGATCTGCTCGGCGAACCAATCGAAATCACCGCCGGCGCAAAAGGCGCGCCCCGCCCCGGTCAGCACGCACAGATCGCTCTCAGGGTCGCGCTGCAGATCGTCGAACAGCCGCGCCAATTCCTCGTGCAGCTTACCATCCACCGCGTTCACCGGCCCTGGCGCATCGATCGTCGCGGTCACCACCCGCCCGTCGCGGGCAAATCGGATGCGCTCATAGGCGGTCAAGGCGGTCATCGGCGGGCCTCCGGTCCCGAGGGTCAGACACAGTGCCTAGCGCGCGCGGCCGGGTGTGGACAAGCCGGTGTCACTGACCGCCCAGTTGAGCGCCGGCACAGACAAAAAGCGCCTCGCTCGGCGCGGCAGAGAAGTCGGTGGCCGCCGGGGGTGGGCCTGTCCGCTTGCCTTACCGTCATCTGACGCCTATATAGTCGTCAACTGACGCAATGAAGGGCAAAGGCGATGGATGATCTTTCCTTGTACGGCGAGCCGGCCGAGCTTCCGTCCACGGAAGCTGCGCGACTGGCCCTGCTTTTGGCGTTGGATGATCCGCTGGGCTTCGACGATATCGCGCTCGCCGGCCAGGTGGGAAGCGGGCTGCCGACCCGATCAGCCACAGCCCTTGCGCATGTGTTGGGCCGAGCCGAGATCATCGGACCGGTCATTCCGGAACCGACGCTGCGTCGTGCCCGCCAGGCGCAGCGCCCCCTGTCGCGCGCTCATAGCGAAAGGCTTTATGAATTGAGCCGGGTCATCGATGCCGCCGGGCGGGCGTTTCACGGCGATAAGGAGAAATTGCGCGCATTCCTCACCCGGCCGCATCCAATGCTGGACGATCAGTCACCCTTCGACCTCGCGCGCTCAAGCTCCGCAGGTGCCACAGCCGTGCGGCATCTTCTGGCGCGGGCCGAGGCCGGCATGCCGGTGTGACCACGGCCGGGCCTGTGCACCCTCGGCGCCTGCCCAAACAGCGAAATGTCTACCGCATCGGCGATCCCGCCGGCGCCTATCCCGTCTTCTCAGCGGAGGGGGCCCGTCGGGTCGCCGGTCGTTGGCATCAAGCCGGATCTGCTGTGCTCTATGCCTCGGAGCATTATTCGACGGCGATGTTGGAGACCCTGGCGCACTGGAACGGCATGATGCCGCCGAATCAGCATTTCATCGAAATTTTTCTTCCGGCTGGCCTCAGTTATGAACGCGTCACAAAGGACAGGCTGCCGAACTGGTTTCAGCGCAATGGCGAAGTCTCACGGTGGTTCGGCACCGCCTGGTATCGTGAGCGTCGCAGCGTCCTTTTGTTCGTGCCGTCGGTGGTCGCCCGGATCGAGCAGAATGTCGTGATCAACGCCGATCATCCGGACTTCCCGTCCATTGAGCCGGGACTGGAAACCTCGGTCTGGTGGGATGATCGCCTCTTCAAATAGGCCGACCGTGACAGAGAAGCGGCTTGCCTTTTCAGCGCGGCCAGCGCCAGTTTAGCGTATGCAGACGCGCTTCGACGTTTTGATTATCGGATCCGGGGCTGCTGGGTTGACCGCGGCCTTGGCGCTGCCGCGCGCCTTCAAGATCGCCGTCTTGTCCAAGGGCGATGTCTCCGGCGGAGCGACGAAATGGGCCCAGGGCGGCATCGCCGCGGTGCTTGACGCCACCGACACCATCGACAGCCATATCGCCGACACGCTGGTTGCCGGCGCCGGGCTGTGCAACGAGGCGGCGGTGCGCTTCATCTGCGAGCGCGGCCGCGAGGCGATTCAGCGGCTGATCGACCAGGGCGTCGCTTTCACCCCCGCCGCGCCGCAGGAAGACGGCTATGGCTATCATCTGACCCAGGAGGGCGGGCATTCGCACCGCCGCATCATCCATGTCGCTGACGCCACCGGCAAGGCGGTGCAGAAAACTCTGGAAGAGCGCGTCGCTGAGGCGCCGAACATCGAGGTGCTGGAACGGCACATGGCGGTGGATCTGATCGGGCCGCGCCATCTGATGCGGCCGGGCGGCGCGGCACGCTGCCATGGGGCCTATGTTCTGGATCTGGACAGCTGCCACATTCAGGCACTGCCCGCCCGGTCGACGATCCTGGCCACCGGCGGGGCCTCCCGGGTCTATGTCTATACCTCCAATCCCGACGGGGCGACCGGCGACGGCATTGCGCTGGCCTGGCGGGCCGGCTGCCGCGTCGCCAATATGGAATTCAACCAGTTCCACCCGACCTGTCTTTATCACCCCGAGGCCAAGACCCTGCTGATCACCGAGGCGGTGCGCGGTGAAGGGGGCGTGCTGAAACTGGCCGACGGCGAGCGCTTCATGCCGCGCTTTGACGAGCGGGCGGAACTGGCCCCGCGCGACATCGTCGCCCGCGCCATCGACCATGAGATGAAGCGGCTCGGCCAGCCTTGCGTCTATCTGGACATCAGCCACAAGGATCCGGATTTCGTCATCGGCCATTTTCCCAATATCTACCGGCGGCTGATGCGCTACGGCATCGACATGACCAAACAGCCAATCCCGGTGGTGCCGGCCGCACACTATACCTGCGGCGGCGTGCTGACCGATCTGGCCGCCCGCACGGACCTGCCCGGGCTTTATGCCATTGGCGAATGCGCTCATACCGGCCTGCACGGCGCGAACCGCATGGCGTCCAACTCGCTACTGGAATGTCTGGTGATGGGCCAGGCCGCAGCCGATGATATCGCCGCCTCGCGCGATGCCGCCGCACAGCCGCCGGCGATCCGGCCGTGGGACGAAAGCCGCGTCACCGACAGCGACGAGGAAATCGTCGTGGCGCACAATTGGGCGGAACTGCGCCGCACCATGTGGAACTATGTGGGCATCGTGCGCACCGACAAGCGCCTGGCCCGCGCGCGCCGGCGCGTGGAACTGCTCTGTGAGGAAATCCAGGACTATTACGGCAATTTCCGCGTCACCGCTGATCTCTTGGAGCTGCGCAATCTGACCACGGTGGCGCTCTTGATCGTGCGGTCCGCCCAACAGCGTCGGGAAAGCCGCGGGCTGCATTACACGCTGAATTATCCGGGCCTGCTGGACCAAGCGCAAGAAACGGTTCTAACACCGGAACCGGACGAGCCGCGCATGACCGCCACGGCCTGACGAGAGCCGTCTTGGTCGAACGCTTGCGAGGCCGGCCCGGCGCGTCGACTCAATCACCGCGTGGCATTGACGTTTCGGCCATGGCCTCGGCGTGTGCGCCGCTGATGCCAGCAGGGGTCAGGCGCGCTGGGTCATCGCCTCCAGCCAGGCCACCAGATCGTCGATCTCATGATCGATGGCGGATCGGTCGACATTCAGATCGCCATAGCGCGTGCAGCTGGTCAGCCACACCGTGGTCATGCCGCGCGCGGCCGCCGGCACCAGGTTGCGCGCCATATCCTCGATCATCACGGTGCGCGCGGGATTGATGCCAAAGCGCGCGATCAGCCGATCATAGGGCGCGTCTTCGGGCTTCGGCACGAAATCGCCGGCGGCAATATCGAACACGCCCTCAAAATGGCGTGCCACGCCCAGCCGCGCCAGAACCCGCTCCGCATGGGCCGCCGACCCGTTGGTGAACACCAGCTTCCTGCCCGGCAGGTCGGACAGGGCGCGATCAAGCCGGGCATCCGGTGCTACGGCCGCCACGTCGATGTCATGAACGAAGTGCATGAATTCGTGCGGATCAATGCGGTGGCGTGCCATCAGCCCGGCCAGGGTGGTGCCATGATCAAAAAAATAGCGCTTCTGGATGACGCGGGCGGTGACCGGGTCCAGCCCCAGCCGGTCTTGAATATACAGGCCCATGCGTTGGTCGATCTGCCCGAACAGGTCGCATTCGGGCGGGTACAGGGTATTGTCCAGGTCGAAAATCCATGCCTCCGCCTGGACGGCTTGGTCGGTTAACGCAGCTTTTGCGTTTGCCATGCTGTTAAGAGAGAGTGTTGTCATCCCCTAATCCCGGTGCGGTGCCGCAACCATGAGCGAGCCCATTAAAGCGATCAAGTCCGGCGACGGCGCCTCTGAAAGCGCCGGTCGGCCGTCCGCTCCGGCGCGCTCGATCAACCCGATCGATTTGATCGCCGCCAGCGCGGTGCCGTCCATACTGATCTCAAGCGATGACGACTTGATGGCGGCTAATGGACCGGGCGAACAACTGGCCCGCGGTTGGCGCGCAGCGCAGCCGGCCCTGATCAGCGCGGTGAGGAGCGCACGCGCGCATGCAAGTCTGTGCGCCCTGACCTGGACCCAAGAGCCGCCGCACATCGACCGCAGCATCGATTTGCTGGCCATCCCCATGGCACAAGGCGACGTGCTCCTGACCGGGCGCGATCTGACCCTGGAGCGCAAGCTTGCGGCAAATCTTATGGCCAGCCGCGAGCGCTTCGGCGCGTTTCTTCAATGCGCTGCGGATTTCGCTTGGGAAACCGATGCCGACGGGCGCTTCACCTATATCACCCCTGGCGGTGCGGTGGGACTGGGACCGGAGGATATGCTGGGCCGTCGCGCGGAGACCATTTTCGCTCCGGTCTCGGATCAGCCTGATCCGTTTCGTGCGCATGGTCCGATGGAAGTGGCGACCTATTGGGTGGCCCTGCGCGGCGACGAGACCAAGCGGGCGGCATTCCGGCTTGCCGCGCGGCCGCGGTTTGACCGGGATGGGCGCTGGACCGGTGCCCGCGGCATTGGCCTTAACGTCACAGAAAGCGCGGCCCAGGAAACCGCCCGGGCGCTGGAACAGGCGCGCCAATCTCTGATCGCGCAAATTCTGCTGGCGGTGCGCTCCGATGCCGCACCGGAAAAGATTTTGCAGGCAGTGGCCCAAAGCCTGCCTCTGGTGACCAAGGCGCGCGGCGGATGGTGTCTGTTGAGCCGCGGCAAGGTGCGTCAACGCAGGGGGCTGGACGGGGCTGGACCGCTGGGCCAGGCCGCCGCCAAACTGAATGAACTGGCGGACTGGTCCAGCGAGACCGAACCGCTGGTTGAATTATTCGCCGACACCGTCTTGACCGCGCGGGTCGGCTCCGGCGGGACGCTGGCCGCCGCGCTGCTCTTGTCCCGCGATGCCGATAAGGCGCCTTGGCGCGCTTACGAGATCGACCTGGTCACGCAGGTGATGTCGCAAATCGGCATCGCCCTGCGACAGGCTGCGTTGATCGAACGTTTGAAACGTTTATCCCGTGTTGACGACTTGACGGAATTGCTTAACCGCCGAGCCTTTATGGAGGAGTTGGAGCGGCGGCTGGCGCATCATCGGCGCACCGGCCGCCCCGGCGCGCTGATGTATGTGGATTTGGATCATTTCAAGGCGGTGAATGATACGATGGGTCATGCGGTGGGTGACAAGGTCTTGGGCGAGATGGGCCGGCTCCTGCGCGAGTCGATCCGCGTGGGCGACGCTGCTGGCCGTCTCGGCGGTGATGAATTCGCCGTCTGGCTGGAAGAGACCGATGCCAAGGGCGCCGCAGCGAAAGCCCAGGCGTTGCTGGAGGAGGTTGCCGGCCTGCGGCGGGCCACCGGCGATCCCCAATCCGATCTGGGGTTGAGCGTCGGCATTGCCATCAGCCACCCGGAGCGCGAAGAAACCCTGGAAGGACTGGCCGAGCGGGCGGACCGGGCGCTTTATGCCGTGAAGCGCAGCGGTCGAGGCCGCTACGCTTTTGCTGACGGGGATCAGCAGTGAACGACAAAGCGATAAAATCCGCCGTGCCCGGCCCGGGAAAACCGATGGACTATGACCGCGCGCGCACCGCTCTGGAGACGGGCAGCCGCGAAGCGCAGTTGATCCTGGCCAAACGCCCGGACACACCGCCGGAGATCCTCTATTATCTGGCCGAACAAGGCGATGCCGATGCGCGGGCTGCCGTGGCTGGCAACACCCGCACGCCGCAACAGGCCAATCAACTCCTGGCCGAAGACGAGCAAGATGAAGTTCGTGCCGAACTGGGCCGCAAGATCGTGCGCATCATGCCGGACCTCACCGATCCGGAACTGGCCCATGTGCGCGAGGCGACCATCGCGATCATGGAGAAGCTGGCGCAGGATCAAGCCGCGGTGGTGCGTCAACGGTTAGCGGAAGAAATTCACCAGAGCGGCTTGGTGCCGCCGCATCTGGCCAAAACCCTGGCCGCGGACGATCTGGAGGAGATTTCCTGCCCGATCCTGCAATATTCTCCGCTGTTGAGCGATGAAGACCTGCGTGAACTGATTGCCGCAGGCCTGAGCGCGACCAGGCTCGGCGCGGTGGCACAGCGCCCGGAAGTCTCCGAACAGGTCGCCGATGATATCGCCGCCACGCTGGAGGTGCCGGCGATTGCCGCGCTGCTGACCAATCCGAAGGCGCATATTCGCGAAGACACGATGGACAAGATCGTCGAGCAGGCCAAAGAGACCAGCATGTTGCACGGGCCGCTGGTGCACCGGCCGGATCTGTCCATGCGGGTGATGCAACGGCTGACGACGTTCGTGGCGCGGCCGCTTGTGGATACCATGGTCGCCAAGCACAATCTGCCCGAGGATATGAAACGCAAGCTGCTGGACCGTGTCAAAGGGCCGGACAGTGCCACTCGCAAGATCGACGAAACCGACGATGACAAATTGGCCGATCTGGCCCACTCCATGAGGAAGCGGAACGCGATCGAGGATGACACCATCTTGTCAGCGGTGAAGAGCAACCGGCGCAAGCTGGCGATGCACTATCTCGCGGCGCTGGCCGACCTGCCCTTTGACGTCGTGCGCAAGATGATCCAGGCCCGCGAAGCCAAGCCGGTGATCGCGATCTGTTACCGAGCGGGCTTGAGCATGCGCACGGCCTATCAATTGCAATCCCAGTTGGCGATGATCCTGCCCAGCGACTTGATCCCCGCGCGCAATGGCAAGGATTATCCGCTGTCGATCCCGGAAATGGAAATCCAAATCGGTCTGTTTCACAATGGCTGACCGCGCAGCAGGGTGCCGGCGCCCGCTGTTGTGAAGATTTCCAGGAGCAACGGATGCCAGGTGCGGCCGTCCAGGATGACAGCCGCGCCGACACCGGCATCGACGGCTTCCAAGCAGGTTTCCACCTTCGGGATCATGCCGCCAGAAATGACGCCGCGAGCGATCAGGTCGCGTGCTTGATCAGCCGTCAGGTCGGCAATCAGATCATGCGCCTCGTTCAGGACGCCCTTCACATCGGTCAGCAGCAGCAGGCGTTCCGCCTTGACCGCCGCAGCCACCGCGCCGGCCATGGTGTCGGCATTGATATTGTAGGTGGCGCCGGCACGGTCCTGACCGATCGGAGCAATCACCGGGATCAGCCCGGCATCGAGAAAGCGGGTCAGGAACGAGGCGTCAATCGCCACCGGCTCGCCGACATATCCCAGATCCAGCACCTGCTCGATATGGCTGTCAGTCTCGCGCCGGCGCCGCTGCAGCTTGCGCGCCGTGACAAAGCCGCCATCCTTGCCCGATAGGCCGACCGCCCGGCCGCCGGCGGCGGAAATCTGCGCCACGATGGATTTGTTGATGGCGCCGGACAGCACCATTTCCACGATATCGACGATTTCCGCGGAGGTCACACGCAGCCCGTCGATGAAGTCGGACCGGATGTTCAGCCGCGCCAGCATCGCGCCGATCTGCGGCCCGCCGCCATGGACCACGACCATGCGGATGCCGACCTGGCGCAACAGCACCACGTCTTCCGCAAAGCGCCGGGCGCTGTCGGCATCGCCCATGGCGTGGCCGCCATATTTCACCACGAAGGTTTTGCCGGTGTAGCGGCGCATGAACGGCAGCGCCTCGGCCAGAACATTGGCCTTCCAGCGCGCCAAGCGCAGATTGGCTTCCGGAGCGGACACGAGGGGAACGGGCAGTCGGTTCGGACTAAGCGGAGCGGAAAGCAGGCATGACAGGGAAGACCATAGAAGCTGCATCAGCCCTTGCCAAGCGGCTCGTGAGCGGCTTGGAGCCGGCGCGGCGCTGACCCGGGAACCCCGGCATTTCAGACGACGTTGGCTTGGTTAACGGCGCCCGGGCCTTACGCGCCCGAAGCCGCCGCTTTTTCGACCCGTTAAAGTTTAGGAGGCCGTTATGCAGGTGCAGGAAGTGATGACCCGCCATGCCTAATGGATCACGCCGGAGACCTTGCTGTCCGACGCCGCCAAGATCATGAAGGACAAGGATTTGGGCAGCCTGCCGGTGGGCGAGAATGATCGCCTGGTGGGCATGCTGACCGACCGCGACATCGTCTGCCGCGCGGTGGCCGCGGACAAAAACTGCTCCACAACCGCCGTGCGCGACGCGATGAGCCAGGACATTCTCTACATTTTCGAGGATCAGGACACCGAAGAGGCGGCGCGCAACATGGCCGACAATGCCATCCGACGCCTGCCGGTCGTCAATCGCGACAAGCGCCTGGTCGGTATGTTGACCCTGGGGGATCTGGCCGACCGCGCCAATTCCAAGGTCGCAGGCCAGGCCCTGCATGACATCGCGCAGGCCTGATCCCGAGATCCAAAGGACACAGATGATGATCAAATCGCTGATGGCGCTGGCCGGCCTACTTGTGCTGGCCGGATGCGCCGAGGAAGACGTCGAAACCCGCGTGACCCGGTTCAACGACATCGATCCGCCGGCGGGGCAAACCATTGCGATCGTGCCGGACAATCCGACCCAGGTCAGCAATATGCAGTTCCGGCAATATGCCGGCATGATCGCCGATGAGTTGCGCCGGATCGGCTATCGGCCGGTCGACCGCTTGTCTCGGGCCGATCTGGTTGCACAAGTGGACTATGACGTCGGCGCAGCGCAGACCGACCTGGAGGTGGAGTGGGAAGGACCCTATTCCGACTATTGGTTCCGGCCCGGCTATTATTACCCCTATAGCTATGGCTGGTATCCCGGGGCTTATGACTATGATCGTGAGTTGGAGGCTGAGCGGGTTTATCCGCGCACCCTGCAGATCGACATCATCGACCGGGACGCCAATGCCTCCGTATTCGAGGGCCGCGTCTTCTCCATCGGCGAGGAACAGGATCTGTCCGAGATCATGCCCTATATGGTCGCGGCCATGTTCACCAATTTTCCCGGCGAAAGCGGCGTGACCAAAGTTGTGACCATTGAGGAGGACGGCCTGCCACGGCCGGCCAACCGCCGCACCGCCAAGCGCTGAGCGTCCCGCGCCGCTTGGGTGACCGCGCGGGCGCGCGCTTCTGCGGCGGGTCAGCGTGCGGATTTGGAGCAAGGGCGATCTTTGATCGCTGCCGCCCCCATATGCCCCGATGGGAAAGGACGAGACATGAGGATGTGTTTGCCTGTCATTGCCGCGGTGTTGCTGTTGTCCGCCTGCGCGGAGCGGGTGGAAACCGAAGTGACGCGGTTTCACCGCATCGAAGTGCCCGACGGCCAGACGGTGGCCATCGTGCCTGAGGACCCCGATGAGGTTGGCCGGCTCGAATTCGGCCAATATGCCGCGATCATCGCTGAGGAATTGCGCCGCATCGGCTATCGCCCGGTCGACACGCTGGAGGCGGCGGATCTGATAGCCACGGTCGCCTATGAGGTCGGCGAGCCGCAGACCGAAATTGATGTTCGGTGGGACGGACCATACAGCAGCTACTGGTTCCGCCCGGGATACTTCTATCCGTATCTCTATGGTTGGTATCCCGCGCCCCATACCTTTAGTCGCCGTATTGAAGCGGAGCAGGTTTATCCGCGCACCCTGCGCATCAATCTCA
Organism: Rhodothalassiaceae bacterium; assembly: GCA_050331575.1. Lineage (GTDB taxonomy): Bacteria > Pseudomonadota > Alphaproteobacteria > Sphingomonadales > Rhodothalassiaceae > JBHJGS01. Next base: position 14,063 of record JBHJGS010000006.1, on the reverse strand, counting down.
TCGATGATCGCCGGGACGAGATGGTGTTTCAGGGACGCGTCTACAGTCTGGGCGAAATGCGCGACATCTCCGAAGTGATGCCCTATCTGGTGACCGCCATGTTCACCAATTTTCCCGGCGAAAGCGGTGTGACCAAGCTGGTCACCATCAAAGGCGACGGCTTGCGCGAGCCGTCGGAGTTAGAACGCTTCGAGCGCGGCTGAGCCTGCCCTGACGGTGTGGCCATCTGTCCATGCGGCGGCGCCGAACGCGGTGCCGCCGTTGCACGTTGGCCCCTCACACCCCCTTCGGTCAGGAGACTGTTATGGCTGAACCGCATATCAAGGATACCACCGTGAAGAAGGTAAATTGCGCGACCGCGCCCCAGGGTGAGATGGGCCAGCGCTATCTGGTCTCCGGCAAGGGCGTGGCGATGCGGCTATGGTGCCAGAAGCCCGGACCGGTCGACAAACCCGCGGTCCGGCGGGAGTATGAAACCGTCGGCTATGTCATTTCCGGCGAGGCGGAATTGGAGCTTGAGCGTCAGAAGATCCGCCTGATGCCCGGAGACAGTTGGCTGGTGCCCGCCAATGCCCGCCATCATTACCGCATCTTGAGCGACTTTACCGCGATCGAAGCCACAGCGCCGCCGGCGCGTGTCGACGGCCGCGATCGGCTGGACGAGGGGCAGCGCGGCGGTTGAGCGGAGAACCCGCCTCCCTTGCCGGCGTTGCTCTTGGCAAGTTCAGCTACCTGAAGCGCAAAGGAGCCAAGCATGCGCGACGAACCGGACCAAAACCGCAAGACCGGCTCTGACACCGGCTCCAACACGGGCTCTTCCAACACGGGGACCGGCCCGGTTTACGACGCGGACAAGCGCGGCCGGCAAGGCGAGCTGGTGTTCGCCACCGCGCGCCGGCGCCGCCGCTTTCTGATCTATATCGGCATCGCCATCGCTCTGGCGGCCCTGATCGCCTACCTCTCGATTCCATAGGGACGTCGGCGCATGTCTCAACACCCGTCCTCCGGCTCTGCGGCCCGTCGCGCAGCCGACATCATGCGCCCGCCTGATGGCATCGTGCACGTCGATCACGGCCTGGATGAGGCAATGACCCGGTTTAAGCGCAATGACAGTGCGTTCCTGATCGTCATGGACGGCGATGAGGTGGTCGGACATCTGCGACGCGACCAATTGGAACCATGGGGTGACAATGGTGGGGTTCCCCGGAACGAGATGGTCGGCAATCTCATGGTGCCGCAGATCCGCAGCTGTCGCCAGACCGACGATCTGGGCACGATCCGCCAGATTTTCGAAGAGTCCGGACTGGACTTGCTGGCGGTGATCGATGAGCTGAACCAGCTGCGCGGCTGGATCGACCGCAGCGATGTTGGCCTGGATCCGAACCAAGCCGAGCCGGACGCGCTGCGCCGCGATGCCAATCCCACCGGCGGACGCACCACCCCCGCACCGCAGGAAGATCAGAAGGTCTATTCCGAACAGCCCAGCGTCAAGCAGACTGGCTCACGGCGGGAGACGCCGGAGTGACCGACCTGGGCTTGTGGCAATTCACCCCCCTGGCGCCGCCGGAGGACAGCCGCTGGCTGAGCCATCGGCCGGTGCGCGCGTTGTATGTGGCGGCCAGCACCCCCGCCCAGGTCCGCCTTCTCGCCGCCCATGCCGACGTGCCACAAACCGAAGGCAAAGTCGGCAACGAGAGCGGGCACGCCCATAGCCGCTTCCGTGACGAGAAGCTCTATCGGGTCGATCCCGCGCCGGCGGAGCTTCTTGCACGCTATGCAGACGCATTGCGCGAGCCCGCGGTGGTGCATCGGGAGGAGGCGGATCCTAAAGCGCTCGGATGACAGCGAACACGCGCAGGACCAGACGGTCGGTTTTGTCGCCCGCCTTTGGCGCCGTCTCACCGCGCGCATGCAGCCGGTGGTATTTTTCGGCTCGGCCGGCCTGGTGGTCGCCTTCGTGCTGGTCGGGGTGTTGGCCACGGAGCAGGCTGCCAGCGGTTTTGAGGCGCTGCGCACGCAGGTCGTGGATCTGTTCGGCTGGTATTATGCGCTCAGCGTGACCGGCTTTTTGCTCTTCGCGCTTTGGCTGATGCTGGGCCCTTATGCCCATCTGCGGCTGGGGCCGGATGACAGCCGCCCCGACTTTGGCCTGTATAGCTGGTTCGCCATGCTGTTCAGCGCCGGCATGGGCACCGGCATCGTGTTCTGGGCCGTGGCTGAACCCCTATATCATTATACCGAGCCTTTGCTCGGCGCGGCCAACACCGACCAGGCCGCGCGCGACGCCATGCGCTATACCTTCTTTCACTGGGGCCTGCATCCCTGGGCGATCTATATCCTGTTCGCCACGGCGATCGCGTATTATCATTATCGCCACGATCTGCCGCTGGCGCCCCGATCGATTCTGGCACCCTTTCTGGGCCAGCGGCTGCACGGCGGCACCGGCCATGTCGTCGACATTCTGTGCACGGTCGGCACGCTCTTGGGCGTGTCCACCTCGCTGGGCCTCGGCGCCATGCAGATCAACCAAGGCCTGGGCAGCTTCACCCCGGTGAAGAGCAGCACGATGGTGCAGGTGATCCTGATCGCGGTCATCACCCTGGTGGCGACGATTTCGGTGGTTCTGGGTGTGCAGGCCGGTATCCGCCGGTTGAGCCGGCTGAACCTGTCTCTGGCAGGGCTGTTGATGCTGTTCGTGTTTCTGGCCGGGCCGACCCTGTTCATCCTGGAAACGCTGGTCGGCAGCCTGGCGCTGTATATTCAGACCCTGCCGGAGATGAGCCTGTTCGTGAATTTCACCAGCGAGGATGACTGGCAGGCGCGCTGGACCTTCTTTTATTGGGGCTGGTGGATTTCCTGGTCGCCGTTCGTGGGCGTGTTCGTCGCGCGCATCTCGCGCGGGCGCACCCTCCGGGAATTCGTCTTCTGGGTGATGCTGGTGCCCAGCCTGGGCACCTTCGTCTGGCTGTCGGTGTTCGGCGGAGCGGGGCTTTACATGGAACTGGTCGACGGTGCGGGTCTGGCGGCGACGGTGCGGCAGGATGTGGCGGTGTCGCTGCACGCGTTGCTCGGCGATCTGCCCTTTGCCACGGTCATGCAGATTTTCGCCACCGTGGTCATTATCATCTTTTTTGTGACCTCTTCGGACTCCGGATCGTTGGTCGACGATATGGTTACCTCCGGCGGGCATCCGCATCCGCCGCGCGCCCAGCGCGTGTTCTGGGCCGTGGCGGAAGGGGCCGTGGCGGCGACCTTGCTGGTGGTGGGCGGCCTGCGCGCCATCCAGGATGCGTCGATTTCCCTGGGCTTTTTGATGTCGTTTCTGCTGATCCTGATCTGCTTGTCGCTGGTGCGCAGCTTCCGGCGCTTTGAAACGGCGCGGTCGTGACCCTGACACAGGATCAGTCGGCGGTCCGCGCCATGCTGGCCGACCCGGCAACCCACGGCCTGGATCCGACCGCAGAAGTGCGCCAGATCGAAACCCACGCCTCGCTTGTGTTTCTGGCAGGCGGCCGGGCTGTGAAGCTGAAGAAGGCGGTGCGCTATCCCTATCTAGATTTCTCCACGCTGCAGCAGCGGCTTGACGCCGCCCGGGCGGAGCTGGCGATCAATCGCCGCTTCGCGCCGGCGCTTTATGAGGGTCTGGGCGCGGTATGTCCGGACGGACCGGGCCTGGCCCTGCATCTGCCCAAGGCTGACGGCCATGTTCCCGAAGACCTGGTCGAGCCCGTGGTGGTCATGCGCCGGTTCGATATCCGCGACCAGCTCGACCATGTCGCCGAGCGTGGCGACCTGACCCCAGCGCTGGCCGACCGGTTGGGGATCATGGCCGCCGATATCGCCGACAAGGCGGAGCCGGTGACGCTGGACTGGAGCGCGGAATTCTTTGAAGTGGTGCGCGAGAGCCTGGGCGAGTTGGACGAGCATCCGAGCCTGTTCGACGGCGCGATGGTCGCCACCGTGCGCAGTTTTCTTCTGGCATGGATCGATGCCAACGAGGCCACGCTGAGTCAGCGCGCGGCGGCGGGCTGGGTGCGCCGCTGTCATGGTGACCTGCACCTGCGCAACATCGTCGCCATCGACGGCTGGCCGGTGCCGTTCGACGCGCTGGAATTCGACGAGACCCTGGCCAGCACCGACACCGCCTATGACCTCGCCTTCCTGGTGATGGACCTGATGAGCCGGGATCTGCATGCCCAGGCCGCGCGCAGCTTGTGCACGGCACTCGCCCTGCTGGACGATCCTGCCGCCGCAGCGCTGATGCCGGTCTATTGCGCCACCCGAGCGATCATCCGCGCCAAGGTCCTGGCCACGTTGATCCAGCAGGATCCCAAGGACGGCGCCGACCAGCGGGTCGACCAGGCACGCGCCTATCTGGCTTTGGCTCAGCGGCTGGCCGGCGCGTTGCGGCCGCGCCTGGTGGCGATCGGCGGCCTGTCGGGCACCGGCAAGACCACCGCGGCGATGCATCTGGCCCCCCGCCTGGGCCCTGTGGCCCTGGTCATCCGCTCCGACGTGGTGCGCAAGCGGCTGCTGGGCCTGGGCCTGTTCGACAAGGCGCCGGAGGCAAGCTATGACCGCGCCACCTCCGAGCGCGTCTATCAGGCCGTGCGCGAGCAGGCGCGCACAGCCCTGGCCGCCGGCGTGCCGGTGGTGCTGGATGCGGTGTTTGCCAAGGCCGAAGAACGCGCAGCGGCCGAGGCGCTGGCGGCGGACGGCAAGCTGCCATTCACCGGCGCGTGGCTTGACCTGCCGGTTCATAGCCGGGAACAGCGCATCGCTGAACGCGGCGCGGATGTCTCCGACGCCGATGCCGAGATTACCCGCAGGCAGGAGGAACGGGTGAGCGGGGATATCGGCTGGTCCCGCCTGGCCGCGGATCTGCCGCTGCCGGCGTTGACCGACCGGCTGCTGGCGCTGATCGCCGAACAGAGCTAGGCTCTTCCCAATTCTGAGAGAGGGGAGAGATACATGCGCCGGCTGATCCTGAGTCTGGCCCTGATCCTGGCGGCAACGGTCCTGGCCTCCGCCGGGCTGTCCGCACAACGCTATGATATCCTGATCGACGACGGGATGATCTATGACGGCTCCGGTCGGCCGCCCTATCAGGCCGATCTCGCCATCGCCGGCGACCGCATCGCCGCCATCGGCGACCTGGACCCGGCGGACGCGCAGCAGGTGGTCGACGCTGAGGGGATGGCCGTCGCGCCGGGCTTCATCAACATGCTCAGCTGGGCCACCGAAAGCCTGATCCAGGATGGCCGCGGCCTGTCCGACACCGTACAGGGCGTGACCCTTCAGGTGTTCGGCGAGGGCTGGTCCATGGGTCCGCTGACCGAGCCGATGAAGCAGGAGATGCGCGCGCGCCAGTCCGACATCCGCTTCGACATCGAATGGACCAGCCTTGGCGACTATCTGGAGTTCCTGGAACGACAAGGCGTGTCGCCCAATGTCGCCTCCTTCGTCGGCGCCACCACCGTGCGCATACACGAATTGGGCGAGGCGGATCGCGCGCCCAGCGCGGATGAGTTGGAGCGGATGCGCGCGCTGGTCCGCCAGGCGATGGAACAGGGCGCGCTGGGCGTCGGCTCCTCGCTGATTTACGCCCCGGCCTTTTATGCCGGTACCGAAGAGCTGGTCGCCCTGGCCGAAGAGGCGGCGGCTTATGGCGGCACCTATATCTCGCACATTCGCAGCGAGGCCGGCCGCCTGGTGGAATCGGTGGAGGAGCTGATCGAGATCGCCCGGCGCTCCGGCGCGGCCGGTGAGATCTATCACCTGAAGGCCGCCGGCGAGGCAAATTGGGCCAAGCTTGAGACGGTGTTTCAGGCGGTTGAGGCCGCCCGCGCCGAAGGCCTGGATGTCCGCGCCAATATGTACACCTACACCGCCGGCGCCACCGGCCTGGACGCGGCGATGCCGCCCTGGGTGCAGGAAGGCGGCCATGATGCCTGGGTTGAGCGGCTGAAGGACCCGCAGATCCGCGCTCAGGTGATCGAGCAGATGCGCACGCCCAGTGAGGATTGGGAGAATCTCTACGCCGCGGTGCAGGGGCCGGAGGATCTGCTGTTCATCGCCTTCAAGAATGCCGACCTGAAGCCGCTTACCGGCAAGACCCTGGCCGAGGTCATGGCACTGCGCGGCACCTCCGCGGAGGACACCATGATCGACCTGGTGATCGAGGACGACAGCCGGGTCGGCACGGTCTATTTCATGATGTCGGAGGAGAATATCGCCAAGAAGATCGCCAAGCCCTGGGTCAGCTTCGGCTCCGACGCCGAGGCCTCAGCCCCGGAAGGCGTGTTCCTGAAATCCGCGACCCATCCACGGGCCTATGGCAATGTCGCGTGCCTCTTGGGCAAATATGTCCGCGACGAGGAAGTGATTTCGCTTCAGGAGGCGGTGCGCCGGCTGACGTCTTTGCCGGCGGACAATCTGAAGCTGCGCCAGCGCGGCCGGTTGCAGCCCGGCCATTATGCCGATGTGGTGGTGTTCGATCCGGAGAGCGTCCAGGACCACGCCACCTACCAGCAGCCGATGCAGCTGGCCACCGGCGTCGCCCATGTCTTCGTCAATGGCGTGCCGGTCCTGAAGGACGGCGAGCACACCGGCGCGACGCCAGGACGCGTGGTGCGCGGCCCAGGCTGGACCGGCTGGGACTGACCGGCACCGGGCCGGCGAGCGGGGCGGGAGCAATCTCTGATCGATTGGACCCGCTGTGCCATGGCGGGCGGGCCTTATCATCCGACCCTTTGCGCGCGCGATGCCTTGGATCATGCCCGAATGGGCGGCGCCGGCGGTCCTGGCCGGGTCGGCGGCAGCGATCGTCCAGGCGCTACAGATCGGTCACGCCGGCGGTGTTGGCGCGGGTGAAAATGGCCTCGCCTGCGGCCCTGGCCCGCTCCGTCAGCTCCACAGCCAGGTTATCCAGTTCGTCATTGAAAGCCTGGTCCCGCAGCGCGTCCTCTTCTGCCCCATCCGACGCCGTGATGTCCGCGGGCCGGGCCTCGCGCAGCCCTTCCAGGATACCGCGCAGCAAGTCCAGCTCTATTGAACGGGTGAAGTCTGAGTTTTGCAACGCCGCGTCGGTGAAATTGGTGTCGGTCAGGTCAGCGCCCTGGAAGTTGGACTCCAGCATGATGGCGTTGGTGAAATTGGCGCCGGTCAAATCCGCGCCCCGAAGGTCCGCCCCGCGCAGATCGACGGACCGCACATCCAGGGATCGCAAATCCCGACCGGAAAGATCCAGCCGGCCTGCCTCCGCCGAGCCCCGGCCGGGCTCAACGGCTGGAAGCCGCTCCAAAGGACCTCGAGGCGATAGGGTCGACAGGGGCAGTGAGGGTGTTGGTCCTACAATCGGCGTCGCCATGATCCGCCATCCCTCATCCAAGCCCCCAACTCTCTTTGGTCAAATAAAGCTAAAGTTTTAGCATTCGGTAAAGGGACTCACTCGTGCGCCGTGGAGTTGCTGTTTCGCTGCGGGCGCAACCTGCCCCGCTATTGCCCGCGCGGGTGCGCCGGTGCGCCGCGGTCAAGCCTATTGCGACCGGTCGGCGAAGCCCCCCACCGGCTCGTGAATTGTCAGGCCGGTGCGGAGTCCGATATAAAGCATGTTTGATTTTTCCGAATGGAGCGAGAGCATGCAGATCCCCGGCGCCATTGAGCCGGTCGTGGGCGCGCGGCTTCCCGATGCCGATCCCCGCACCGACCTTTTGGGTCTGGACCGCACCGCCCTGCGCGCGGCCCTGGCCGAGGCCGGGCTGGCCGAGCGTGAGGCGCGCATGCGCTCCAAACAGATCTGGCATTGGGTCTATCATCGCGGCGTCACAAGCTTTGATGCCATGGCGAACATCTCCAAGCCGGTGCGCCTGCTGCTGGCCGAACGCTTCCGCATATCCCGCCCCGAAATCGTTGACGCGCACTATTCACAAGACGGCACGCGCAAATATCTGCTGCGCTTCGCTGATGGCAACGAGGCCGAGGCGGTCTATATCCCCGAGGCCGATCGCGGGACCTTGTGCGTGTCCTCCCAGGTCGGCTGCACGCTGAACTGCCGCTTCTGCCACACCGGCACCCAGCGGCTGGTACGCAATCTGACCGCGGCGGAAATCGTTGCCCAGATGATGGTGGCGCGCGGCGATCTGGGCGAATGGCCGCAGTCCACCGACGGCCGCAAGGTCACCAATATCGTGCTCATGGGCATGGGCGAGCCCTTGTATAATTTCGACAATGTCAAGGCGGCCATGCACATCCTGATGGACGAGGAAGGCATTCAGATGTCGCGCCGCCGCATCACCTTGTCCACAGCCGGGGTGGTGCCGATGATGGGCCGCTGCGGCGAGGAGATCGGCGTCAATCTGGCGGTGTCCCTGCATGCGGTGCGCGACGAGGTGCGCAATGAAGTGGTGCCGCTGAACAAGAAATATCCGCTGGACCAGTTGCTGACCGCCTGTGCGGCCTATCCCGGTGCGCACAATGCCCGCCGTATCACCTTTGAATATACCATGCTGAAGGAGGTGAATGACAGCGACGCGGATGCGCAGGAACTGGTGCGGCTGATGCGCGCCTACAAGCTGCCCGCCAAGGTCAATCTGATCCCGTTCAACCCCTGGCCGAACAGCCCCTATGAGTGTTCGGAGTGGGACCGCATTCAGCGCTTTTCCGATATCGTGTTCGGTGCCGGTATCTCCGCGCCGATCCGCACCCCGCGCGGCCGGGACATCATGGCCGCCTGCGGCCAGCTGAAATCGAAGAGCGAAAAGATCCGCGCCAGCCGGCGCGCGGCCTGAGGCGGCGTCCGCTGCGGCGAAGATTTGGTCGCCGATCCGGGCGCTGCGGCTTATCCGACCACGGCTTTGCCAGCCGGTTTCTCGCGCACCATGCAGTCCTTCAGCGGACAGATACCGCATTCCGGTCCATCACATAGGCGCAAGCGAAAAATCCCGATACGGATCAAGGCATTTTCCGAAATGCGATTGCCCTGGGCGCGGGCGCGGACCAGGGCTGCCCGCTCCTCCCCGTCCAACACGGCCTCAATCTGCGCCATGATGGCGGCATGGCGGAACGGCATTGCCCCGATCTTGCGCACCATGGAGGACCCGTCCACTCAATCCATCTCCAAAACGCTTTGCTTGAAGCGCTCAGACTGCGCTTTCAAATGCCCCGCCCGCTGAGCCATCTGACCGGCCAGTTCGGCCAATTCAGTGACCTGCGCCAAGGTCTGGTCCGCATTGGCGTTGACCTCGGCGATATCGGCGGACACCGATTGGGTGCCCTGGGCCGCCTCCTGGATGTTGCGGCTGATTTCCTGGGTTGAGCTTGCCTGTTCCTCCGTCGCTGACGCGATGGTCGTCGAGATCTTGCGCAAATTGTCCATCAGGTCGGCAATGCCGGTGACCGCCTGCACCGACTCCCGCGTTTCGTTTTGCATGCGCGTGACCTGGCGGCTGATATCTTCCGTCGCGCGCGCGGTCTGCGTCGCCAAGGCCTTGACCTCGCCGGCGACGACAGCAAACCCGCGGCCCGCCTCACCAGCGCGCGCTGCCTCAATGGTGGCGTTCAGCGCCAGCAGATTGGTGCGCTCGGCCACGTCGCGGATCAGCGCCACCACATCGCTGATCGCATCCGACGCCTGCCGCAATTCTGAGATGGTCTTCGCGGCTCCGGCGGCCTGATCGGCGGCCTGCTGCGCCTGATCGGAAGACAAGGCGACCTGCCGGGCAATTTCCTCCACCGAGGCGGACAGTTGCTCCGAGGCTGCGGCCACCGTTTGCACATTGCTGGTCGCCTCTTCCGCAGCCCCGGCAACCGACAGCGCCTTCTCCCGCGTCTGCCCGGCCTGGCCGGTCAAGGCGCCGCCATAGTCCTGAATCGTGGCGACGGTCTGGGTCAGCGTCTCAATGGTGGCGGACATACTGGCATCGAACTGCGTCACGGTCTCGCTCTTCTGGCGCTGCGCCTTGTCTTGCAGACCCGCAGTGGCGGCAATGGCGGCATTGAGATGCTCCGCAGCGCTGCCGAACCGGCCGACCAGACCGTTGCGCAGAACCTGGCGATAGAAGCGCTTCTCCTGGGTTGCCTGCAGCGACGCCACAGCCTCCCGCACGAACGCGTCGGTGAGGTCAAGCACATGGTTCAGGGCCGTTATGGTCGGAGCATGTTCTTCATAGCGGTCCCAATCCGCGATACGCGCCTCCAAATCGCCCTCGCGCAGCCGCGAGCAAAGACGGCCGATGGCGTCGAGCGCCCGCTCCTGCTTGGCGCAGCGCTCGCGCAACTGTTCCAATTCGGCCAGCGCCTGCGCAGACGCGGCAGCCGGGACCCTTTTAAAGAAGCCGTCAAACATGGCGCGCTCCGAGATCCCAGATAAATTCGTCATACGTCTTGCCGCTTTTGGTGATGCGGTCGTTGAAGGCCTCCCAGCTGGCCTCAAGCCCCTGCTTTCGGTCCGGCGCCGCGGTCTCCAAAAACCGCAGTTCTTGATACCAGGTTTCGATCTCGCGAATGGCGCCGGGGCTGGGCTTGCGGCGGTTGGAATGATAGCCAAGCAACTCCCCGGCCGGGGACATGCTGGGAGTGACATGGGCGATCACCCAATAGTAGCGCCCGGTCGCCGAAATATTCTTGATATAGGCAAACAGCTCCCGCCCGGCCTGGATCGATTCCCAAAGCAGGCGAAAGATGGCGCGCGGCATATCGGGGTGGCGAATGACGCTGTGCGGCTGGCCGATCAACTGTTCGGTCGGCATTTCCGCAAGACGGCAGAACACGTCATTGGCGTAACGGATTTTACCGGTTGCGTCGGTCTTGGAGACGATGATCTCGTCTGTGTCAAAAAACAGCTCTTCCTTGATCGGTGTGGGCTGCCTCATTGCCGTTACTCCTTTTTATTGCTGAAACTTTCTCGTGTTCACCTGATGCGAGACCCGACTCGCCATGAACACGCAAATAGCAAGCTTATGCAAATTGCGTCTTGATCCAAATCAAGCGCTTTCCTCCGCCGGCACCTTTTGGTTGCGCTGAGAGCGTTTGCACGGAAATCCGATCGAGCAGGTTTGGCAGCAATGCGCCGCCAGACGCTTCAAGGACGGCACCACCACATGATGATTGGCGACCACCACGCCCGCCTCGCGGCCCAGCTGCGACAGCGTGCGCGAAAAGGTTTCCGGCTGAATCGACAATTCCGCAGCGATCAGGGCCTTGCTCGGAGGCAAAGGCGCGACCGATCGTTCCTCCCGGTCCTGCTCGCATTGCCGCAAGATATAGCAGGCGACCCGCTGGGAGGAGCTTTGCAGGCTCAAATGCTCGATCTGCTGAACACGAAACTCATTCAGATCCGCCAGATGGTCCGCGACGGCCTCAGCCACGGCTGCGTCGGCGTGGGCCGCCCGGCGCAACGCCGCCGCAGAGACCGCCAAGACCGAAACAGGTCCGCAGGCGACCGCTTCGCATGGCCACGGCCGGGCGCGCCAGGCCTGCTCCAGTCCAACCAATGCGCCCGGCCCCAAAAGGTCGGTGCCCGCAGCACGGCCATCGCCGGTCAGCCGCACCAATCGCACCCAGCCTCGCAAGATTAAGAAAAACGTGTGGCTGCCATCCCCTTGCGTCGCCAATGCCCGGGAAGGATCCACACTTCGTAATTCGATGTATTTATCTATACCCGAACCGTAATGATCGCGCAGTTTTGATATAACCGGCACGTCACCAAACGACTTCTCGTCAAACATTTTACACGCACCCGATCTACACTTATCATTATACTCACCTATCGTAGCAGTGCTTAAGCGCGGCTTAAAGATAAATTGGGCGATCTTCACCCAGACCGGACTGCATGCGGGGCTATGTTTTGCGCCCTTCTCGGCTCGGCCTCGGCTCGGCGGCTTGACAAGCTCAGCGCGGAACGATCCAAACGTCCCGATATGCCGCGCTGCCACCCCGCTCACTCGGAGACCCGCTATGCAAGATCGCGCCCCTGACGCCACGGCTGATGCGCATTTGGGCCCCAAGCGACTCCTGGTACCGCTACTGGGCGATAACGCGGACCGCGACAGCCTGCACACCGCCGCCCATTTGGCCCAGAGGTTCGCAAGCCGTGTCGACGGGCTGTATCTTCCCCGGCTGGTGTCCGATATTTTGCCATACAGCGCCTATGGGGTCGGCGGCTTTGCGTGGTCGCAGGACATGATCGCGCAGGTCGAGGACAATAACCGCCAATCGTTGGAGCGGGCGCGCCAGGCCTTCGACACGCTCCTAGCAGGTGATGGCGGCGCCATGCGCGGCCGATGGATCGAGGGCGGCACCGCGGGTGCACAACCTTTGGGCGATATCGGCCGATTCTATGATCTGATCATCACGACGCGCTCCGGCGACACGCCGGACAGCTTCCGCCGCAATCTTTTGGAAGCCGCGCTGTTTGATTGCGCGCGTCCGGCCTTGGCAGTGCCGCAGGGGCTCAGCAGCGCATCCTTCGGTCAACGGGTCGCCATCGCCTGGAACGGCGGCAGTCAGGCCATGCGCGCGGTGATCGCCGGCCTGCCCTTCCTCACCGCGGCACAGCAGGTCACAGCGGTTCAATTGGTCGATCCCGATGCCCGCGACGACCTTGACGCGCTGGCCGGTTATCTGGACGCCCACAACATCCCGCTGACCAGGGAACGGCTGGATGAAACCGGCCGGGTCGGCGAGCGACTGGTGGCGGCCTTCGAGGAGATCGGCGCGGACATGGTGATCATGGGCGCCTATGGCCACAGCCGCATGCGTGAATGGGTGTTCGGCGGCGTGACCGAATATTTCCTGGACAGCTGCGCCCTGCCGATGCTGTTCGCGCATTGACGCGCCCTGGCGGCCTCAGACCATCCACCCCACCTGCCCCCCGCCGGCCTGCGAGGTCCGCGTAAGGCGGTGGCCACGGCGATAGCGGCGAGCCGTTGCGCCACATATGGGATAAGAGCGCGATGGCGCGCGCCCCGCGTCGCATCGCCAGGTGCCATGCGGTTTTGAGGCCCGACCAACTTGATCGGCTGTGCCGGCCATCCCACATTTGAGCGGACTTCCCAACCAGCATAAGGGACTGATGACAGCGATGAATTCGATCAAGACAGCCATGCTTTTGGCCGCCATGACGGCCTTGTTCATGGGCATCGGCTATCTGCTCGGCGGCACCGGGGGCATGACCATTGCTTTCGTGATCGCCGCCGCCATGAACCTGTTTTCCTATTGGAATGCGGACAAGATCGTGTTGCGCATGTACAATGCGCGAGAGGTCGATGCCCGCAGCGCGCCGCGCTTCTACCAGATGGTGGAGGATCTGGCCCGCCGGGCCGAGTTGCCCATGCCCAAAGTCTATATCATCGAGAACAGCCAGCCCAATGCCTTTGCCACCGGCCGCAATCCGCACAATGCCGCCGTGGCAGCGACCACTGGGCTTTTGCAGATGCTCAACGAGGATGAGATCGCCGGGGTCATGGCGCATGAACTGGCGCATGTGAAGAATCGCGATACCTTGACCATGACGATCACCGCGACCCTGGCCGGGGCGATATCCATGCTGGCCAATTTCGCGCTGTTCTTCGGCGGCAATCGCGACCATGGCCCGGGCCTGATCGGCAGCCTGACGTTGATGATCCTGGCGCCGCTGGCAGCGGCCCTGGTGCAAATGGCGATCAGCCGCACACGGGAATATTCCGCTGACCGCGACGGCGCGCAGATCTGCGGCAACCCGATGGCGCTGGCCTCGGCGCTGAACAAGCTGCAGCAGGGTGCCCGGCGCATGGTCAACCAGCAGGCCGAGCGCAATCCCGCCACGGCGCACATGTTCATCATCAACCCGTTGAGCGGTCAGCGCATGGACAATCTGTTTTCCACCCACCCAGACACGGCCAACCGTATTGCCGCCTTGCAGCAGCTGGCGTCGCAGATGCCCGACGCCGCTCGCGCCCGGCCGCTAACCGGGCATAACCGCTCGCCCTGGCAGGGCACCCGCCGCCAGGGCCCCTGGGCGTGAGCACGGACGACCGGCGCCCGCCGGCGCGCAGCGCCCGGCCCGCGCCCGGCAGACCGCGGAG
>JBHJGS010000005.1:0-20967 GCA_050331575.1 Rhodothalassiaceae bacterium | reverse complement strand
GAGATGGTCATGCCGGGCGATAATGTCACGATCACGGTGCAGCTGATCGCGCCCATCGCCATGGACGAGGGCCTGCGGTTCGCCATCCGCGAAGGCGGCCGCACCGTCGGCGCCGGCGTCGTCGCCCAGATCATCGAATAGTCGGTCACGAGCAAGTGTCGCCCTTTGATTGGCGCCAGGCACGAGAGTTTGAGACATGGAAGCGCAGAACATAAGAATCCGCCTGAAAGCGTTCGATCACCGGGTGCTCGATCAGGCCACTGGCGAAATCGCCGACACAGCGAAGCGCACCGGCGCGCTGGTGCGGGGGCCGATCCCGATGCCGACGCGCATCGAGAAGTTCACGGTGCTGCGCTCGCCCCACATCGACAAGAAGTCGCGGGAGCAGTTCGAAGTCCGCACGCATAAGCGTCTGTTGGACATCGTGCAGCCGACGCCGCAGACCGTCGATGCGCTGATGAAGCTCGACCTCGCCGCCGGCGTGGATGTTGAAATCAAGTTGCAAGGGTAGGACCCATGCGGACCGGAGTAATCGCCAAAAAACTCGGGATGACCCGGGTGTTCGACGAGACGGGGCGGCATGTGCCGGTCACCGTGCTGGCGCTGGAGCAGTGCCAGGTGGTGGGCCAGCGCACCCAGGACCGGGACGGCTATGTCGCGGTGCAGCTGGGCGCGGGCGCGGCCAAGGTGAAGAACGTCTCTAAGCCGCGCCGTGGGCAGTTCGCCAAGGCAGAGGTTGAGCCGAAGATGCGCCTGGCCGAATTCCGCGTCGCTGAGGATGCGCTGGTCGAGGTCGGAGCGCAATTGTCGCCGAGCCACTTCGTCAAGGGCCAGAAGGTCGACGTGGTCGGCACCAGCCAGGGCAAGGGCTTTGCCGGGGCGATGAAGCGGCACAATTTCGGCGGCCTGCGGGCCAGCCACGGCGTGTCGATCTCGCACCGCAGCCACGGCTCCACCGGCCAGTGCCAGGACCCGGGCAAGGTGTTCAAGGGCAAGAAGATGGCCGGCCATATGGGCGATGTGCGTGTGACCACGCAGAATCTGGAAGTGGTCGATGTGCGTGAGGATGATGGCCTGATCCTGATCAAGGGCGCCGTGCCCGGTGCCAAGGGCAATTGGGTGCTGATCTCCGACGCCAAGAAGACGGCGCGCCCGGACGATCTGCCCTATCCCGCCGCCGTGATGCAGGCGGTGGCGGTTAAGGCGGCAACGGTTGAGCCGGCTGGCGACGCCGCGGCGGACGCGCCGGCAGCGGAAGAGAAGGACTAAGCCATGAAGGCAGATGTTTTAACGTGGGAGGCGCAGAAGGCCGGCGAGGTCGAGCTCAATGAGCAGATCTTCGGTCTGGAGCCGCGCGCCGATATCCTGCACCGGGTGGTGACCTGGCAATTGGCCAAGCGCCGTGCGGGCACCCATGCGGTGAAGTTCCGCGGCGAGGTTGCCGGCACCACCAAGAAGTGGGGTCGGCAGAAGGGCGGCGGCACCGCCCGGCACGGCAATCGCAAGGCCAATCTGTTCCGTGGCGGGGGCCGCGCGTTCGGGCCGATCCCGCGCGATCACAGCTTCGATCTGCCGAAGAAGGTGCGCGCCTTGGGCCTGAAGATCGCGCTGTCGGCCAAGCTGCGCGAGCAGAAGCTGATCGTGCTGGACACTGGTGCTCTGGAGGCCCCGAAGACCCGCGACCTGGTCGAGCGGTTGGGCAAGCTGGGCCTGCGCAATGCGCTGATCATCGACGGTGCGGCGGTCGACACCAATTTGGTGCGCGCAGCCGGCAATGTGCCGCTGATCGACGTGCTACCCAGCCAGGGCGCCAATGTCTACGACATTTTGCGTCGCGACACGCTGGTGCTGACCCGCGCGGCGGTGGAAAAGCTGGAAGAACGGTTGCTGGGCAAGCGGGCTGCTGAGGCGTCCACTCCGGCCGCTGAGGAGGTGCAGGCATGAGTGCGGAGCCGAAGCATTATGACGTGCTGGTGGCCCCGGTGATCACCGAAAAGGCGACCCTGGGGGCGGAGCATGAGCGCACCCAGGTGACCTTCCGGGTCGCCAAATCCGCCACCAAGCCGGATATCAAGGCCGCCGTGGAAGCGATCTACGGGGTTAAGGTGGCGGCGGTGAACACGTTGATCACCAAGGGCAAGACCAAGCGGTTCCGCGGCATCAAGGGCCGGCGGCCGGATGTGAAGAAGGCGATCGTGACGCTGGTCGAAGGCCAGTCGCTCGACGTTACCACGGTTGGGAAGTAAATCATGGCGCTGAAGCAATATAAGCCGACGACGCCGTCGCAGCGCGGCCTGGTCCTGGTCGACCGCGGCACGCTGCACAAGGGCAAGCCCGTCAAGGCGCTGACCGAGGGGCTGACCAAGTCTGGCGGCCGCAACAATCATGGCCATGTCACGGCGCGGCGGCGCGGCGGCGGGCACAAGCGTGCCTATCGCCGGGTCGATTTCAAGCGCCGCACCAAATTCGGTGTGCCGGCGACGGTGCAGCGGCTGGAATATGATCCCAACCGCACCGCCTTTATCGCGCTGATCAAATATGAGGATGGCGAGCTGAGCTACATCCTGGCGCCGCAGCGCCTGGGCGTGGGCGATCAGGTGCTGTCCGGCGCCAAGGCCGATATCAAGCCGGGCAATGCCATGCCGCTGGCAGCGATGCCGATCGGCACGATCGTGCACAATGTCGAGCTGAAGCCGGGCAAGGGCGGTCAGATCGCCCGGTCCGCGGGCACCTATGCGCAATATGTCGGCCGCGACCAGGGCTATGCCATCCTGCGGCTGAGCTCCGGCGAGCAGCGCCGGGTGCGCAGCGAATGCATGGCCACCGTCGGCGCGGTGTCCAACCCGGACAATCAGAATGTCACCCTGGCCAAGGCGGGCCGCAAGCGCTGGCTGGGCCGGCGTCCGTCGGTGCGCGGCGTGGCGATGAACCCGGTGGATCACCCCCATGGCGGCGGTGAGGGTCGCACCTCCGGCGGCCGGCACCCGGTGACGCCGTGGGGCAAGCCCACCAAGGGCCGCAAGACCCGCCACAATAAGGCGACCGACAAATATATCCTGCGCTCGCGTCACGAGCGCAAGAAGAAGAGTTAAGGAGAGGCTGCCGTGGCGCGCTCGGTTTGGAAGGGGCCCTTTGTCGACCTTTATCTGCTGAAGAAGGCGGAAGAGGCCCAGGAAAGCAATAAGGGCGGGGCGATCAAGACCTGGTCGCGCCGGTCCACGATCATGCCGCAATTCGTCGGCCTGACCTTCAATGTCTACAACGGCCAGAAGTTTGTGCCGGTGTATGTCACCGAAGAAATGGTCGGTCAGAAACTGGGCGAATTCGCGCCGACGCGGACCTATTACGGTCACGCGGCGGACAAGAAGGCGAAGAGGAAATAATCATGGGCAAGAAAGCCAGTCCCCGTCGCCTCGCGGACAATGAGGCCATGGCCGTGGCGACCATGCTGCGCGGCTCGCCCCAGAAGCTCAATCTGGTGGCGGCGACCATTCGCGGCATGAAGGTGGAGCGTGCGCTGGCCAGCCTGAGCTTCAATCGCCGGGGTGCGGCGCGCGACGTGAAGAAGGTGTTGGAAAGCGCCATCGCCAATGCCGAGAACAACCATAATCTGGATGTCGACAGCTTGGTGGTGGCCGAGGCGTCCGTCGGCAAGTCGCTGACCATGAAGCGGTTTCGTGCCCGGGCGCGCGGCCGCGTCGGACGCATTCAAAAACCGTTCTCGCGCCTGCGCATCGTCGTTCGTGAAATCGAGGAGGCCGTCTGATGGGCCAGAAAGTCAATCCGATCGGCCTGCGCCTGGGCATCAACCGGACCTGGGAATCGCGCTGGTACGCCGATCGCAAGGAATATTCCGACCTGCTGCATGAAGATCTGCGGCTGCGCAAATATATCCGCAAGGAACTGCCGCAGGCGGGCATTTCCAAGATCGTGATCGAACGGCCGGCCAAGAAGGCGCGGGTGACGATCTTCTCCGCGCGGCCCGGTGTGATCATCGGCAAGAAGGGCGCGGATATTGAGAAGCTGCGGCGCAAGCTGGCGAATATGACCAGCTCTGAGGTCAGCTTGAACATCGTTGAGGTGCGCAAGCCCGAGGTCGATGCCATGCTGATTGCGGAGAATATCGCGCAGCAGTTGGAGCGGCGGGTGTCGTTCCGCCGGGCGCTGAAGCGCGGCGTGCAGTCGGCCATGCGGCTGGGTGCGGAAGGCATTCGAGTGAATTGCGGCGGTCGCCTGGGCGGCGCGGAAATTGCGCGCACCGAATGGTATCGCGAGGGCCGGGTGCCGCTGCACACGCTGCGCGCGGACATTGATTATGGCGAGGCCGAGGCGGAAACCGCCTACGGCATCATCGGCATCAAGGTGTGGGTGTTCAAGGGCGAGGTGCTGGCGCATGACCCGTCCGCCCATGAGCGGCGGCTGCAGGAAGCCCAAGCCGGTGGCGGCGCGCCGTCGGGTCGTCGCTGAGACGGATAAGGACGAGGTATCATGTTACAGCCGAAGCGAACGAAATTTCGCAAGCAGCACAAGGGCCGGATCCATGGCATGGCCAAGGGTGGCACGGACCTGACCTTCGGCCAGTTCGGCCTGAAGGCCGTGACCCCGGGCCGCGTTTCGGCGCGCCAGATCGAGGCCGCCCGGCGCGCCATGACCCGGCACATCAAGCGGGCCGGGAAGGTGTGGATCCGGGTGTTTCCGGATGTGCCGGTGAGCCAGAAGCCCGCCGAGGTGCGCATGGGTAAGGGTAAGGGTAGCCCGGAATTCTGGGCCGCCCGGGTCAAGCCCGGCCGCATCATGTTCGAGATGGACGGCGTCTCTGAGGAGCTGGCGCGTGGCGCGTTGGAACGCGCGGCTGCGAAGCTGCCGGTGCAGACCCGCTTCGTGCAGCGCATTCTGTAGGAAGGGCCAGAGGATGAAGATCACCGAAGTCCGCGCCAAGAGTGCTGACGAACTGACCGAAAAGCTGCGCGAGCTGAAGCGGGAGCAGTTTGCCCTGCGCGTGCAGGCGGCCACCGGTCAGTTGGAGAATAGCGCACGGGTGAAGCAGGTGCGCCGCGATATCGCGCGCATCCACACCGTGCTGAACGAGCAAGGAGCGCAATAATGCCCAAGCGCATTCTGCAGGGCGTCGTGGTCAGCGACAAGATGGCCAAGACGGTGGTGGTCTCCGTGGAGCGGCGCTTCAAGCATCCGCTGCTCGGCAAGATCGTGCGGCGGAGCAAGAAGTTTCACGCGCATGATGAGACCAATGAATGGAAGACGGGCGATCGGGTGCGCATCGAGGAATGCCGGCCGATTTCCAAGAATAAGCGGTGGCGCGTCGTCTCCGGCGAGCACATCCAGATCGTTTAATGGCGGGTCTGCCCCAAGCGGCGGACCGTTGGTGATAAGGACGTAAGGACCCATGATCCAGATGCAGACGAACCTCGACGTCGCCGACAATTCCGGCGCCAAGAGGGTGCAGTGCATTAAGGTTCTGGGCGGATCGAAGAAGAAGACGGCCGGCGTGGGCGAGATCATCGTCGTGTCCGTCAAGGAAGCGATCCCCAAGGGCCGGGTGAAAAAAGGCGATGTGCACCGCGCGGTGATCGTGCGCACGGCCAAGGAAGTGCGCCGTCCGGACGGCTCGACCATTCGGTTCGACCGCAATGCCGCCGTGCTGATCAACAAGCAGGGCGAGCCCATCGGCACGCGTATTTTCGGCCCGGTGGTGCGCGAACTGCGCGCGGCCAATCAGATGAAGATCGTCTCGCTGGCCCCGGAGGTGCTGTAGGTCATGGCCTCGAAATTCAAGAAGGGCGACAAGGTCGTCGTGTTGGCCGGCCGTGATCGCGGCAAGCGCGGTGAGATCACTCAGATGTTCCCGCGGGAGGACCGGGCCACGGTGTCCGGCGTGAATGTGGTGCGCCGGCATACCCGGCCCAGCCAGTTTTCGCAGGGTGGCATCATCGAGAAGGAAGCCAAGATCCACCTGTCCAACCTGGCCCTGGAGGATCCCAAGGACGGCGCGCCGACGCGGGTTGGATTCATGTTCGTGGGCGAAGGCGAGGAGCGCCGCAAGGTGCGCGTGGCCAAGAAGTCCGGGGAGATTATCGATGGCTGACAATGGCGAACGCTACGTGCCGCGGCTGCAGCAGGTCTATCGCGAGCGCATTCGCGACAGCTTGAAGGAAGAGTTCGGCTACAAGAATGTCATGCAAATTCCTCGGCTGGACAAGATCGTCTTGAATATCGGCGTCGGTGATGCCGTCGGCGACAGCAAGAAGATCCGCAAGGTCGAGGAAGAGGTCGCGCTGATCACCGGCCAGAAGCCGGTGGTGACCCGGGCCAAGAAGTCGGTGGCGGGCTTTAAGCTGCGTGAAGGCATGCCGATCGGGGTGAAGGTGACACTGCGGCGCGCGCGCATGTACGAGTTTTTGGACCGGTTGATCACCATCGCGCTGCCGCGCGTGCGCGACTTCCGCGGGGTCAATCCGAAGAGCTTCGATGGTCGCGGCAATTATGCCATGGGCCTGAAGGAACAGATCGTGTTTCCGGAAATCGCTTACGACAAGGTCGAGCAGGTCCGGGGTATGGACATCATCATTGCCACCACCGCGCCGACCGATGACGAGGCGCGGGCGCTGCTGAGCGGCTTTCAGATGCCGTTTCGCAAGCAGTAGCCGGGGATAGAGGAGCAAAATCATGGCGAAAATCAGTGCCATCGAGAAGAACAAGCGCCGCGCCCGGATGGCGAAGAAATATGCCGCCAAGCGGGCTCAGCTGAAGGCGATGTCGGAAGACCGCTCGCTGCCGGACGAAGAACGGTTTCTGGCGCGGCTGAAGCTGGCGGAACTGCCGCGCAACAGCGCGCCCAGCCGGGTGCGCAACCGCTGTGAAGTGACCGGTCGGCCGCGTGCCTTTTATCGCAAGTTCAAAATGTCTCGTATCGCGCTGCGCGACCTGGCCAATCACGGCCAGATCCCGGGCGTGGTCAAGTCGAGCTGGTAAGGAGCGCGCCGATGACCATGACCGATCCCCTGGGCGATATGCTGACCCGGATCCGCAATGGCTTGCGCGCGCGCAAGACCAGCGTGCGGGCGCCGGCGTCGCGCACCCGCGAGCGGGTGCTCGATGTGCTGCAGCGCGAGGGCTATATCAAGGGGTATGAGCGGGTGGATCTGGACGGCAACAAGGCCGAACTAGAGATCCATCTGAAATACAGCGACGGCGATCCGGTGATCCATCATATTGACCGGGTGTCAAAGCCGGGCCGGCGGATCTATGCCGGTGTGCGCGATCTGCCGCGTGTTGCCAATGGCCTGGGTATATCCATCGTCTCGACGCCGAAGGGCGTGCTTTCGGATGCCGAAGCGCGTGCCCGCAATGTCGGCGGCGAAGTGATCTGCACGGTCTTCTAAGGCGGGAGTGCGAACAGTGTCGCGTATTGGTAAGAAGCCGATCGAAATTCCGTCCGGCGTGACTGTCACGCTGGACGGCGCCGATGTCGCCGTGAAGGGGCCCAAGGGCGAGCTGGGTCTCACCCTGGTTCCGGAAGTGGATGCCCGCATCGAGGATAATCAGATCGCGGTGACGCCGAGGAATCAGACCAAGCGGGCGCGCTCCATGTGGGGCATGCAGCGCACGCGGGTGTCCAATCTGATCGAAGGGGTGACCAAGGGCTTTGAAAAGAAGCTAGAGATCACCGGCGTGGGGTATCGCGCGCAGGTCAAGGGCAAATCGCTCGCCCTGCAGCTGGGCTTCAGCCACGATGTTGATTTTCCGATCCCGGAGGGCATCAGCATCAATTGCCCGGACCAGACGACGGTTATTGTGTCTGGCATCGACAAGCAGCAGGTGGGCGAAGTGGCGGCCAAGATTCGCGCCTATCGCAAGCCTGAACCCTATAAGGGCAAGGGCGTGAAATATGCGGGCGAGTATATCTTCCGCAAAGAAGGCAAGAAGAAATAGGCGGATATGGCGATGGCTCAGTTTAAAACCAGTTTCGAGCGCCGGCGAGCCCGGCTGCGCAGCGCACTGAAGCGCAAGGGTGGCGGACGGCCGCGGCTGTCGGTGCACCGCTCCGGCCGGCATATCTATGCCCAAGTCATCGATGACCGTCAGGGCGTCACGCTGGCAGCGGCCTCCACGCTGGAGGAGTCGCTGCGCAGCCGGTCCGGTGCCAATGTCGATGCGGCCAAGGCGGTGGGCGAGCTGATCGCCCAGCGTGCCAAGAACGCCGGCGTGGACCGGGTCGTGTTCGACCGCGGCGGCTTTCTTTATCACGGCCGCATCAAGGCGCTCGCCGACGGCGCGCGCGAAGGCGGGCTGGACTTTTAAGGCCGGGCACGGACGCGAACAGGAAAGGAAGAGGTCATGGCACGGCCTGACAAGGACAATCGGGAAGAGTCCGAACTGATCGAAAAGCTGGTGCACATCAATCGTGTCGCCAAGGTGGTGAAGGGCGGCCGGCGCTTCGGCTTTGCCGCTCTGGTCGTGGTCGGAGACGGCAAGGGCCGCGTCGGCTTCGGCAATGGCAAGGCGCGGGAAGTGCCGGAGGCCATCCGCAAGGCCACAGACCAGGCGAAGAAGACGATGATCCGCGTGCCGCTGCGCGAGGGTCGCACCCTGCACCATGACTGCAATGGCCGTCATGGCGCCGGCAAGGTGCTGCTGCGCTCGGCCAAGCAGGGCACCGGCATCATCGCCGGCGGCCCGATGCGCGCGGTGTTCGAAAGCCTGGGCGTGCAGGATGTGGTAACCAAGAGCCAAGGCACCTCAAACCCGTACAACATGATTCGGGCCACCTTCGATGCGCTGAAGCAGCAGCAAAGCCCGCGCACCGTGGCGCAACGGCGCGGCTTGAAGGTGTCTGACATCGTGGCGCGGCGCGCCTCGCTGGAGAAGAACGAAACCGCCGATCGTGCCGCTGTCGAGCACGAGGCCTCGGCGGGAGAGGGTTAAGCCATGGCTGAGACCAAGAAAACCATCACGGTGACCCAGATCGCCAGCCCGATCCGGCGCAAAGCCGGTCAGCGGGAAACCCTGATCGGTCTGGGCCTGAACAAGATGCGCCGCACCCGCGTGCTGGAGGATACCCCGGCCGTGCGCGGCATGATCGCCAAGGTGCACCATCTGGTGCGCGTGGAGGAGTAGGCCGATGAAACTGAACGAACTGCGCGATAATCCCGGCGCCCGCAAAAGCCGCATGCGCATCGGCCGGGGCATCGGCTCGGGCAAGGGCAAGACCGGCGGCCGCGGCCAGAAAGGCTATAAGTCGCGCTCCGGCTCTTCGGTGAAGGGCTTCGAGGGCGGCCAGATGCCGATCCATATGCGTCTGCCCAAGCGCGGCTTTAACAAGCACAATCGCGCCGATTATGCCTGGCTCAATCTGGGCCGGCTGCAGGCCGCGATCGATGCCGGCAAGATCGCCAAGGGCGCGGACCTGGACGCAGCGGCGCTGATCGCTGCGGGGCTGATCCGGCGCGAACGCGACGGCGTGCGCTTGCTGGCCAAGGGCGAGCTGAAAGACGCGGTGTCGTTGACCGTGGCCGGCGCGTCTAAGGCTGCGGTGGCAGCGGTTGAGAAGGCCGGCGGATCGGTGACGCTGACCGGCGCCGCCAAGCCGACCGCTGAGGCCGCGGCGTCTGACGACGGGGCTGCTTGACAGACGGTTGACAAATCCGCGCCGGAGGGGCGGGATATTGGCCCCTCCTTGGTGCGCGCTGTTCCTTTTGCTGGTGAGTGTTCTGATCCATGGCTTCCGCCGCCGAACAATTGGCCGCTAATCTGAATTTCGGGTCGTTTGCCAAGGCAGATGAGCTGAAGAAGCGGCTGTGGTTCACCCTGTTGATGCTGGTGGTCTACCGCTTCTGCACCTATGTGCCGCTGCCGGGCGTTGACCCTGTCGCCCTCGATCAGTTTTTCGAGGCGCAGCGGCAGCTGGGCGGCGGCATTCTGGACGTGGTGAATGTGTTCTCCGGCGGCGCGTTGGAGCGCATGTCAATCATCGCGCTGAACATCATGCCGTATATTTCGGCCTCGATCATCATGCAGCTGTTGACCGCGATGTCGCCGACACTGGGGCAGTTGAAAAAGGAAGGCGAGGCCGGCCGCAAGAAGATCAACCAATATACCCGCTATGGCACGGTGCTGTTGACCGCGGTGCAAGGCTATGGCCTGGCATTGTCGCTGGAAGGGCAGAATTTGGTCACCGATCCGGGCTTGTTCTTCCAGGCCAGCACGGTGATCACCCTGGTCGGTGGTACCCTGTTTCTGATGTGGCTGGGCGAGCAGATCACGGCGCGGGGCATCGGCAACGGCATCTCGCTGATCATTCTCGCCGGCATCGTCGCGGAAATGCCGCGGGCTTTGGCGCAAACCCTGTCGCTGGGCGAGCAGGGCGTGTTATCGCCCCTAGCGATCATCGGCCTGTTCGTCGGGGCTGTGGCGCTGATCTACATCATCGTCTTCGTGGAGCGGGCACAGCGGCGCATTACCATCCAATATCCCAAGCGGCAGATGGGCAACCGCATGTTCCAGGGCGATACCTCGCACCTGCCGCTGAAGCTGAACACCGCCGGGGTGATCCCGCCGATCTTCGCCAGTTCCTTGTTGCTGATGCCGATCACCGTGGCGGGCTTTGCGGCCGGCGGCCAGGGTGAGACGCCGGGCTGGGTGAACAGCTTTACCGCCTTATTGGGCCCGGGCCAGCCGCTGTATCTGTTGCTGTTCGTGACCGGCATCATCTTTTTCGCCTTCTTCTACACCGCGATCGTGTTCAATCCCGAAGACACCGCGGAAAATCTGAAGAAGCATGGCGGTTTCATTCCGGGTATTCGGCCGGGTAAGCGCACCGCGGAATATCTGGAATATGTGCTGACACGGCTGACCGTGGTGGGGTCCTTGTATCTGGCGGCGGTGTGCGCGATCCCGGAAGTCCTGCGCGGTCAGGCGATCATCCCGTTCGCCTTGGGCGGCACCAGCCTGCTGATCATGGTGTCGGTGACGATGGACACGGTGGCGCAGATCCACAGCCATTTGCTGGCGCATCAGTATGAGGGGCTGATCAAGAAAGCCAAGTTGCGCGGGGGCCGCCGGTGATTGTTATCCTGATGGGCCCCCCGGGGGCCGGCAAGGGCACCCAATCGGCCCGCCTGCAGCGCGAACATGGCCTGGTTCAGCTGTCCACCGGTGACATGCTGCGCGAGGCCGTTCGCAATAAGACCGAAGTCGGCTTGAAGGCAAAAAGCTATATGGACGCCGGCGATCTGGTCCCCGACGAGGTCGTTATCGGCATTATCGCGGACCGCATCGACCGGCAGGATTGCGAGAACGGCTTCATCCTCGACGGCTTTCCGCGCACCATTCACCAGGCCGAAGCGCTGGACGACATGTTGAGCGCGCGCGGGCGCAAGGTGGACTGCGCGCTGGAACTGAAGGTTGTCGAACACGCGCTGATTGAGCGGATCGTTGGCCGCTATGCCTGCGCCAATTGTGGGGCAAACTATCACGACACGTTCAAATTGCCGGCAAAGCCGGGTGTGTGCGATGTCTGCGGCAGCACTGAATTCGTCCGCCGCAAGGACGATAATGAAGAGACGGTTCGCGAGAGATTTGCGGCCTATCGGGCGAAAACCGCGCCTGTGCTGCCCTATTACGAAGACAAGGGCCTGCTTAAGCAGGTCGACGGCCTGAAGTCGATCGAGCAGGTCGCCGCTGAAATCGATCACGTTTTGGGAGTTGAGGCCCTGCAACCAAGATGTTGACGGGCAACCGCCGAATCCTATAATCCCGCGCTTCCGTCGCGCGGGGCCGGTAGGTGGCGGATAGACACATTAGGAGACATTGGCGTGGCGCGTATCGCTGGCGTAAATATACCGACAAATAAGCGGGTCGAGATCGCCTTGACCTATATCCACGGCATTGGCCGCAGGCAGGCGCAATCCATTTGCGATCGCTTGAGCCTGCCGCAGGAACGGCGGGTTCAGGATCTTTCAGAGTCTGAACTGATTCAGATCCGCGAACTGATCGACCGGGAATATACCGTCGAAGGCGATTTGCGGCGCGAGACGGCGATGAACGTCAAGCGGCTGATGGACCTGGGCTGTTATCGCGGCCTGCGGCATCGCAAGGGTCTGCCGGTCCGCGGTCAGCGCACCAGCACCAATGCCCGCACCCGCAAGGGCAAGGCCGTGCCGATCGCCGGCAAGAAGAAATAGGCGCAAGCGAGTAGGAACCAAACGAGATGGCCAAGGAACCCGCACGCATCAAACGGCGTGAGCGTAAAAACATCACGGCCGGCATGTGCCATGTCAATGCCAGCTTCAACAACACCATGATCACCATCACCGATGCCCAGGGCAATGCGATTTCCTGGTCATCGTCGGGATCCATGGGGTTCAAGGGATCGCGCAAATCGACCCCCTATGCCGCGCAGGTCGCCGCCGAGGATGCCGGCCGCAAGGCGCAAGAGCATGGTATGCGCACCCTGGAGGTTGAGGTCAAGGGCCCGGGCTCGGGACGGGAGTCGGCGTTGCGTGCTTTGCAGGCGATCGGCTTCACCATCACCTCGATCCGCGACGTGACGCCGATCCCGCACAATGGGGTGCGGCCGCCCAAGCGTCGGCGCGTGTGATCCAGGGCCCAGGCCGCCCCATCGCCTGTGCACCGGCATCGGCCGCGTCTTCCAACACAGGAGGCCGCGGCCGCGATGCGCAAGTCAACAAGTCAAGGACATTAGCCCCGTGATTCAGAAGAACTGGCAGGAACTGATCAAGCCGAACGCGCTGGAAGTGATTCCCGGCGTGGATCCCAAGCGCCGCGCCAAGATCATCGCCGAGCCGCTGGAGCGCGGTTTCGGGATGACCTTGGGCAACGCCCTGCGCCGCGTGCTCTTGTCGTCGCTGCAGGGGGCCGCGGTCACCTCGATCCAAATCGAAGGAGTGTTGCACGAATTCTCGTCCATCGCCGGCGTGCGCGAAGATGTCACCGATATCGTGCTGAACATCAAGCAATTGCCAATCCGCATGACCGCGGATCAGCCCAAGCGTCTTCATCTGACCGCCACCGGCCCGGGGGAAGTGCGCGCCGGCAAGATTGCCGAGATCGCCGGTGTGGACATTCTCGACAAGTCCCTGGTGATCTGCACCTTGGACGAAGGCGCCAGCTTGAACATGGAGCTGACCGTGGAGTCGGGCAAAGGCTATGTCCCGGCGGACCGCAATCGTCCTGAAGACGCGCCGATCGGCCTGATCCCGGTGGACGCCCTGTTCAGCCCGGTCAAAAAGGTCGCCTACAAGGTGGAAAACACCCGCGAAGGCCAGATCCTGGACTATGACAAGCTGACCATGGATGTAGAAACCGACGGCACCGTCAGCCCGGATGATGCCTTGGCCTATGCCGCCCGCATCCTGCAAGATCAGTTGCAACTGTTCATCAATTTCGAGGATGCCGGGGCTGCGGAGACCGTTCGCGAGGCGGAAGAAACCAGCATCAACCGCAATTTCCTGCGCAAGGTCGACGAGTTGGAACTGTCGGTGCGCTCGGCCAACTGCCTGAAGAACGACAATATTGTCTATATTGGCGACCTGGTTCAGAAAACCGAAGCAGAGATGTTGCGGACGCCAAACTTCGGCCGCAAGTCCTTGAACGAGATCAAGGAAGTGCTGGGCCACATGGGCCTTCGGCTGGGCATGGAACTGCCGGATTGGCCGCCGGAGAATATCGAAGAAATGGCCAAGAAGCTGGAAAACGAGTATTAAGAGCGATCGCCGGTCGTGCCGCACGCGTGAGGCGTCCCACGGCGCGGATTTTGTTTAAAGGAGCGAGCCATGCGGCACCGTAAAGCCGGGCGCAAACTGAACCGTACATCCTCTCACCGCCAGGCGATGTTCAAGAATATGGCCCAGGCGCTGATCAAGCATGAGCAGATCATCACGACGCTGCCCAAGGCCAAGGAATTGCGCCCGATCACGGAAAAGCTGATCACCCTTGCCAAAAAGGGCGGATTGGCCAATCGGCGCCTGGCGATTGCGCGGCTGGGCAGCGAGGCGCTTGTCGCCAAGCTGTTCGACGAGCTGGCTGAACGGTATCAGGAGCGGCCGGGTGGTTATGTGCGCGTCCTGAAGGCCGGGTTTCGGGCCGGCGATGCCGCGCCGATGGCGGTGATTGAGCTGGTCGACCGGAATCCGCAGGCCAAGGGCCAGGACAGCGGGCCTGATGGCGTGGATCTGGAAGACGCCGCTTGACGGTCAGCGCGCTTGAGCCGGCATGGGCGATTAAGGCGGCTGTTCAGGCCGCCTTTTTCATGGTCCCATGGCGCTCGTCTTCATGCGTGTTTCAGGAGCGGTGACGTGATGCGTGCTTGGATTGTGATGCTTGCCGCGGCTTTGGCTGCCCCGGTTTGGGCGCAACAGCCCCAGCCGCCGGCACAGGAGCAGAGCCCGGGTGTTGAGCAGGCCGACCGCACGGAGGCGGTTACGCGTGCGGTGCCCCGCTCGCGCGAGCAACTGCTGTTGAGTTATGCGCCGCTTGTGAAGGCGGCTGCTCCTGCTGTGGTGAACATTTATACCCGCAGACTGGTGCCGGCCCGAGAGTCGATGATGGCGCTCATGTTTCGCGAGTTTTTCGGCGATGACCTGCCGCAGCAGCAGCGTCAGCGCGTCTTGAGTTCGCTCGGCTCTGGAGTGCTGGTGCGCGCAGACGGCGTGGTGGTCACCAACAATCATGTCATCAACGGCGCGGATAGTATCACCATCGCCTTGCAAGACCGGCGCGAGTTCGACGCGGAGGTGGTGGTGGCCGACCCCCGCACCGACTTGGCCGTGCTGCGGATCGACACAGGCGGGGAAGTCTTGCCCTATCTGGATTTCGCCGACAGCGACCAGGTGGAAGTGGGCGATATCGTGCTGGCGATGGGCAATCCGTTTGGCCTGAATCATACCGTGACCAGCGGGATCGTTTCCGCCACGGCACGCACCCGCGTCGGCATTTCCGACTTGTCCTTCTTCATTCAGACCGACGCGGCGATCAATCCGGGCAATTCCGGCGGGGCGCTGATCGACCTGGAAGGTCGGCTGATGGGTATCAATACCGCGATCTTTTCTCGCTCCGGCTCGTCGTCCGGTTTGGGCTTCGCGATCCCCGCGGTGATGGTTCGCTCCGTCGTTTCAGCCGCCTTGAACGAGGGACAGATTGTCCGCCCGTGGTTGGGCATTTCGGGCCAGTCGGTCAATCGGGATCTGGCGGTGGGCCTGGGTCTGGACCGGCCCGGCGGGGTCTTGATCGATCAGGTCTATCCCGGCGGTCCGGCCGATCAGGCCGGTATTCAGACGGGCGATGTCATCTTGGCCGTGGACGGCCGCGAGGTCGTCGATGAGGCAGCGCTCGGCTATCGCGTGGCCACGGCGGAGACGGATCTGCCGGTGACGCTGAGCCTGTTGCGCGACGACGCCACCCAGAGCATCGACGTGACCCTGGCGCTGCCGCCGGAAGACCCGCCGCGCGACATCACCGAATTGGAGGGGCGGCATCCGTTCCAGTCGGTCACCGTGGCCAATCTTTCGCCGCGCTTTAATGAAGAGCTGGGATTGGACCCGCTCAAGACCGGCGTTGCGGTGTTACGGGTAGAACGGCGCAGCCCGGCGGGCCGGCTCAACTGGGTTCGGCCGGGCGACGTGCTGTTGGCGGTGAATGAACAATATGTCACCACCGTTGACGAGCTTGAGGCGGCGCTGGAGCAGTCCGCCCTGCCGTTCAGCTACCGCATGGAGCGGAGCAATCAGCTGCTGGACTGCCTGATCGCCAGTGGCGGCCGGCGCTTCGGGTGCCAGCCGGCGCGCTGATCCAGATGCCCTTATGAGCGATCTGTTCGCAGCGGCCGGGATGGAGGGCGAAACCCCGCGCCCGCTGGCCGACCGGCTGCGGCCCACGCGGCTGGATCAGGTCATCGGCCAGGATCATCTGCTGGGGCCGGACGGGCCGTTGAAGCGCATGGTCGCTGTGGGCACCCTGGGCTCCTTAATCCTGTGGGGCCCGCCGGGAACCGGCAAGACCAGCATTGCCCGCTTACTGGCGGGCGCGGTCGGCCTGCAGTTTGAGCAGGTTTCCGCCATCGGCACGGGCGTGGCGGACCTGCGCAAGGTGTTCCAGGCCGCCCAGGCGCGGCGCCGCACCGGGCAGGGCACGCTTCTGTTCGTCGACGAAATTCACCGATTCAATCGCGCCCAGCAGGACGGCTTTCTGCCCCATGTCGAGGACGGCACGGTGACCTTGGTGGGGGCGACGACGGAGAATCCGTCCTTCGAGATCAATGCCGCCTTGCTGTCCCGCATGCAGGTGCTGGTGCTCAATCCCCTGGGGCCTGAGGCATTGGAGCAGCTTCTGAGGCGCGCTGAGGCGCATCTGGACCAGGCGCTGCCACTGGCGCCGGAGGCGCGGGCGCGCCTGATTGCACTGGCCGACGGCGATGGCCGCTATCTTTTGAACCTGGCCGAACAGGTTGCCAAGACAGCAGAAGCGGTGCTGGACGAGGCCGCCTTGTTGCGTCTGGCTCAACAGCGCGCGGCAATCTACGACAAGGACCGCGAGGGCCATTACGGCCTTATCTCCGCCTTGCACAAATCCCTGCGCGGCTCTGATCCTGATGCGGCGCTGTATTGGCTGGCGCGCATGCTCACCGCCGGGGAGGATCCGCTCTATATCGCCCGGCGGCTGATCCGCTTTGCCAGTGAGGATATCGGCCTGGCCGATCCGCAGGCGCTGAGCCAGGCCCTGGCCGCGCGCGAGGCCTATCATATTCTGGGCAGCCCGGAGGGCGAGCTGGCGCTGGTGCAGGCGGTGCTCTATCTGGCCACGGCGCCGAAATCCAATGCCGCCTACCGGGCGCATAAGGCCGCCTGGGCGCTGGCGCGACAGACCGGCTCGCTGACCCCGCCCAAGCATATCCTGAACGCGCCGACGGCTTTGATGAAAGATCTGGGCTATGGGGCCGGCTATGCCTATGACCATGACGAAGAAGACGCCTTCTCCGGCCAATCCTATTTCCCCGACGCGCTCGACCGGGTGACCTTGTATCAACCCACCGACCGTGGCGCCGAAGCCGCCATCGCCGCCCGCCTCACCACCTGGGCCCAAAAACGCCAGACCCACAAGCGCCAGACCCCGAAACGCCAGACCCCGAAACGCCAGACATAGCCCCGTTTGCCGACTGATTTGCCCGCGCACCGGAACATCCACGGAGAGCACCGATCTGGGCGCACCCCCCCCGTCACGCTGCTTGGTCAATCGCGGCGGGCCGCGATATTGTCCCGCGTCATTTGCAGGGCATCGCGACCGGCTGCCGCTTGGCGCTGTGCTTCAGTACCGCTCTTCCGCCGTGCGATGTCGTCAGGATTGATATAATCTCCAAGGTTTGTGCCTTGAGCACGGGCCTTGTCTGTAAGCGAGCTTTTTCCAGCCCCATTGGGACCAGCGCACACTGTGTATACTGGCCGGTTATCCGCCATTAGGAGGATCTATTTAGCAGCGACAGCGTTGCTCTCATCGACGGGCTCAATACGACCGTCTGCATATTCGCGCACTGTCTGGCCGTCGAGTGTGTAAGTGACAGGCCGCCCGGCCTCAAAAGCGGACTGCCGGGCCTCTGCTGCAATCTCTGCACCGATCTTGCGCATAGTGGCGGCATCCAAACCGAGAATTTCACTGCGTTGATCAATCATAGTGTCTCTCCTGAGGGACCGTATACCAGTTTTCCGGAAATGCTGCGAGGGTCTGCCGCGTCCATCATCGGCCCTGATCCTGGCCGCGCTGCCGGCGCGCGTCGGAGACCACACGCGCCGCAGTGAACAGCCGGTTCTTCAGAAACGGGGGCGCGCGCGCTATTGCGGGTGCCGGCGGGCCGCACCGGGGGGTGCTGTCTCCGGTTCGGGCTCGGCGGCCAGATCCTCCAGCTTGCGATAGAGCGTGGAGCGTCCGATGCCCAGGCGGCGGGCAACCTCGCTCATGCGCCGGTCATAGCGGGCCATGGCATGCGCAATGGCCTCGCGCTCCAGGTCCGCCAAGGGTCGCACATGGCCGTGTTCATCCTCCAGCGCCAGGCTTGGTCGCGCCGGTGTCTGGATATCCTCAGCCGGAGCGGCCGGCTGGATGCGCGGTTTGGGTTCCAACACCTCGAAGGCGTCGGCGTGCAGGTCCGGCCCGTCGGCGAGGATCACCGCGCGGAACATGGCGTTCTGCAATTGCCGGATATTGCCCGGCCAATCCATGGCGCGCAGCCGCTCAAGTGCGTCCGGCGTCAGCTGCGGGCGCGGCAGGCCTTCGGCTTCGGCAACGCGTGCTGCAAAATGGTCCGCCAAGGCCGGGATGTCCGCGCGGCGTTCGCGTAACGGCGGCAGGCGCAGCGGGAATACATTCAGGCGGTAGAACAGATCCTCGCGGAAGGCGCCGTCCGCCACCATCTGCTGCAATGGCCGATTGGTCGCGGAAATCAGCCGGATATCAATCTTCACCGGCCGCCGTGCGCCCAAGGGATCTATCTCGCGCTCCTGCAGGGCCCGCAGCAGCTTGACCTGGATGTCCAAGGGCAGCTCGCCGACCTCGTCAAGGAACAAGGTGCCGCCATCGGCTTCCTGGAATTTGCCCAGATGCTTGTCCTGCGCGCCGGTGAAGGCGCCCTTTTCGTGGCCGAACAGGATGCTCTCGACCAGATTGGACGGGATCGCCCCGCAATTGACCGCAATGAATGGCCGGTCGACGCGGGCGGACTCCTCATGAATGGCGCGGGCAAACACCTCCTTGCCGACCCCGCTTTCGCCTTCGATCAGAACCGGCACGGTCGATCGGGCGGCGCGGGCGGCCGCGTCGATGGCCGTACACATCGCCGGCGCGTCGCCGACCAGCGCCTTGAAGCCGCGGCCGCTGCGGCCGACATGCTCGGCCAGGCCATCGACTTCGCCGACCAGTCGCTCCCGCTTCAAAGCGGCCGCGACGGCTTGGCGGATGCGCTCCGGGCTGGCCGGCTTGGCCAGAAAATCACTGGCGCCGGCGCGCATCGCGTCGACAACGCGATTGACCGAGGCATGCGCGGTCAAGACGATCACCGGCAGGTCCGGGTGCTGCGGTCGGATCGCCTCCAGCACCGCCATGCCGTCCATCTGCGGCATCATCAGGTCGAGCATCATTGCGTCGACCGTCGCACCGTCGGTCAGACGTGCCACGGCCTGCGCGCCGTTCCTCGCTTCTTCCACCGTGTGGCCGTCGCGGGTCAGAACGCCGCGCAGCAGCACCCGTTGGGTCGGCTCATCGTCGACAATCAGAATGCGTGCGGCCATCCGCGCTCTGTCTTATAAGCCAGGGATCAGAAATGTATGCGTCGCGCGGACGCCCGTGACAAGCGATGCGAACCGACACGCGCGCTGCGGCGTAGCCTAATGAGCAGGCATTAAGGACAGTTTATGTATCATGACGATAATCGCCTGAGCGGTCGGGTGGCGCGCTATGCGAGGGTGAGTGGCACCATGAGCGGCCTGGCCGCCCGGCTGGCGGGCAATCGGTTCCTCGGGCTGAAGCTGGACAAGTCAGAACATGCCGTGGCCCTGGCCGAGGCGCTGGGCAATCTGAAGGGGCCGGTGATGAAGGTGGCGCAGATCCTGTCCACCATTCCAGACGCGCTGCCGCGGGAATATGCCCAGGAACTGGCCCAATTGCAGGCTGCCGCCCCGTCGATGGGTTGGGCGTTCGTGCGCCGGCGCATGCGCCAGGAATTGGGCGAGGGCTGGCAGGACCGGTTTCAGAGCTTTGACCGGGAGGCCGCCGCGGCCGCCTCTTTGGGTCAGGTGCACAAGGCAGTGTCCAAGGATGGCCAGCCATTGGCAGTGAAGCTGCAATATCCCGATATGGGCTCAGCGGTCGAGGCCGATCTGAACCAGCTGGATATGGTCTTGGGGATTTTCCGCCGCTACGACCGCTCGCTCGACACCCGCCACATCCGCGACGAACTGGCCACCCGCCTGCGCGAGGAGTTGGACTATGCGCTGGAGGCCAAGCATATCACGCTGTACAATTATATGCTGCGCGAGACGCCGCAGGTGCATGTGCCGACGCTGTTTGCGGATTTGTCCAGCGCGCGGCTGTTGACCATGGGCTGGCTGGACGGGCGCAAGCTGCTCGATTTCAAGACGGCGGACCAGGAGACCCGGAACACGCTGGCGATCAATCTGTTCAAGGCCTGGTATGTGCCGTTCCACCGCTATGGCGTGATCCACGGCGACCCGCATCTGGGCAATTATTCCGCCCGGCCGGATCTGTCGCTCAATCTTCTGGATTTCGGCTGTGTGCGGGTCTTTCCCGCGCGCTTCGTCGGCGGCGTCATCGATCTATACAAAGCGCTGCGAGACGGTGACCGCGACCTGGCAGTGCAGGCCTATGAAGCCTGGGGCTTCACCGGGCTGACCAACGAACTGATTGAGACGCTGAATATATGGGCGGCGTTCCTCTACAGCCCGCTGCTGGAGGACAAGCCGCGCCTAATCAATCCCGCGCAAAGCCCGGGGCAGTATGGCGCGGAGACGGCCGCTAAGGTGCACAAGCGGCTGAAGGAGCTGGGGCCGGTGACGCCGCCTAGGGAGTTCGTGTTCATGGATCGCGCCGCCATCGGCCTGGGCGGGGTGTTTTTGCATCTGCAGGCGGAGGTGAATTGGTATCGCCTGTTCCAGGATCTGATCGAAGATTATGACACCGCCGCCCTGCATGCCCGCCAGGCCGAGGCCCTGACGCAGGCGGACCTGACCCCGGCGGATTTTGCCACCGCATAAGGCTCTGTCCGCCCAGCCGCTGCAACGATCAGCGGTTGGGCGGAGGGAAGATGGGCGCGCAGCCGGCGGGACCAGCGCGGCCCGCGGCCCCAGTGCCGCCGGCCGCACCCCCCAGGGTTAGGCAGTGCCCACGGCGCGCAGCATCCAGGCCGCTTCCACATGGGCGCCGATCCGC
>JBHJGS010000004.1:0-51033 GCA_050331575.1 Rhodothalassiaceae bacterium | reverse complement strand
CGCCCCCCATGACCGGCGAGGAGCCGGTCCACGAGCACCCCTCAAGCCGCTAACGACGAGCGGCGCCACGCCAAAAAACTCGTCAGCAGACCCGCAAAACCCGTTGATGGAGGTGTCCACATTGTGTCAGAAAACTGAGCCTGCCGAAGTGGAAAAGATCGCTGCCATTACACGGCTTCATCTTGACCGCCTCCAGCAAGCAGGGGCGAGTCAACCGGTCGGAGCTGCGCAATAGAGTTAGGCGGTGGTCAATCGCGCCGACTGTTTGAAAATGTTCACATACGTTGCGCGTGCGAGTCTCTTTATGCAACCGATACTGAATCCCACTCCTCACTGTAATTCTCGCATATTTCTTGATCGATGATTTGTGAATGAAATAGATAGTCAATAAACGTTTCTTTTAATTTTGATTTTGTTTCTATCGTCAGCGCGAAATCACGATAAGTTTCTGTTTCGTTGACGTCAATATTCCTCGTAATGTGTGAAAACTCCTCATCGGTCGCGACCTCCGTCAGGACACGATAGACGCCGTGTAAAGTGAATGCCGAAGTTCTGCATGCTTCAAACACATGCCGAGCTATCCGGTCATTTGCCTTTAACAAATTCTCGCGCAGACTTTCCGCATGTCGGTTCATTTCGATGAGATAGGGCAGTCTCGCTCCGACAGATTTATTTCTGGCGCGATCTATCTTTTTAATCTCGTCAAGTGTTTTCGGATCCGGAACGGTCGTTCCAAACCAGTCCGCTATCCTATTCCAAAATGCCGTTTCGTCCTTTTGCAGCATTTCCAATGGGAGAACACGAACGTTCGGGACAGCACCCTGCCATGAACCCACGATCATTTGAAGATTTAGCGAGTGAACTATGAATTCATGTTGTGAGAGCACGAATTGCTCCGCCGCCTGTATTGAGCCTTGCTTGATTGCCTGTTCGTGAATAGACCTGATCCACGACTTCGGTGACCGCACAATGATCAAAACATTGTCGGACAGCTCTTGATCACCGAGGAATTTCGCAGCAGCCTGAAAATAGCTCGGCAATTTGGACTGATTGCTGGGTTCATTTAAGAATGCTCCGGTTAAACCCTCGTGCGATGCACAAATTGTTAGGGCAGGGTCAAGCTGCGTGTTCGCAGCTAAACTTATTTGGCCCTTCGCTGAGGGCAGTGTTTTGTTTTGTATTGCAGCCGCTCGAAGAAGCTCAACGACTTTTTGCAGGGACAGCGGAGCGAATGAGGGATCGTGGGCGATTACGCTCTGAATATAGCTGCTGGCGCATTTGGGCATACCAACGTGAACGAATTTCACTGGTTTGGACACGGCCTTCCTTTCGGCGGTTCTTTCAAGACTTAGATAAATGTCAGATCATAATCTCAATGGTTTTGTCTGGCAGGGCCCAAGTCATGCCGCCGTGCCCGTTAAGGATTGGCTAAGGCGGAGGAGACGTGCACGGCCTCCTATAGAGCATGACCCGACCAATCGCGATTGGTCGGGTAATGTCCGCCTGCGAGGAAGCGAGCAACTGTGCTCGAAGTTCCAAGGGCGCTGTTGGGCCTCAGAGCGTCAACGGTCGCGATCGCCCCGAGGGTCAACTGCGGTAATCCGCGTTGATTGCGATATAGCCGTGGGTCAGGTCGCAGGTCCACACAGTGTCCGATGCATCGCCGACGCCGACATCCACACAAAGGCGGACCTCGCGGCCGGCAAGATGAGCCCGGGCCGCAGCCTCATCATAACTGTCCGACAAGGCGCCGCTCTTTGCGGCCTGCTGATCACCGATCCACACGCTCAAGCGGTCGCGGTCAGCCGCCTCGCCCGCCTTACCCACGGCCATCACCAGCCGGCCCCAATTGGGGTCTTCCCCGGCGACCATGGTCTTGACCAGCGGCGAATTGGCGATGGCGAAGGCGATGCGCCGGGCGGCCTGATCATGCTCTGCCCCGCTGACCTCCACGGTGATGAATTTTTGCGCGCCCTCGCCGTCGCGGACAATCTGCTTCGCCAGATCCGTCGTCAGGGTTGTCAGCGCGGCCCGAAACCCTGCCAGTTCCGTGGCCGACGCGTCCTTCACCGGGGCATTGCCCGCAGCCCCTGTGGCCGCCAACAGCACGGTGTCAGACGTGGAGGTGTCGCCATCCACGGTGATGCGGTTGAAGCTTTTGTCGACCGCTTGGGCCAGCACCGACTGCAAGGCGCCCGGCGCGATCGCCGCATCGGTGAACACAAAGGCCAGCATGGTCGCCATATCCGGCGCGATCATGCCGGAGCCTTTGGCAATGCCGCACAAGGTGACATCCTGGCCGGCGATCTCGGTGCGCAAGACCGCGCCCTTGGCAAACGTGTCCGTGGTGGCGATGGCCCGGGCGGCCCGCTCCCATGCCGCCGGCTCCAACCGCGCGCAGAGCTGGGCGACATGGCCGCCGAAATCCGTGGCATCCAGCGGCTCGCCGATCACCCCGGTGGACGCCAGCCACACCTCATCCGGCGCGCAGCTTACGCAGCCGGCAACAGCCTGGGCGGACAGTTCCACCGCCCGCCGGCCCTTCACCCCGGTAAACGCATTGGCATTGCCGGCATTGACCAGAATCGCCCGGCCCGCCCCCTTCTTGACCAGACTGCGGCACCATTCCACCGGCGCGGCCGCGGTTTTGGAACGGGTGAAACAGCCGGCGATGCGGCTGCCGTCTGCCAGGGCGAACAAGGTCAGATCATCGCGCCCCTGATAGCGCAGGCCCGCCGGCAGACTGGCCATGCGCACGCCAGGGACCGCCGGCAGATCAGGAAACCGAGCCGGCGCCAGAGGCGAGATCGGCAGGTCAGCGGCTTTGACCATCAGGCAGTGCTCCACACCTTCATCAATTGATGCGCAATGGCGATGGCCGGCGGCACCTTGAAGTCCTCGCCAACGCCGTTCAGAGCCGCTGCGATGCGGTCCCTGGCAAACCAGTCGGCATGTTCGATCTCGGTCTCATCCGGTGTGATCTCATCGGTCAGCCCCTCGGCGATACAGCCCAGCATCAGGCTGGACGGAAACGGCCAGGGCTGGGAACAGACATAGCGCACCGCACCGGCGCGCACACCCGCCTCTTCCAGCACCTCCCGGCGAACCGCCTCCTCGATGGACTCCCCCGGCTCCACAAAGCCCGCCAACGCAGAATACATGCCCGGTGGAAACCGTGCCTGGCGGCCCAGCAGGCAGCGGTCGCCACGCACCACCAGCATGATCACGACCGGGTCCACGCGCGGATAATGCTCCGCCCCGCACGCCAGGCAGCGGCGCGCATAGCCGCCTTTGATCATCTCGGTCCGGCCACCGCAGACTGCACAAAAGCGGTGCCGCGCATGCCAGTCGGTCAGGCAGCGCGCCAGGCCGGCCACCGCCAGATCGGGGTCCGCAGCGCCGTTGGCGGCCAATTGCAGCGCCAATTGCCGGCCATCAATCCATTCAGCCCCCGGCGGCACAGCGGCTTCCTCGGCCTCGAAGGCGAAATGCGCCAGCCCTTGCCGGTCAAGCCCCAGGAACACGCTTTCCTGGCTCGACGGCGGGCCCCAGGCCAGGCGCAAGCGCCCGTCGCTCGTGCTGACCGCCGGCCGTCCGCGATGCACCGCGAGGAACCGGCTGGCCGGATCGGCGCGGCGCGCGGCGATCCAATCCGGATCGCCGCGGTGATGATCGGCCCGGTCCAGCGGCATGCCGGTGAAGGCGCAGGCAATGGCGTCGAAGGACATGGCGCGGACCATAGCGGGCTGTCCGGCGCACGCAAGCCAAAGACTTGACCGGGCAGCAGGGCCGCCGGCGGGTTTGTCCAGGATCGGGGGCTGAAGCCCCTTACCGTCGTGAAACACGCAGACGGATCAGAGCGGGCAGCGGCTGGTGATGCGCCGCCGGCCGGACCCGCGCTCACCCCTTGTCCGCGCGCCCCTGGCTGCCTAAACCCTCCGGCCAGGGCGTCGCGGCATCGGGGACAATTATGCGGGCACCACAGCGGGCCGAAGCCGGCATGGCAGCGCATCCGGCACAAGGCGGGCTGCCGCTTGCCTGGTATCTGCTCGGGTCGGCAGCGGTGCTGGCCGTGATCGGCCTGGGCATCGGGCTGCCGCTGACCGCCGGGCATGATCTGCGTTTTGCTTATCCATGGCTGGACTATTTCTCGACATTGGTCCGCCAGGGCGAGCTGTATCCCCGCTGGCTGCCGATGACCTGGGGCGGTGCGGGCAGCACGGACTTTTTCTTCTATGCCCCCCTGCCCTATTGGCTGGGCAGCCCGTTCACGCTCTGGATGGGCACCGCAGACGCCTTGCGTGCGGCCGCCACCATGGCATGGCTGGGCAGCGCCGCCCTGTTCTTCGCCGCGTTTCAGCCGCTGATCCGGCACCACGCGGCAGCCGCGGCCGGGGCGCTGATTTACGCGCTTTTGCCCTATCATCTGGTGGTCGACTGGATTGAGCGCACCGCCCTGGCCGAATTCGCCGCCTATCTTTGGGGGCCACCGCTGGTCGCCGGACTGATCCGCCTGGCGCAGGGCGCACCGCGCGCCATGCTGTGGGTCAGCCTGGCCACCGCCGGCATCCTGCTGACCCATCTGCCCTCGGCCCTTATTCTGGCAACCGCGGCGGTGGTGCTCTGCCCGGCACTGGCGCTGACGGTTTCGGGCTGGCGCGCGCGCGGCACCTTCGCCGGGCGCGCTGTCCTGGCAGCCGGCCTGGGCGCGGCTTTGGCGGCCCCGTACTGGCTGCCGGCGGTGACGTTGACCCATTGGGTGCCGGCGCAAGAATTCATGTACTGGGACTATTATCGCTGGCCGGGCTGGCTCATGTTTTCCAACGCCCCCAGTCCCAATGCACCCTGGCTGGCCCGGCTGGAAACGGTCTTTCTGCAGACCATCGCCATTGCGGGGCTTGGCGTGCTCTCTGGCGTCATCGCGCGGCTGGTCTATCGTCGGCGCGTGGGACCAGCCGCGCGCGTCTGGCTCGCCGCGGGCCTGATGACGGCATTGGCCAGCTGGTTGCTGACGGCACCGGGACAGCCGCTGTGGCAGACCCTGACCATATTGGAGCGATTGCAATTCCCTTGGCGGTTCCTGCTGCTGCTTGATCTGGGCGCGGCGATGCTGGCGGCGCTTGGCTTGGCTGCCCTGGCACACGGCAGCACGCGAGGGAAATGGGCTGCTGCAGCGGTTCTGGCGGCCGGTCTGGCAATTTCGGCCTGGCAGGAAACCGATTTGGTCCGGCGGCAGCTCAGCACGCTCGGCCCGGACCAGTGGCGCGATCTGGAGCAGCGCGTGGCGCTGGGGCTGGCACCCTGGGAATGGCTGACCCACGAACAGCGAGCCTATATGGACCGGCTTTACCGAAGCCGCGGCCTGGACCGCGCGCCGTTGGACCGGCGCCTGGCCCGGGCTTATGCCGCGCTGCCACCGGTGCAAAGCCTGCCCAGCCGGTCGCTAAAGGATCCGGTCGTGCAGCGGCACAGCGCCCGCCATCTGACCGCCCGCTTCACCTTACGGCATCCCGCCAGGGTCACCCTGCGACAGGGTTTCTGGCCGCTGTGGCGGGCGCGCGATCTTGCCACCGGCGCGACCGTTGAGCTGCTGCCGGACCCGCGGACGGGGCTGGTGGCGATGAGTCTGCCGGCCGGAAAGACGGTGCTGGACCTGCGCCTGACGCACCATTGGACCGAACGGGCCGGCGTCGCGGCGGCCATGGTCGCGGCGGCACTGCTTCTGGCATGGCTATGGCGCAGAAGACGCGCTGCTTCGTGAGGGCGCGCTGTCTTGCAAACACCCCCCGGCATCGGCATATAGGCAGTGGGAGGTCCGGGCCGGACAGGCCCCTCGCCAACCCGGTCAGGTCCGAAAGGAAGCAGCCGTAACGAGTTCGGTCTGGGTCGGTCCGGCCTCTCCCCTTTTCCTCTGCCGCTACCAAGGTCTAACCTGGGCCTGATCTGGGTCTAACCGGGGTCTGATCTGGGCGCCAGCCTTCAGCGCGTCAGGGAGCCGGCATCCATGAGCGTACCCCCCACCATCAAGCTGTTTGAACAGGATGCCTATGCCACCACGGCAGACGCGGTGATCACCGAGGTGCTGCCGGAGGCGGTGACGCTGGACCGAACGCTGTTCGACGCGGAAAGCGGCGGGCAACCGGGCGACACCGGCACCCTGGGCCTGGGCGACGGCCGGCTGTTGACCGTCACCGACACCCGCTACGCACCCGGCCGGCTGACCATATTGCATCACATCGCGGACGGGACTGAGGGGCTGCGGCCGGGTCAGCCGGTCAGCATGGCCATCGACTGGGGGCGTCGTCATGCGCATATGCGCCTGCACACCTGCCTACACTTGTTGTGCGGGCTGATTGACGCGCCGGTCACCGGGGGCGCCATTGGCGCGGACAGTGCGCGGCTGGATTTCGACCTGCGCGAGGCCGGCTTCACGAAGGAGGAGCTGACGCACAAGGTTATGGCGGAGGTGCGATCCGACCGGCCGGTTTCCAGTCGCACGATCACGGCGGAGGATCTGCGGGCCAATCCCGACCTGGTGCGCACCGCCGATGTCACCCCGCCCAAGACCGGCGAAACCGTGCGTCTGATCGCCATCGAGGGCTTGGACCTGCAGCCCTGCGGTGGCACGCATGTGCGCCGCACCGGAGAGATCGGCGCGGTGGTGATCAACAAGATCAAGAAAAAGGGCCAGCGCAATCGACGGATCAGCGTGGCCTTGGATTGATCGACGG
This sequence comes from Rhodothalassiaceae bacterium, assembly GCA_050331575.1. GTDB lineage: Bacteria > Pseudomonadota > Alphaproteobacteria > Sphingomonadales > Rhodothalassiaceae > JBHJGS01. The sequence continues at coordinate 44,302 of JBHJGS010000004.1, read as the reverse complement.
CGGCTTACGCGCTGAGCGCCTTCAGCGACGCTGCAAGGGTTTCGATGCGCTTTTCGTTCGTGGTCAGCAGGGCTTCGATCGAGCCGGTGGAGGTGCTGGACCGCTGCGCCAGATCCTTCACCTCCTTGGCGACGACGGCAAAGCCCGATCCGGCCTCCCCGGCGCGGGAGGCTTCGATGGTGGCGTTCAGCGCCAGCAAATTTGTCTGGCGGGCGATGGTCTCCATGTCTGACAGGATCGTCTTGATCTCCGCGCCGGACCGCAGCACTTCGTCCATCGCCTCATCGGTGCGCTGCATGGCTTCCAGCCGGTTGCTAACATCCACCGCCGACAAGATGATCTTGCACACCGTTCCGTCGACATCCGTGACCGGTGTCAGAATGGCCTCCAGATGCACGGGGACGTTGCCCGCTGACGGCCAGCGCAGCGTAACGGTCTTCGTCTGCCCGGCCTGGACGGCAGCCAAGACAGCGGGCTCCAACAACCGCTCCAGCGCATAATCGGCATCGCTCTTGCCCCCGCGCTGCCGCAAAAACGCGTTGGCGGTGTTCAGCTTGCCCTCGGCGGTGAAGTCCGCCAGCCCGTTGGTCGCCCCGATGGCATTCAGATAGGTCCGGTTCTCATTGGCCTGGATCTTGGTCTTCGTAATGTTGGTCTGTACCGAAATGAACCGCTGCAGTTGCCCGGTCTCATCGCACACCGGGTTGATGGCCAGACTGATCCAATAAGGCTCGCCCGCTTTCGTGTAATTCAAGATCTCCTGGTAGAATGGCTGGCCCCTGGCCAGCGCAGAGCGGATCGCCGCCACGGTGTCGGGATCGGTACGGCGGCCCTGCAAGAAGCTGCCCGGCTTTTTGCCGCGCACTTCGTGCAAGGGATAGCCGGTGAGCCGCTCAAAGCCGCCATTGACATAAATGATCTTGCCGTCAGCGTCGGTGATGACGACCGAATTGTCAGTTTCATTGGCCACCAGAGACAAAAGCTCAAAGCGCTGCCGCTCCTGCACTTGCGCGGTCACGTCGGTGCAGAATTTCACCACGCGTTCGACCTGGCCATTTGGTCCGAGAATGGGGTTGTAGGATCCGTGAATCCAAACCTCCCGGCCGCCTTTCGCCAACCGGCGAAACTCTCCGGTTTGGAATTGGCCGCTTCTCAGCTTGTCCCAAAATGCCAGATAGTCCGGGTCATACTCGGTGCCGGGTTCCAGAAAGACAGCGTGCTTGCGGCCTTGCACCTCATCCAGGCGATACCCCATGACATTGAGAAAATTCTCATTCGCCTCCAAGATCGTGCCGTCCGGGGCGAACGCGATCACGGCAGTGGAGCGACACATTGCTTCAAGCTGGCCGGCCATCACCGCCTCAGCCCGCTTCTCTTCGGTAATCTCCGCGGCGATCTTGACCACGCCGGTGACGTGGCCGTGATCATCGATCAGCGGGCTATAGGCCGCCTGGATCCACACTTCTCGGCCGTCTTTGGCAAAGCGCCGTACTTGCGCCACTAAGAATTTTCCCTGCCGCAGCGTCTGCCAGTGCGCGCGATAAGCCGCGGACTGGCGCTCCTCCGGTGCCACGAACACGCCGTGATGCTGCCCGCGAATTTCCTCTAGCTGATACCCGAAGATCCGCAGAAAATTGTCGTTGGCGTTCAGGATGTGACCGTCTGGATCGAACTCTATGATCGCGGTGGCGCAACTGAAGGCGGCCAGGACCGCGCGTAAAGCCTGGTCATCATACCGCTGAACGAATTCACTCACGGCGGGCTCCGTTAAACGTGTCCTTGGTCACGCAACCGAGTCCTACAACCGCTTTCTCAAAAATTTATTGATTGCACAAGAAATTTGTACGATCTTGCGCTCGCTTCGAAGAACGCAGCAAAGCGCTGCCACGCCCCAGCGCCGCTCACGCCGCCTCTTTCAGCACCTCAGGGTGCGGCTGGCCGCCCTGTGCCTGTGCCGCCTCTGCCTGTGCCGCCCTCGGCCGCCCGGGCTGCGTCGGCGCGTTTCTGGTCGCGATTGCAGACATAGATTTCGCGAATCGCCCAGGCGATCAGCAGCCCTTTCACGAAAAACAGCTCGTAGAACATGATCCACTTCAATTCCATGGTGCCTCTCCCAATGCTGACGCTTCAATATTAGCAGATCCCAGCCCACCTATGCGAGCCTTTAGACTCGCCGATGGCTGGAGCATGATCCAATTCCTTGTAACTTACGCACCGCCCTGCGCGCCTGAACAGCTGGGCAACACACGCAGCCCAGCGCTGCAAGCAGGCTCAAGGAGGGGCCCGTGTCGATCGCAGACGGCGCAAATTGCGGCAGAAACAGCAACGGGACCACGCTGAAGACCAGGATCGCCGTCCCTGTCCAGGCGAAATCTCGCGCATCATCAGGCCCGTGGATCCGATCTATGATTGCATCAAGCGGCGCAATAACCGCCATTTTCCGCTCCCCTAAACGCGAACCAGCGTAATGGATAGTTCTGAGCGCGAACAAACGCTATATCGCAAACCTCCAGCAGGGGCGACGTCGGTCAGCTGATCACCAGGAACAGCCGGTCTTGGCCTCGCTGAACGGTCAGCCCGAGCGGGCCTTGGCTGCCGCTGAGGCGCTGGCGCAGTTGGTCCAGGCTTTCCACGCGGCGGCGGTTCACGCCGAGGATCACATCTCCGGGCTGCAGTCCCTGGCGCGCGGCCCGACTGCCCGCCTCTACAGAGGCCACCAGCACGCCGGACACTTGCCCATACAAGGCATCGCCTTCTTGCAGATCGCGCAGCCGCACGCCCTCCAGCCGTTCGGCCACCGCCGCGGCGGCTTCGGCCTGTTGAGTGGCATCGCCCAGGCGCACGGATTGGGTGCGGCGCCGGCCGTTGCGCAGCCAGCTGATCTCAACCTCGGTGCCGGCGCGCATCAGGCCGATACGGTTGCGCAAATCCCCCGTGTCATCGATCCGCCGGTCATTCACCGCAACAATCACGTCGCCGGGCTCGATGCCTAGCCGCGCCGCCGGCGTGCCCTGCTCCACCTGATTGACCACGGCACCGCGGCGGACATCCAGACCCATGGCCTCAGCCAGGTCCGGCGTGACGTCGGTGACGATCACGCCCAAGCGACCGCGGCTCACCGCGCCGAAGTCCAGCAACTGCTCCATCACCGATCGGGCCATGGCGCTGGGCACGGCAAAGCCGATGCCGACATTGCCGCCGGCCGGGCTGATAATTGCGGTGTTGATGCCGACCAGCCGGCCGTCGAAGGTAATCAGCGCGCCGCCGGAATTGCCCGGATTGATCGGGGCGTCGGTCTGGATGAAATCCTCATAGCCCTGCGGATTGAGGCCGCTGCGGCCCAGCGCGCTGATGATACCGGAGGTGACGGTCTGGCCCAGCCCGAACGGATTGCCGATCGCCAAGACATAATCGCCAACCTTCAGCGCCTCGGAGTCGCCCCAGCTCAGCGCGGTCAGATCCTCCGCATCGATCTGCAACAGGGCCACATCGGTTCCGGAGTCACTCCCAATCAGCTTGGCCTGGAACTGTCGACGGTCGCGCAGGGTTACAGTGACTTCGTCGCCGCCGTCGATGACATGATGGTTGGTCAACACATAGCCCTTTTCGGCATCAACGATCACGCCGGACCCCGCACTCAGCTGGGGGCGGCTCGGCGGCAGGTCCGGCAGGTCGAAAAAGCGCCGGAAAAACGGGTCGCGGAACAGGGGATTGGCCTCCACCGGCGCCTGCGACCGCACCGAGATATTCACCACCGCCGGGGTCACCTGCTCCAGCACCGGTGACAGCGTCGGCAGGCCCTGCTCATTCCGCGCCACCTGCGGCAGCTGGGCCAGACCAGGTGCTGTAGCAAGGAAGATAACAAGGGCAGCAAGGATCGGGTGAAGCGAAACACAGCGCAGGCTTGTCGGCATCGAAAGGCTCCCGTGAAGACGTGGCACGCAACTAACCGCCCCGCCCGGTGCCCCGTTCCCGCAGCCGATACCCGGCAGCGGCAAGGACCGGTGCAGCAGGCAAAACAGGCGGTGGGGACCAGAGGATGTGGGCATCTTGGCGCCGCCCACAAGACAGCGGCTGGGTGGCTACCAGCCGGTCAGCTTCGACCAGATCTGCCCGTCCGCCGAACCGCCCTGGACATGGTAGCGGTCATAAGGGGCTGCGGTCATGCAGGCATGGTTGGGCTGGATGCGCACCCGCTCGCCGAGCCCGGGCAAGTCACGCAGGCCAGAGGGGCTGGTGACAAAGCCATGCTCCTGATTGACCTTGGAGACGATTAGATCGCCCAGCCGGGTTTGGCCGGTTTCATCCCACACCGTGCCGTAGATCGGCTGGCCGTCCTGCGCGGCGGTGCTCAGGTCTTGAGACAAGGCAAGCGCGCCGGCGTCGATCAGGGCATAGCCTTGGTCCGCACGGCGGCCGATCACGCTGGCCAGCACGCTGACCGCGATCTGCGCTTCGGTGCAGCAGCCCAGCCCGGCCTGAAACCGGTCGAACAGCATATAGACCCCCGGGCGCATCTCGGTGACGCCGTCCAGATGCTCGGCAAACAAGGCCGTGGGCGTGGACCCGACCGAGACGATCGGGCAGGCCGTTCCCCGGGCCCGCAGGACGGCCGCGGCATGGACGGCGGCGCGCCGCTCCGCCTCGGCCACCGATCGAATGGCGTCGATCGTGTCCGCGTGGTAGGACTGTCCGCCATGGGTAAGCACCCCTTGCAGCGACACCCGGCCGGTCAGCGCCTCAGCCACGGCGATCAGGGCCTGGTCATCCTCTGCCGGCACGCCGCCGCGATGGCCGCCGCAATCAAGCTCGATCAGCACGGACAGGCCCGGCGCGCCCTCCGGCCAAGCCTCCGCCAGGCCCCGTGCGGCCTCCGGCGTGTCAAGAATGACCTTCAGATCAACCCCGTCCCCTCGCAGCCGCGCCACCTCGTCCATCTTGGCCGGCACCAGCCCGACCGCATATGTGATATCGCGATACCCGGCTTGGGCGAAGTGGCGCGCCTCGGCCAGGGTCGACACGGTCATCGCCTTGGGTCGGCCGGCCAGCGCCAGATCGATAACGGCCGCGCATTTCGCGGTTTTGCCGTGCGGTCTCAGGGCCACGCCCAGCGCCTCGGCGCGGTACGTCATGCGCGCGCAATTGGCGGCCAGCCGGTCATGATCCAGGATCAGGCAAGGCGTGTGCATCAGGCTCTCCCAGCAACTGCGCGCACTCTAATCGGTGTTCGCCGCGGCTTCATAGTCCTGGATCGCCCCATAGCAGGCGCGCTCTTCCCGACGCAGGCGACGGGGCCCGGCCAAGCGCTCAGGCCGTGCGCGTTGGCGGGCCAATTCGATCAGCGCGGGGTGGATATAGCTGGACCGGGCGATCGCCGGCGTGTTGCCGAGCCGGTCGGCGACCGCGCGCGACATGGCGGTGATGCTCAGCTGATCGGACCCGCGCAGATGGCCCGCTGCTTGGGATGATCCGGTCCAGGTGCGGAAATCCTTGGCGCTGAAGCCCTGACCCATCAGATCGGCGATGAAGCCGTTCACGTCCTCCGAGCGCAGCGGCCCCGATGGCAGGTCGAACAGGGCTACGCCCGGCAATGCCTCTAGATGCGCCAACGCGTGAACCAGCCTGGCGTCCTGCAGCACCAATTGGCGCCGCGCGCCGCCCTTGGCCCGATAGTCTAGGGTCATGGCACCGCTGTTCCGGTCCAGCTCGACATGGCGTTTGCGCAAGGTGGTGGCGCCGAACGCGTCCGGGACGGTGCGCCGGCTGCCGATGCGCAGGGCGCCGCGATCGAACAGGCGCACCAGCACCGCTTTGGCCAAGGCTCGGTCATCTGGCGGGTCGCGCAACAGGCGGGCGATGCGCCGGCGCAACCTGGGCAGCTTATCGGCAAAGGCCGGCAAGTCTTGATACTTTGCGCGTTCCCGCGCAGCCCGCCAGGCGGGATGATAGATATATTGCCGCCGGCCCGCTTCATCCTCGCCATACGCCAGAATGTGGCCCTTGGGGTCGGGATTGATCCAGACCGCCGCCCAGGCCGGCGGGATCACCAAATCTCGGCAACGCCGCTTATGGGCGTTGGGCAAAGGCTCGCCGGTCTCGGTCAGATAGGTCCAGCCGCGGCCGGCGCGGCGGCGGCGCCACCCCGGCGCGTCGGTCCGCGTTTCGCGCAGGCCGACCATCGCCGGGCTCGGGGTGTCTGGGCTTTGCGCCGGCGCTGTTTTGCGGCTCATGTGGGCACAAGCGCCGCGCAGCACCGATCCGTTCCGCGCGGTCGACGCGCGCTTGCTTATGCCGCAGTGGAGCGCCGCTCCTGCTCCAGGATGGTCTCAAAGCCCTCGAATTCGGGATGGCCCTGATACATCGGCTTGTTGCTACCGGCTTGGGCGTGCGCCTTGCGGAACTGCTCCGACTTCGTCCAGGCCTCAAAGGCACTGCGGTCGGCCCACAAAGTGTGGGACGCGTAAAGCACATGGTCCTCGCGCTCCGGCCCTTTCAGCAGCCGAAACGACATAAAGCCCGGCACCGTGTCCAAATGCGATTCGCGGCTGCGCCAGACAGTCTCAAACGCCTCCGTCTGGTCAGGCAATACGCGAAAGCGGTTCATAGCGATGAACATGAGCGCTCCTTTCTCGGCTGGACCCGGCCGACCCGGGCTCAAACACAGGTCTGATATGAGGCCGGCCGGCAATCTCGGACACGGCGATCTCGGTTTGGTATAACGCGCTGAGCCTTGCCGCGGTCAACATGGCATCGGGCCGCCCATCCGCGATCAGGCGGCCGGCCTGCATCAGCACGATCCGGTCGGCGAACGCTGCGGCCAGGTTCAGGTCGTGCAGCACCACAATGACGCCGGCGCCGCTGCGCGCCTCGGCCTGAGCCGCCTGCATGACCTCAATCTGATAGCCGATATCCAGGCTGGCGGTCGGTTCGTCCAGCAACAAATAGTGGCCGCCGCCGGATTGCCGGCCGGCGCGCAGCTGCGCCAAGGCCCGGGCAAAATGGGCGCGATGTTGTTGGCCGCCGGACAGGGCGGACACCGGCCGCTGGGCAAGCGCGGCGAGCCCGAGCTCGGCCAGCACCGCGGTCACCAGCGCCTGTGCCGCCTGCGGCTTAATCCAGGTGGGTATGCCCAGGGTGACCAGATCGCGGACATTGAAGGCCGCCGTTAAGCTGGGAGACTGCTCCAGAACGGCGCGGGCTTGCGCCTGGGCCGCCGGCGACATGGCGGCCAGATCCTGACCGTTCAGCCGGATCGTGCCGGATCGCGGCACCAAGTCGCCGGCCAGCCCAGCCAGGAGGGTGGATTTGCCGGCTCCATTCGGTCCGCACAACGCGGTCAGCTGACCCGGCGGCAAGCACAGCGTGAGCCGGTCCACCGCCAAGTGGCGACCATAGGCCAAAGACAGATCACAGACATCAAGCAAGGCCGCCTCTCCCCTTCAGGCGCCGAAGCAACAGCCACAAGAAGAACGGGCCGCCGATCAGGCTCGTGGCCAGGCCGATCGGCGGTTCGGCCGGCGGGACAGCCAAGCGGACCGCCAAATCCGCCAGCAAAACCAAGATGATGCCGAGCAGCGCGCTGGCTGGAAGCACCCAGCGGTGTGCCGCGCCGACGAGCAGCCGTGCCAGATGCGGTGCGACCAGGCCGATAAAGCCGATCGGGCCGGCCGCGGCCGTGGCGACGCCGACGCCCAGGGCCGTCAGCAGGCCTGCGCGCAGCTTTGCGCCCTCAACATTCAGGCCGGCATGGAATGCCGCCCGCTCGCCCAGTTGAAACAAATCCAGAGCGCGCGCCAAGCCCAGCAGCCCAGCCGCGGCGGCACTGGCGACCAGACAGACCACCGTCACCAGGGTCCAATTCGCCCCGCCCAATGCACCGCGCAGCCAAAAGGTCAGATCGCGCAACTGTTGATCGTCGCTCAAGAAGATGAGCGCGCCAATGCCTGCCTCGGCGATCGCGGTAATCGCCACACCGGCCAGGATCAACGTGCCGACGGAGATCGCACCGCCATGACGCGACAGCATGAACACAAAGCCGGTAACCGCCGCGGCGCCGAGGAACGCGGCCAGCGGGAGGATGAACGGCCGCAGCGGATCGGCGATGCCGCCGAGCAGCAGATCCCCCAGCACGATGACGCCGACGGCGCCCAAGGAGGCTCCGCCGGTGACCCCGATCAGTCCGGGATCGGCCAGCGGATTGCGCAACAGGCCCTGGAGAACAGCGCCGCCCAAGGCCAGCGCGGCCCCCACCGCGATGCCGGTCAAGACGCGCGGCAGACGGATCTGGATCAAGATCGCCTGATGGACCGGGTCCCCCTGCCCGGCAAGCACGTCCAACACCGCCTCAACCGGAATGGCAACAGGGCCGAGGGTGAGTTCCGCCAGGGCCGCCAAGGATGCGGCGGTGGCCAGGCCTAGCAGGATTACCGCTGGGCCGGCATAGGCGCGGGCAAGCGTGGGCGCAGCGGCGGCACTGACCCGCGCCATCGGATCAATAGCCCAACTGCGGGCCGGCCTGGGGGTGCAGCGCGCGGGCCAGATCTCGCACCGCTTGCGGCGTCCGCGGGCCGAAGCCCAGCAGCAAAAGGCCGTCCATGACCACGGCGCGGCGCGCCTGCCCGGCCGGTGTCAGCGCCACATCCGGTCGCGCCAGTATCCGATCCAGGCCGCCTTCGCTTTCGACATACCGGGTCATCATCAACACCACGTCCGGCGCGGCGGCGATCATGGCCTCCCGGTTCATCGGTTTGTAGCCCTCGATGCCGTCGGCGGCATTTTGCCCGCCGGCAAGTGTGATGATCGCGTCAGCGGAGCTGCCGCGCCCTCCCACGATCGGGGTTCCGTCGCGCACAAACAAGATGAACAACACTTTCGGCCGGTCTTCCAACTGGTCGATAACCCGAGCGACATCGGCCATGTCCTGCTCGAACGTCGCCGCCAATTCCTCCGCCTGGCTCTCCCGGTCCAGCAGATCGCCGACAAAACGCATCTTGGCCGGCACGCCCGGCGCGCCTTCAATATCGGGTGCCAAGGCCACGGTCAGGCCCGCTGCGCGCAATTGATCAAGCGCGGTGGCAGGCCCGGCGTCATGGGAGGCGATCATTAGGTCCGGCGCAAGGGACAACACGCCTTCCGCAGTCAGACTGCGGACATAGCCGATCTGCGGCAAGTCGGTAACCCGGGGCGGATAGGTCGAGGTGGTGTCGACCCCGACCAGGCGGTCGTCCATCCCCAAGGCCACGATGATCTCGGTCAGATCCCCACCGGCGGAGACAAGACGCTGCGGAGGCTCGGCGCGCAGCGGCGCCGCCATACCAAGAAGCATTCCCAGAAGCGCGAAAAGGCGGACCGACGGCATGGCAGAGCTCCCGATGGCTAAGCTTGGTGCAAGACAAGGGCTGGTCGGGGCGCTCGGGATCGGCCGGCGTGCTTCCTGCCCCTGAAGCGCGACGACCGATTCTGCGGGACCAGCGCCCCGACCTGTGTCTGTCATAACAGATGCGACTGCTAATGCAACATATTCTCATCATCAGCGACAAAAGGGCCCGTCAGGGACGATCGACCCGCGCTGCTCAGCCGCCCAGCGCCCGGGCCAGATGAAAGGTCACGAACGCGGCCAGATAGGCCAGCGCGAACAAATAGCCGGCCATCAGCCACGCCATGCGCCGGCTGTTGGTCTCCCGCCGCACCACCGCCAAGGTGGACAGGCACTGCGGCGCGAACACATACCAGGCCAAGAAAGAGAGGGCGGTCGGCAGGCTCCACGCCTGCTGCAGGCTGGCCGCCAGGCTCTGCCCGCCGGCCTCGTCGCTGAGTGAATAGACCGTGCCGAGCGCGGCCACCACCACCTCCCGCGCGGCCATGCCCGGCACCAGCGCCGTGGCGATGGCCCAGTCAAAGCCGATCGGCTCCAGCAGGATCGACAGACTACGGCCGATCCAGCCGGCCAGGCTGTAATAGACGGCGGGTTCTGTGGCATCCGGCGGCGGCCCGGGGAAGGACGCCAATGCCCACAATACCACGGTCACCATCAGGATCACCCGGCCCGCCCGCTCCAGAAAGATCTTGGTGCGTTCCATCAGCCCGAGGGCGAGGTCGCGCAGGCTGGGCAGCTGATATTTCGGCAGCTCCATGATCAGCGGCTGCGCCCGCCCCCGGGTCAGCGTGCGTTTCAGCACCAGGGCGATAAGCAGAGCGCTGGCGACACCTGCCAAGTACAGGCCGAACATCACCAGCCCCTGCTGCGACAGGCCGCCCCATACTGTCCGGGTCGGGACGAAGGCGGCGATGATCAGGGTATAGACCGGCAGGCGCGCCGAACAGGTCATCAGCGGCGCGATCATGATCGTGGTGAGCCGATCTCGCGGATGGGCGATGGTGCGGGCGGCCATGATCCCCGGGACTGCGCAGGCAAAGCTGGACAGGAGCGGGATGAAGGCACGCCCGTTCAAACCGACCCCGGCCATCAGCCGGTCCATCAGAAAGGCCGCGCGCACCATATAGCCGCTTGCCTCCAGAAGCAGGATGAAGGCGAACAGGATCAGGATTTGCGGCAGGAAGATGATCACGCTGCCGACCCCGGCCAGCACGCCGTCGATCAGCAGGCTGGACAGCCAACCCGCCGGCAGCCCGGCATCCACCGCGCCCTGCAACCATACCACGCCCTGGTCGATCCAGGCCATCGGCGCCTCAGCCCAAGAAAACACCGCCTGAAACATCAGAAACAGCAGGCCGGCCAGGATCGCCGGCCCGGCCATCGGGTGCAGCAACACCCGGTCCACCTGACGGGTCAACCGATGGTCGCGCCCCTCCCGCACGGTGGCGGCCTGGGCGATGCGCCGTGCCTCAGCCTGCATCTGGCGCAGTTCGGTCCGGCTGGCCGGCTGCCAGCCGCCGCCGGGTGCCTGCCATACGGACGGGGCCAATAGGCGGCTGACCAGTTCGCCGGTTCCGCGCCGGCGGATGGCAGCGGTCGCCACCACCGGCAAATCGAGCTGATCTGACAAGGCCGCCGCGTCGATCACAATGCCGTCCCGCTCCGCCAGATCGATCATGTTCAGCGCCACCACGATCGGCCGGCCCAGCGCCTTTAGTTCCAGCACGAAGCGCAGATGATGCTGCAGATTGGTCGCGTCCACCACGCAGATCAGCGAGTCCGGCGCCGCTTCGCCGTCGAAACGGCCGCCCAGGACATCACACGTCACGGACTCGTCGGGACTCTTCGGCCTGAGTGAGTAGCAGCCGGGCAGATCGATTAGCTCCACCCGCCGCTCCCGGTCGCCCAGCAGGTGGCCGCTGCGGCGCTCAACCGTGACGCCGGGATAATTGCCAACCTTCTGACGCGCCCCGGTCAGCGCATTGAACAAGGCGGTTTTGCCGCAATTGGGATTGCCGACCAGGGCGATGCGTCGGGGCCTCAGCGCCGCGGCATCCCTCATGGCACCAACCTGACAGCGATCGCATCGGCCTCGTGGCGCCGCAGGGCAACGGTCAGCCGGTCGACCTTCACCGCGATGGGATCGCCCCACGGCGCGATGTGCAGAACTTCAACCAACGCGCCGGTCACAAAGCCTAATTCGCTCAAGCGGTCCAGGCTGTCCTCGGAGATATCGGGCGATGGGGCAGCCAGCGACCGGATCCGGGCAAGGCTGCCGGGCACCAATTGTCCAAGCGGCAAGTCGGTCGACACGGCATCGGTCCTGGCGATCATGCTGCGACTAAGTTTCAGTTGCTTTAACATGCCAGCCGGGGCTTTGAAAGGGCAGCCCCATCACCCAACCCCATCACAAGGCGGTTGGGTGCTTGCAATCAGTTGATTGCCTGGGCCATTGGCAAGGCCATGTTGCTCGCCGCCATCGCTGCTGGCGGTGCCCTTGGCGCCGCGCTTCGCCATCTGGTGGCGGGGGCGGTGATGCGTGCGGTGGGGCTGAGCTTTCCCTATGGCACCTTGACGGTGAATGTTCTGGGATCCTTGATCATGGGGCTGCTGGTTGGCCTGCTGGTTGCCCGAATGGATCTCGGCCCGGTCACGCGCGGCTTTCTGACCACCGGCGTATTGGGCGGGTTCACCACCTTTTCCGCCTTTTCGTTGGAGATGGCCCTGTTGATCGAGCGCCAGCAGGCCGGGCTGGCCGCGCTTTATGCGCTGCTCTCGATCGGCCTGTGCACCGCAGCGGTGTTCGCCGGGCTGTGGATCGGCCGGGCATGAGCGGCGTCGACCAGCGGCGGGTCGCTGCGGATGAGGACGGTCTGCGCCTGGACCGCTGGTTCAAGCGGCACTTCCCGCAGCTCAGCTTCGGCGTCGTCTCAAAGCTGATGCGCACGGGCCAGGTGCGGCTGGACGGCAAGCGCGTGAAGCCGGGCGACCGGGTGGCGGCCGGCCAAACCGTCCGCGTGCCGCCCTTGCCGGACCAGGAAGAAAAAGCCCAGCCGCCGCACCAGGCTGTGCCGGAGGCCGAGGCGCAGCGGCTGCGCGCGGCCGTGCTGTACAAGGACGCGCATGTCATCGTCTTGAACAAGCCCCCGGGTCTGGCGGTGCAAGGCGGGTCCGGACTGTCCAGGCATCTGGATGCCATGCTCGACGCCCTGACCTTCGAGGCGCCGTCGCGGCCCAAACTGGTACACCGGTTGGACAAGGATACCTCCGGCCTGTTGGTGCTGGGGCGGACGGCCAATGCCGCGGCCGCGCTTGCCAAAAGCTTCAAGGCGCGCACCACGCACAAGCTGTATTGGGCGCTGGTCAAGCGGGTGCCAAGCCCGGCCCAGGGCAAGATCGATCTGCGGCTGGACAAGCAGCCCGGCCGCGGCGGGGAGAAGATGATGGTGGCCCGGGACGGCAAGCCGGCGGTGACGCTGTATTCGGTCCAGGACAAGGCCGCGCAGCGGGCCGCCTGGCTTGCCTTGAAGCCGGTCACCGGCCGCACCCACCAATTGCGCGCACATCTGGCGGCGATCGGCCATCCGATCATCGGCGACGGAAAATATGGCGGCGAGGATGCGTTTCTGGGCGGGGTGATCTCCAAGAAGCTGCACCTGCACGCCCGTCGCCTCCGGCTGGATCATCCCGCCGGCGGGATATTGGATGTCACTGCGCCGCTGCCGGAGCATATGACGGCGAGCTGGGAAACCTTCGGGTGGGACCCGTCCTTGACTGACGATCCGTTCGAGGAGCTCTTATGAGCCTGCCGCTGGTGATGTTTGACTGCGACGGCACGCTGGTGGACAGCCAAGCGCGCATCATCGCCGCGATGACCCGCGCCTATGAGGAGACCGGGCTGTCTGCCCCGCCTGCCAGCGCGATCCGCCATATTGTCGGTTTGTCCGTGCCGGAGGCCCTGGCGGCGTTGAGCCCCGAGTTGACCCTTGCCGACCAAACCGAGCTTGGCCAGCGCTTCAAGGCCGCCTATCTGGCGTTGCGCGCCGCCGGCGCCCTGGAAGACGTGCTTTATCCGGGCATCCGCGAACTGCTGGGCCACCTGGACGGCAGCGGCCGGCTTTTGGGGGTGGCCACCGGCAAGTCCCGCCGTGGGCTGGAGGCCGTTCTGGCCCACCATGGGCTGGCCTCCCTGTTCGTGACCCTGCAGACCGCGGACACCCACCCATCCAAACCGCACCCGGCGATGCTGCGCGCCGCCATTGCCGAGGCTGGCGGCACGCCGGAGACCTGCGTGATGATCGGCGACACGGCCTATGACATGGCCATGGCGCACGCTGCCGGCGCTGTCGGCCTGGGCGTTGCATGGGGCTATCACGGCGCCCATGTTTTGCAAGATCATGGCGCGGCAGGGGTCGCCGAGGACAGTGCCGCCCTTGCCGCCTTGATCGATGAGCATGTGTGAGGGTGCGTTATGCCGAAAAAACAAGAGCCATTGCCGGAATGGGCGGTGCGGGCCAAGCAGATCTCCGATGCGAAGCGCGGGCGAATCGGCCAAGAGGATCCGCGCGAAGGTTTCTGGCTATTGCTGATCCTGGCCGCGGTCTCGGCTTTCTGCGCCGGCATCGTGTTCGCCTTTCAGGGCCGTTTTCTGGATCAGGGCGAAGTCGGCGCTTGGACCTTTGCGATTTTGTTGACGGTACTGGTGCTGGCGGCCCTGTATTTCCTCGCCGCGTTCCGCATCACATGGCTGGGCGAGAAGCTGTTAAACCGCACGCCCCTGCGTGAAGATCCGCAAGTGGTCGATCATATCGGCTTCGGCTTTGACAGCGACAGTGCCAGTGCCAGTGCAGAAAAGCGCGCCGCCAGCGCGCGCGTGCGCGCTCGGGCCGCCCGCCGGGCAGCAGTTCGCAACACCAAGAAGCGCGATCCCGACAGCGAATGAGGCGCTTCTGGTCTCAGGTGGACTTGGGTGAGAGCCCGAACGGCTGGCAGATTCTGCTCGACGGCCGACCTGTCAAAACGCCGATGAAGGCGGCGCTGACCTTGCCCGGGCGTCGACTGGCCGAGGCCGTGGCCGCGGAATGGCAGGCTGTTTCAGACGCGGTCGACCCTGCCCGCATGCCGCTGACCCGCTCGGCCAATACCGCGATCGACCGGGTGGGCCAGGAGCGCGCCGCCATGGCTGAGCACGCCGCGGCCTTCATCGAGGGCGAACTGCTGTGCTACCGCGCGGACCATCCGGAGGATCTGCGCGCGCGCCAGGCCGCCGCGTGGGATGCCCACCTGGCCTGGGCGGAGGGCCGTCTGGGCCATGCCTTCACCCAGACGGTCGGGATCATGCCGGTGGCCCAGGCACCGGACCTGGTCCGTGCAGCCCGCGCCCATGCCGGGGCCTTGGCGCCGTTTCAGCTGACCGGCTTTCTGCAGGCGTGCGAATTGACCCGGTCCTTCGTGCTGGCGCTGGCGCTGAGCCAGGCCCGGCTGGATGCGGCCGAAGCCCATGCCCTGGCGCATCTGGATGAGATGTTCCAGGCCGAGCACTGGGGCTGGGACGCCGAAGCCAAGACGCGCCTGGACGCGATCGCCAAAGACTTGGCCGATACCCAGCGCTTTCTGGGGCTGGCGAATGAGGCTCGCTGAATGCCTCAGGGGCGACCACGCTTGTCGCCCACTGGCGGATGCGCTATATACGGCGGTGTGGCGTGACATGAGAGGACGCGTGATGCGGTTTGAAGACAAGGAAGTCATCTAGGCTCTTGGGTGCCAACGCCCGAAGCACGCTTCAAAATGTCCTTAGATTTCGATATTGGCACTCTCGCTGCGTGGGCCGCAACGACTATATTGCTTCTTTGGCTTGCAGACGAATTTGGACTGATCATCCTGTGGGAGGGGTGGGTAGCCCATGGTCTGATTAATACCCTCATAGCTTGGTATCTCGTCGACATATTCTTCCCCCGCCGGAGCATGTACGCCTGGTTTGGGCTCATGGAAGAGCCGATCAAGCCGGAAATCAGACTCTGGCGGAAAGCCCTTCTGTTAGCGCTCGTTCTAGGCGCAGCAGCAGCGTGCACGGCCACCCTATTAGGTACGGACAGCAAGGCCCGAGCAGCCCTGCAATCTTCGGATGCGGTTCGTACAACAGCGCTGCTGACCGGTGCTTATCTGGCCGCATTCGGCTGGATGTTTACCACGTACGAAAACGAAAAATCCCGACGTGAGTCATTCACGTTACAGGCCATACAATATCAATTGTATGATGATGGACTGGACAGCATTCGTGTTCAGCTCACGGCGATGGTATTACATATTCGCGAAAAACATAAAATTCTTCTAGAAGATCCCATTCCAATCAATTTTATGAAATTGCAGTTACGCAGTCTTCACAAAGATCTGTATGCAACAGGCCGGTATGGCGAAACGCTAAGCGAAATTTTGGACCGTTATCTGGATCATCTTAATCAGATTGCTTTCGGTGTGCGCGATGGTCAGTTCGACATTCGCACAATTGAGATGGTTCTTCGACGGCGTTTCCTGCGGATTGCGTTCGTGTTTTCCGAATATATAGCGAAAACCACGCGGGCCGTTGATGATCGTCAGGCAGGGCGGAAGCGGGCCACGACGCGAACCTGGGAGCACTTTTTGTGGTTAGTGTATCATTTCCCGATTCTCCCAAGCGACGGAATCAGTCGCCCTGAGGTCATAGTTTTGCCGCTTCTGCATAGTATTGGCGGTCATCCATCGTCCTGACTCCCCTAGGCATCGCCCCTTCTGCCCGCTAAGACCGACTTAACGGCCTTCCGGCGGTCAATCTCAAGGGGCAGACGATGCAACACATTATCGACGAGTTGGAGAAGCGCCGGGCGACCGCGCGCCAGGGCGGCGGGCAGAAGCGGATCGATGCCCAGCACGACCGCGGCAAGCTGACCGCGCGCGAGCGGATCCGGGTGCTGCTTGATGACGGGTCGTTCGAAGAATATGACATGTTCGTCGAGCATCGCTGCACCGATTTCGGTATGGCGGACAAGAAATTTCCCGGGGACGGCGTGGTCACCGGCTCCGGCTTGATCAATGGCCGGCTGGTCTTCGTCTTTTCCCAAGATTTCACCGTGTTTGGTGGCTCCCTGTCGGAGACGTACGGCCAGAAGATCTGCAAGATCATGGACATGGCCATGAAGGCCGGGGCTCCGGTGATTGGCTTGAACGACAGCGGCGGCGCGCGCATCCAGGAAGGCGTCAACAGCCTGGCGGGCTATGGCGAGGTGTTCCAGCGCAATATCGAAGCCTCCGGCGTGGTGCCGCAGATCTCGGTGATTATGGGCCCGTGCGCCGGCGGCGCGGTCTATTCCCCGGCCATGACCGATTTCACCTTCATGGTGAAGAACAGCTCCTACATGTTCGTCACCGGTCCTGACGTGGTGAAGACCGTGACGAATGAGGTGGTCACCCAGGAGGAATTGGGCGGGGCGATCACCCACACCACCAAATCCTCCGTCGCCGACCGCGCCTTCGACAATGATATCGAGGCGCTGATGGAGGTGCGCCGTCTGGTCGACTTCTTGCCCGCCAATAATCGGGCCAAACCGCCCTTCCTGCCACCATTTGACCAGGCCAACCGGCCCGAGCGCAGCTTGGACAATGTGGTGCCGGCCAATCCCAACAAGCCCTACGACATGCACGAGATCATCGAGAAGGTGGTCGATGAAGGCGACTTCTACGAAATCCAGCCGGCGCATGCGCGCAATATCATCATCGGCTTTGCCCGCATGGACGGCCATCCCGTCGGCATCGTGGCCAATCAGCCGATGGTGCTGGCCGGCTGCCTGGACATCGACTCCAGCCGCAAGGCGGCGCGGTTCGTGCGCTTTTGCGACTGCTTCAACATCCCGATCATCACCTTTGTGGACGTGCCGGGCTTTCTGCCCGGGGTTGCCCAGGAATATGGCGGCATCATCAAGCATGGCTCGAAGCTGCTGTTTGCCTATGGCGAGGCAACGGTGCCCAAACTGACCGTGATCACGCGCAAGGCCTATGGCGGCGCCTATGTGGTGATGGCATCGAAGCATCTGAAATCAGACTATAATTATGCTTGGCCCACGGCCCAGGTGGCGGTGATGGGCGCCAAGGGGGCGGTGGAGATCCTCTATCGCAACGAACGCGATGATCCGGAAAAGCTGGTCCAGCGCACCCAGGACTATGAGGATCTGTTCGCCAACCCCTTCGTTGCCGCCCGCCGCGGCTTCATCGACGAGGTGATCCAGCCGCACAACACCCGTCCCCGCCTGATCCGCGCCCTGAAAATCTTGAAGGACAAGACTGAACAACGGCCGTGGAAGAAGCACGACAATATTCCGCTGTGAGCCGGCCATGGATCGCGCTGCTGTCACGCCCTCGCTCTACGTACCCGATGTCACCGCCGCGGTGCGCTTTTATGCCGATCATTTCGGGTGCGAACAAGCCGGCGGGTGGGAAGAAGCCGGCGCGCTTGTGTGGGCTGAGATAAGCCGAGGGGACGCGCGGCTGTGGTTCTTCTCCGCCCCCCTGCCCGACGAACCCCTCCCGCGCTTTTCAGGTCTCATTTACCTCTTCACCGACAATGTCACAGCACTGGCGAATACGCTGCGCGATCGTCTGCCGTTTGAATGGGGCCCCGAAGATCAGGCCTATGGGCTGCACGACCTGTGCATCCGCGACCTCAACGGCTACCGCCTTGTGTTTGCGGAGGATCGCTAAGGCGTAGCGGACCGCACCGCCTTACAATGGGGCGAGCAACTTCATGCTCTAGCCGAAGTGATCGGGCCGGGCCCTAGCGCCAGTCCTGCAGCAAGAGGCCGGGCACGCGGCCGAACTCCTTCAGATTGCGGCTCACCAAGGTCAGCCCACGGGCGCGGGCCTGCCCGGCGATCAGCGTGTCGTAGGGCCCGATCGGGGTCCCGACCTGCCGCAGCGCCGCGCAGATGTCGACGGCATGGAGCGCATCGGAGTGATTGAAATGAAGGCATTGGAACGCAGAGAGGAAGCGCAGCACCCAGGTGCTGTTGCGGTCGGGGGCGCTTGAAGAAACGGCGCCATAGAGCATCTCGAACCGGCTGACAATGCTGACGCTCAGCGCGTCGACCCCGGCTCGTTCCATTCTGCCGGCAACAATGGGTTCACGCCCCTTCAAGACAAGGCTCAAAATGTCCGTATCCAGCAGATAGCTCAGTTGAAGCCTGGATCGCGATCCGGCGGCATCGGGGGTTGCTCACGCTGCTCCATGAAGTCCGCAGAAACCTGTCCGATCGCCTCGCGGGGTCCCGCCCATGGATCGGCCTCTGCTTCCAGCGGTTCCAGCAGCACGCCGCGGCCCAGGCGACTGATGCGCACCGCCTGGCCCTCGAACCGATAGGCCTTGGGCAGGCGGACGGCCTGGCTGTTGCCGTTTCTGAACAGTTTTGCGGTATCGCTCATGCACGAAAATATAGACTGTGGGTCTAGACGCCACAAGCCGGCCGACGCTCACCGCCGCCGCAGCACCCAGTCCGCCAACGGTGCCGGCATCAAGGTGAGCAAGCGCGTGGCCGCGGCCATTGGCCAGGGAAAGGCGATCAGACCGCGATTCCGCTCCAGGCCGCGCTCAATGATCCGGGCTGCCTTGTCCGCGTCGACCAGGAACGGGCGAGTCTTGATCTTCTCGGTCATCCGGCTCTCGACAAAGCCCGGGCAAATCACGCTGACCTCCAACCCGTGCCGCGCAACAGCACCGCGCAGCGCCTCGCCATAGCCCTTCACGGCCATCTTCGAGGCGGAATAAGGCACCGAGCTGGGCAGGCCACGAAATCCCGCCACCGAGGACACGATGGCAATCTGCCCCTGGCCGCGCGCGCGCATTGCCGGCAGCAGGGGCAGAATGGTGTGAAACACGCCGTGCACATTGACGCCGAACACGTCTTCGGTGATGTCATGCAGCGTCTCCAGCTTAACCTCGCCATAGCCGATACCGGCATTGGCAATAATCAGGTCCAGCGGCTGCTTGGCGTCCAATTCGCTCAACAAGGCGGCCATGGCCGGGCGGTCGGCCACATCGATGACGTGGGCGACGACCTCAGCGCCGTGCGCCCGGCACGCCGCTGCGACCTGACCCAACCGCTGCGCATTGCGGCCGGTCAGCGCCAAATGGCGGTTGGCGCGGGCGTAGCGCTTGGCCAAAGCCTCGCCAATGCCGCTGGAGGCGCCAGTGATGAGGATCGAGCGAGGGTCGCGCACGGGCCAAGCCTTTCGAATGATTGATCTTCGCACTGGCTGCCCCCTATAGTCCGCGCCGCCCGCCAAGGCCACACCGTCTCGCCATTTGTGGAGTCCTTATGACTGTCCAGAGCATGACCGGCTTTGCCCGCCTGGACCGAAGCGTCGAGGGCCTGCGCCTGCAATGGGAAGTGAAAAGCGTCAACCACAAGGGGCTGGATGTGCGCGTCCGCCTGCCCGCAGCACTGGATGGCGTAGATCTGACCGTGAAGAAACGTGTCGCCAATCGCCTGGCGCGCGGCGCGATAACCGCCATATTGACCGTGCAACAAGGGGGCGCGGCGATTGTGCCCGACGAGGCCGCCCTGGGGCCGATGGCCCGGCAGATGACCGATCTGGCTCAGCGCCTGGGCCTGACCCCGCCGACCCTGATGGATCTGATGATGTTGAGCGGGCGCGGCGAGGCCCCCGGGCGGCCCGATGCGGAAGCGCACGCCGCACTGCAGACCGCCGCGCTCGACCTGCTGGAGGCTGGGTTAGACGCACTGGTGGCCCATCGGTGCGAAGAAGGGGCGGCGCTTAACGCCATCCTCACCGGCCATCTGGCACAGATGCAGGATCTGCTCGACCAAGCGCGGGCCTGCGAGGGCGCCCGACCCCAGGCGATCAAAAGCCGTATCGGCGCGGCCCTTGATGATCTGATCGGTCGACGCAGCGACCTTGATAGCGGGCGATTGGAACAGGAGGCGGCGCTGCTGGCAATTAAGGCGGATGTATCCGAAGAACTGGATCGGCTGCAGACCCACGTGACCGCAGCCCAGGCGCTGCTCGCCGAGGACTGGCCGGTCGGCCGGCAGCTGGATTTCCTTGCCCAGGAATGCAATCGGGAGGCCAATACCTTATGCGCGAAATCGGCGGACAAGAGCTTGACCGCGATCGGCTTGCAGATGAAGGCGCTGATCGATCAACTGCGCGAGCAATGCCAGAACGTGCAGTGAGCGGGCGGCCCCGCCGGCGCGGATTGATGCTGGTGCTGTCTTCGCCATCCGGAGCAGGCAAGTCGACCTTGTCGCGAATGTTGCTGGCGGCCGATCCGCAGATCACCATGTCGGTATCGGCGACAACACGGCCGCCGCGCGCCGGCGAGCAAGATGGCCGAGACTATTTCTTCGTCGATAAAGCGCGCTTCACTGCGATGGTCGAGAACGACGCGTTTTTGGAACATGCCAAGGTGTTCGACAATTGTTATGGCACACCAAAGGCGCCGGTGATCGAGCATTTGGAGGCCGGCCGAGACGTGCTGTTCGATATCGATTGGCAAGGCGCGCAACAGCTGGAAGAGACCATGGGGGGGGACCTGGTGCGCGTGTTCATCTTCCCGCCGTCGAAAGAGGAGTTGGAGCGCCGCCTGAAGAGCCGCGCGATGGACAGCGAGGCCGTCATCGCCCGGCGCATGCAAGGCGCCTTGAACGAAATCACCCATTCCGACGGCTATGATTATGTCATCGTCAATGATGATCTGGACAGGGCCTTCACCCAGCTGCGCAACATTCTCGAGGCGGAACGGTTGAAGCGAATCCGCCAACCGTGGATCAGCGGCTTTGTCCGCAGTTTTCAAGACCGGCCATAAGCTCGGCGTCTTGGGGTTGCCGCAGCGGTCCCGCCGGCGGCGAACTCTGTGGCCGATCCGCGCTTTTTTGTTAACATAATCTTTACAAGACCCGCCGCCACCGGTAAATCTCGTGCACAGAGGCAGGGGCTCTGCACCCACAAAAAGTTACCACTCAGGTGCCTCCGATCCGTCATGCGCGAACGCTGGCGGGGCGGTGAACGGGTTCTTGTCGCTAGAGCAACATCCAACCGATTGACCTCGCTATGCGACACCAATCGGTCGGATAAAGTTGATCGCACTAGAGAAAGCTGGCCTTTTGAGCGGCCTGCTGAAGAGGTTTGGATCGCGAGTCGTGTCGCAATCAGATCCGCCCAATCCGGGTTGATCAGTCATGGCTCAAGGGCTTGGTTATGAATACACAACGAGGAGGGAATATGTTCCACAAGGTTCGATCTTTGGCAGCCATGGGCGCGGTTGCCCTGGCCGCTTTGTCGTCAGCGCCGGCATCCGCAATTGCCACGTTTGATGCCTTTGCATCTGCGACTTTGTCGATTGAAAGCGTCAATAATCCAGACGATCTGTTCGTGTTTACCGATGCATTCGTGTTCGACTTCGATGACTTCGGATTTGGTTTGGCCACCGCCACAGCCGCCGGCGATGCCACCAACCCGGGCGATCCGCTACTGTCGCAGAACGCGAGTGTCAGCGGCACCGCCTCGCCGACGCCGGCCCTACCGGGCAGCTTGGCCGGCGCCTTCTTTGAGACCGACGGCTTCGTCGAGTTTGAGAATTTGGGGACTGAGACGTTGGAACTGGACCTTGCCCTGAGCTGGGCCGTCGGCGCCGTCGCCAGCGTGACCACGCCGGGCGGAGAATCCGCCTTTGCCGAGGCCTTCGTCGATCTCAGCGGAGCTGAATTCTTCTCGGTTATCGTTGACGCCTTTACTGACATCGGCGATGTCGGTGGCGCCAAGACGGGCGTGTTTGAGTTCTCGCTGAGCTTGGCACCAGGCGAATTCACTGACCTCACTCTACTGGTCGACGCCTCTGGCAATGGATCCTCCATCCCGGTGCCGGCAACGTTGCCGCTGTTCGGCCTCGCCGCCCTAGGCGTCGGTCTAGGCCGCCTGCGCCTCTCCGCCAAGAGCTACATCTGACCAGTTGCGATCGCGGTTGGTCGGATCACGCCCTAATGGCTTAAGCGTCAGAAGCCATACAAGCCGGGGCCGCA
This sequence comes from Rhodothalassiaceae bacterium, assembly GCA_050331575.1. GTDB lineage: Bacteria > Pseudomonadota > Alphaproteobacteria > Sphingomonadales > Rhodothalassiaceae > JBHJGS01. The sequence continues at coordinate 21,862 of JBHJGS010000004.1, read as the reverse complement.
GAAGCGGTGCCCCGGCTTACTCGTTTTGCGGCCCGGACCGGCGAGCTGCGCTGCCGCATCGCACCGTCCCAGGGCATCCGCTCGTCGACTATGGTCACCGAGCAGACCGCGACGCGGCAAAGGCCATCGGGTGAGCCACGCCGGTGGATCACCGCCGGTTAGCGTTGCGGTCTCGGTCAGGGTGTCGATCACGGCGGCTCGGCACTCCCCACGGACCAACCTGTCGCATCCTCAAGCGGCGCTCAATTGAGCCGTAATCAGGTCAGCGGCCGTCTTGAAGCGCCCAGGCGCGCGCCAAGCGGCAGAAGCCGGCGATGTTGACGGTTTCGGCGCGGGCGTCGGGCGAAAGATCCGCGGCCTTCAACAATGGCTCTGGCTCAGGGGTCAGGGTCTTTAAGGCGCTGCGCAACATCTTTCGGCGCTGGGCAAAGGCGGCTTGCACCACCTGTTCCAGCGCCACCCGCGGCACATCTGGCTGCACCGGGGCCGTCGGCTCAATATGCACGACGGAAGAGGCAATCTTCGGCGGCGGTGTGAACGCGCGCGCGGGTAGGTTGAAAGCGATGCGCGGGACCGCGCGCCACTGCGCCAACACCGACAGACGACCATAGGCCTTGCTACCGGGTCGCGCGACCAAGCGGTCGGCCACCTCCTTCTGGAACATCAAGGTTAGTGAGCGCCAGGGCGGCGGCCAGGCTTGCGTGAGCCACCCAATCAGCAGCTGCGTGCCGACATTGTAAGGCAGATTGGCAGCGATCACGTAGGGCGGCTCAATATGGGCGGACAGATCCACCGCAAGCGCGTCCCCTTCGATCACCGTCAATCGACCGGGCCAGGCGGCGGCAATTTCCGCCAAGGCCGGGGCGCAGCGCGCATCGCGTTCAATGGCCAGCACCTGCGCTGCGCCCTCGGCCAACAAGGCGCGCGTCAAGCCACCGGGCCCCGGGCCGATCTCAATCACCACGGCGCCAGCCGGCTTCGCGACCCGGGCAATCCGCCGGGTCAGATTGAGGTCGAGCAGAAAATTCTGGCCCAGGCTCTTTCTCGCACTGAGCCCATGGGTAGCGATGACCTGGCTGAGCGGCGGCAGCGGGTCATCGCTCATGCCAGATCCGCCGCCAATTTCAATGCCGCGATTAGGCTGTCTGGCCGGGCCAGGCCGGTCCCGGCAATGTCAAACGCGGTGCCGTGATCGGGGGAGGTGCGTACGATCGGCAAGCCGAGCGTGACATTAACGCCATCATGGAACGCCAGGGTCTTCACAGGGATCAAGGCCTGATCATGATAGCAACACACCGCCGCGTCATAGCTCTGCCGGGCCTCGGCGTGAAACAAGGCATCCGCCGGCGCCGGCCCGGTAACCGCCAGCCCCTCACCGCGCAGCCGGTCGCAAAGCGGGGCAATCCAGTCGCGCTCCTCGGTGCCGATTCGGCCGGCCTCGCCGGCATGGGGGTTCAGGCCGGCCACGGTCACCCGCGGCCGTTCAATGCCGAAGCGGTGATGCAGGTCGGCCAGCGTGATCCGAACCACCGACTCCAGGAGCGCCGGGGTCAGCGTCAGTGGCACCTCGGCCAGCGGCACATGAATGGTCGCCGGCACCACGCGCAAACCGCCTCCCACCAGCATCATCACCGCGGCGGTGTCGGCCAGTCCGCACAGCCGTGCAAGATATTCCGTATGCCCCGGCGCACGAAAACCGGCCCGGTAAAGCAGCGCCTTGGCAATCGGATTGGTCACCACGGCGCGGGCGGCGCCGTCTTTCACCATGGCCACGGCGCGATCAATGCTGGCGATGATGCTCGGCCCAAAGGCGGTATCGGGCTGGCTTGGCCGGGCCGGGTGCGGCAGGGCCACAGGCAGCACCGGCAAGGCCGAGGCGAATACCGCCGGGACGTCTGCGGGGTCGGCAATCTCTTGAACCGGAACGCTCTGATAGAGCCGCGGGTCACCCAACACAAAAAAGGCCGGCAGCGAATCCAGCGTTCGGGCCTGCCACGCTCTGACTGTGATCTCCGGCCCGATACCGGCCGGATCGCCCATGGTCAGGGCAATCGGGGCGGGATCAGAGATTGTCAAGCGGAATGCGATAGTCGATCACGGCATCGCGCTTCAGATCGCGCAGATACCGCCGGGCGAACGCAGCCAGGCGCTCGCCCTCAAGCTGGCGCTGAATGTCCTCGAACTCCGGCATGCGCACCTCCGGCTCGCTGCGATCGCAGACCACCAGCACCATCAGGGCATCGCCGGTCAGGATTGGCTTGGTTGCCGACACCGGCTGCAACGGCGCCACGCGCTTGCGCAATTCTGCCGGCAGGTCGCGCAAGGTCAGCTCGCCCAATTCGGCGGCACTGTCGAAGCCCGTTTCCCGTGCCAAATCTGGCAACTCAGAGCAGCTGGACAGGGAGTCAAGCCGCGGGGCCACCTGCCGCACCACTGCCTCAACCCCTTCGGTGGTGCTTTGCTCCGTGAAGCGCAACAACATCTGCCGCAGTTCGACCCGGGCGTCCAAGGGATCGGCAGTCAGGATACGCCGCCGGTCGATCACGCTCAGCAGCACATAGGCCCCGGGTGTGCGAACCGGGTCGGTCACGCTGCCGACCTCGGCTTCGGCCACGGCCGGCACCCATTCCCGCCGCATCTGGCCCTGCGACAACCAGCCCAGATTGCCGCCGCTGGCGGCGCTGGTCGACTGCGAGAACTGCAGAGCGGCCGAGCTGAACGTGCGCTCCCCGGAGCGGATGGAATTGGCCAATTGCGTCGCCAGGGTGCGGATCCGCGGCTCCTCCTCCGGACTGGGGATCAGCAATTGGATCTCGCCGAGGCGATACTCGAATTCACCGGCGGAATCCTCCATGCGGTGCATGGCATCTTCCACCTCCTCGTCCCCCACGGCGGCGCGATTGCCGAACAGGCCGTTGATGATCTGGTCCCACACGAACTGCGCCTTGATCTGCGTAATCAGCGTCTCGCGCGAGGAGCCGATGCGCGCCAGATAATCCGACAATTGCTGGGCGGAAAAATTGAACGAATTGGCGATCTGCGCGAACTGCTGTTCGAAAATCTCCTGCGGCAGGCCGTCCAGAAAGTCGCGTTCGCGAGCCTCCTGCAGCTTCAGCATATCGTCGATCAGGGTCTCGATCACCCGGCGCCGCAATACCTGCAACTGCTCTTCTGTCTGGACCCCGCCGGAGGTCGCCAGAACGAAGCGCTCGCGCTGAGTGATGTCGAACAGCGTGATCGGGTCATCATTGACCATGACCGCGATGGCGTTGGTCAATGGCTCATCCGGGGCGTCAGCCTGCTGGCTCACGGTCGGAGCAGCGGCCAGCACCGCGACGGCCAAGGCTGACACGATCAATCGGGGAAAACGGCACAGAATCATGGGGCGGCGATACTCATTCAGTTACTCGAAGCCTCAACACCGCAGTGGTGGGTGCCATCAACAGCCAGGCGTGATCAAGCCAGGTCAGCCCAAACTGCGCAATTTTATCTGAAACGTGACCGAGGTGCCCGGGTCAACGTCCCGGTCCTGGGTATTGTTCTCGCGGAACCCCAGACTCAGCTCGACACATTCGTTAGCATAGAAGACGCTGAAGCCGTACTCAATAGTGTCCAGCGGGTTGAACTCGGTCAGGTCGCGGATAAAGTCGCCGCCCAGCGCCCAATTGTCCGTCAGCGCCACGCGCGCGGCCAGACGCACCTCCTCCCGGTCATCCCGGCCGTCGATGAGCAGACCGCGCTTGACCCGCAGATAGCCGACATCGAGGGTCAGCCGACCGATGTCGAACAGCCCCTCCACCTCGGTCAGCCGCGGCAGGAAGCTGGTATCATCGAACTGGCCGCGATAGACGATGTCGACCCGGTCCCCCAAGGACACGCGCAGGCGCGCCGCGAAATCAGAGAAATCGCCCTCAAAGCCGACCGTCTGCAGCAGCCCGTCCTCCTGCCCATTCAGCAGAAAAGACTGGCCGAACACCGCATCCATATCGAGGAAACCGCCGATGACCCTGTAGCGCAGTCCGTAGGTCAGGCGACTGCCGGACTCGACCAGATCCAGCCCCGGCGTCCGGTCCAAATCGAACAGGTTGATCGCGGTGAATTCCGTCGCCCGGCTGTCTTCATTGGGGATGCTATCAGGGTTGAGCCCATCCGGTGCCGCGACGATCTGGACAATCGGCTCGACGATTTGCGTAACCCGGCCGGGGCGCGCAAACGGCCATCGTGCGGTTAGCCCCAAGCGCGGGATGCCACGCACGTCCGTTCCGTCCTCACCGGCGAACAGCGCGATGTCGGCAAAGCTGCTGTCACTGACATTGTAAACATCGCCGCGCAATTCCGCTTCGACCTCGAGAATTTGGCCCAGCGCGTTGGTGAACGGGGCGAAATACTGGGCACTGACACTGATGCGCCGGCTGTCTTGCCCATCGGTCCGTGTCAACACCAGCGCATTGCCTTGCAGCCGAACGGTCCCGCCCAGGACACCAGGGTCAGAGACCCATTCCGCAGCGATCAGCGGCGTGGCAAATGGGGTCAGGCCGGGATCATCCTCGATGCGCAAACCCTGAAACGCCAGGGTGCGCGCGCTGAAATAAGAACGGCCGGCGAAATTCTCCACCAGGACATCGTTGACCAACGTATCCGCGTCGGTGAAGCCGAAGCGGCGCAGATAGGTGTCATCGGAGACAAATTGCGCTTGGTGGGTGACCCGCCAGGTGTCGCTGAGCGCGAAGCGGCCGTTGGAATAGACATGGCCGCGGAATTGCTCGTCCCCAGTCAGATTGCCGAAATCATCTTCCTCATCGAAATCATAGGTCACGCTGCCGCCGATGGCATATTGGCCATACCCGACATGATTGCGGAATTCCACGGCGCCGACCGCCGCTTCCCGGGTGGTGGCGATGAGCGAGAAGGTCAGATCCTGGCTCGGCGAGAGCACCCAGTGATACGGAATCTCCGCGACGAAACCCAGATCCTCCCGCTGCCGGAACTGCGGTTCCAGAAAGCCACTGGCCCGGTCCACCGTGGGATCGGGGTGGGAGAACCAGGGCAAATAGGCGATCGGAACGCCGAACACCTCCAGAAACGCATCGCGGTAGAACAGCCGGTTCTTTTCCTCGTCATGGACCACGCGCACCGCCCGGATCTGCCATAGCGGCGTCTCCTCGGTACCGGCGCAGACCTCGCAGGGCGAATAAACCGCCTTGTCGAAGCGGGTTACCGTGCCGCCGGAGCGCACCCCCTGCGCGGCGCGCGCGCGCGCGCCATCGGTCAGGATCAACGTGATATTCTCGATCAGCCCGTCCTGAAGTGTCTCGTTCAGGCTGGCGCTCTCCGCGGCGATCTCATTGCCCTGCGGGTCGACGATGCGAACGCCTTGATCGGCAATGATCGTGCCGGTGCGCCGATTGTAGGAGACACGGCCGGCGCGCAGCACATAGCCTTCATGGTGCAAGCGAATATTGCCGCGCACGCGGACCACTTCCGTGGTCGGATCATAGCTGAGCTGATCGGCGCTGAACCGCACCGGGCTGCCCGGCACCATCAAGTCCTGCACCGCCGGTCCAGCTTGTGGTTCGGGCGCCTGTTGAACCGGCACTTCGTCAACATAGTCCTGCGCCAGGCCCGGCAGGGCGGGCAGCAAGACGACGGCAAGGAGCAAAGCGCGGCGCATGAAAGACGGGCGGATCAGCCGGACAGGAGCGGGACGCCCTTCTTAGGCGCTGAGCTGTTAACGAACAATCCTTTGCGCTCAGGCCAGGCGGGCCCGGCTATTCCGCGGCGTCGGCCTTCACCTCCCCGGTCCAGGTGACGTGGTAAAGGTCAAACCGGCGGTTCTTCAGATTCTGCACCGTGCCGTCATTGCGGGCCCGGGTCAGCAGGTCGAGATTGAGATCCGCGAAAGCCAGCGTTTCCACATTGGGCGTGGTATCTGCGGCGATGCCATCCCGCGCGAACGGAAAATCGCACGGCGTCAGCACGCAGGATTGGGCATATTGGATGTCCATATTCTCCACATTCGGCAGATTGCCGACATTGCCGGACATCACCACGAAGCACTGATTCTCCACCGCCCGGGCCTGGGCGCAATAGCGCACGCGCAGATAGCTCTGTCGCTCGTCGGTGCAGAAGGGCACGAACAGGATCTGGGCGCCCTGGTCGATCAGCCGGCGCGCCAGTTCGGGAAACTCGCAATCATAGCAGATCAGCACACCGATCGGGCCGCAATCGGTGTCGATGACCGAGACCTTCGAGCCGCCGGAGATGTTCCACCAATATTCCTCATTGGGGGTCGGGTGGATCTTTTCTTGCGCATGGATGGAGCCGTCGCGCAAAAACACATAGGCGACGTTGCGCACCTCGTCCTCGCCGACATGGGTCGGATGGGAGCCGCCGATAATATTGATATTATAGCGAACCGCCATGTCCGACATGGCCTCGCGGAAGCGATCGGTATAGTCGGTCAGCGCCTCGATCGCCGCGGCAGGATCCAGCTTTTTGGGCTGGGCAGACAAGAGTTGCAGCGTGAACAGCTCCGGCAACACGGCGAAGTCGGCATAATAGTCCGCCGCGATTTCCACGAAATAGTCGACATTCCCGATGAAATCGTCAAAGTCCTTGACCGGGCGCATCTTCAGCTGGATCGCCGCCACCCGGACCGGACGATGCGGTTCATGCTCTCGACGCACGGTCGATTGGATCACGCCCTCTTCGGCCGGCACATCGGGATTGCGCCACACCATATGCACCGCATGCCCGCCGGAGTCCTTGTCCAGCGGCAGATACTTTCGAAGCACACCAATCGGTTCGAAATCCTCGTTCAGCTGGAAGCTGACCACCATGTCGCGCACCTGCCGGTTCTCCACCGCCTCCAGATAGGCTTCCGGCGTGGGATAGGTCTTCCGTCGCCGCGAAAAGCCGGGCATCCGTCCGCCGAACACAATGCCCTTCAGCTTCAGGCGCTGACACAATTCCTTGCGCGCCTGATACAATCGCTGGCCCAGCCGCCGGCCGCGCGTGTCCGGGTCGACCGCCACTTCCATGCCATAGAGCCACTCGCCCTTGGGGTCGTGCCGGGCGGCATAGCCATTGCCGGTGATTTCCGCATAGGTATGGGGCGACAGAGCCGCGCGCTCGGAGATGCGAAACGTGCCGCAAAAGCCGGCGATCTCACCCTCCCACAGCGCGACGAACTGACCTTCGGGAAACCGCGTCAACGGCCCGCGCAGATGCTCCGGCGACAAGGTCAGCATCGTATCGCCCCGATAGACCTTCTTCAGCAACCGATGCACTGCTGGCACATCGCTCACCCGCATGGGTCGAACTTCGATTTTCGCGCGCTGCTGAACGGTCATGAACACTCCTGTAAGCCTGGGGGGGACGGCCTTTGCGTTTGCGTCCGCGCGGGTCGGGTTGCCCAACGGGGTTGGTGGCGGGCCGTGTCACCCGCCCGTTTGCGATCGGGCAGACATGATCCTAGAGCGTCGCCCGATCTCATAAGCTCACCCTTGGTGATCAATGAGGCCGGAAGCAACACTCTAAACCTATGACTCATAAAGCCTTTTCGCGGCCAAACCGAACCCGCAAGGGATTCGGTTCGATCGCAAAAGGCTCTAGCGCGGCCCAGCGACGATGCGTTCATCATGCAAGCGGCCGATTTCCCCGCTGGGCAGACCCAGCGTCTCAGCCAGGATCTGGTCGGTATGCTCGCCCAAGCGCGCGGCGCGGGCCGGCGGATCCCGGTCAAAACCGGAAAAATCGAAAGGTGTACCAGGCACCAGATAAGATCCAATGCCCGGTTGCTCCACCATGCGAAACATCGGATGCGCCGCAGAAATATCGGGATCTTCCTCAACGGCTTGTTTGAAGCTGCGGAACTCAGACCAGGTGACCCCGCTTTCATCCAATCTGGGACCAAATTCGGCGATCGTCCGGTCAGCAAACCACGGCGCCAGAATAGCACTGATCTGCTTGCGCGCCTTATAGCGATTGCCCTCATCGCCAAGGTCCAGGCCGAGCTGCGCGCCCAATTCGGCCATGACCTGTTCGGTCCCGGTCACGCGCTGAAGGCCCTGCCACTGGCGCTGGGTCAGGGCCACGATCATCACCCGCCGACCGTCCTTGGTAAGGAAATCATCGCCATAGGCGCCGTAGAGCGCATTGCCGATTTTCTTGCGTTCTTCCTGATTGACCATCACCTCGCCGATCAGCCCCAGATGGCCAAGCATGGCAGCGGCCACGTCCTTCAGCGCGATCTCCACCTTCTGGCCCCGGCCGGTGCGCCGGCGATGGCGTTCCGCCGCCAACAGGCCCAGAGCCGCCATCTGCCCGGTGATACAGTCCCATGCCGGCAACACGTGCGAGACCGGCGCGTCCAGCCCTTCCGGCCCGGTGGCATCGGGGAAACCGACACTGGGATTGACGGTATAGTCCACCGCCGGTCCGCCATCGCGGCTGCCCTGGATCTGCACCATGATCAGATCCTGCCGGTGCTTGCACAGCGTCTCATAGCCGAGCCAGCCGGACACACGCAGATTGGTCAGGAACAATCCGGCGTCCTCACCTGGCGCACAGATCAGCCGGGTTACCAGCTCGCGCCCCTCCGGATGCGATAGGTTGACCGCGAACGAGCGCTTGCCCTTGTTCAGGCCGGCCCAGAACAGGCTGTGATTGTCTTTGGTGACGGGCCAGCGGTGATAGTCCAGCCCGCCTTCAATGCGATCGAAGCGGATCACATCGGCCCCCATCTGCGCCAGGGTCATGCCAGCCAGCGGAGCAGCCACGAAGGCAGTGCCCTCGACGACCCGCATGCCCTCAAGAATCTTCACCATCGCCTGTCCCCCTCAATCCTCGCGCCAGGTCAGCGTCGCCTGCTGGCATTGCGTGCCATCGCTGTTCAGCGTGGCCAGGTGCACACCGCCCTCGGCGGCTTGTGCGACAATGCGCGGCCGGTCGAAATCGAACAGCGGGTGGATCCCGCGGAACTTGAACCCGTCCGGGCGCTTGTCCGGATGATGTGCCAGCGCTGCGCCCATCAGCAGCATCGCCTGCATCGGACCATGCACCACCAGACCGGGATATTTCTCCACATCGCGGGCATAGGGCAGGTCATAATGGATGCGATGGCCGTTGAAGGTCAGCGCGGAAAAGCGGAACAGGCGCACAGAATCGATCAGCACATCGTCCTGCCATAAGGGCTGCTCTGGGCCGGGCACCGCTTTGGGCGCGGTGTAACGCTCTGGCATCGGCAGATAGACGATGTCCTGGCGTTCCGTCACCGCCGGGCCGCGCGCCGTCTCGATCGTGTGGCTGACGGTCACGAACACCATCGCGCCGGCGCGGCCCTCTTTCTCGGTCACCGCGTCAATGCGCGAGATCTTGGTCAGCCGGTCGCCGATGCGGATCTCGTCTTGAAAGCGCAACGCGCCCCCGGCCCACATCCGCCGATCCAGCGGGATCGGCGGTAAGAAGCCGCCGCGCTTGGGATGGCCGTCCGCGCCGATCTGGTCCATCGGCACGATCGGCAGGAAATAGAGCCAGTGCCAAAGCGGTGGGATCGCCTCGCCCGGTGCCACGCCCTGCTCAGCCGGTCCGATGGTCGCGGCCATCGCCGCCACCGGCTTGGGCGTGACCTCATCTTCCAGCCGCTGTTCCCGGCCGAGCCAGTCCGACCAGGACCCTGCGGTCATGGCGTCCCTCCCCTTCATGCGTCCGGCCGATTGGCTCGACCCTGTCGGAGTTTAGCGAAAAGCCGGCAGCCCGCGCAAACGCCCTCAGCGGGTCGGCACCGGATCCCCCTCGACACGATAGTCGTAAAAGCCTCGGCCGGCCTTCCGGCCCAGCCAGCCGGCCTCGACATATTTCACCAGCAATGGACACGGCCGATACTTGCTGTCGGCCAGGCCTTCATAGAGCACCTGCATGATCGACAGGCAGGTGTCCAAACCGATGAAGTCGGCCAGTTCCAGTGGGCCCATCGGATGATTAGCACCCAGCCGCATGGCCTTGTCGATCGCTTGCACCGTGCCGACACCCTCATAGAGTGTGTAAATCGCTTCGTTCAGCATCGGCATCAGAATGCGGTTGACGATGAAGGCCGGAAAATCCTCCGCACTGGCGGTCTCCCGGTCCAGCGATTTGATGAAGCTCTTGCTGGTCTGGTAGGTCTCTTCCGAGGTGACAATGCCGCGGATCACCTCGACCAGCTGCATCACCGGCACCGGGTTCATAAAGTGCAGGCCGATGAATTTTTCCGGCCGATCGGTGCTGGCGGCAAGCCGTGTGATCGAGATCGACGAGGTGTTGGTGGCGACCAGCGCCTCGGGCTTCAGATGCGGGCACAGCTCTTTCAGGATCTGGATTTTCAGCTGCTCATTTTCCGAGGCCGCTTCGATGACCAGATCGGCATCGCCGAAGGCCGCCATGTCCGCGCCCAACTCGATCGCCGACAGCGCCTTATCGCGATCCTCCGAACGGATCAGCTCCCGGCGGACCTGGCGATCCAGATTGCGCTTAATGGTCTGAAGCCCTTCTTCGGCCTTCTCCATGCTGACATCGGTCATCGCCACCTTGTAGCCGGACAGGGCGCAGACATGCGCGATGCCGTTGCCCATCTGTCCGGCGCCGATGACGCCAATTTTTTCCACCATCACGTCTCTCAAGTCCGATGCTGCGTTGCAGCGACGGGGTTAGCTTAGTTGACGCTCCAGTTCTGGCAAGGCCTCAAACAGATCCGCGACCAGACCATAGTCGGCAACCTGGAAAATCGGCGCCTCTTCGTCCTTGTTGATGGCGACGATGATCTTGCTGTCCTTCATGCCGGCCAGGTGCTGGATGGCACCGGAAATGCCAACGGCGATATACAGATTGGGCGCCACGATCTTGCCGGTTTGGCCGACCTGATAATCGTTCGGCACGAAACCCGCGTCCACCGCCGCGCGGCTGGCGCCCACAGCTGCCCCCAGCTTGTCGGCAACCGCCTCGATATATTTGAAATTCTCGCCCGACTGCATGCCGCGGCCGCCGGAGATGATGATGTCCGCCGCGGTCAGGTCCGGCCGGTCGGACACATTCAGTTCCTGGCCGACGAACTCGGATTTGGCCTCGGCTTGCGGCACATCCACACTTTCCACCGCGGCGGAACCGCCTTCGCCGGCGGCCTTGTCAAACGCGGTGCCGCGCACGGTGATGACCTTCTTCGCATCGCTCGATTTCACCGTGGCGATGGCGTTGCCGGCGTAGATCGGACGCTTGAAGGTCTCCGCATCGACCACCTCGACAATGTCAGAGATCTGCGCGACGTCGAGGCCCGCGGCGACGCGCGGCATGAAATTCTTGCCCTGGGTGGTGGCGGCGGCCAGGATCTGGTCATAGCCGTCCGCAAGGCTCAGCACCACGGCCGCGACGCTTTCGGCCAAGGCATGTTCAAGCGCCGGCGCCTCGGCCAGCAGCACCTTGGAGACGCCGTCGATCTTCGCCGCCTGATCGGCCGCCGCTTGCGCTGCGTGGCCGGCCACCAGCACATGGATATCAGCGCCGAACGCCTTGGCCGCGGTCACCACGGTCAAGGTGGCATCCTTCAGCGACTGATTGTCATGATCGGCAATGACAAGCGCGGTCATTGGATGGCTCCTTTTTCCTTCAGCTTGGAGACGAGCTCTTCAACACTGGAAACCCGAATGCCGGCTTGGCGCGTCGGCGGCTCCTCCACCTTCACGGTGCTCAGGCGCTGGGTCATGTCGACGCCGAAATCCTCCGGGGTCTTGGCGTCGATCGGCTTCTTCTTCGCCTTCATGATGTTCGGCAAAGACGCGTAGCGCGGCTCGTTCAAGCGCAGATCCGTGGTCACCACCGCCGGCAGGCTGAGCCGCACGGTTTCCAGGCCGCCGTCGATCTCGCGGGTGACATCGACCTGCTGGCCGTTGGGCGCCACTTTCGAGGCAAAGGTGCCTTGCGGCCACCCGAGAAGCTGCGCCAGCATCTGTCCGGTCTGGTTGCAGTCATCATCGATCGCCTGCTTGCCCAGGATCACCATTTGGGGATCTTCGGCCTCGACCACTGCCTTCAGCACTTTGGCCACCGCCAGCGGCTCGGTCTCACCGTCATAGGCAATATGAATGCCGCGGTCCGCGCCCATGGCCAAGCCGGTGCGGATGGTCTCCTGCGCCTGCTTCGGACCGATCGAGACCAGCACGATCTCCGTGGCGCTGCCCGCTTCTTTCAGGCGGATCGCCTCTTCCACGGCGATCTCGTCGAACGGGTTCATGCTCATCTTCACATTGGCCAGTTCGACCCCGCTCTGGTCCGCCTTCACGCGGACCTTCACATTATAGTCGACGACCCGCTTGACCGGGACCAGCACCTTCACCAGCGCATCTCCTTCACCTGTCTTGAAATGCCGCAAAAACCTAGGATGGGCGGCCTCCGGGCAGCCAGCAATCAAATGCGCGGGCTGGGCGGATCCGCCGAGGACAGCAAGGGCCGTTCCCTAAGCCCGCAACCGCGCCAAGTCAACGGCAGGCATGGCCGTTCCAGCGCCTTTACCCCCGGTTCTTGCCCGGCACCCACAGCACGTCAGCCCGGCCTTCCTCGTTCAACAAACGTCCCAGCACGAACAGATGATCCGACACCCGATTGGCATAGCGCTTCGCGGCCGGATTGAGCGGGGTGACCGCATCGGCGGCCACCATTTCCCGCTCGGCCCGGCGCATCACCGTGCGCGCCAGATGCAGATGCGCCGACGCCGCACTGCCCCCGGGCAGCACGAAACTGGTCAGCGGCTCCAGCCGTGCCATCATCTGGTCCATCTCGCGTTCCAGCCGCTCGATCTGGGCCTCCGCAATGCGCAGCACATAGTCCGGATCCTCACCGCCCCAGGGGGTCGACAGATCCGCCCCGAGATCGAACAGATCGTTCTGGATCGCCGCCAGCATGGTGTCGGCCTTGCCGTCGGTATGCAGCCGCGCCAGGCCGATGGTGGCATTGGCCTCGTCGACCGTGCCGAAGGCGTTCAGCCGCAGATCGGTCTTAGGCACGCGGCTGCCGTCGGCCAGGGACGTTTCGCCGGCGTCGCCGCCGCGGGTATAGATCTTGTCGAGCTTGACCATGGTGTCAGGCTGCCAACAGCACGAACGCCAGGAAGGCCAGCGCCAACGCCAGCGCCTGGAAGCCCACGCGATACTGCATCAGCTTGTTCTGCCGCGCTCGGTCCTTGGCATCGGAGGTGCGCGCCATGTTCAACACGCCAATCAGGACCACCACGAGCGCTGCCAGCATGGCCACCAGCATGAGGGCCAGAAGGATCGTTTTCATGACTTTGTCTATACGCCGCTCATGCGCTTATGACCAGCCCGGCGTCCTGTCGCAGCTTGCAATCTGCGCCGGATTGGACCAAATCAGCACGCAACGGAGTCAGCCGACAGATTATTGCTATTCATTGGAGCCGCAATGGCGAAAGAGGAAGTTTTGGAAATGCGGGGCACGGTCACCGAACTGCTGCCCAATGCCATGTTCCGGGTCACCCTGGAGAATGGCCATGAAGTCCTGGGCCACACGGCTGGCAAGATGCGCAAGAACCGCATCCGCGTGCTCGCCGGCGACGATGTGCTGGTGGAACTGACCCCCTATGATCTGACCAAGGGGCGGATCACCTACCGCTTCAAGTGAGGCTGGTGCTGGCCTCGGCCAGCCCGCGGCGGCGCGACCTTCTGGCCCAGATCGGCCTGGTGCCGGACCTTATCGATCCCGCTGATGTGGATGAGCGCGCCGGACCGGACGAGCCGGTTACCGGCCTGGCCGAACGCCTGGCCCGCGATAAGGCCGCAGCGGTCGCCCCCCGCCATCCAGACAGCTACATTCTGGCCGCTGATACCGTGGTGGCCGCCGGGCGCCGCATCCTGCCCAAAGCCGAAAGCGAAGATCAGGCGCGTGCGTGTCTGGCCTTATTGTCCGGTCGCCGGCACCGCGTCGTCTCCGGCGTCGCCTTGGTGCGGCCCGATGGGATCATGCGGCTGCGCACTGTCACGTCCGCGGTCGCCTTCAAGCGCTTGAGCCAAGACGAAACGGACGGCTATCTGCGCTGCGGCGAGTGGCGCGGCAAGGCCGGCGGCTATGCCATCCAGGGCCGTGCGGCCGCCTTCGTCCGCTTCCTTCAAGGCTCATACAGCAATGTGGTCGGCCTGCCCCTCTTCGAGACCACACAGATGCTGCGCGGGAACGGTTTTGAGGTGGAGACGCGCTGGTGAGTGACACGGTGCTGATCAGCCGGTCGATCGGCGAAACCCGCCTGGCGCTGATCGAGGACGGCCGGCCGGTGCAGCTGGCGCATCTGCGCGACACCGGGCCGGTGCGCCCGGGCGCCGTATTTCGCGCGCGGGTGCGCGCCTTGGGCAAGGGCTTTGCCTTCCTGGATCTGGGCGCGGGGCTGGAGGCCGTGCTGCCGGTGCGCGACAAGGCGCCGGAGGAAGGCGCGCTGATCACGGTCCAGATCTCCGCATTGCCAGCCGCAACCGACGCGGCCAAGCGCCCGATCGCGCGCAAGCGGCTGGCGCTGGTCGGCCGCGCGGTGGTGGCCGAGCCGGGCCGCCGGGTCGGGCTGGACGCGGGCTTCGTCGGCGATGGGGCGAGCCTGATCAAGGCGCTGACCGGCATCGCCGAGCATGGTCGTCTAACCGTGAAGCCCGCCGCGCTGACACTGCCGATCGAGGCGGTGCGCACCGAGGCTGCCGCTCTGGTTCAGACCGTGTCGGCGCTGAAGGCCGACTCCGGCCCGCCCGCGCTGCTGCTGGACGCGCCGGACCCGGTGCAACTGGCCCTGACCGATTTTGCCACGGCGAGGGTCAGCCGCATTCTGGCCGATCGCCGGGCAGATCTGCGCCGGGCGCACGGCCTGCACGCGACGTTGGCATTGGACGGACTGGACACGGAGCATTGGACGGGACCGGAGCCGATGTTCGAGGCGTTCGGCGTGGAGGAGGCGATCGAACGGGCATTGGCCCCGGCACTGGATCTGCCCGGCGGCGGATCTTTGGGCGTGGACCAGACCCGCGGCGGCGCTGTCATCGATGTCGATCAGCATGCTTTGGATGGCATCAGCCTGCAAAGCAATCGGCTGGCGCTCAATCTGGAAGCCGCGCACGCAGCCGCCCATCAGATCCGCTTGCAGGATCTGGCCGGCCAGATCTTTGTTGACTTTGTCGACCTGAAGGCGCTGGCGGATTGGGACCGGGTGCTGCAGCGGCTGGACCAAAGCTTGGCGCGCGATCCGCGACGTCCCAAGCGCCACCAGGTGCGTGCGGCCGGGTTGGTCATTGTCAACCGCGCACGCCGCGGGCCCAGCCTGCGCGACACCTTGCTGACACCATGGCGGGCCGAGCTGAGCCCGCTCAGCCGCGCGCTGGCCCTGCTGCGCCGGGCCCAGCGCCACGCTGCCACCGATCCGCGCCCGGGCACGCTGGTTTTGACCGACGCCGAACCGGTGATCGCGGTGCTGCGCGCGCACGAGGATCTCGTGACCGAACTGTCAGACGCGGCCGGCCGTTCAGTGTGCCTGAGCACCGGCCCCCTTGCGCATGTGGAGACGCACTAGAGCCATGGCCAAGACCTGCCCGATCTGCACCAAGCCGTCCGTGGATGCCTATCGCCCCTTCTGTTCCAAGCGCTGTGCCGATATCGATTTGCAGCGCTGGTTCAGCGGCGCCTATGCCGTGCCGGGCGAGCCTGCGTCGATGGCGGAGCCCGGCAACGACGATGAGGGCTGAGCCGATTGCCAAGCCACCCGCCGTGCCGTTAGATTCCCATCAAGCGACTGACAGGCGTGCGCGCCATCCCTGATCGGAGACATCTCATGGCCCAGGACCGCATTCAGACCTACCCGGCGTTTTTCCTGTTCTATCTGGGCGAGCATGCCAAGCCTGGCACGCGATACTGGCATTATCTGGGCGCCTTTGCCTCGCTAACCGCGCTGGCCTGGGGCCTGCTGGTTGGACCCTGGTGGGTGGCGCTGCTGATGCCGGTGGCCGGCTATGGCCCAGCCTGGGTGTCGCATGCCTTTATCGAGCGGAACACCCCGGCGACGTTCCGCTATCCGCTGTGGTCGCTGATCTCCGACTATTACATGACCTGGCTGTGGCTGACCGGTGGCCTGTCCGCCAAGCTGGCCGAGGCCGGGGTGTCGCGGCAGGATCTGGCAGCGGCTGAATAGCATCTGATCGCGCGCCTTGGCCGGTTCGTCGCCTGCGGGGATGACAGACGCGTCCGCGATGGCTCATGGCTGTGAGCAATCCGACCGTCTGGGAAAGTCTATCCTGATTATGCGCCTTGTGTGTTTGCTTGTCTGCCTGCTCGTCCTTTACTCGCGCGACGCCGCCGCTGAGGACGACGGCGCCCGACCGATCCTGGAACGCGCCCTCGACCTGATCGGCACAGTTGATGACCTTGACGATCTGGGTGGGGTGTTGTTGGAGGGTGAAGGCCGCTTTGACTTGTCTGCCGCCCTTCAGGGGGTCAAGCCCGGTGTCGATGAGGAAGTGGCCTGGCGCGAACGCCTGCTGTTCGACCCGGCCGAAGACCGGGTGATGATGCTCTTTTATGGTCAAGCCGCTCCGGATGCCTTGCGCGCGGAGGAATTGCTGTTCACCAGGGACCGCATGCGTCGGCTCGACCTGCATCGCCGCACCGCGCAATGGCAGCCCATCGCGCCTGGGGCTGCCGCGCCCTACCGGCGGCTGATCCCGCAAGTGCTGCTTGCAGAGGCGCTGGAGCGCCCGGAGCAATTGCGCATCGACAAAGTGGTGAGCGGTCTGACCGTGGTCCGCGCACAGCTTCGCGACGGCGCACCGGTCCGCCTGGCCTTTGATGACAGCTACGGCGCCTTATTCTGGGCGGAGATGGATGTTCCGATGCCCTTCCTGGGGCCGACCCGGTTTCGCTGGCGCTGGGGCGATTGGACGGACGTGGCGCCAGGGATTAAATTGCCGCGCAACCTCAGCGTTCAGCGCGGCCAGCGCTTTTTGAAGGAAGTGCGGTATCAGACCGTGCGCACCGGCCTGAGCGATCTGGATTTCGCCCTGCCCGTCGGCTTCACTGAGGCTGATAAGGGCCTGGAGCCGGCCGCCGCGGAGCCCACGCTCAGCCGCGTGAATGAGGGCATCTGGCAGGCTGAAGGCATTCGCCGCGGCTATCATCCGCTGATCGTCGATTTCGGCGACTTTGTCGGCATTGTCGACGCGCCGGCGACCGAGCAGGATCTGCATGCCCTGCCACCGTCCACCGCGCCCGCCGACAAGCCGGCCGCCCAGTTGCTCAGCTTGGTTGAGCGCCGGCTGCCCGGCAAGCCGGTGAAGTTCGTGCTCCTGACCCACTGGCATGGCGATAGCGCCGGCGGCGTCAGCGCCTATTTCCGCAGCTATCCCACGCTGGTCATCAGCCCCGACAGCGAAATCGTCGTCGACACCGCGGCGAAGGAAATGGCCGCATGCTGTGAGGCCGAGCTTGGCGACGACGCAGATGAGGACCCCCGTCAGAGCCGGGTGCGCCGAACCCGACCGGTGAAACCGGCCACCTTGCTGGTCCAGGGCAAGATCGGGCTGGATGGTGAGGACCGCG
Source organism: Rhodothalassiaceae bacterium (assembly GCA_050331575.1). Taxonomy (GTDB): domain Bacteria; phylum Pseudomonadota; class Alphaproteobacteria; order Sphingomonadales; family Rhodothalassiaceae; genus JBHJGS01. The sequence goes on along the minus strand of JBHJGS010000004.1, from coordinate 4,261 downwards.
GCCTATTGGTTATGAGCTATCGGCCGGTGCGCCATGCCGTCGGCATGCTGGTGGCGCTGCTTCCTGAGGAGGAACTGGTGTTCCAAACCGATCTTTATCGCCCCAACCCGCAAACCGACGAAGAAGTTCGCAGCAATCTTGCGTTCGCGACCTGGCTGTCGGAGTTTGATCTTGAAGACTGGACCGTTTTGTCCATGCACGACCTGACGCCGGTTCCGGCGCGTGACATCCTTGCCGCCTTTGGCCGCGGCCGGCATTAAGGGCGCGCGCACCCACCGCGACAGAGGTCTTAAACATCGGATCGGGCAGCCCATGGCGATTACTGTGTATGGCGACAGGCGCAGCGGCAATTGCCACAAGGTGGCGGTGGTTTGCCGCGTGTTGGCAGTGCAGCATGACTGGGTCGAGGTGGATATCCTCAACGGCGAAAGCCGCACTGACCGCTTCCTGGCCCATAATCCGGCGGGCCAGGTGCCGATGATCGTGCTGGCCGATGGCCGCAGCCTGGCCCAGTCCAACGCCATCCTGCTGTTTCTGGCCGAAGGCTCTGCGCTGATCCCCAAAGATGCCTTCCAGCGCGCGCAAATGATGCAATGGCTGTTCTGGGAGCAATATTCCCACGAACCCTTTGTCGCCACGGCACGGTTTCAAAAGCTCTATCTGGGCCAGGATCCGGATCCCGGGCGGATGCAACGCGGGGCTGCCGCCTTGGCGCTGATGAACGCGGAACTCAGCCAGCGGCCGTTCTTCGTTGGCGGCGCGCTGAGCCTGGCTGATATCAGCTTGGCCGCCTATACCCGGCTTGCCGGCGATGCCGGTTTCGACCTGGCCGAGCATCCGGCGGTCCTGGCGTGGCTTGAGCGCGTTCAGGCGGCAGGAGGCCTGTTTCATGACTGAGCCGGACATGGTCGAGACCAGGCCGGCAGGCCGGCGCTGACCCATCGCCTGGCAGTGATGGCCGATGCGACGCCCCTTATCCGGCGGGTCGAGGACGGGACTTCTTTTGTTGGTGACGGCGAGGGGCGGATCCTGGGCTGGGGCGGCCGCCTCAGCCGACCAGATTGACCGGCGCGCCGGCCAGGAACGCCTCGATATTCTCCCGCGTCGTCTGCAGGATGCGTTCCACAGCCTCGCGCGTGTTAAACGCGCTGTGCGGGGTGATGATCACATTGCGCAGGCGCAACAGGATATGGTCGGCCAGCAGGGTCTCCAGATCATGTTCCTTCTGGAAGGCGGAGCGCAGCAGTTCCGCTTCTTCCCGCACGGTGGGTTCTTCCGGCAACACGTCCAGGCCGGCCGCGCGCACTTTGCCGTCCTTCAGCGCCTCCAGAAGCGCGCGGACATCGACCACATCGCCGCGGGCGGTGTTGATCAGCACCGCACCATGCTTCATCTGCGCGAACTGCTCGCGTCCCAGCAGATGGCGGGTGCGCGGATTGGCCGGCACGTGCAGGGTGACGATGTCGGAGCGGGCCAGCAGCTCCTCCAGCGGCACATAGGTCACGCCCAGCTGCTCGGTCAGGCTCTGGTCCGGCGCGACATCGAAGGCCAGCACCTGCATGGCAAAGCCGCGGGCGATGCGGCAGGTGTGGCTGCCGATGCCGCCGGTGCCGATCACGCCGATGGTCTTGCCCTCCAGATCGAAGCCCTGCAGCCCGGCCTGGCTGAAATCGCCGCGCCGGGTGCGGTCGACCGCCTCGACCATATGGTGCGAGATCGCCAGCAGCAGCGCGAACACATGTTCCGCCACGGTATTCTCACCATAGGTCGGCACATTGGCGACCTTGATGCCATGCTCGGCGCAATAGGCGGTGTCGATATGGTCGTAACCGGTAGAGCGCGTGGCGATCAGCTTCAGCTTCGGCAGGCGCTGAAGCAGCGGCCGACGCAGCTGGGAATAGATGAACGGCGACAGGATTTCGGCATCTCCATGGCGCTCGGCCAACTCTTCGGTGAGCACGGACTGCTCGTAGACCAGTTCATGGTCCTGCCCCAGCGCCTGAAAGCTCTCCGCCTCCCAGCGCTCAACCTCGAACAGTGCAATCTTCATCCATCCCCTCCGATCCGTTCAGGACTTGGGCGCGCGCACGCCCGGTCCGCAGAGTGCTACGCGCCCAACGCCGGGCGGCCGCGCGCAGTATCGTCCGCCAGTCCTTTAGCGTAAACGCCGATATGGCGCCCCGCACCCGGCCGGCCACCCTCGCACCTTGCCAAAAGATTATGATCTCTTGACGCGATGTGCCTATTTGGTTATTTTCACAGGAACGACAAAGCTGGAGGGCGTAGGATGGATCTGGACGAGCGGCTGAGTGCCAATTTCACCTTGCGGGAATTCGTCAAGAGCCAGACCGCAGCGCGCAAGGGCATCGACAATCGGCCGCCGGCTGAGGCGGTGGACGCGTTGCGGCGGCTGTGCGCGGCGGTGTTGCAGCCGGCGCGCGAGGCGCTGGGGCCGATCATCGTCACCTCCGGCTTCCGCTGCGAAGCCCTGAACGCGGCCATCGGCGGCTCGGCCCAGTCCCAGCATTGCCGCGGCGAGGCGGCCGATATCGAGGCGCTGTCCAGCGAGATCAGCAACCATGCCCTGGCCGAATGGATCAAGGCCCACTGCCCCTACGACCAGCTGATCCTGGAATGCTACAGCCGCGGCGAACCGAAATCCGGCTGGGTGCATGTCTCCTATGTCGAACCGACGCCGCGGCGCATGGCGCTGACCTATACCGGCGGCGCCTATCTGCAGGGCTTGCTGGCGTAGCAAGCCCGGTGAGCGGACATCTGTGACAGAATGAACATAATTGGTGCTATTTTTCACGCCCTCTATCAACCCGGTAATTAAAGATCCAAACTGGATGATGGAGACAACGGTCGCGGGACAGAGTGTCTTGCTATTCGGCAGGACACCGGCGATATGGATCGCCACCTTTCGACCCTTTACCGCGAGGCTCGGCGGATCGAGAGGAAGCTGGAGGCATCGCGAGCGCTTGCCGCAGTCTTGGCCGCCATTCCTGCGTTTAAGGCAGCACAAATCACCATACAGACAAGACGAGCCCTGGTCCGGGCGGTGAAAACGGGGGGATTGGGGGTCGCAGCATGGGCAAATGGGGTCAAGTCGGTGGCACGCTATCGGGTGGGGCGTCAGCCGAAACGACTTGGAGCTATCTTCGGAATTCGCAGGATAGCGCCAACGTTCATAATGTGCGGATGCGCGAACTCTATTGGAGCACGAGGCTTCACGCGAAAAGGGAGGCGGGTGAACAGCAGAGTCTGACGGACGAGGAACGCCGGAACTTCTTCTATGACCGTTGGTCGGAAATGTTCCGAGACGAGGTCGGTGTGCATTATGACTGGACTGTGGACAGTGCTCAGCGGCGGTTCGATAGCTCGCGGATAACGGATCAGATGAACGATAATCGTGAACAGGAGGCTGCCGATCGCAGGGGGATGGGCTTCTGGGACCGAACCAGAAGCACCCTTGGACAAGGCGATTACGAGCGGCCTGGTGATGCTCCGTTACCAGAAAAGCGGTGAAGAGCTCGGGCGTTAGACCTCTTCGCCAAAGATTTCGCGCCGACCATATGCATAGTAAGCGCTACTTCCAACTCGTTTGGCGCTTTCTTCCTCTTGGAGCGGATAGTCAACCGTTGTTGCTCCCGCATGCCAACTGCTCCAGTCGACAGCCCTTCCAATCGCAACCAGCTGGGCGATCGCCAGTAGGATCAGGGCAGGGAAGCCCTCGATTGGGCCAAAAAGCGCGCTCTCGATCGGCACAATGCCGCAGGGGATAGCAATCGCCACGACAACGCCGGCGAGGATAATGCGGGCCCGGCCGGCGACGATGGCAGAGACCAAAATGCCGAGCGGGACCGCGAGCCCGAGCACGAGGAGTTCGGCCTGGGCGGAGCCCTGCAAGAGCTGAAGGCCCAGACCGCCGGCGGCGATCGCGACGGCGCCGGCGAGCAGCACCTTGGGCCTCTTCCGAAAGAATGCCATGTCATCCACCTTCTTAGGGACTGGACCCATAAAGGGGATTCACGGCGGGGTGATTTTGTGATTCAAGCTCCTGGAAGGGAGTTTGTCGATGAGGGATTGATCCGCCCCGGATTTCCCGGAGGCTGTTTGGGTTGCTGCGCGCCGGCTAACCATAAGCTGCATACCTGGTTCGAAGAAGTCTGCCCGGATACGGTTTTGGTTGACTGCACCTGCGATGAGGAATCGCAGGCTGAGGCCGCGGTTTTTGAATGAGGCGAACCTGATCGGTATT
>JBHJGS010000003.1:0-121406 GCA_050331575.1 Rhodothalassiaceae bacterium | reverse complement strand
TGTAGGCAGATGCGGCGCAATCCGCACAAACTGCGCCTCCGAAAGCCAGAAAAAGCCATCCCTCATCGACAAACTCCCTTCCAGGAGCTTGAATCACAAAATCACCCCGCCGTGAATCCCCTTTATGGGTCCAGTCCCTAGCTGGAGTAATTTTTCTAATAAATCTTTCTATAAAGATCGATGTTTCCATTCTTTACCTTATAAAAGGCCCCGAAGCTTATATCCACGTCAGCGCTTTTTCCGTTTAGGCAACAGCGTTTTTGGATTTGATTATTGTGAAATTAGTAAGCCGGCTATTTGTTTGTACGAAAGGATTGGCGATAAGCCCTATGTCCTCAAGGAAGTCGAGTCGGGGACGTATCCATGTAGAGCGGAATCCGATCAATCTGGATCATAACCAGCGGCGCTGAAGTTGGCCGCACTGCCCCCAAATCGCAAAGCAGCCGCATGATGGCTCAGGCCCTCCGCAACTGCCGCCAAAACCCGTCCCCGTAGATCAACCGAAAGCGCTTTAGACAAGTCTGTCGGCCTCCATCCCTAGCAAACAGCCTGAATCACAAATTCCACCAAAAGGGAATCCGCAACGATTCAATCAGGTCGGCTTCCGCTCTAATCAAGTTTCGTTTTTTGGTCGCCCGATCGCTCTTGCATGGTTTCGGTCTGCACCGAATCAGAGGTTCGGTCCGAAGCAATACCGCCATGGCCTCACGCCGCGACGGCCGCCTTTTCGGCAATTCTTGCCAGGCCGCGGGCGAGGGAATGGGCGGTTTTCAGGCGTTGGCCGACGCTGTCCATGCGGGCTTTATAGACCAGGGAATGATCCGGGCGGAGCTTGGCGACTGCTGTCTGCTTGGAGATGAAATCGACCAGGCCGCCAGGATTGGCGAACTGGTTGTTGCGGAAGCTGACGATCAGCCCCTTGGGCCCCGCTTCCATCTTGGCAATGCCCGCGCGGCGGCATTGCGCCTTGATGGTGACCACGGCGATCAGCTGTTTCACCTCATCGGGCAGGGCGCCGAAGCGGTCGATCATTTCTGCGGCAAAGCCGTCGATCTCCTCGCGCGTGGTCAGGTCGGCCAGGCGGCGGTAGAGGCCCATGCGCAGTTCCAGATCGGGCACGTAGGTCTCCGGGATCAGCACGGTGGCGCCGACATTGATCTGCGGCGACCAGGCGCCCATATCGGCGTCGGCCTCCTCGCCGGCGCGCGCCTGGGCGACAGCTTCCTCCAGCATCTGCTGATACAGTTCCGCGCCGACTTCCTTGACATGACCGGACTGTTCATCGCCGAGGAGATTGCCGGCGCCGCGAATGTCCATATCGTGGCTGGCGATGGAAAAGCCCGCGCCCAGCGTGTCCAGCGATTGCAACACGCCCAGGCGCTTTTCCGCGGTCTTGGTCAGCGTGCGGTGTGCCGGCACGGTCAGATAGGCATAGGCGCGCAGCTTGGACCGGCCGACCCGGCCGCGCAGCTGATACAACTGCGCCAGGCCGAACTGGTCGGACCGGTGCACGATCAGCGTGTTGGCGCGCGGAATGTCCAGCCCCGATTCCACGATCGGCGTGGACAGCAAGACATCATATTTGCCCTCATAGAAGGCGTTCATGGTGTCCTCGATCTGGCCGGCGGCCATCTGGCCATGGGCGGTGACGACTTTTACCTCCGGCACCTGCGCCTTCAAGAAGGCCGCAGCCTCGTCCAGATCGGCGATCTTCGGGCAGACATAGAAGGACTGGCCGCCGCGATAATGCTCCCGCAAAAGCGCCTCGCGCACCACCAACGGATCGAACGGCAGCACGAAGGTGCGTACCGCCAGGCGGTCCACCGGCGGGGTGGCGATCAGCGACATGTCGCGAATGCCGGTCAGCGCCATCTGCAGCGTGCGCGGGATCGGCGTGGCGGTCAGCGTCAGCACATGGACATCCGCCTTCAACTCCTTCAGCCGCTCTTTGTGCGCGACGCCGAAATGCTGCTCCTCATCGACGATGACCATGCCGAGACTCTTGAAATGGATCGACTTGCCGAGCAGGGCATGAGTGCCGACGACGATATCGGCGGTGCCGTCGGCGAGCATGCGCCGGGTCGCCGCGGCATCCTTGGCCGAGACCAGGCGGGACAGCGGCGCCACCCGCACGGGCAGATCGGCGAAGCGGTCTGAGAAGGTCTTGAAATGCTGCCGGGCGAGCAGGGTGGTCGGCGTCACCGCCGCCACCTGATAGCCGCCCATGACCATCACGAAGGCCGCCCGCAACGCCACCTCGGTCTTGCCGAAGCCGACATCGCCGCACACCAGCCGGTCCATCGGCCGGCCGGAAGCCAGATCGTCGACCACCGCCTCGATCGCGCGCAGCTGATCCTCGGTTTCGGTATAGGGGAAGCGGGCACAGAATTCGTCATAGAGGCCTTCGGGGGTGTAGACCGTGCGGCCCTGCTTCAGTTCGCGGGCCGCGGCGATTTTGATCAGCTGGTCGGCCATCTCCCGGATGCGCTGTTTCAGCTTGGCCTTGCGCGCCTGCCACTGTCCGCCGCCCAGCTTGTCCAACGGCACCGCGGCGTCTTCGGAGCCGTAGCGCGACAATACCTCGATATTTTCCACCGGCACATACAGCCGGTCGCCGCCGGCATAGTCCAGCGCCACGGTGTCATGGGCCGCGCCGGCGGCGGTGACGGTCTCCAAGCCGATGAAGCGGCCGATGCCGTGATCGACATGCACGACCAGATCGCCAGGCGTCAGGGCCGTGGTCTCGGTGAGGAAATTGTCCGCCCGCTTGGACCGGCGGGTCTTGCGGATCAATCGGTCGCCGAGGATGTCCTGCTCGGTCACCACGGCCAGATCGGCGGTTTCGAACCCCGATTCCAGCGGCAGCACGACCTGGCCCAGCGCGCCGCGGGGCAGGGCCAGAACCGCCTCAAAGCCATCAATCTTGACCGGATCGGCAATGCCGTGATCGGCCAGCACGCCGGCCAGCCGCTCGCGCGCGCCGACCGAATAGCTGGCGATCAACACGCTTTTTTGCTGGCGCAGCGCGGCGACATGGGCGGCCAGCGCATCATAGACATTGACCGTCTTGTCCTGGCGCTCCGGGGCGAAGTCGCGGCCCTTGGCGCCGCCGAGATCGATCGTCCCGGGCCCCTCGGGCTGGCTGAATGGGGAGAAGCGGCGCGGATGGCGCTGGTCCAGAACGCTCTGCCAGTCCGCCTCGCTCAGATAAAGCTGGTCCGGCGGCAGCGGCTTATAGGGGGCTGCCAGGGCCCCCTGGCCGTCGTGCATCTGGGCGTGGCGCGCCTGAAAATAGTCGCGGATATCGCCCAGGCGCTGCGCGGCCGCCGTCTCCGCCTGCGCATCCAGGCTGACCAGCGCGTTCGGCAGGTGATCGAACAGCGTTGCCAGCGTTTCATGGAACAGCGGCAGCCAATGATCCGCCCCCTGGAAACGCCGACCGTCGCTGACCGCCTCATAGAGCGGGTCTTCGTCCGTCACCGGGCCGAACTGGGCGACATAGCCTCGGCGGAAGCGCTTGATGCTGTCCGGGTTGAGCGCGAATTCGCTCACCGGGCGCAGGATCAAGGCGTCGCGCCGGCCGGTGCTGCGCTGGGTTGCCGGATCAAAGCCGCGCAGGCTGTCGATCTGATCGCCGAAGAAGTCCAGCCGCTGCGGTTCTTCCGCCCCGGTGGGAAAGATGTCGACCAGGCCGCCGCGCACCGCGAATTCGCCCGGCTCGGTGACCTGGCTGGCGCGGGCATAGCCATTGGCGGTCAAAAAGCCGGTCAGTGCCGCGATGTCCAGCGTGTCACCGGGGCCGGCGTGCAGGCTTTGGCCGGCCACCCAGTCCGGCCCGGGCAGCCGCTGCAGGGCCGCGTTCACCGTGCTCAAAATCAGCTGCGGCCGCGATCGGTTCTGCCGGATCGCGGCCAGGGCCGCCATGCGCCGGGCGGCGATCTCCGGAGCCGGGCCGACCCGGTCATAGGGCAGGCAGTCCCATGCGGGCAGCACGATCACCGGCAGGTCCGGCGCGAAAAAGGCGACCAGGTCGGCCAGGGAGCGCATGCGCGCATCGTCCACGGCCAGATGCAGCACGGTCTTGCGCGCGGCAAGCGCGGCCAGGGCGCGCGCGTCCACGCCCTGAGGCGCGCCGGCCAGCGTCAGCGGCGCGGTTTCGGTCAGCAGATCGTCCAGGGTCGGCCCGTCAAACATGGCGCAGCCGTTTAGCCGCCAATCATGGCCGTGTCGATAGGGTCACGCCCGACCCGGCACGGCGAGGAAATCCAGCTTGCGCAGGGCGGCCATCCAGGCGGTGTCAAACGGCTCCGGCGTCGGCCGGCTGCTCAAGATCCAGGCCAGAATATCCTGGTCCGGTTCCTCGAACAGCCGTTCGAACCAGCGCAGATCGTCATGATCCATCTGTGCGACATGGGCATCGACGAACTGGCCCAGAATCAGGTCAGCCTCCTTGACACCGCGGTGCCAGGCGCGGAAGCGCAGCCTGCGACGGCGTTGCTCCAGATCTGTCGCGGCGTCGCTGTCCGAGCCGGTCATGAGCACTGTCTCCTGACGAGCGAATATGGGCCTGATGTGCCCTGCGCAGAGCGGGGGATCAAGACGCCACGGCCGTCCCCCGGGCGCTTTGCCGCGCAAGGCTCTGGTCTTCCACGAAAAGGCTTGGCGGCAGGATCACGGCGATCCGGGTGCCCTCATTCACTTTGCTGTCGATCATCAGCGTGCCGCCCATGCGCTTGATCAGGTGCGCGGACAGGGGCAGGCCAAGGCCGCTGCCCTCATAGGCATCGACCACGGCCCGGCGGGCCCGACCGAAGCGGGTCAGCGCGATCTCCAGATCCTGTTCTGACATGCCAATGCCGGTGTCTTCCACCATCAGCATCAGCCCCTCAGCACAGCGATGGGCGCGCACGGTCACATGCCCGCCGTCCGTGTTGAACTTCACAGCGTTAGACAACAGGTTCAGCAGCACCTGTTTCAACCGGGTCGGATCGGTCATCAGTCCCGGCAGGCCGGGCGCCAGGTCGGTGTGCACTTGAACCCGTTTGGCCGCGGCGCGGTCGTGCACCATCAACACACAGTCTTCGACCAGGTCCGTCAGTTCGCAATATTCCCGGCTCAATTCGACCTGGCCTGTCTCGATCTTGGATAAGTCGAGGATATCCGAAATAATCCGCAACAGATGGCTGCCGGCATTATAGATGTCGCCCGCATACCCTTTGTAGCGCGGCTGCCTGTGGGGGCCGAACAATTCCTGGCGCATGATGTCCGCAAAGCCGATAATGGCATTCAGTGGCGTCCGCAATTCATGGCTCATATTGGCCAAGAATTCACTTTTCGATCGGTTCGCCAGTTCCGCCATCTCCTTGGCCTCGCGCAACTGCCGTTCGGTGCGTTTCTGGGCTGTGACATCGGTGGTGACCATCAGCCAGCCGCCGTCCGGCGTCGGCGTCCAGGTCACCTCGAAGACCCGGCCATCCACGAAGGTGCGGTTGTAGCGGTGACACCGCCGGGCCTGCAGTTCTTCCAGCAGGCGCGCATCGCGGTCCTCCAGGCAGAACGGCGATTCCTGCGTGATTTCATTGGCGGCCTCAAGGAATTCGGTCAAGCCGGCGCCGACATGCAACACCTCCGGCCGGTTGGTCAGGATCGTGCCCACCTGGCGATTCCAGCCCAGTAGGCGCAGCTTGTCATCGAACACCAAGATGCCTTGGGGAATATTTTCCATCGCCGCGCTCAGCAACGCGCGGCTGGACACCAGGGCGGCACTGGCCTCGTCCAACAGCGTCTGGACACTATATTTGTCATCGCCCAGGCCGACCTCTCGCGCCATGATGACGCGCGCGCCGGCACTGCCGACGATGCCGCCCAGCAGCCGCTCGGTTAGGATCAGATCATTGCCAAGGGCTGCTTGTTCGGGATCAAAGCTGCGCTGCTGCTGGGCCAGATGATCCCGCATAAGGGTCTCCGCCCGATCGCGGGTGACGAAGCGTGCCAGAAGGTCAACCAGCCTTCCCATGGATATGGCCAGGTCTGGCTGTTGGATTTGATGCACCTGCAGGCCGGTATCGTCGCGGCCGGCCATGGCAGAGAAGAACAGCTGGGCCTGGTACCGGTCCCGCGCGGATTTCACCGCGAACACCGAAGTCAAGAACAGAGCCAGGGCATTGGCGGAGAGAGACCAAAACAGCGCATGGCTGCGCCGCGACAGACCATCCAATCCGAACAAGGCCTCTGGCCGGGCCCAGCCAAGGCCCCAGGGCCCGTCGCTCAAAATGCTGGGCGGCAAAAGCCCCGCATCGCACAAGAAGGGCACCAGACCACACCAGAGCCACAGGCCATAGCCAATGGCCAGGCCGGCAATTGCGCCTTGGCGAGCCGCATTCGGCCAATACATGCCGAAAAATACCGGCGGTGCCAGCTGCAACACAGCCAGAAGCGCCAGAAAGCCAAGCGAGGACAATCCCCCGGTCCGGCCCAGCAAATCATAAACCAACACCGCCAGAGCCAGAATCACCGCAATGGCGATGCGGCGCACGGTCATGACCCGTTGGCCCAGGGCATCGGACCGCGGCGACTGCATCAGGCCGCGCGACAGCGCCAGGGGCAGGGCCAGATGGTTGGACACCATGATCGACAGCGCCGTCACCGCGGCGATGAGCATGGCAGTGGCCGCAGAAAAGCCGGCCAGATAGCCAAACAGGGCGAGCGCGGGGTGGCCTTCCCGCGCCAGGGCCAGAATATACATGTCGGGCGGGACGCCGGAGCCGTCCAGCGTGGCCCGGCCGAGAAAGGCAATGGTGTTGACTGTCAGTATACAGGTCAGGCACACCAGCGGCACCACCCAGGCCGCCTGCCACTGGTCCAATTCGTCCTCGCATTCCACCACGCCCACATGAAACATGTGGGGCAGCAGGACCACGCCGAAAAACCCGATGGCCGAGGTCGCAAACCAATCCTGCCAATTGGTTTGGGATCCGGAGAAGATCCAGCTTAAGTCGGGGCGCTGGCGCAGCAAGTCCGGGCCGTCGAACATCAGCCACAAGATCACCGTCAAGGTCAGGAAACCGGCGGCCTTGAGAATGCCTTGAACGCACAACACGCTCATCAAGCCGGGATGCTTGTGCGTGGCATCGGGGGAGCGAACCGAGAATAAGATGCCAAAGCCGGCGATGATCAGAGCAACCACCCCGGCCCGCAGGCTGGCGCCTGCCTGCGGATTATAGCCTGCCAGAAAGTCCAACATGCTGGTGATCGCGCGCAGCTGCTGCGCCAGATAGGGCAGCATCGCCAAGCCGATCAAAATCGTGATGGTGATCGCCAGAAATTGGCTGTTTCCATAGCGGAACGCGACCAGATCGGCGATCGAGGTGAGGCGGTGGCGCTGGCAAACGCGGTACATGCGCCCAGCGACGATGGGCCAGAGCATCAAGGCCGCCGCCGAGGCGATAATGATCGCTGCCCAGCCCATGCCGTCATCCGCAGCGCGGCCGACATTGCCCATATAACCCCAGGCAGACAGCCATACCGACAAGGCCATGGGATAGATCCAGCGTCTGAGCGGCAGTGGCAAGCCAGCACGGCGTCGCCGCTCCATCCACCAGGCCACACCGAACAGGCAGCCGAGATAGGTCAGCGACAGGATCAGGAGCCAGCTGACCGGGATCATGGTGCCGGACCGTCCGGCCGGGCCGGATCTGCGCCGGTTGAGCCCTGCCGGCGCGCGCGGGCTGCCAATCGCCCGGCGAATAAGCTGATGAACAGGATCGCCCCCACGGTCACGGCATACATCAGGCCGGGTGGCGCGCCATTGGCCTGCGCGAAGAGGCCGATGAACGGGGGATTGGTCAGCAGCATAATGATCATGCAGCAGACCCAAAGGCGCTGACGTAATGCGGAGACACCACGCATGTTTGGTCCATCCCTGCTGATGGCCACGCGGCCTTGAAATGCGGCCGGAACGGGCCCCGTCCTAACGTCAAGATCTTAATAATTTTCCGCGAGCGCATCAGACCGGGTCCGACATGCTTGTCTTGGCGTCCTGCGCTTTGACACAGTGCGTGCTTGGTTGCGTTTGCCGCCCGTGCAGAAGGACCTGCTTCGTGTCCACCGCCGTTTCTGAAACCGCGCCGGCCGCCACGCGCCCGGCGGTTCTGTTCGATCTGTTTGCTGACCTAGCGGGCCTGGCCGGCATCGGTCCGCGCACGCGGCCGCTGTTTGCCAAGCTGGTCGGCGACCGGGTCATCGATTTGATCTGGCACTTACCGAGCGAACTGATTGACCGGCGTCAGGCGGTTGCGGTCTGCGAGGCGGAGCCCGGGCAGGTCGTGCGGCTGTACGTGACGGTCAAGCGGCATCGCCCGGGCATCGGCAAATCGCCCTACCGGGTCGACGTCGCCGACGGCACCGGCCAACTGAGCCTTGTCTTCTTCAGGGCCCGGGCGGCCTATTTGGAAAAGCTGCTGCCGGTGGGCGCCATTCGCCACGTCTCCGGACGGGTGGATCTGTTCGGGGAGCGGCTCCAGATGGTCCATCCCGATCATATCACCGAGGAGGAGACGGCGATTCCGGCCCTGGAGCCGGTTTATCCGCTGACTGCGGGGCTCAGCCGGCGGCACCTGGTCAAGGCGCTGGACAAGGCGCTTCAGCGGCTGCCGCGTTTGCCGGAATGGCTGCCGCCGGACGTGCTGGCGCAACACAACTGGCCGGACTGGCGCACGGCCCTGACCTGCCTGCACCGGCCGCAGGGCGATGCGGATTTGGCGCGGGCTGAGCCGGCGCGCCGGCGCCTGGCGTTTGACGAACTCTATGCCACGCAATTGGCCGTGCAACTGGTGCGTGCGCGGACCCGCCGGCTGGGCGGTCGGGCGCTGAGCTTTGACGGTCGGCACCAGCAGGTGGTGCGCGACGCGCTGCCTTATCGGCTGACCGCCGATCAGGACGCGGCGATTGCCGCGGTGCAGGCGGACATGGCGGCGGACCAGGCGATGCTGCGACTGGTCCAGGGCGATGTCGGCTCGGGCAAGACCATGGTGGCGCTGTTCGCGCTTCTGGCCGCGGCGGAGGCGGGCTGCCAAGGCGTTATGTTGGCGCCGACGGAGCTGCTCGCGCGTCAACATTTTGATACTCTTGCGCCATGGTTCACTCGCGTCGGCCTGCGCTGCGCGTTGCTGACCGGCCGGGTGCAGGGGCCGGCCCGGCAGGCGGTGTTGGCCGATTTGGCCGCCGGTCGCCTGGCCTGTTTGATCGGCACCCATGCGGTGCTGCAGGAGGCGGTGACGTTTAAGGATCTGGCACTTGCGGTGATCGACGAGCAGCACCGGTTCGGCGTCTTTCAGCGGCTGACCTTGAGCCGCAAGGGGGCGGGCCGGGTCGACCTGTTGGTGATGACCGCGACACCGATCCCGCGCACGCTGACCCTGGCGGTCTATGGCGATATGGATGTCAGCTGCATCCGCGAAAAACCGCCGGGCCGGCAGCCGGTGACCACGCGTGTGGTGTCGCTGGCGCGGCTGGACGAGGTGGTCGTCGGGCTTCAGCGCGCGGTGAACGAGGGCGCACGGGCCTATTGGGTCTGCCCGCTGGTGGCCGATGACGAGGCCGGCGACGGCACCGCGGCGGAAACTCGGTACGAGTCGCTCAAGCGGCAGTTGGGCGACCAAGTTGGCCTGCTGCACGGCCGCATGAAGGGCCCGGACAAGGCCGCCGTCATGGACGCGTTCGCCCGCGGCGCGCTAACGGTGTTGGTCGCCACCACGGTGATCGAAGTCGGCGTGGACGTGCCGGAGGCGACGATCATGATCGTGGAACAGGCCGAGCGCTTCGGCCTGGCACAGCTGCATCAGCTGCGCGGGCGGGTCGGCCGCGGCGGCGCGCGCTCGTCTTGCCTGCTGCTGCGCAGCGCCGAGCTGAGCCAGACCGCGCAAGCCCGGCTGGAGGTGCTGCGCGGCAGCGAGGACGGCTTTCATCTGGCCGAGGAGGATCTGCGTCTGCGCGGCCCCGGTGATCTGATCGGCCGGCGCCAGAGCGGCCTGCCCAGCTTTCGCCTGGCCGATCTGGAGCGCGACCAGGATCTGATGGCCATGGCGCATGATGCCGCCCGCTTGGCCCTGGCACGCGATCCGGACCTGAGCGGCCCGAACGGCGAGGCTTTGCGCGTGCTGCTCTATCTGTTCGAACGCGACGCGGCGGTTCGCACGCTTCGGTCCGGGTAAGGCGGGTCTGGCAGCCGGCGCTTATGGCAATTCTGCGGTTCGGCTGGCGCTTTGTTGGGGGCCTTGGGGCCCGGCGTGTGTGCGGGATCAGCTGGGCATGATCCCGACCGATCAATGGGCCCAGTTCAATAGGCCCGCTTCAATGGGCCCGGTTCCATGGGGCTGGTTCAATGCACCTGGGCGGTGCCGGCGCCGGAGGGGATGCGGATATGCTCCACCAGATCCTGCACGGCCATGGGCGGGGCCTTGGTCAGGCGTTGCACGGTGAGGGCCACGGCGAAGTTGATCATCATGCCGATGGTGCCGATGCCTTCAGGTGAAATGCCGAACAGATAGGCGTCCGCGGGCAGCGTGCCACTCTTGAACAAAATGATGTAGAGCATGGTGAAGCTCAGCCCGCTAAGCATGCCGGCGATGGCCCCTTCCTTGTTCATGGTCTTGGAGAAGATGCCCATCAGGATCACCGGAAACAGGGACGAGGCGGCCAATCCGAAGGCCAGCGCCACCACCTGCGCCACAAACCCTGGCGGATAGATGCCCAGAAGCCCGGCCAGAATGATCGCAACGACGGCAGCCCCTCTGGCGGCGGTGAGCTCCTGCCGGTCGGTGATCTGCGGCATCAGCGTCTTTTTCAGGAGGTCGTGGCTGATCGAGGAGGAGATCACCAGCAACAGACCCGCCGCGGTGGACAGGGCCGCGGCGACACCGCCGGCAGCGACCAGCGCGATCACCCAGCCGGGCAGGGCGGCAATCTCCGGATTTGCCAGCACCATGATGTCCCGGTCGACATAGATTTCGTTGTCAGTGGCCGTGGGCGGGTTGATCAACAGCCTCTGCCCGGCCGGCCCGGCCTCGCCGGCAAAGTCTGGCTTGCCTGCAAAGGCGTCGCCGGCGGCATATTGGATGACGCCGTCGCCATTCTTGTCGATCCAGCCGATCAGGCCGATGCTTTCCCAGCTCTTGACCCATTGCGGCGCCTGCTCATAGGGCGTCTGGTGTACCGTCTCGATGAAATTCAGACGGGCGAAGGCGGCCACGGCCGGGGCGGTGGTGTACAAGATGGCGATGAACACCAGCGCCCAGCCCGCGGAGATGCGTGCGTCAGAGGCCTTGGGCACGGTGAAGAAGCGCACGATCACATGCGGCAGCCCGGCGGTGCCGACCATCAAGGCCGCGGTGATGGCGAACACGTCGATCAACGGCTTGCTGCCGTCGGTATAGTCCTGAAATCCCAGATCCACCAGCACCTGGTCCAGCTTCTGCAGCACCGAGGTGCCGGGATCCCCGGTCACATCGCTGCCCAGGCCCAGTTGCGGGATCGGATTGCCGGTGATCAGCAGGGAAATGAAGATGGCCGGCACCATATAGGCGAAGATCAGCACGCAATATTGCGCCACCTGGGTGTAGGTGATGCCCTTCATGCCGCCGAGGACGGCATAAAAGAACACGATCACCATGCCGATGATCACGCCCCATTCCACCGGCACCTCCAGAAAGCGCGAGAAGACCACGCCGACGCCGCGCATCTGGCCGGCGACATAGGTGAAGGAAATAATGATCAGGCACAGCACGGCAATCATCCGGGCGGCCTTGGAATAATAGCGCTCCGCGACAAAGTCCGGCACGGTGAACTGGCCGAACTTGCGCAGGTAAGGCGCCAGCAGCAAGGCCAGCAGAACATAGCCGCCGGTCCAGCCCATCAGATAGACCGAGCCGTCATAGCCGGAAAAGGCGATGATGCCGGCCATGGAGATGAACGAGGCGGCGCTCATCCAGTCCGCCGCCGTGGCCATGCCGTTGACGGTGGGATGCACGCCGCCGCCGGCGACATAAAATTCATTGGTCGACGCCGCGCGCGACCAGATCGCGATGCCGATATAAAGCCCGAAGCTGGCGCCGACGAACAGGTAGGTCAGCCCACGGGTGGAGCCCAGCGGATAGCCCAGGATCACATTGAGCAGGACCATGGCCAGCGCGGCGGCGACGACGGCAATGGGGATGATCATGCGTTTGGACATCCGCCTCAATCCTCCACGCCGAAGCGGCGGTCGATCTGACGCATGCGCAAGGCATAGACGAAGATCAGCACCACGAAAACATAGATCGAGCCCTGTTGGGCGAACCAGAAGCCCAGCGGCACGCCGAAGAAGGCGATGGCATTCAACGGCTCGGCCAGAAGCACGCCAAAGCCGAAGGAGACACTAAACCAGATCGCCAGAAGGATCCCCAGCAGGCGGATATTGGCGCGCCAATAGGCGGCCGCCCGCGAGTTGGCGCGTGCAGCGCCGGTGTCAGACGAAGTCATCACCCCTCCCCCGATTTTTTGCGAAAGTTTGTCGAACCCCCACCGGTATTTTCATCATTATGTTGCATGATCGGGACGGCGGCAAGCCAGGGGCTCAGGCCGCGGGTGCGGCATCTGGCAGCGCCTGGCCGCCCAGCACGGTCATCTCTGAGAATCCCTCGGCGATGACGCGCCGGATCAGAGCGGCGATGTCGGCATAGGCGGTGCGGCTGGAACTGCCGGGTCGCCAGGCCAGACCGATGGTCCGCGCCGGTGTGGCCCGTGTCAGCGGCAACACCGCCACGTCGGAGCGCGGAGCGATCTCCGATCGCACATACAGCGCCGGCAAAAACGCGATCCCGACGCCCATGCCGACCATCTGGCGCAGCGTGTCCAGGCTGGTGCCCTCATAGTCGCGCAGCAGTTCCGCCCCGAACTCTTCGCACAGGTGCGCCACCTGTTCATGCAGATGATGGCCGGGCTCCAGCGACAGCACCTGCTGGCCCACCAGATCGGCGCGGTCGATCCGCTCGCGCAACGCCAGCGGGTGATCGGGGGCGGCCACCACGAACAGCGGCTCACGGAACAGCATCTCGCTGTCCACCAACGGCCCGCGCAAGGGCAATGGCGCCAGCACCAGATCGAACACGCCACTGGCCAATCCGTCGGTCAACTGACGCGCCTGGGTTTCGCGCACGTACAATTTCAGGTCCGGATAGCGCTTGTGCAGAAGGGGAACCAGATGCGGCAGAAGATACGGGCCCAGCGTCGGCGGCACGCCGAGGCGCAAGGTCCCGGCCAGTCCGCCCTGCGCGGCAGCTGCCAGGCGGTGCAGGTCGGCAACCTGGGCCAAGATGGTGCGGGCGCGGTCCACCACGGTGCGCCCAAACGGTGTCAACGCCACGCCTTTCGCCTGTCGGTCAAGCAAGCTCTGGCCGAAGCGATCCTCCAGCCGGGCCAATTGGTGGCTCAGCGTCGGCTGCGTGACGCCGAGCTTGCGCGCGGCGCGGCCGTAATGACCTTCTTCCGCCACGGCAATGAGATATTCGAATTGTCGCAGGGTTGGCATGGCCTCGTCATAGATTTTTTCTATGGAACGCGCCAGTATGAATTCATTGGAAACACGCGGGTGCGGGAGGCATATAGCCGCCAATGGTGAATCTACAGGATATCAATATGCGCCAGGTTTGGCGCATCGTCTCCGATCTTCTGGGGGTGGACCGGTCGTTTTTCTGGCTGGCGATCATCTACAGTATGGCGATCTCGCTGCTGGCGATCGGCCTGCCGGTGTCGGTGCAGATGCTGATCGACACCGTGGCGAATACCAGCCTGCGCACGCCCCTGGTGACGCTGTCGGTCATATTGTTCCTGCTGCTGCTGACATCGGCGATCCTGACCGGCTTTCGCACCCATTTGATGGAAATCTTCGGGCGGCGGTTTTTTGCGCGCTTCAGCAAGGAAATGGGCTTGCGCGCGGTCTATGCCGACCCGGTGCATTTCGCTCGCGTCGATCGCGGCGGGCTATATAATCGCTTCTTCGACATCATGACGGTTCAGCGCAACATCCCCGATCTGCTGATCGGCGGCTTTTCGCTGTTCTTCCAGACCGTGATCGGCTTTGTCGTGGTGTCGCTGTATCACCCGGTTCTGCTGTTCTTCAATCTGGTCATCCTCGGGCTGATCGCGCTGATCTGGATCATCTGGGCGCCCGGGGCCGTGCGCACCGCCCTGATCGAAAGCGAGCGCAAATACGAATCCGCGCGCTGGCTGGAGCATGTTGCCCACGAAGCCGAGGCGTTTTCCGCGGAGCCGGCGGCGACCCGGGCCTTCAATGTGATCGAGGCGCACACCGACCGGTGGATCGACGCCAATAAACGACATTTCCGGCGCACCTTCGCCCAATCGATGGCGCTGATCTTGCTGGCGGCGGTCGCCAGCGCGGTGTTGCTGGGCATCGGCGGCTGGCTGGTCATCCGCGGGCAGCTGACATTGGGCCAGCTGGTCGCCGCGGAACTGATCATGTCTGGCGTGTTCGCCGGCCTGGCCCAGGCAGGTTATTATCTGATCTCCTTTTATCTCCTGTGCGCGGCCTCTGAGGAATTGTCACGCATCACCGCCTTGCCGGTGAAAAAGCTGCATGCCACCCGCCGCGGGTTGAGTGGGCCGCCGCATCTGGTGCTGCGCAACGCGCGCTTGGGCAAATTCTGTTTCGATCTGACGATCCCGCCAGGCGCGATGTATCTTGTGCATGCACAAGACCGCCATGTCAGCCGTGCGTTCGTTCGGCTGGCGCGCGCAGTGCTGCCCGCCGAGCACGGCACCGTTCGGTTTGGCGAGGTCGATGTGAACGATCTGGATCCGTTCTGGTTGAAGAGCCGGATCCTGCTGCTGGACAGCCGGCCGTTCCTGCACGGGCGTTTGCGCGATTTGTTCGCTCAGGCGGCCGATAATGCCGATCTGGCACGGGTTCAGGATGTCCTCGATTCGCTGAGCCTGGACCTCGGCATCGCCTCGCTGGACCAGGATTTGAGCGAAATCGGCTGGGACATGACGACGGAGGAAAAGCTGCGGCTATCCTTGGCAGCGGCGCTGCTGTCCGACGCGCCGGTGCTGATTCTGAGCGAAATCTATGATGCCGTGCCGGTGGATATTCTATGCCAGGCGCTGGCGAAATGGTGCCAGGAACCGGGGCGGACCTGCTTGTATCTGACCCACCGGCGCGCCATGTCGTGTTTTTCCCACAGTTTGAAGCTGGCCGCTGATACCCAGCGGTTGGAGCCGCTTCAATTGGAGGCCGCGCAATGACCGTGCCCGCACGGGCCGAGCATGAGGCCCTGTTTCAGAGTTTGCCCCGGCTCCGGCTGCCCAGCGTTGCTCGGGTGGTGGCGCTAATGATGATGCTGGTGTTGATCGGCGCCGGCGTGTTCTTGTTCGTTACGCCGTGGGTGCAGACCACGTCAGGACCCGGCATCGTCACCGCGCTGGACCCCCAGGATCGCGAACAATCGATCAACGCGCTGGTGTCTGGCCGGATCCTGGAATGGTATGTCCGCGACGGCCAGAGCATCAAGGCGGGCGAGCCGATCGCGCGCATCGTCGACAATGATCCGCAACTGGTGCAGCGGCTGGAGTCGGAGTTGGAGGCGTTGCGTCGTCGGCTCGCCGCCGCGGAAATCGCCACCCGCACCGCGCTTCTCGACTATGAGCGCAAGAAGCAGCTGTACGAGGACGGGCTTGCATCGCGGCTGGACTATGAGACCGCAAAGATCAAGGTTGAGGAATTGCGCGCGCGCGAGCAGTCGATTGCGGCGGAGGTCCAGCGCGCCGAGGTCAATCTCTCGCGTCAGTCCAGCCAGGTGGTGCGCGCCCCGCGCGATGGCCAGATCCTGAATATCCAGGCCGGCGGCGAGGCGACCTTTGTGAAGGAAGGCGATCCGCTGGCCACCTTCGTGCCGGATGAAGGCGTCCGCGCCGTGGAACTGTTCGTCGACGGCCGCGACGTGCCCTTGGTGTGGCCCGGCCGCAAGGTGCGCCTGCAGTTTGAGGGATGGCCGGCGGTTCAGTTCAGCGGCTGGCCATCGGTCGCCGTCGGCACCTTTGCCGGCGAGGTTGCGGTGGTCGATGCCTCCGCCCAGCCTGACGGGCGCTTCCGGGTGCTGGTGGTGGAGGATCCCGACGAGCCCAATTGGCCGGATGAGCGCTATATCCGCTTCGGTGCCAAGGCCCGCGGGTGGGTGCTGCTTGACGAGGTCAAGGTCGGCTATGAACTGTGGCGCCAATTGAATAATTTCCCGCCGGAATTCCGCCCCCGCCAATCCGCTGAACAATGATACGTAGTATTCTGTGTTGTCTTGCCGGGGCGTTGGCCGGGGCATTGGCCGGGGCGTTGGCCGGGCCCGTTGCCGCGCAAACGCCGATCCCGCCCTTGGCGGTGACGCCGGAGCCGGCGCCGGCGCCGGCGCAAGTCGAGCCCGCGCCGGTCCAACGCGCGCCGCAGTCCGACGAGCCGATGGGCGCGCTGGAAGCGCCCCCGGACGATCCCTTGACGCTAGACCAGGTCTTGGCCTCGTCGCTGGCCTATTTTCCCTCAATCAAGGAAAGCTTGGCTGAGCGCCGGGCGCGCTTGGGCGGCCGCTTGGCCGCGGAAGGCGAGTTCGATATCCAGGCCAAGGCAGACTCCTTTGCGCGCACCTCAGGCTTTTGGGACGGCCGGGTGTTCGATGGAGAACTGAGAAAGCGCTTGGATTTCACCGGTGCGGAGGTCTTCGGCGGCTATAAAGTATCCGACGGGGCTTTTCCGATCTACGAGGATATTAATTTTACCGACACCGCTGGCGCGTTCAAGCTGGGCTTTCTGTTCTCTCTGTTGCGCGACCGCGCCTTCGATCCGCAGCGCTTCGGACGCATGAATGCCGCCCTGGAAGTGGCGCTGGCCGAATTTGATCTGCTGCTGACCCAAGTCTCCGTCCAGCATCGCGCGATCGAGGCTTACACCAGTTGGCTGGCGGCCGGTCAGCAGCTGGCGATCTTGTCGGATCTGCTGGAATTGGCGCTGCAGCGCGAAGTCGGCCTGATCCGGCGGGTCGAGCAGGGGGACGCGCCGGAGATCCTGATTACCGAGAACCGCCAGAATATTCTGCGGCGCCAGATCCTGGTGACCGAAGCCGAACGCGATTTGGAATTGGCGGCCAATGCCTTGAGTTTGTATCTGCGCGGCGCGGAGGGCCGGCCCAAACGGCCGGATCCCGACCGCATGCCGATTGTGTTCCCCGATCTTGAAGCGCCGCTGCCAGGCGAGATGGAGCAGGATATCGAGCGCTCCCTGGCCCTGCGGCCGGAGTTGAACAAGCTGGCCGTCAATCTGGAGCAGGCGCGCGGCCGGCTTCGGCTCAACCGCAATGAGTTGCTGCCGCGCCTGGATTTCGGGTTCGAATATCAGCGCGATGTCGGCGAGGTGGCCGAAGGCGGCATTTCCCGACAGGGCAATGACACCATTGTCAGTTTGAACTTTTCATTGCCGTTGGAACGCAGCTTGGCACGAGGGCGCATCGCTGAGCAGCGCGCGCGCATCGATGCCTTGCAGTTCCGCAAGCAGCGGCTGAATGAGCAGATCGCTATTGAGATCCGCAACATCTTGAATAATCTCCTCGCCGCGCGCTCCTTGGCGCGGCTGGCGCAAGAGCAGGTCACCCAAGCCCGCACCATGGCGCTGGCTGAACAGCGCCGCTTCGAGGAGGGCGCCAGCGACTTTTTTCTGGTCAATCTGCGCGAAGAGGCGGAAGCCAATGCCCGGGTCAATTTAGTGCAAGCACAGCTGAACTATCTGATTGAAGTGGCCAACTATTACGCCGCCACGGTCGATTTGCAAAAGCTTGGCATTCGCTGAGCTTTTTGTCAAAAAAAGAAACGCGGCAGCTTCGCTTTTGATCGTCTGAATGATGGCGTTGTATTCCGGCCACAGCGCTGACGCTTTTCGCAGTGGAGTTCGATCAATTCGCTAAAAACCCTCCGATGGGCCGGTCGTCAATCTTGTAACGGCCGCGCAATGGGCCAGCTTGACCCGGCGATCAGACAATCAAAAACGTTTCGGGGGAATGATCCATGCGCCTGCTGTTGGTCCTCTTGTGTCTGATTGTGCTGAGCGTGCCGGCGGCCGCGCAAGTCAGCCTGACCGTGCGGGTCAGCGAGGCGGGCAGCGGCGCGCCGGTGGATGGCCTGACCATCGAGCTCAGCAACACCGCCACCGGGGCGGTGCGCAGCGATACCACCGATGTGCGCGGCCAGGCCCGCTTCGGCGGGTTGGCCACCGCCGGCCAGTGGGTTGCCCGCTGGGCTGGGGATGGTGAGTATGCGCCGGCACAGTCCAGGCCGGTGGCGCTGCGCTCCGGCTTTGACCAGGCGATCAGCCTGGCCGTGCGCCCCCGCACGGTGGAAGAGGTGACGGTGCAGGGCGTGGCCGGCTCCCAATTGGATCGGCTCAGCGCGGAGGTCTCCGCCACCTTCACAGCGCAGGACCTGGACCTGATCCCGATCGAGGGCCGCTCGCTGGACCGCGTGCTGTTCCGTCTGCCCAATGTCACCCAGGCCACGGGCTTCTTCTCCGAGGCGCCGGCAGTGGCGATCAATGGCGCCAATTCGCTGTTCACCAACTACACCATCGACGGGCTGGACAATAACGAGAATTTCCTCGGCGGCCAGCGCTTCCCGGTGCCGATCGGCATCGTTCAGGACGTCACCGTGCTGGCCAGCAACTATTCCGTGGAGTTCGGCCGCACGGCCAATGGCGTGGTCAATGTCACCACCAAATCCGGCGGCAATGAGCTGGATGGCGAGGTCTTCTTCGTCACCCGCCCCGGCGGCGCGTTCATCGCCGATGTGGACTTTCCGCAGACCGACCTGCTGGGCAACCCGGTGTCGGAGAGTTTCGAGCGCTATCAGGCCGGCGGGTCGATCGGCGGGGCGATCGTCAAAGACCGGACCTTTTATTTTCTGAACGTGGAATATCTGCGCGATCTGACCGACAATCAGCTGACATCCAGCGCCCTGGGCGTCGACGCGGTCATCCCCGGCACCAATGAACAGCTGCTGCTGACCGGCCGGCTGGATCATCGCTGGAGCGACCGGCTGCGCAGCACGCTCCGGGTCAATCACGGCCGGGTCACCAATGAGCGCCAGGGCGGCGGACTGGACGGCGGCGTCACCTTCCCCAGTGCGGCGGATGAGCAGGAACGCCTTTCCACCAATGTGGCGCTGACCACCACCTATGTCGGTGATGCCTGGGACTATAGCGCCTCCTTCGGCTATTATCGGTTCGACTGGAATTTCGGCAATCCGGTCAGCGGCCCGGGCCCGCAGGTGACGCTGCTCGACCCGTCCGGCCAAACCGCCGCGGTGATCGGCAATAACGGCTTCATCTTCGATGAGGTGGAGAACAGTTTCCAGACCCAGCACAAGCTCAGCTGGGATCTGGGCCGGCACCGGCTGAAGGCGGGGATCGACTATATCCGGGCCGATTTCGACCTGACCGGCGGCGGCAATATCAACGGCAATTTCACCGTGCAGCTGAGCCAGGCGCAGGCCGATGCCCTGGTCGCCGCCGATATCGGTGCGGATTTCGATGTCGCTGATCTCGTGTCGGTCGTGCCAGCGGCGGCGGACCAGGTGGTGCTGGCCAGCGTTGAGACCCAGCCCAACAGCTTCGGCGTGGCGCAGAATCTGATCAGCCTGTATCTGGAAGACCAGATCCAGGTGACGCCGGATTTCGTCGTCACCTTGGGACTGCGCTGGGAATATGACAGCCTGACCAGCGTCGGCGGCCAGCAGGGCGATTTCAACAACATCGCGCCGCGTGGCGCGTTCAACTGGAATTTCCGCGACGATATGGTGCTGCGCGGCGGTGCAGGGTTGTTCTATGAGAAGATCCCCTATGCGGTGATTTCCGACGCGCTGCAGCAGTCAACCACCTCGCCGGGGTTCATCGCGCAGTTGGAAAGCCTGATCGCCCAGGGCATCCTGCCCGCTGATACCGATATCGACGCGGTCACCTTCGACGGCAATTTCGCGGTCACGCCGCCGCCGGGCGCCATCGGGCCGGACTTCGGCGTCGATACCGCCGGGCTGTTCGCGCTGCGCGAGACCATTCCATTCGACGGGGACCGCCGGATCATCAACCCCTTCGGCCTGGACAATCCGTTCGCCATCCAGGCGACGATCGGCTGGCAGTGGGAGTTCGCGCGGGACTGGTTCGTCTCCGTTGACGGCATCCTGACCGAGGGCCGCAATCTGCTTCGCCTGATCGATCTGAATGCGCCGGAACCGTTCGTGTTCATGGGCACGGCCCGGTCCCCGGAAGAGGCCAATGCCACGCGCCCGGCGATCGGCCCCGGCGGCGCGATCCCGGCTGGCGGGGCGCGCTCCATCATCGTGTCCGACACCGGCGGCATGTCGGACTATCGCGCGCTGAATGTGGTGGTCGAGAAGACGCGCGGGGAGGATTTTTATGACCTGTTCCTGTCCTACACCTTCTCCCGCCTGGAAAATGACACCGACGATATCAATTTCCGCGCCAATGACGCCAATGATTTCGCCGCGGATTTCGGTCCCTCGCTGAATGACCGGCGCCACGTCCTGTCCGGTATCTTCAATCTGTATCCGCTACAGGGCCTGTCCTTGACGGCCGCCTTGCTGTACCAGTCCGGCCAGCCCTTCAATCTGGTGCCCGATGCGGCGGTGTTCGGCACGGTCGATCTGAACGGCGACGGCCTGTCCTTCGCCGATCAGTTCACCGGCAATCCTGACCGTGCGCCGGGCGTGTCGCGCAATTCCGGCCGGCTGGACGATGCGGTGACGGTGGATCTCGGCGCGGGCTATGTGATCGACCTGGGTCCCGGCGGCTTGGAGCTGCGCGTGGATGTCTTCAATGTGTTCAACGCCAATAACGAGACCGGCTTTCCGGTCAATTTCACCGTGTCCAACCAGATCCAGGTGGCCGGCCAGCCGTTCCAGCAGACCAGTGCCGCCCCGCCGCGCTTCTTCCAATTCTCCGCACGCTATCTGTTCTGACTCTGGGTCTTGCAGCGGCCCCGAAGATGTTGCTCTAAGCGGGTCTCGGAGCCCTTTCGCACCGGCAAAACCGCTGAGCTTTCGCCCATGACCGCGCCTTTAGACGCTGCCCCCGCCCCGACCGACGCCGACCTGATCGACACCTTGCGCCGCTGGGTCGACCCGGCCGTCCAGCGCCTGGCCGGGCAGGCGGTGACAACCCCGTTGATCCGGTCCGACCGGCTCGATGCGCTGTGCGAGGGCAGCGTGTGGATCAAGCCGGAGGTGCTGCAGCGCACCGGCTCGTTCAAGTTCCGCGGCGCCTATAACCGGCTGGCGGCCCTGACGACGGAGGAGCGGCGCGCCGGCGTGGTGGCCTTCTCCTCCGGCAATCATGCCCAGGGCGTGGCGCTGGCCGCCAAGCTTCTGGGCATTCCCGCCGCCATCGTCATGCCCAGCGATGCGCCGAGGATCAAGCGCGCCAACACCGAACGGCTCGGCGCGGAGGTGATCGCCTATGACCGCGCCTCGCAAAGCCGCGAGGCGCTGGCGGTGGAGCTGTCGGCGACCCGCGGGGCGGTGCTGGTGCCCAGCTATGACGATCCCTACATTATCGCCGGCCAGGGCACTTGCGGCGCGGAGATGGTGGACCAGGCGCATCAGCGCGGACGGGTGCCCGATCAGGCGCTGATCTGTGCCGGGGGCGGCGGTTTGACCGCGGGCTGCGCGCTGGCCTTGACCGCGGCATTTCCGAAGATCGGCGTCTATACCGTTGAGCCTGAGGGCCATGACGATCATGCCCGCTCGTTCACCGCCGGCGCGCGGCAGACCAATCCGCCCGGCGGCAGCAGCTTGTGCGATGCTCTGCTGGCGCCGACACCCGGCGACCTGACCTTCGCGGTCAACCGGCAACTGTGCGCCGGTGGCCTGGTCGTGTCCGAGGCTGAGATTTGCGCGGCGATGCGCTTTGCCTTTGAAGAGTTGAAGCTGGTCGTGGAGCCGGGCGGCGCGGTGGCGCTGGCCGCGGTGTTGGCGGGCCGATTGCCGGTGGCCGGCCGCACCACGCTGGTTGTGCTGTCCGGCGGCAATGTCGACCCCGCCTTGTTTGCCCGCCTGCTGACCTCATGAGCCAGCCGGTCATCATCCTGGTGCGGCCGCAGTTGGGCGAGAATATCGGCAAGACCGCCCGAGCCATGCTGAATTTCGGCCTGAGCGAATTGCGCCTGGTCGCCCCGCGCGACGGCTGGCCCAATCCCGACGCCGGGCCGCCCGCTGCTGGCGCTGATCAGGTGCTCGACCAGGCGGTGGTGTTCGACCGGCTGGAGGACGCTATTGCGGACTGCCACCGCGTCGTCGCCTCGACCATGCGCACGCGCGGCCTGGCCAAGCCGGTCACAACGCCGGCCCAGGCCGCTGCGATCAGCCGGCAGGCCCTGGCAGCCGGGCAGCGGCCGGCGATCCTGTTCGGGTCCGAACGCGCCGGGCTGAACAATGATGAGGTGGCGCTGGCCGACACGCTTCTGACCATTCCGGTGAACCCCGCCTTCGGCAGCCTCAATCTGGCCCAGGCGGTGATCGTCTACGCCTATGAATGGTTCAAGAGCGGCGACGACACCGCACCGCTGCAGCCCTATACGCCCGACCCGCCGGCGACCAAGGCGGAGATGCAGGGCCTTTATGAGCAGGTCGAAACCGCGCTGACCGAGCGCGGCTATTTCCGCTCCGAGGCCCGGCGGGAGGTGCAGATCCGGTCCATGCGCACCTTCTGGCAGAATTGCGCGCTGACGTCCCAGGAGGTGCAGACCCTGCGCGGCATCTTGAAGACGCTGACCTGGGAGAAACGCCAGCGTTGATCGCGACGTGCGGCCTGCCTATAAGGCGCGCGGAGTGCGCAGCGCCAACGGGGACAAACATGAGGCAGACCAGCATGGACGACGATCAGAAGAAGGCCACCTACGAAGGCTTCATCCGCGTTTCCAAAATCGCCGCGATCATCATCGCCGTGGTGCTGCTTCTCATGGCGGCGTTCTTGCTGTAACCGGCCGTCCGGCTGCGCCCGCTTTCTCAGCCAAGCCTTGCTCCTGCCGACGCAGGCGCGCTGCGCTATTTGATCTTGGCTTCCTTGAATTCCACGTGCTTCCGCGCAACGGGGTCGTATTTGCGCATGACCATCTTTTCGGTCATGGTGCGCGGATTCTTCTTGGTGACGTAGAAATAGCCCGTGCCCGCGGTGCTCACCAAGCGGATCTTGATGGTGGTTGGCTTGGCCATGAACCGGTCCTTCACACATAAAGACGGGCCGAACGCTGTGTCCGGCCCCGCCGCTGAAATCGGAAAGCGCGGAAAATAGCCAAAGCCGGGCGGCTGTCAAGCCGAAGCACGCGAAGGTGACCGTCAAGAAAGGCGTAACGCTTCTCTTTCTATGGTGCAATGACGCCGCCAGCGCAGAAGGGACCGCAGCATCGCCATGGCCGATTTCCCCGATCTGGAAGATCTATCCGCCGACGCGCTGGATGCCGCCGACGATCGCCTGTCCGTGCTCAATCAATTGCTCGCGGACTTGCGCGAAGGCCGCGGCGATGCCGTGGCCGCGGTGGAACAGGTGCGCCGGGAAGCCCATGGCTTGAAGGGCCTGGGCCAGAGCTTTGCCATTTCGCTGTTGACCGTGTGGGCGCACCGGCTGGAGGACTATCTCACCGACGTCAAGGCGCTGGACGCGCGCATGATCGCCGACGTGCAGCAGTTCGCCGATCGTCTGGCACAGGCCGCAGAGTCGAAGTTCCAGGCGGACTCCTCGGAGATCGCTGCGTTTGTGCGCAGGCTGCCGGCCAAGGGCTCGGACAAGCCATTCGATGTCGCCGATATCCGCGCCTCGGACATCGAGGTGATGCTGGTGATGGAGCCGTCCGCCGCCAATCGCTTCGTGACGCGGGAATTGCAGGAATGCGGCTATCGCATGACCAATGTCTGGTCGACCATCGATGCGTTTCAATTGGTGCCGCACATCCGGCCCGATTTGGTGGTCGTCTCGAATATCATGCGTGACCTGTCCGGCGTGGATTTCTGCTGTGCGATCCGCGCCATGCCGACGACAAAGACCATCCCCGTCGCGCTGCTGACCAGCGAAGATCGTGGCTCCCACGCGTTGGAACATTTGCCCGCCGATGTTCCGATCGTGTCGAAATCCCGCAATTTCGGCGACGATGTCACCCAGGTGTTCACCGAACTGGGACTGCTTTAGGGCATGATCGGATCGATCGCGATCGCCATGGATCGGACGAAACGGCCCGTCTTTTATCGGGCGATATTGCGCTAGAGAGCGTTGCCCGATCTCATTGGCTCCCCTTTGGTGACCAATGAGGCCGGACGCAACACTCTAACCCTCGGAATCCGAAAGTCTTTTCGCGGCCAATCTGACTCTCGAAGTGACCCTGCCTGATCGGAAAAGGCTCGAGCGCGATCGGCGCGCGAGCTGGTCACGCCCATCCTGCAGCCATCTGGCAGGCCGGATGCTCAGCGGCAGAGCTGAGGTCTTAAGACAATCTTTGCAGGCTCTTACAGTCAACAGGGCGCCGCAACAAACATTGCGCCGCATTATTACATGCACATCACGAAATTCGGCGCCGTTTTCACGCGTATTTCATTGGATATGATGTCGCATCGGACAAAATCTCCAAGCAGTCGCAAAGACTGAACCGCTGCTGCGGGAGCCGTCTTTCGGCCAACAGAACGATGTCATGTCATTTTATGAGAGGCCAGGCGATGTGCGGATTTTTAGCGACCTATTCCCGCCACGGGCGGCGGATCGAAGACTCCCGGATGAGGCAGGGGCTGTGCGCGATCACCCATCGCGGACCGGATGAGACCGGCCTGTGGCGGTCCGAGCGCGGCCATGTCTCCTTGGGCCATAATCGCCTGTCGATTATCGGCCTGACCAACGGTCTTCAGCCGATCGCGTCCGATGACGACACCGTCCATCTGCTGGTCAATGGCGAATTCTACAATTTCGAGGAGATCCGAGCCTCGCTGCAGGCGTCCGGCTGCCGCTTCCGCACCCAGTCCGACAGCGAGATTGCGCTGCATCTTTACCGCATGTGCGGTGTCTCCGGGCTGAAGCGCCTGCGCGGCGAATTCTCGCTGGTGCTCTATGACAGCCAGAACGATATCCTGATCGCCGTGCGCGACCGCATGGGCGTGAAGCCGCTTTATTATGGCGAGCATGACGGCACGGTCTATGTCGGCTCAGAGATCAAGGCCATCCTCGGCGCCGGCATGCCGGCGGTGTGGAACCGCGGCGCTTATGCCACGCGCGCCTTCTATCTGGCCGACC
Organism: Rhodothalassiaceae bacterium; assembly: GCA_050331575.1. Taxonomy (GTDB): domain Bacteria; phylum Pseudomonadota; class Alphaproteobacteria; order Sphingomonadales; family Rhodothalassiaceae; genus JBHJGS01. Next base: position 96,040 of record JBHJGS010000003.1, on the reverse strand, counting down.
AGACGCTGTTCGACGGCATCGCCTCGGTGCAGCCGGGCCATATGCTCATCGTCAGTCAGGGTCAGATCCGCCAGATCCCCTATTGGGAGCTGGAGTTTCCGACCCAGGAGACGCTCGACGCGCATGCGGAGGGCCTGAACGAGGCCGAGGTGATCGCGGATCTGCGCGAAGAGATCCTGAAGGCGGTCAAGCTGCGCCTGCGCGCGGACGTGCCGATCGCCTTTTATCTGTCCGGCGGGGTCGACAGCTCAGCCATGTTGGGCGCGGCCAGTCATCTCAACGATGCGGCGTTTCCCGCCTTCCACCTGTCGTTCGACGAGGATGCCGACTACGACGAGTACCGCTTTGCGCAGGAGGCCGCGGCGTTCAATGGTGCGGACTTCCGGCCCATACAGGTACGCCAGGCGGATCTGGCCGATGCCTTCGAAGACGCGCTGTGGCACAATGAAACGCCCTTCTTCAATGCCCATGGCGTGGCGAAATTCCTGCTGTCCCGGGCGGTGCGCGATGCCGGCTATAAGGCGGTGATCACCGGCGAGGGCGCGGACGAGGTCTTTGGTGGCTATCCGCATTTCGTCCGCGACATGGCGCTCTACAACGCGGAGAACCAGGATCCCGACCGCATCGCCGTGATGCGCGACAAAATCCGTTCAGCGGCTGCCAAATGGGGCAGTGGCCAGCGCTCGCCGGACCTTGACTGGCTGGAGACCCGGCTGGGCCATTCGGTGGGCTGGATCCAAAATCAATCCGGCTGGTTTGCGGATCTGCAGCGGCTGTATCAGCCCGGCATGGCGGCGGCGTTCCCGGCGACCCAGCCCTATTTTCAGATGTATAACCGGCTGGATTACCGCAAGCTGGAAGGGCGCGATCCGGTCAACCGGTCGATGTATCTGTGGGCCAAGACCTTCCTGCCCAATTTCGTGCTGACCACGCTGGGCGACCGCATGGAGATGGCCCATTCCATCGAGGGCCGCGTGCCGCTCCTGGACCATCATCTGGTCGAGCAGGCCGCGCGCCTGCCGGTGCATTACAAGATCCGCGGCGGGCGCGAGAAATACGCCTTCCGCGAGGCCATGCGCCCGTTCCTGCCGGACGGTTTGTACCAGCGTAAGAAGCACTATTTCCGTGCCCCGCCGGCGACCTTCTTCACCGACGGGCCGCTGTATCAACTGGTGCAGGACACCCTTTCCAGCAGACTGCTGAATGATCTGCCCTTCTTCGATGCCAAGGCGGTGCGGGCGTTGATCGCCAAGGTGCCGTCGATGCCGGCGCCGGAGCAGGCCCGGCTGGACCCGATGATCATGGAACTGGTCAGCCTTTGCCTTCTGCAGAAACGCTATAATTTGTCAGTGCCGGTGTCCGATCAGCTGACCATGGTGTGATCGGCGACAGTGCCTTCAGCCCAGGGTATTTCATGGCACAGGCCCTTGCCCCAGCGGGCGCCGTGACCGGCGCCTTTAACGAGCGCCTGGCGCGCTTTGTGCAGACGCAGATCGCGCCTGGGCTTGGCGATTGGGAAGCCCAGGGGGCGTATCCTTTGGCTTTGCATGCGCTCGCCGGTGACGCGGGGCTTCTCAGCCTCGGCCATCCCGCGGACGACCCGCAGGCGGTGCTGGCCGCGCCCTTGGGCCTGAAAGCCGCCCTCCTGCGCGGCTTGACCCGATCAGGCGCGCAGGCCGTGCCCATGGGGCTGGGCTCGCATCTGGTCAGCCTGGCGGTGCTGGGCGACGGCGCGCCGGGCTTGTTGCAGGAGGTCGGCCCCGCCGTGCTGGCCGGGCGTCAGTTGATCGCGCTGGCGTTGACCGAACCTCAGGCCGGCAGCGATCTGCGCAACACCGAGACCGTGGTTGACCCCACCACCGGGCACATCAGCGGCCGCAAGACCTTTATCTGCAATGGCTCGCGCGCGGATTGGCTGATCGTCACGGCCATGGCGGGGCCGACGCTGGGGCTGTATCTGGTTAACACCGGCCACGGCGTCTCGGCGAAGGACTTGACGCCCATGGGCTGGCGGGCGCTGCCGATCAGCGACATCCGCTTCGATGCCGCGCCGGCGCGCCTGATCGCTGAGGGGCCGGAGGCGATGGCCGGGCTGCAGTCTGCCTTGGCGCTGGAGCGGCTGAACCTGTCGGTGATGGCGCTGACCAGCGCGGAGCTGGCGTTTCAGGCGGCGGTGGACTGGGCCAAGGCCCGCCATGTCGGCGGCGCGCCGCTGCTCAAGAAGCAGGCCGTGGCGTTCCGGTTGGCGGAGATGAAGCGGCAGCTGCGCCTGGTCCAAGTCTTGGTCGAGACCCTGCTGGCGCAAAGCAGGCCAGACCCGGTCGATATCGCCATCGCCAAGAACAGCGCCACAGCGCTGGTCGAGCTGTGCGCCCGGGAGGCGGTGCAGCTGCACGGCGCGCATGGGTGCTTCGCGCCGTCCCTGGTCGAACGGCTGTACCGCGATGCCAAGCTGGCCGCGATCGGCGGCGGCAGCGAGGAGGTCATGACCATGCTGATCGCCCGCGCCTTGTAAGGAACGGCCATGTCCGAGATCCCCGCTCATGCCGCCGCGCTGTCACAAACCCTGATGGATCATGCCTATCAACGCTATATGGGCGTGGAGCTGCTGGAACAGCGGGCCGGCTTCTGCCGCACCGGCCTGACTGTGACCGAGGCGATCGACAATTTGGGCCACACCCTGCACGGCGGGGTGATCTATTCGATGATGGACGTGACCTCCATGCTGGCCACGCTGCCGGCGCTGAGCGAGAGCGAATATGCCCTGACCACGGCGCTGTCGGTCAATCTGATGTCGCCGGCGCCGCGGGGCATGCGGGTGGAATTCCAGGCGGAGATCCTGCGCGCCGGCCGCACGGCTGTGTTCACCCTGTGCCACGCCTATAAGTGCCCGACGGCCGCTGACCACCGCCTGATCGCTACCGCCCAGCTGAGCAAGTCCCGCTTCCAGCGAGAGCTGCCGGGGTAGGGCGGTTGCTCAACGGAATGGCCGTGCGCCAAGGGGCCATGAAAGCTATGACGCCATGCGTTCGCGGGCTTTTTGGGCACGCTTGGCCTTGCGGGTCTTCCGGCGGGCCCAGGTCAACAGCCCGGTGACGAACAGGATCGGGGCGACCAGGCCGGACAGGAAGATCAGGATGCGGCCGGGCAGGCCGAATATCTCGCCGGTGTGGGTGGGAAACATCCACACCCGGGTCAGCCGGTCGCCGATCGGCCATGCCGCCTCGTCGCGGACATAAAGCTGCTCCGGCGCATAGGGGTTCACCAGCACCTGCACCCGGCCTTGGGTATAATGCTGGTCCGGCTCGCCGGGGCGCTGCAGCCGGAACTGGAAATAGCCGTCCGGGCCGCCCGGCGGGAAGAAGCCCGTGACCGTGCCGTTGGGCACCGCGGCCTTAGCCGCCGCCAGAAGGCGCTCAGCCGGCAAGGCTGTGCGGCCGGCAGGAGTGATTGCCGGAATGTCCTCATCCGTGCCGGTCGGCAACAGCGCTTGCACCGGAGCCGCCATGGTGTCGGGGAACACGATGAAGGCGCCGCTGACAACCGGCAGGAACAACAGGATCAAGGCCAGCGCACCCAGAACGCGGTGACTGTCGCGCAAGGCGGTGTCCAGCCCGGCGCGCAGACGCAGGCGGAAGCCGCGGGCAAAGCGCCGGATCCCCGGCCACCACAGCCACAGCCCGGTGACGATGAAAAAGAGCAGGCCCAGGCTGCCGGCCAGGCCCACGATCCTCTCGCCCCCGCCATCCTCGCCCAAAAGCAAGGTGGCGTGCAGATTGAGCAGCCAATAAACCAGCGGCTCATCAACGTCGCGCGTGCCCAACAAGGCGCCTGTGCCCGGATGCACCATCGCCTCGAAAAAGGGCGCGTCGCCGGGCTCGAAGCCTTCCTTCATCAGCACGCGGAACACGCCGTTTTCGGTGCGCGGATAAGAAAATGCGGAAAAGCTCGGCGGTGCCTGGGTGGGATAGGCGCTGAAGGCTGTGTCGATAACCGTGTCCAGCGGTGCGGTCGCGCGCGTCGGCTCGGCTGTTAGAAGTCCCGGGTTCAGCCAGCGGTCGATCTCCGGCTGAAACACGATGGCGCTGCCGGACAGGCTGATCAGGCTGATCACCAGACCCAGTGTCAGCCCGGTCCACAAATGCAGTTGAAACATCACGCGTTTCATGGCGCCGTCTCCCGCCGGCTCAGAATTTTACCGACACAGTGCCGATGAAGCTGCGCGGCGCGCCGGGATTGACGGTGAAGTCACTGCCGGCATTCAAGAGGATGTCCTCATCGGTGATGTTCAGGGCATTCAGGCGCAGGGTAACCCGCTCATTCCATTCATAAAAGATGGTGGCGTCGACCTGCACGAAGGACGGCAGGAAGAAGCTGTTGTCCGGATTGGCCGCGCGGTCGCCGACATAGCGGATGCCGCCGCCCAGCCCCAGCCCATCCAGCGGTCCGGCCTCGAATTCATAGACCGACCAGAGATTGACGCTGTGGCGCGGGATATCCTGCAGCGCGGAGCCGGAGGGCACGAAGCCGTCCTCGGTGACCTCCGCATCGATGAAGGCATAGGCGAAATTGATGTTCCAACTGGGCAGGATTTCGCCTTGCAGATCGAAGTCCAGGCCCTGGCTCTGCTGTTCGCCCGCGGCCAGGAAGGCGCCGGTGACCAGATCGAAGAACGGCACCTGGTCGCGGTCGATGCGGAAGCCCGCCAAGGTGGCGGACAGGCCGGCAAAGTCGACTTTGACGCCGGCTTCGAACAATCGGCCGGTCTCCGGTTCCAGCACGCTGCCGCTGGCATCAATCGGCACGCCGTTGGGCGGCTGGAAGGAGCGCGACCATTGGAAGTAGAGCGACAGGTGCTCGGTCGGCTGATAGACGAGGCCGACGCGCGGCGAAGCCTCAGTGTCGACCCCGTCAGGCGTGTCTTCCAGCACGATCTCGTCGAAGTTCCCGGCGGCGCCTTCGGCCGCGCGTTGCTCGATATGATCGACCCGCACACCGGAGACCAGGATCAGCTGATCGGTCAGATCCAGGCGGTGCTGGAGGAAGCCGCCGATCGAATCACGCTCCAATTGTTGCTGGAAGCCGAAGGCCACACTGTCGGTGGGATTGCCGTCGAAATCGAACAGCTGGGTATCGCCGAACATCGGATCGAAAATGTTGAGCGGGCCGGCCAGCGCGCCGCCGAACACCGATTCGGTGTTGCGATGCGCATAGTCGACGCCGACCAGGATCTGATTGGGCCGGCCGGCGAGAAAGAAGTCCGCCTGCGCCTGAAGCTCGGTGCGGACATCCTCGAAATTGAACTCGGAGATGGTGAAGAAGCGCTCCACGCTGACGCCATCGTCCAGAACCACCTCCGGGGCGGTGGTGTTCAGCAGATTGTCGGTGTCTGAATAGGTTGCCCGGGCGCGCACCCGCCAAACATCATTGAGGCGATGATCGAAGGTGAAGAACAGTTGGACGCGCTCATCGATCTGAAAATCGGTCGGCTCGCCCAGGAAGGTCTCCCGGCTCAAACCGTCTAGAATGGCGCCAGTCTCATCGATCAGCACCCCATTGTCCGGTACTGCCTCCACCCGGGCATATTCCGCGGCCAGGGAGACATAGGTGTCCGGTCCGATCTGCCAGGCGATGCTGGGCGCGGCCAGGGCGATTTCATTCTCCACCACATCGCGGAAGCTGCCGCTGTCTTCATAGGCGCCGACCAGGCGGATGCCGACGCCGTGCTTCGGTGCAACCGGCACGGAGATATCCAGCGTGCCGCGATACAAATCGAAGGATCCGGCCGAAAAGCCCAGGGCGGTGAAGAGCTCCGGCTTCGGCCGCTTGGTCACCAGATTGATCAGGCCGCCGGGATTGGTGCGGCCGTACAGCACCGAGGCCGGGCCCTTCAGCACCTCGATGCGATCGATATTGGCGGTGTTCAGATCCGTGGCATTGACGTCACCGCCGGTGAATTCCGAGCGCAGAAAGCCGTCGCGCAGCACCAAGGCGCCGAAGCCGCGGGAAAAGATGCCCGCCCCCTCGCCGCCAGTGACGAAGCTGACGCCGCTGACATTCTGAAGCGCCTCGCTGACGGTGAAGGCGGCCTGATCCTCGATCAGCGCCTCGGGGATGACCTTGACATTGCCGGGAATGTCCAGGACGTCGGCCTCGGTGCGCAGGCCGGTGCTGGCTTCGCGCACGCCATAGCGGCCCAGCCGACTGCCGAACACCACCATCTCCTCCAGCCGGCCCTCGCGTCGCGCCTCTTCCAGCTCTTGGACTGTCTCTTCATCCTCCGGTTGTGGCGCGCGCTCCTGCGCCTGTGCAGCGCCAGCCTGCAGCGCCGCCACCGCGGCCGCTGCCGCCCATCGCCCAATCCACCGCTGACCCGTGCGGCCCCCTGCCATCTGTGCGCCCCCTTGAAGCATTTGAAACTGATCATGCGACTGGTTTGCAGATCTGAGCCATAAGGTGCAAATGCGTCGCAGTCAACCGGCGAGGGTGCGGCGAAGTGGGCGGCTGGCCGCATGATAGAAGGGCTCGGGCAAAACCGGTGTCTCGATCCGGTTCTGGCCGCAATGAGAGGGGGTCTGCGCGGCTTATTCCGCTGCCGCTGTTGCCACGGTTTCGCCGAGGAACCCGCCGGATTGGCGGGCCCAGAGGCGGGCGTAGAGGCCGCCCTGGTCGAGCAGCTGCTGATGTGTGCCCATTTCCACGATGCGGCCCTTATCCATCACCACCAGACGGTCCATGGAGATGATGGTGGACAGGCGGTGGGCGATGGCGATCACCGTCTTGCCGGCCATCAGGCGGCCTAAGCTGTCCTGGATCGCCGCTTCGACCTCCAGGTCCAGGGCCGAGGTCGCCTCGTCCAACAGCAGGATCGGCGCGTCTTTCAGGAACACCCGGGCGATGGCCAGGCGCTGGCGCTGGCCGCCGGACAGCCGCACGCCGCGCTCGCCGACATGGGCGTCATAACCGGTGCGGCCCTTGGCGTCCCGCAGGTCGCGGATGAAGCCGTCGGCCTGAGCACGTTGCGCCGCGGCGATCACCTGGTCCATGTCCGCATCGGGCCGGCCGTACAGGATATTGTCGCGCACAGAGCGGTGCAGCAGCGAGACATCCTGGGTCACCATGGCGATCTGGGCACGCAGGCTCTCTTGCGTTACCTGCGCGATGTCCTGGCCGTCGATCAGGATGCGACCACCCTCCAGATCGAATAGGCGCAACACCAGGTTCACCAGCGTGGTCTTGCCCGCGCCGGAGGGGCCGACCAGGCCGATCTTTTCGCCCGGCGCGATGTCAAGCGTGAGCGACTGCAGCACGCCGGCGCCCTTGCCGTAATGGAAGGTGACGTCCTCAAAGCGCAGGCGCCCCTCGCGCACGCTCAGCGGCGTGGCGTCCTCCGCGTCGATCACACCTTGCGCGCGGGACAGGATGGCGCGGCCGTCATAGACCGTGCCGATATTCTCGAAAATGTCGGAGACCTCCCAGATCACCCAATGGGCCATGCCGGAGAGCCTCAACGCCACGGCAAGCCCGACCGCCACGGCGCCCAGCCCGATGCTCTGGGTCAGCCACAAACCGATCGACAGCGCGCCCAGCCCGGCCAGCATGGCGCCGTTGATCAGGTAAAGGCTGAATTCCATCACGGTCACCAACCGCATCTGCCAGAACACCGTCTGCAGGAAGCCGTCCATGCCGTCGCGGGCATACCCCTCCTCCCGCCGGGTATGGGCGAACAGCTTGATGGTGGCGAAATTGCTGTAGCTGTCGACGATGCGCCCGGTCATCACCGAGCGGGCGTCCGACTGCGCCTCCGAGGCCCGGCGCAAGCGTGGCAGTAACAGCCGCATCAGCACGATATAGGCCGCCAGCCAGGCGATCAGCGGCAGGGTCAGGCGCCAGTCCGCCTGCGCCAGCAGCGCCAGAATGGCCAGAAAGGTGACCGACACATACATCAGCACGCCCAGCAGCTTCACCGCCACCTCGCGCACCGCCAGCGAGGTCTGCATCAGCTTGGTGGCAATGCGACCGGCGAAATCGTCCTGAAAGAAGCTCAGGCTCTGGCCGAGCAGCCAGCGATGCCCCAGCCAGCGCACGCGCATGGCCAAGGGACCCAGAATGCCCTGAAACAGCGTCAGGCCATGGCCCAGCGCCACCAGCGGTAGGAGGATCACGGCAATCGCTGCCATGCCGGCCAGTTCCCAGCCATAATCGGCCAGGAAGCTGGCGCGCTCAGCTTGAGCCAGGCGGTCGACCAGCTGGCCCAGAAAGCCGTAAAGCACGACCTCCAACAGCGAGACCAAGGCGGCGGTGACCGCCACACCCACCAGCATCGGCCAGGCGGGCTTCCAATAGTGCCACAAAAAGGCCCACAGCCGGTGCGGCGGCTGGCTGGGCGGATCGGCGGGATACGGATCCAGCCAGCGTTCGAACCAGGCGATCACGGCTATCACGGGCTTGCTCCGGGCAATAATGGGAGGCTGCTATACCCCGGCTGCCGGCGTGACGCCAAGACCCAAGGATTTTGGTCCGGTCTATGATAATGTTGAGGGGCGTGGGCGGTAAGACAGGCTATACTGGGCCCCGCGCCGCGGACCGGGGAGAAACCAATGCGCCTTTTGTTGCTCTTCTGGCTGAGTGCCGTGCCTGCGGCGGCCGACCCTTTGGTGCTGGATTTCCGCAATCCCGGCGAGACGTTGATCTTGGATCTGCTGCCCAAGCAGCCGGAGACCAACAGCGCCGGCCGGCACAAGAAGATCAATGATTATTGGGAGGCGATCCTGGCGGCCAACGGCTATGCCACCGTGGCGGTGCCGACCAAAACCGCGACCGGCTTTGTCCGCTCGGTTGCCTATCACCCGCCCAGCGGCCGGACCTTCGCCTTTCACATCCAATATAGTTGGGATTATCTGGCCCGCGTCATGCTGGAAAGTGTCAGCGACCGGCAGCCGGTGCAGTTGCGCCTGGACCCCGCCCCGTTCGAACGCGTCGACATCTTGATGCAGGCGCCGGAATACTGCCTGGGCGGCCGAGCGCAGGCGGATTTTGATCGGCTATCGGCCGACGAGCGGACGCGCGTGTTTCAGGCCAATCATTGCGATCCCACGGCCTATCAGGCGCAATGGGGCGATGCAGGTGAGGGCTAAGGCGGGCGAAAGTTGAGGCGGGCAGGGGCTCAGGCGGGCGAGGGCTGACAGGGCGTTTGCCGACGCTCACGCTGCCATCTGCACCCGGTCTCGGCCGAGGCGTTTGGCTTCGTACAAGGCTGTGTCAGCCCGCACCAAGAGCTCGTTCACGCCGTCCCCGGCGGCCAGGGAGACGACACCAAAGCTGCAGGTCACGCGCACGCCCTTGCCGGCGCCCGAGACACGCAGACCCCGGAAGCCCGCGCGCAGGCGTTCGGCCAGAACCATGGCGTCAGCCGCCGTGGTTTCCGCAGCCACGATGCAGAATTCCTCGCCGCCGAGCCGACCGGCGAAATCGCTGCCTTCGCGGACGCTGTCGGCGATCAGACGGCCGGTGGCGCGCAGGACCTCGTCGCCTATGGCATGGCCGTGGCCGTCGTTGATCGCCTTGAAATGGTCGATGTCGATCATCATCAGTGCCACGGGACGGCCGAAGCGGCGGGCGCGGGCGATCTCCTGAGCACAGCGCATCAAAAAATGTTGGCGGCTGGGCAGGCCGGTCAGAGCATCATAAAGGGCAAGTTTGCGCAGATCCGCCTCCAGCATCTTGCGCTGCTTGATTTCTTGTTCCAGGCAATGCCGCGCCTGTTCATGGTCCCGCGCCAGGCATTCAGCGGCTCGGCGCTGCCGGTCGAGCTGGAAATTGGCCTTCTCCAGCGCCTGGCGATGGCAGGTCAGCGCCTGCTCGGCTTCCTTCTCCTGAGTGATATTGGTCTCGATCGACATGAAATGCTCCACGTCGCCGGACTGATCGAATTTCGGGAAAATCGACAGGCGCACCCAATAGGGCGTTCCGTCATTGCGGTAGTTGAGCAGTTCCGCCTTCACCGGCTGTGCGGCGTCCAGCTGCGCGCGGATATAGGCCACGGTTTCGCGGCAGGTTTCAGGCCCTTGCAGCAAGCGGCCGGGCTTTTGGCCGAGCAATTGGTCAGGCCGGTAGCCGCACAAGACCGTCATGGCCGGATTGCTCCACTGCACCCGGCCGCGCTTGTCCGTGATAATGACGCCTTCCGGCGTTTCCTCGACCAGGCGGCGCAGGAGTTGATGGTGCTTGGCACAGTCGGCTTCTTCGGTGATGTCCTGGAACACGCCGAACACGGACACCACGGCCCCGGAAACGAGCAAGGGCGTTCCCTTGGACCGAACCCGCCGTTCCTCACCGTCGCGACGGATCAGGCGAAGCTCAAGACACCATCCCTGGCCGGTTGCGATCGCTGCGTCGATGGCGCTGCGAACAATCGGCTGATCCTGAGGATGATAGGCAGCGATGCTCTCTTGAAGGGTGGGCAGGATTTCACCCACTTCATAGCCGTGGATGCGGAAAACTTCGTCAGACCAATAAACGTCTTCCGACAAAAGGTCGTAGCGCCAGTGGCCGAGATTGGCCAATCGCTCCGCGGCTTGGAGGAGGCCGGTCACTTCCTCCATCGCGATCTGTCCGGGCAGGGGCGTGCGGTTGTCGAGCGAGGCAGGCGAACTTTTCGAGGGCATGTATGGCTTCTTCTATCTTTAAGTGCGAACCTTACAAATAATAAGATAAGGACGGTCACTTAAAGACCTGTTATCGCGCCGCCGCGGGCACACCGGTCCCGTGCGACCGATTGCAGCATGAAGCGGTCAATTGGTTCGACCCGGTTTGGCCTCTTAGGAGCCGGCGTCCAGTCGCACCGGGCTGATATAGTTCGGCGGTTTCACGGTCATCACCGAGCAATCGACGCCATTGAGGATGTCTTCTGCGGTATTGCCGATGATGAAGCCGGGCACGCCGGTGCGGGCGATCGTGCCCATAACCAGCAGATCCGCGCCCAGATGCGTCACCTGTTCCGGGATCACCGTCCGCGCCGATCCGCGCGCCAGTCGGGGGATCAGCCGCACGGCGTCCACCAGATCCGGCTCCGCCGCGCGGGCTTCGGCCACCAACCGCTCTAGGCCGCGACGCAGGCTGGCCTCAACGCCGGCGACATAGTCGCGAACCACCCGATCAGCGCTGTCAGCACCGGACCATAGCCGCACCAACCCTTCGCCCGGCACATCCCAGACATGCAGCAGGTGGGCGGTGCCGCCAGGGCCTGCGGCGCGCAGGGCGCTCATCACGATGCGCCGGTTCAGGCCGGCCAGCGTGTCCGGCTCGCTGGCCGCGGTCTCGTCCACATCCACCGCGGCAAGCACGGTGCTGCCTGTGCCGGGCGCGCCGGGCAGGCGCAGCCACACCGGGCAGGGGCATTTGCGCAGCAGATGCTGATCGGTGCTGGCGAACAAGAACCGGTTCAGCCCGTCCAGCCGTTCGGCGGTCTTCACGACCAGGTCCGCATCATGGCGCAGGCAATAGCGGATCACTTCGATGAACGGCTTGCCGGTGGCGATCTCGATGCGGGCATCCAGGTCCGGCATGGCCTGCGCCTTCAGCGCCTCAAGCCGATCGCGGCGGCCCTGGACCAGTCGATTGCGCAACTCCGGCGGGGCGATCTTCAACACGCGGGCCACCCGGTCCAGGTCCGCCGGCAGGTCGACCACGCCCAACAGCGTGACTGTCGCATCCCATGCCTGGGCTGATCGGGCGGCGAAGCTGAGCAGCGCGGCGTCATCCTCGGTGAGCGCGCAATAGACCAGGAGATGGCGGAAGCCCGCGGTCCCGGTCATGCGGCGAATTCCCGCTGGCCCTGCGGGTCTGCCGCCGTTACCACCGGCGCGGTGGTTTCGCCCAGCACCAGGTCCGCTGCCTGGGCCGCAGCGTCGCGATAGGGCAGCAGCACAAGATCGGCGCCGATGGCGCGATAGGCCGCCGCGCTGGTCTCATTATGGGCGGCCACGGCGATGCGGCCGCCGAAGCGCTGGTCTCTCAATCCGCGGATCAGCGCGCGTCGCGGGTCGTCATGGCTGACGCCGGTGGCATGTTCAGGCACCGCCAGCACAGCCCAGCTGACGCCACTGAGCGGCAGATGCGCTAGGAATTCGGGGTCCGTGGCATCGCCGAACAGAGTGTGAAAGCCACGCGCCCGGGCAAATCGCACGGCCTCGGGGTCGAAATCAACGCCCAGAACCGTGCGGCCTGCCGCGCGCAACTGCTCGGCAATGCCCAGGCCATAGCGGCCCAGTCCGAACAGCACCACGTCGATGCCGCTGGGGTGGAGATCGGCGGCCCCGGCGTCTGCACGGCGGCGCCGGCGCTCGAACACGCCCAGAACCGGCTCGGCCACGGCATAGAGCCGATGCGAATAGGTGATCATATAGGTGGACACCGCGATGGTGATCAGCCCCACCAGGGTCACCAAGCCCAAGGCGTCACCGGCGACATGGCCCAGCGTCACGCCCATGGCCATGAAGATGAGGGAGAATTCGCTGATCTGGGCGACCGTCAGCCCGGCCAGGAAACCGGTGCGCTTGGCATAGCCCAGCGCCCCCATGATGGCCAGCACGATCAAGGGATTGCCGATCAGCACAAAGGCGGAGAAGATCAGCGCGGCGGGCACATTCTCGCCCAGCACCGCCAGGTCCAGGCTGGCGCCCAATGCGATGAAGAAAAACAGCAGAAGAAAGTCCCGCAAGGAGGCGAGACGCGCGGCGATGGCTTCGCGAAACGGCGTGGAGGCCAGCGACACCCCGGCCAACAGCCCGCCCAATTCCTTGCCGAAGCCCAGATAATGGCCCAGCGCTGCCAGCATCGCCGCCCAGCCGATGGCGAAGGAGACCAGCAGTTCCGGTGCCTCGGACAGCCGCTCGGTCAACGGATTGGCCAGGAAGCGCACGAATAGACCGACACCGGCCAGCATCGCCACGCCATAGCCGAACACGCGGGCAATGTCGGCCGCGCCACTGCCGGCCTCGCCCACGCCCAGGGCGGACAGGATGATCATCGACAGCACCACGACCAGGTCTTGCACGATCAGAAAGCCCAGGGCGATGCGGCCGTGCAGGCTGTCGATCTCGCGCTTGTCCGACAACAGCTTGACGATGATGATGGTTGAGGAAAAGGTCAGGGCAACCGCGATGTAGAGCGAGGTGACCGCCTCAAAGCCCAGCGCCAGGGCGATCAGAAACCCGAACAGGGAGGTGAACAGCACCTGGCCCAGCCCAGTCAACAGCGCCACCGGCCCCAAGGTGCGCACCAGCTTCAAGTCGAGCTTTAGCCCGACCAGGAACAATAACAGCGCGATGCCCAGTTCCGCCAACAGGTCGATATGGGCCTCGGCCTGAGCGATATCGAGCACCGAGGGCCCTGCCAGGATGCCGACCGCGATGAAGCTGACGATCAGCGGCTGGCGCAAAAGCAGACCCAGAAAGCCGATGCCGGCGGCGAGCACCAGAAGGGCCGCGATCTCGTAGAAGACATATCCGGCCAGCGCGTCGCTCATGCCATACGCTCCTGTCGGCGGTTCCCCAGGGCGCGGCGCAGGCGCTTCTCCAGCTCAAGCAGGATCAGGAAGGCGATGCCGATCCCGATGATGCACAGGCCGGTGACCAGCCCCAACGGCCGGGTGTCGAAAAACGCTTCCATGAACGGGGCGTAGGTGAACAGAAACTGCAGCGCCGTCACCGCGCTGACCGCGATCAGCACCGGCCGGGTGCCCAACACGCCGCGCAGGGTTAGGGACGGATTGTTCAAATAACGCACGGAAAATAGATAGAAGATCTCCATCACCACCAAAGCATTGACCGCGATTGTGCGCGAGGTTTCCAGATCGATATCTTGGGCTTGAGCGATCGAAAAGCTGCCGAAGATGCCAGCGGAGAACAGCAAGGACACCAGAACCACCCGCCAGATCACAAAGCCGGACAGCACCGGCTCATCCGGGCGGCGCGGCGGACGGCGCAAGATATCCGGCTCGGCGGGCTCAAACGCCAAGGTCATCGCCAGCAGCACGGAACTGACCATATTCACCCACAAGATCTGCACCGGCGTGATCGGCAGCGTCAGACCCAGCAGGATCGCCAACACCAGGCTGAGCGACTCGCCGCCATTGACCGGCAGCAGAAAGATGATCGCCTTTTTTAGGTTGTCATAGACCGTGCGGCCCGCCTTCACGGCCTGTGCGATGGTGGCGAAATTGTCGTCAGCCAGCACGATCTCGGCAGCCTCCTTGGCCGCTTCCGTGCCCTTCTGGCCCATCGCGATCCCGATATCCGCGCGCTTCAGCGCCGGCGCGTCATTCACCCCGTCGCCGGTCATCGCCACCACCGCGCCGCCGGCTTGCAGCGCTTGCACCAGGCGCAGCTTATGTTCAGGACTGGTGCGCGCGAACACATCCACCGCTGCGGCGCGGCCGCGCAGCTCTTCATCGCTCAGCCGGTCCAGCTCCACGCCCTGTAGCACCGCGTCGGTGTTCGCCAGGCCCAGCTGGCGGGCAATGGCGGCGGCGGTGCCGGCATGATCGCCGGTGATCATCTTCACGCGGATGCCGGCGGTCCGGCAATCAGCCACAGCGGCAACCGCCTCGTCGCGCGGCGGATCGATCAACCCGACCAGGCCGAGCAGCGTGAGCCCGTCCTCCACATCGCCGAACAGCAGGTCGCGATGCGCGCTGTGGCTTTGCTTCATCGCGATCGCCAGCACGCGCTGACCGTCTGCGGTGATCGCCTGGGCGCGGCTGTGCCAATAGTCCGGATCCAAGGTCGTGATCGCGCCGTCGCCGTCATGCTGTTGGCTGCACATGGCCAGCAGCCGTTCCGGCGCGCCCTTCACATAGATCGCCGCTTGGCCCTCATGATCATGATGCAGGCTGGCCATGAATCGGTGCTGCGCGTCGAATGGGATCGCGTCGGTTTGGGGATGGGCGCGGCGCACGAACTCGGTCTCCAGGCCGGCCTTGGCGGCGAAGCTGACCAGCGCCCCTTCCATCGGATCGCCAAGGATTTGCCAGCTCCCATTGGCCTCGCGCAGGTCCGCGTCGTTGCACAGCAAGGCGGCTTTGGCCATTTCCGCCAGCAAGGGATAGTCGGCCACCGCAATATCCGCGCCCTCCAGACGGATCGCGCCGTGCGGGGCATAGCCCGCGCCGGTCACGGTGAACAGCCGGGCCGCCGTCGCCACGGAGGCGACGGTCATCTCGTTCTTGGTCAGCGTGCCGGTCTTGTCCGAGCAGATCACGGTGACCGAGCCCAGCGCCTCGATCGCCGGTAGCCGCCGGACGATGGCTTGGCGCCGCGCCATGGCTTCCACGCCGATCGCCAGTGTCACGGTGAGGATCGCCGGAAGCCCTTCCGGTATCGCCGCCACTGACAGGCCGACCACCGCCATGAACAGGTCGCGGAAGCCATAGCTGCCCAGCACCAGGCCGGTCAGCAGGATCAGCGCGCCCAACCCCAAGATCATCGCGGTCAGCCAGCGCGCGAACACGCCCATCTGCCGCACCAGGGGCGTGGTCACCGTCTGCACCGTGGCGATCAGCCCGCTAATCCGGCCGATCTGGGTCTCAGCCCCGGTAGCCACGACCACGCCGCGGCCCTGGCCGCCGGCCACCAGGGTGCCGCAGAAGGCCATCGAGCGGCGGTCGCCCAGGGGCGCCTCGGCCGCGACCGGGTCGACGATCTTTTCCGCGGGCACCGATTCGCCGGTCAGCACCGCCTCTTCGATCTTCAAGCCGCGGGTTTCGGTCAGCCGCAGATCCGCCGGCACCCGGTCGCCTGCTTCCAAAATCACTATGTCCCCGGGCACCACCTCTGCGCCGTCGATGTGGCGGCGCTGGCCGCCGCGCATCACGGTTGCCTTGGGCGCCAGCATGGCGCGGATCGCCCCAAGGGCGCGTTCCGCCTTGCCCTCCTGAAAAAAGCCGATCGCCGCGTTCAGAAACACCACAGCCAGGGTCACGCCGGTATCGACGAAATGGCCAAGCGCGGCTGTGGTGGCGGCCGCCGCGATCAGCACGTAGATCAGCACATTGTTGAACTGCCGCAAAAAGCGGATCAGCGGACTGTCACGCTTGGCCTCGGGCAGGCGGTTGGGCCCGTGATGCTGTAGCCTTTCTGCCGCCTGGCTGTCACTCAGGCCGAAAGGCTGTGTTTGGAGCGCCTCAAGCGTGGCCTTGGCCGGCCGATCATGCCATGTCGGATCGAGGCCAGCCGCCGGTGTGGCGCGGCCTTTTCCCGGTGATCCAGACCAAGGCGTCATGATGCGAACGTCTCCCGGGCGCGGCCAAGGGTGGGCAACTAATCGTTAATGGATTGTGTCGAACTCCCATGCCCGATTCAAGGCGCTTGCGTCTGGATCGCCCTGGCCGGCGGCGCAGACCAAGCCGCTCCGCCGGCGCCTCTCAGGGGATTTGGATGCCACGTTTGGGCGGTCCGGGCGATCTGCGTGATCTGGGCGCGGGGGATTGCGGCGGGGCGGCCGGCAGAGCCCGGACCAGGGCCCATAAGGCCGCTTCTGCGGGCACGCTGCGGTCATTGACCAGCACCGCGGCGAAGCTGTTGTGCGCGGGCAGCCAGGCGACCGTGGCGCTGAAGCCGTCGATGCCGCCGGAATGCATGATCATCGGACCGGGCCCATCATTGAAATGGGCGATCTGCATGCCACGCCCGTATGACAGTGTCTCGCTGCCGAACAGCGGCCAGCTTCGCCGTGTCATCAGGTCAAGTGTCTGAGCTGAGACCACCTCCCCGGTCAGCAGGGCGCGCCACCAGCGCACCAGGTCTTCCGCGGTGGTTGCTACCGGGGCGGCGGCGAAGCCCTGGCCAGGGCGCGGCCCGTCCACCGGTGCGCCGCCATCATGGCCGTCCACCAGGCGGGGGTCCGCCGTCTCAGGCGTCAAGACCAGGGTGTCACGCAGCCCAAGCGGCTCCAGCAGGCGGTGGGTCAGGGCGGCTTCGAACGACTGCCCGTCTACCATCTCGATAATACGGCCCAGCAGCATATAGCCGACATTGGAATAGGCCCAGTTTGTGCCGGGGCAGAACAGCACCCCGCCGCTGTGAAGCCGCTTGAACGTGGCTTCGGGCGTGATGTCGTCGCCCGATGTCGGGCCCTGTGGCTCCTCGCGCTGAAGAAAATAGCCGGAGCGGTTGGACAGCAGATGATCGATGGTGACCAAAGCGGCATTGGGCAGATCGGCAAGCCAGGTGTCGAGCGTGTCGTCGAGGGTCAAGCGCCCCTCTTCGACCAGTTGCAGAATCACCGCAGCCGTCATCGATTTGCCGATCGAGGCGGCGTGGAAGCGGGCGCCGGGCTCCGCGCCGATCGTCTGCGACCAGAGCCCGCGGCCCGGACGCGCAACCGCCAGACTCCAGGCCGGCGCCCGCCCGGCAAAGCCCATGGCGGCGCGGTCTAGGGTGTTGGTGAGGGTCAGGTCGGCTGGGACAAAGGGTGGGGCCTGAACCGGCACGCTGGCCTCAGCGGGTCTTTGACGGGGCGGCGGGCCTTCATAGCCCTGACGGGAATGGCACTCCGTGGTCAGAAGGCTCAGAGCAGCAAGCGCGGCGAGCATGGGGATGTCCTGGAAATAAGGGGCAGAGGTGGGCGCCTGGCTTGCCGGCACAGGCGCCCTCGGTTGCGGGCCCCTTCACGACCGGGCGACCCGATGGTGAAGGGGCGTCCTTTAGAAGGATCCGAACTCCAGGCTGAGCAGATCGATGTCGAACCCGAGGACATTCTGCGCCAGGGCGAGCGCCATCATGTCCGATAGCGCCGGCGCCGCGACGTCTTCAGACACTGGTGCGCCGGCATCGGTGATAGTGACGATGTCCTCGGCCTCCTGGTCGCCGTCCGAGCAGGGCCGTGTCGGATCGAACACAAATTGGTCTTCGGCGGGAAAATCCACCTGAACCAGGCGCCC
This sequence comes from Rhodothalassiaceae bacterium, assembly GCA_050331575.1. Taxonomy (GTDB): domain Bacteria; phylum Pseudomonadota; class Alphaproteobacteria; order Sphingomonadales; family Rhodothalassiaceae; genus JBHJGS01. The sequence continues at coordinate 78,099 of JBHJGS010000003.1, read as the reverse complement.
GTCCAGACCCAGGGCGAAAGTGTGGATGGGCTCCAACGTCACCGTCTCGCCGTCCAGCACAGTCACTTCAAACAGCCGACCATCATTGGTGGCGGAATAATAGGGCGGTGGCAGCAGATTGTCGGCCGGTTCGGCGAAAACATCCACCGCCACGGCACGGCCCTCGCTGTCGAAGGCGAAATAATCCGGGCTTTCGATGATCACGGCCGGGCGCAGGATCGCCGGGTCAGCCATTGCCTCGTCCGGGTCGTGCAGCAGGCAGGGGCCCGCATCAGGCCGCTCAGGCGCCACGACGCCGTCGGCAGGAAAATCCACCTGGACCAGGCGGCCGGTTGCATCCAGTGCGAAATAGGGGATCGGTTCCAGGCTGACCGCATCGCCACCGACGACCCGCGCTTCGAACAACTGCCCATCCGGCGTTGCCGAATAGTAGGGCGGGGGCAGGGGATTTTCGGCGGGATCGGCAAAAATGTCGACAGCGACGGGATAACCGTCGGTATTGATGGCGAAGACGTCGGGCGTTTGGATTGGGCCTGCCGGCAGCAGCCCTGCAGGATCGGCGTGCGGTGCCGGCGGATTGGCCAGTTTTCTTTCTAACATGGTGTGTCCTCCTGTTTCGTTCCTCGGGCGGTTTTTGCGTGTGTCCTGATCCCGGCGGTGGCGGATCACCCAAGGTGGCGATCCGCGCTCGGCGGGGCGCGATGGTCATACCCCATGTTTCATGACTTGCATAGCAGAATCTGCTATTCACATCCTGCTTGACCGGAGTTGCCGGATGTGGCAGATCTCGGACCGAGTCTAAGGAGGGGCGGCCATGCCGGCGATGCGGCAGCAAGCGATCAAGCAGACATCGGAGCCGGCGCGGGAATTGCGCAGACGCCTCGGCCGTTGGCTGAAACAGCGGCGCGAACAGCAGGGGCTCACCCAGGCCGATCTCGCCGCCCGCCTTGGTCTGCAATATTATTCCTTCGTTTCCCAGGTGGAGAATGGTTTGGGCCGCATCCCGCAGGATCTCTACGCGCCTTGGGCCGTGGCGCTGGACGTGACGGATCGTGCCTTCGCGCAGATCGTGCTCGCGCATTTGGAGCCAGGCCTGTTCGAATTGCTCACCGGTGAGGCGCCGCCGGCGGCCGATGCGCCCCTGCCGCCGCCCGATCAGCTGGCGCAACGCGGCTGGTGACATCGCCCGGCCACGGACACATCGCAGATGGGCAAGCTCCTCCAACTCGACTCACAACCCGCCTGGACGGGCTGGACGCCAGCGGAATTGGCCGCGCTGGCTCAGCTGCGCTTCAGCCTGGACCGCACCGGCAACGCCCTTGTCTGGGACCATGGATGGACCGATGCCGGCGACCCTTGGGTGGCTGCCTGCACCAAGCAGGATCAGGAACTGGTGGTCCATGTCGCCCGCATTAACCGTCGCTACTATGCGCTGGACGAAACTCTGGCCCTGGCCGCCAGCGGGGTCGCCTTGTCGGCGGTGACCAGTCGGTTCCTGGCCGAGCGCCGGCCCGACGGGCCGCGGGCACCGGACATGACGCCGCACTTCGCCGTCGCGGCCGGCATGCTGGACGGCGCAGCACCGTTCTGGGGCGGCAGTGTGTCTGATCGCGACGACGCGGCAGGCGCTCTCAGCCTGCCCGGCCTGATGCGGGTGGCCCCGACGATCTGGCCCGGCGCGACGATCACGATCGGCGCAAGCGCGACCGGTCTAAACCGCGTCTCGGAGCAAGCTCCGGTCAAGCCGGCTGATGCCTTGGCGGCGCTCTTGGCCCTTGCGGAGGCCGATGCATCGGCCGGGCCGGAGGTCTCGTCCATGCGGGGCGCGACCGCGCCAAGTCTGGAGGGTCTGGTTTTCGCCCCTGCGCCGGGGCATACCGGCGCCCTAACCCCGAGCCCGAGCCCAACCCCGACCCAGCCCAGGGCCGAAGCGCCGGCCTTATCGCTGGTGTTGAGTGCCGCGGCCGAGACGCAGACCGCTGCGAATGGCCAGGATGCAGCCGGTGCGGCGCCGTCTCAGGCCGCGCCGGAGCTGATGTCCATGCCCAGCGGCACCGCCCCGCAAGCCCTGGCCGGATCTGGCCCAGCTGGATCTGGCCCGGCCGGATCTGGCCCAGCCGGATCGGGACCCGCCGGATCGGGACCCGGTGGATCCGCCCCGCCCACTGCGGAACGTCCCGCCGAGGAACGCGCGTCGGGCGGCGCGCCGCCATCGGATCCGGACGACGGCGAAGCGGCACTGAGCCGCCCGCGACCGCACCCGGTCTTCGACCCTGGATCAGATGCTGTGGCGTTCGCCGATCGCCTGCACGATCAGGACCTCGGGCCGTCCGTTCCGGCGGGGGGCGTGGCGACGCCGATGCCGGTGGAGCAGCCGATGCTCCTAGGGGTAGATCCCGACGGCCTGGCCGCGGACCCGGGCTGGGCTTGAGCCACGGCCCTTCAGACCATCATGCCGAACCCAAAACCGCACCGTAGGACCGTATGCTGGCCTCGTCTAATCCTGGATCGTCTCCAGATAGGCGATGATATTCAGGATGCGCTCCTGCGTGTCATCTGCTGAGGCGTCCGGGTCGGTCAGGCCGAACCGGGTGCCCCATACGGGCATTTCGCGCGGACCGTGGGCGGCGACTTCGCTGCGGCCGTCGATGACGAAATAGACATAGTCGGTGGGGAAGGTGCCGTCATTCTGCGCGGTCAAGGCGGTCAGATCGGAGGGATTGCGGATCAGCCAGGGAGACAGCGGCCCTTCGCCCTCAGCATTCATGCCGTGGCAAACGGCGCAATATTGCTCAAATGCTTCGCGGCCCTGTTCCACCCGGCCCTGTGCCAGAGCCGGCAGCCCGATCAGGCCGACAATCGCTGCAATCCACACGCCCTTGTCCATGGGCTGTCTCCTCTTCGTGACGGTTTCAGCAGTTAATCACAGGCCTTGCCGCCCGGCCAAGCCCGATCTGGCGTCACGCCGCCCGGCGCTGCCAGGGGAAGGGGCGCACCAGAAACCGGTCCGGGCAAGCCAGCGGATTGGCCGGCAAATGGCTTTGCACCCGCTCCATCCAGGCCAGGATTGCCGGCCGCTCCAGCCATGCGAAGGACCGGCCCAGACCCATCAGCCAGCCAGAGATCAGCACCGGATAGGCCGACAGATCAGCCAGCGACGGCCGCTTTCGCGCGCCCAGATACGGCCCCTCACCCAGATGCGCCTCAAACTCGTCCATCAAGCGGCGGCGCATGGTGGCGACCGGCTCGGACCGGCTCAGATCATTCACCATCTCCTGGATGAACGGCGCCTGCCGCACCGCCAGCGGCCATAACAGGCGCCAGTGCAGCGGCAGCGGTGTGCCGGCATGGACGATGCTGGCCAGGCGCCAACCGGTTTTCAGCGCGGTCGGCGTATCCTCCCAATCCACCGCCTCGCGGAACCGGCTGGGGATCAGCATGTCCGAGACCCAGGCGTCGATATCGCGGATCTTGAAGGCGTCGACCTCGTCTTCGCCATCCATCGGCGGTTCAGGGGCCAGTTCGTCCAGCCACCAGCCCAGGTCTGAGCTTTCCGTGCGCCATTCCTCGCCGATCTGCAGCACCGGGACCTTTTTCTGGCCCGTGAAGCGGATTTGTTCATTGGTCTTCGGGCGGACCGGAACGAACTGATAGTCCAGGCCCTTGAATTTCAAATAACAGACCACCTTCATCACATAAGGACTGGTGGCATAACCATAAAGCCGGATCGGCGGCATTTTGGGGGCAAGCTCCTATTTGTCTTGCACGGACCATCGGGCAGGCAGACGATGCGGTCAAGCATTCAGAACCGTAGGGCCAGGGTCAGCGTGAAGCCAGACCGGTTCCCGGCATCCCCGGCGATCTTCTGGCGCCAGCGCGCCTCGATCTCGATGGCCACCGACGATGCGCGCAATCGCGTGCCGGGCGGGGTCAGGATCAGGCGCATGCCGGGGCCCGCTTCAATCAGTTCCAGCACATCGCCGAAGCCCTCCTGCATCAGGGCCGACGCCGCCAGGATCGGCCGCAGCGTCACCCGCTCATGCACGCGCCAGCCAAGGCCGGCACGCACATCAGCCGCGACGATCAGGTCAGGCATGACCGGGGCGATCACGGCGGCATCCAGATAGACCGAGAAAAACGGCCAAATGCGGCGGCCCGGCGCGCCTTCATAGCCAAGACCCTCCGACCAGCTGGCACGCAGCAGCCAATCATTGCGCGCAAAATCACCGATGGCGATCAGGCGTTCGGCGCTGAGGATGAGGTTTCTGCGCCGGAACGGTTTGATCTGCACGCCGATCCCGGCTTGCAAGCTGTCATCGACCGCAGCGAAGGTGAAGGCATCGAATGCCCACAGCAAGCGCGCCGCCGGCCGGATCTCCAGGCCCAGTCGGTCGACCAGGCGGACGGCCAGCTCCGCACCGCCTTGGCTGCCAACCACCGGCGGGTCGGTCACGGTCACCGCATCGAAGGCCGGCTCAGCGCGCAGCTGCACATAGGTCTGGCCGATCAGCCGGCGGCTCATGTCGCGCACCTCGCGGCGCAGCAATTCCTCGCGCTCAGCGGGCATGGCCGGATCATGGATCATGGCGGCACGAAACGCATCGGCCGCGGCGGTGGTTTGGCCGGCGGCTTTCAGCGCATAGGCGCGGGCTCGTCGCAGCAGCGGATCGTCATGAACGGCCAGGGCTAGGCTGAACGCGGCGGCGGCCTCCTCCCAGCGGGACAGCCGGTTCAAGGCGAAGCCCAGATCCGCTGCCAGCTGATAACGTTCGTGGGGCGGCGGGTCGGCCGCCAAGGCCTGCTCAAACGCCTCTATCGCCGGGCCATCCCGACCTGCGGACAGGTGCGCATAGGCCTCAGCCGCCCACTGCGCTGCGGTTTGAGACGCTGCCGGCAGGCTCAACCAGACCAGCGCGGCGAGGCGGACCAGGATCCGGCCGGTCATCAGCCGCCGGCGGCCCGTTCCAGCACGCCGCGGTCAATCCAGCCGTGCGCCACCAGAATATCGCCCAGGCGTTCGGGTCTTTGCTTCTGCTCAGCGAGCGCTTGGTCCAGCTGCGTCAGGCTGATCAGTCCCTCCCGGCACAAGCGGGTGCCAAGTCGCGCCCGGAACGGCGCCAGCGCCTTGTCGCTGGGAAACCGGTGCGGGGTCTTGTCCCAACTGAGCGCCTGCTAAAAAGCGGCTGCCCGGATCAGCAGCGCCAGGGCACGCAGGGCGGCCAGAGCATTGACCAGATTGCTGATCAGCGCCCGCGGGATCGCCACGATCGCTTGGACCGGGCCGTAAAGCTGACCTGTGAAGGCCGCGCGGTGCACCAGTCGCCAAGCCAGAAATGTCAGATTGATCAGCAACAACCAGCGGAGGAGCGGTCGTTGCAGCACAGGCATCGAACCGCTTAACCCGGCCAGAAACAGCCCATAACCCGCCAGGGTCAGCAAAGCGGCGAATGGTGCCTTGCGGTCTCGCGCCAGGGCGTAGCGGGTGCGCCAGGAGCCGCTCCAACGCAGCTGGCGCCAGCCCTGAAACACGATGCCCAGATACCAGCGGGCCTTCTGGCGGACCGCGCCGGTGAGGCTGGATGGGAAATATTCCCGCGTCGCCACCGGGCCGGCGCCATCGGCAGCTGGCACCCGGGCCAGAATGGAGCGCGCGCCCATGCGGTGCAGCGCGAGCGCCACTTCATAATCCTCGGTCAATGCGCCGGGATGAAATGGCGCACCGCCCCGGGCATCGGCCAGATGCTCCAGCGCGTCCGCGGCAAAGGCGCAGCCGACGCCGGCGCTTGGGACATGGCCGGCAAGAGCCTCCCGCACCACCAATTCCTTGGCGTGGGCCTCGGCGAATTCGTCGAGATAATGGCCGCCGACAAGATCGTAGACCGGCCGTTCCAGGGCGATGACGGGGAGCTGTACCATGTCTGCCCGACCGATCAGCCGGGCCATGATGCTGAGCGACAGCGGGTGCACAACATCTTCTGCATCCTGCAGCACATAGAAGGCCGGGCGCCAGGGCCGTGCAGCGCGGAACAGGCAGTTCAGGCAGTCCGCCTTGCTGGTCGGGCCGGGGCGCTCGCAATAGACCAGGGCGAGCCAGCTTTCATCCGTCCCGGCGACCGAGCGAACCGCTGCTTGCGTGCCGAAATCATTGCTATAGCAGCCGACAAAACGCGATAGTGGCGGTAAAGCAGCGCTTGGTGCAAATGGCGCAACATGGCAGCGATAACCGCGCCCTCCGACCAGGCCGGCACCAGGATGGCTGCTGCGGGCTCGCGCTGCCCGATCAGCGATTCAGCCCGCGCACGAGGATGCCGGCGATAAATGGTCAAGGATCGCCAGGTTCGGCGCAGATGATACAGGCAATCGACGAGAAGATCGTCCAGTCCGCACAGCGCCATGGCCATGGCCACGCCTGTCAGCACGGTAAAATAGATCTCGACCACGGTCGCACCCCCCCAGCTCCGCAGAGTACGACTCGTAGCAGAAAGGAGGGGAATTTCAAATTCGGATCTGGTGTGTCCGCGGTCTCGTTAAAAGATCAGCCCGGTGACCAGCGGCATCTGGCCCTCCACCAGGATCAAGGCGCCGACCAGCAAGGCGATCACCATTGTGGACATAATGAACACCCGGCGCGCCTTGCGAAGCTGCGCCACATCCGCTTCGCCAAGCCCGTCGCCGATCCAACGGGTGTTGCGCAACTGGCCATAATAGGCGATTGGACCGCCCAGCTTTACGCGCAAGGCCCCGGCAAAGCTGCCGAACGCCCAGCCATCGCGCGCCACGGCATGTTTGCGCCAGTCGCGCAGTGCCACCTGAACGGCAGACAAAGGCGCAGCGCCCGGTGTCACCAGGCTGGCCAGCGCGACAATCAGCGGAGTGATCAGCATCGCCGGCCATTGCAAGGCGCGATTGACGCGGCCGGATGCCCATCCAAAGCAGGTGCCATAGGGCGTATATTCGTCAATGGCACGGGAGAACACGCTGATCGCGCGCACCACCAAAAGGCCCGGAAGCCCGAACAAGAGATAGAAAATGACCGGGTGAATAACGCCTTCGCACAAGGTGCGGGCGGTGATCTCGATGCCGGCGCGGCACACGCCGGGCCGGTCCAGGCGTGCGGTATCGCGCGCGGCGAACAGCGCCAGCGTCGCCCGGCCTTGTTCGGTGCCCAGATCCAGGGTCGAGGCAAGGACCCGCGCGCCGTCGAAATGGGAGCGCAGCACCAGGGCTGCGGCCACGACAAGGGCTTCTGGCGCCCAACCATAAGGCAGTTGGTTAAACGCCCATTCCAGGGCCAAGCCCAAGATAAGCGCCAGCAGGATCAACGCGCTCAAGGACGAAATCCCGTCGGACTTGCGCATCCTGTCGGTATATTCCGGGCGATTGTAGCGCTGTTGCAGGCCGCTTAAGAACCGGCCGGTCATGCCGATGGGAATATCGAAGGTGCGCTTAAGTACCGACTCCCGCCCCAGCAGCAGGTTCAGGCCCATGGCCATGAGCAGGATCAAAATGGGCGAGAGGCTGGCCAGATTGGGGGCTTCCACGGCCATGTCGTTAAACCCTACGGACTGCCACATCGCCTGAACTCATCCTCTTCGGCTGCGCAAACGCCAAGCGCGGCAAGATCGGGCTGGCCCGGAGCCGCGGCGGTTTTCTATAACTAGGGATGATCCGAACGAAAACCAAGGCTCCGGACCGAACACACCGGCCTGACATGATCGGGAGACACAGTTCATGGACTTCGAATTAAGCGACGAACAGCGGCTGATCGCGGAGGCCGCCGACCGCTTTGTCCGCGACCGCTATGACTTTGAGCGGCGTCGCGCCTTGGAGGCGAGCGAGATCGGCTATGACGAAGCGCATTGGACGCAGTTCGCCGACTTGGGCTGGCTTGCCATGCCCTTGCCCGAAGACCATGGCGGGTTGGGCGCTGGAGCGGCTGAGGTGATGCTGCTGATGGAGGCATTCGGCCGAGGCCTGGTGCTGGAGCCTTATGTGCCCAGCGTCATCCTCGCCGGCGGTCTGCTGGCCGATTTGGGCCGGGCCGACCAGAAGGATAAGGTGCTAACAGCCGTGGCACAGGGTCAGGAGAAGCTGGCTTTTGCGTTTGTCGAACAGGGCATGGGCTATGATCTGAGCTATACCGCCTGTCGCGCGGAGCCCGATGGTGAGGGATGGCGACTGAGCGGCAGAAAGCAAATTGTGCTTGGCGGTGAGGCGGCCGACCATCTGCTTGTGCTTGCCCGCACCGAGGCCGAGCCGGGTCAGGCCCACGGCCTGGCCCTGTTCCTGATCGGTTCTGAGGCTGCGGGTGTGGCGCGCACACGCTATGCCACGGCGGACGGGCATCGGGCTGCGGATTTCGTGTTCGACGGGGCTGAAGTTGCCGCGGCGGACCGTGTGGGGGAGGGCGATGTGGTGCCGGCGATACAGGCAAGCCTGGACCGCGCGTGTGCCGCTGTCTTGGCTGAGGCGGTTGGCGCGATCGACCATTTGAACCGTCTGACCGGGGACTATTTGGCCACCCGCACCCAGTTCGGCCGGCCGATCGGGAGCTTTCAGGTGTTGCAGCACCGCATGGTCGACATGGTGATGGCCGCGGAGGAAGCGCGGTCGATGCTCTATTATGCCACGCTCAGCCTCGATGCGACGGCGGACGAGCGGGCGTATGCGGTCTCCGCCGCGAAAGTGAAGATCAGCGAGGCCGCGCGCTTTGTCGCGCGCCAGGCGGTGCAACTGCATGGCGGCATGGGCGTGTCCGACGCGATGTCGGTGGGCCACTATTTCAAGCGCATCTTCATGATCGAGCAGCTGTTCGGTGACAGCCGCTTTCACCGCGCCCGCGTGGCCCGGCTCAGCCGCGCTGAAGCAGCGTAACGCTGAACAGATGGTCCGGGTCGGTCCATTGCGCGCGGGTTTGAAAGCCTGCGGACCGGCCCAGATCGGCCACGCGCTCAAGGGTATATTTGTGGGAATTCTCCGTATGGATGGATTCGCCGGCGCCAAACGAAATCGGATGTGTGTCGACCAGCACCGTCTGATCGCACCGGCTGACCAGATGCATTTCAATGCGCGCCCTCTCGGCATTGAAAAACGCATGATGATCAAAGGCGGTAGGATCGAAATCACACCCTAATGCCTGGTTCAGATGCACCAGCATATTGCGATTGAACGCCGCGGTCACGCCGGCGGCATCATTATAGGCAGCCTCCAGCACGGCGGGGTCCTTGACCAGGTCCGCACCCAGCAGCATCAGTCCGCCTGGCCCCAAGAGAGCCCCGGCATTCTCAAGGAACGCGCGGGCTTCCTCCGGCAGCATATTGCCGATGGTGGAACCGGGGAAGAAGCCCAAGCGGCGCGCCGGCGCGCCTGTGGAGGGATCTGGTATGGTGAACGGCTGGCTATAGTCCGCGGCAATCGCGATGACTTCCAGATCGGGAAACTGCGCTGCGCAGGCTTGTGCTGCCTGAAGCAGATGCTCGCCAGAGATATCCAGCGCCACGAAGCCGGCCGGCCGATGCATGGCATTGAGCAATATGCCGACCTTTTCCAGCGCGCCGGCGCCGAACTCGACCAACTGAACATCCGACCCGGCTAGGTCGGACACCTCACCGGCGATCCGGCGCAGGATGCCCATTTCGGTCCGCGTAGGATAATATTCCGGCTGTTCGCAGATGCGTTCGAACAGTTCGGATCCGGTGCGGTCGTAGAACAGCTTGGCGGGCAGGGCCTTGGGCGTGCCGGCCAGTCCAGACAGGACCAGGGGCAGGAGCGCGTCCTCCGGCGGTTTCAGATCGATAAACCGGACGGAAGGCGCGGTCTTCACATCATTCATTCGGCATCCTTGGCCAGCCGGACGCCACTGAATTGCCAGCGCGCCTCAGGGGGAAAGAAATTGCGGTAGGTGGGGTGCCAGTGCCCGGCCGGCGTGGCGAAGGAGCCGCCGCGCAGGACGAACTGATTGCACATGAATTTGCCGTTATATTCGCCGATGGCCCCGCCCATCGGGCGGAAACGCGGGTAAGGAGCGTAGGCGGAGCGGGTCCATTCCCAAACGTCGCCGGCCAGCTGCACCACGGGCCGTTCGGCGGTCGGCTGCGGCGCGATGGCCGCATGCAAGCGACCGCTGCCCAGATCATTCACCGGTCCGGGATCGGGTTGGCAAGCCAAGGCATGCTCAAGTTCGGCTTCCAGGGGCAAGCGGGCGCCGGCCCAGGCGGCATAGGCCTCTGCCTCGAAGAAGGACAGGTGGCACACCGGTTCTTCCCAATTGATCGGCTGCAAACCGCGCAAGGTGTAGGCGCGCCAGCCCTCATCCTCGTCAAATTCCCAATAAAGCGGATGGCTCCAGCCATGGCTTTGCACCTGATCCCACCCGTCAGACAGCCACAAGGCCGGAGTGCGGTAGCCGCCGTCTTCGATGAACGCGTGAAATTCTCGATTGGTGATCGGGCGGTTCGCCAGCGCAAAGGGCTGCAACAAGACCTCGTGGCGCGGCGTTTCATTGTCATAGGCGAAGCCGTCGCCAGCATGCCCGATCATCACCCGGCCGCCATCATACCGATGAAAGGCCAAGTCCGGGGCGGCATGATATTCCTTCAAATAGGTCCGCGCATAGGCTGGGTGGAACGGGTTCTGGTAGAGCACATGCTTGATGTCGGTCAGCAGCAATTCCTGATGCTGCTGTTCGTGCTGGCAGCCCAGTTCCAGAATGGCGGCGATCTGTGGCCAATCGGTGTCATCAGCACGCTCGCATAACGCGGCCACGCGGGCATCCACATCATTGCGATATGCCATCACCTCAGCCACCGAGGGCCGGGTGATCAAGCCGCGATTGGGCCGCGGCTGGCGCGGCCCCTCCGCCTCATAATAAGAGTTGAACAGAAAATGGTAGCGCTGATCGTGCGGGTCGAAATCAGCTTCCCGGTCGCGCAGCAGAAATGTCTCGAAAAACCATGTGGTATGCGCCAGATGCCATTTCGTGGGCGACACGTCCGGCATCGACTGCACGGTCATGTCTTCCGCACTCAAAGGGGCGGCCAAGTCCAGACTTTGCGCCCGCGTGTCCGCAAAGCCGCGCAGCGCAGCGCCAGGCTCCAACCAGGCGGAGGATGCACGCAGGACCGTTGACGGTTTAGGCATGGCTGTCCTCCTGCGTCTTCTGGCATTGGCCGGTGTGGACGAGATGAATCATACTGACAGGAGGCGGGCTTGCCAAGCACGGCCCCCGATTTAGAACGACTTTTGAGTGAAATCCGTGCATGTACGCACTGCCGGGATGCTCTACCGCTTGGCCCCCGCCCGGTGCTGCAGGTCGGCCGCGGCCCCATTTTGATTGTTGCTCAGGCGCCGGGAACCAAGGTTCACGCCACCGGTGTGCCATTCAACGATGCATCGGGAGATCGGTTGCGCGCCTGGCTGGGTGTGGGGCGGGACGAGTTTTACGATCCTGACCTGTTCTGCATTATACCCATGGGTTTTTGTTACCCCGGCCGTGCGCCGAAGGGCGGCGATTTGCCGCCCCGACCGGAGTGCAAGGCGCTGTGGCATGACCGATTGTTCGCCGCGATGCCGCCACCGGCGATGAAGTTGGTGATCGGTCAATACGCTCATGCCTATCATTTGGGCGCGAAGCGGAAGGCTAGCCTGACTGAGACGGTGCGCGCCTGGCCAGAGTTTGCACCACAGATCTGGCCGATGGTGCATCCCAGCCCGCGTAATACCCATTGGCTGCAGCGCAACCTTTGGTTCGAACAAGAGTTGATACCGGCACTGCAACGCGCGGTCTCGGCGCATCTTGCGGCCGCCGGGTCCCGCAACCGCTAGAGCAACATCACACCGATCAAACTCACTGTGCGCGCGATACCAATCGGACGGTGGCGAATGATCGGATAAGGCCCGAGGACAAACGGATACGATAAAGACAATTTGTCGCGAATCTCTGCTTCCGTGCAGCCATTTTTGCAGATTTACGCCGTAGTTTCCGCCGCTGACGCAGACCAACGGGCCCCCACCGCCCACCCCTTGACCTGGAACCGATGCATGGCCGCCGCCCCGTCCCTTCTCGATCGTCCTCCGGTGCACAGCGCTCCGGATCTCTATGACACCTATTTCACCTGCTTTCGGGTTTGCATCGCCGCCACCCCGCAAGAGATTTCGCAGGCGCATGGCCTGCGGTACCAGGTCTATTGCGCCGAAACGGGCTTTCTGAACCCGCAAGATCACCCGGATCAGGCGGAACGCGACGCCGCAGACGGTCATGCCGATCAGGCTCTCTTGCTGCATAAACCCAGCGGCCGAACCGCCGGCATGGTGCGTTTGATCCGCCCGGACCCGGCGCGCGCCGATGCAGGCTTGCCGGCGCGGGCGATTAGCCGCGCGCTGCGTGACCTGGGTGACCGTCTGCCCTTGGCGCAGACCGGCGAAATCTCGCGTCTGCTGATTGCCAAGGAGTTTCGCAAGCGGCGCGCCGATACCTTGTTCGGCTCGCTGGCGGAGGACGATCCCGATCCGGCCGGGCGTCGCATAATCCCGCATATTGCCCTGGGGCTGATGCAGGCCGTGTTCGCCATGAGCCTGCGGCACAATTTGAGCCATTTGTGCGCTGTGGTCGACCCGCGCTTTCTCAGTTTGCTGACGCGGCTGGGCGCGACCTTCCAGACCGCCGGGCCGGTGGTCGACTTTCATGGCCCGCGCCAGCCTGTCTGGTGCGAAATCGGCCCGTTCCTGGAGCGTTTCCGCCACGACCGGCCAGACATTTGGGACATTGTGACAGATCGCGGCGCCTTGGTCGCCTCGACGTCGCCGATCGGATGACACGGTCCGCCTTCCAGGGGGCGAGCACCCTTATTCGACCGATCAGTATCCCACAGCGATCCCAGTCGGTCCGATCATGCTCTAATCAGTAGCTGATCTGCGTGCTGGTTGCGGCCATGAAGGCGGCCACATCGTCGCGGCGGGACCGTTGATCCGGATCCAGCCGGTCCGGCCGCGTCAACCGGTCCAGCGGATGGCCGGGCCAGGCGGGTTGGCCAGGCTCAGGCCGACTGGTGGCGACTGTTTCCGGCAGCGTCCAGCCCTGGGCCAGGCGGGCAACCAGGTCGGCCAGTTTCGGTCGGCGCGGGCGGCTTAGCAGGGCGACAACGCCGGCATCGAGCAGCGGCGCGGCGATGGCGATTTGGGCGGCACGCAGCGCGCGCTCCTCGCGCCCGCCATGGATTGCGCGCATCAGGGCAGCGCCGGGCCCCTTGTCGCTGAACCGCCGCAGCACCGGGCCCAGATCGCCGCAGCGGTCCAGCGCCGCTGCAACCGCTTGGCGCCGTTCGCCCGGCGGATAAAGCGGCCCGGCCGCCGCCGGACGGCGGCGCCCGGCGGTGATCGGCAACAGGCTACGCGCCTGACGAACGGCCAGACGGCTGCGCGATCCGGTCAACAGATCGCCGCCATGGGCCAAGATCAACCGGTCCGGCGCGCGTTCGTCCGGCAGATCCGGTGCGCCGGACGCCTCGGTCAACAAACCCAGATGGGGCTCGAACCGATGCGCCAATGCCGCCAGGAGCCAGGCCCCGGGGCTGCCATCCCAAACCAGCGCCGGGCGATGCGCGCCCTTCAAGGATCGGTGCAGGGCGTCTGCCAGGATGCGCACGGCCCGGCGGCGTTTGATGCGCGCCAGTCCGGCCGCGATCAGCGCCATGTCCGGGGTCTCGGCGCAGACGATGGTTCCCGGGCTGAGCGCCTTCACATGCTCCACCAGCGTATCCAGCGTCCCGGTCCAGCCGTCCAGTATGTGCGCGCCGGCGGGGCCCAGTGCCAGCCGTGGGCCGACGCAAAGGGCTGTCAGGGCGGCAAGGTCGGTTGCGGCCAGATCGCGATTTTCGGTGGCAAACAGCGGGCGTTGGCCGTGCGGGTCGCTGAGCAGGCAGGTCGGCCCGCCAATGGTGAAGGCGCAGGCAAAGGCGCCGCGCAACTGGTGGGTTTGCACCGTTTGAGCCCGCAGATCCGCCAACAAGCGCTGCGCCGCGGCGTCGCCGGTTTGGCCGGCATAGGCGATCCAGCCGGCACCCATGATCGCGGCCTGGCGGCCGATGCGCGCACGAAAGCGTGGACCCGGACCGATCAGATAGACCAAGCTGTCCCGGAGGATCAGCCGCTCGCGTTGCTCCGCCCCGGCCAGCAGGGGCCAGGCAGGGCTGGGATCGATCACGGCCTGGTCCGGATCATCGGCCAGGACCAGCAAATGGCTCATCAACCGGTGCGCCCAGACAGCGAGCCAGACAGCTAGGCCCGGTCCGCATCCAAAGCGTAACCGGCTGACCGGACCGTGCGGATAATGTCTGGCATCTTCTCCACATTCAGGGCCTTGCGCAGCCTGCGGATATGCACATCCACCGTGCGCAATTCGACATAGACATCATGGCCCCACACCGCATCAAGCAACTGCTCGCGCGAGAAGACCCGACCGGGATTCTCCAAAAAATGCCTCAACATGCGGAATTCGGTCGGGCCCAGATGGATCGGCACATTGTTGCGGGTCACCTTGTGGCTGGCACCGTCTAACGCGATGCCGGCATAGCGCAGCACCTTGCCGGACAAGCCGGGCCGAACGCGCCGCAGCACGGCATTGATGCGCGCGATCAATTCGCGCGGCGAAAAGGGCTTGGTGATATAGTCGTCTGCCCCGATCTCCAGGCCGCGCACCCGGTCGGTTTCCTCGGCGCGAGCGGTGAGCATGATGATCGGCACATTGGCGGTCTCGTTGGTGCGGCGCAGCCGACGGCAGATTTCAATGCCGGACAGATTGGGCAGCATCCAGTCCAGCAAGATCAGGTCCGGCGGCATTTCGGTGGCCATCATCAGCCCCTCCTCGCCGTCGCCGGCGCACAGGATGTCGAACTCCTCCCGCTGCAGATTGTAGCGGATCAGCTCGGTCAGATTGCTATCGTCTTCTACGAGAAGAATCTTGGGCTTCATCGCGCTTCACTCATCGTCGCTCAGATCGGGCATCTCAAAAGCGGTCAAGTCGCATTTCGGTCGCATGCTTTTCATGGTTTCGCCAGTGATGGCGAAATAGACCAGTTCAGCGATGTTGGTGGCTTGGTCCCCCACCCGCTCGATGTTCTTTGCGCAGAATAACAGGTGCGTGCAAGGCGTGATGAGCTTAGGATTTTCCATCATATAGGTCAGCAATTCCCGAAACAGGCCATTGTATAAATTGTCGACCCGTTCATCCCGCTCCCACACCTCGATCGCCTGCTCCGCCTCGCCATTGACATAGGCGTCGATGGCGTCGTTGATCATGCGCCCGGCTTCCGCTGCGATCTGGGGCAGGGTGGCGGCCACCGGCACGGGATGATTGCGCGTCAACACCGCCGTGCGCTTGGCAATATTCTTGGCATAGTCGCCGATGCGTTCCAGCGCGGAGGAAATCTTCAACGCCGCGATGATGTCGCGCAGATCATCGGCCACCGGGCTGCGCCGCGCGATCACCTCGACCACCAGGCGTTCCACGCGCCGTTCCAGGTCGTCCAGCTTGTTGTCGCTCAACGCAATGGCGCGGGCGCCATCGAGATGCCGGTGGACCAGGGCGGTAACAGCGCCTTCCAACTGTGCTTGAGCATAGCCGGCCATCTGGCTGACCAGCGAATGCAATTCGGTCAGTTCCCGGTCATAGGATTTGAGCGTATGGGGAAAACTACTCATGCACGGAGCTTACTACGTTCCAAGGCGGCGGTCAGCCGTAACGACCGGTGATATAGTCCTTGGTCCGCTGCTCCTTCGGCGTGGTGAACAATTCGCCGGTGTCGCCATATTCGATCAGCTGGCCCAGGTGGAAGAACGCGGTCCGCTGGCTGACCCGGGCGGCCTGCTGCATCGAGTGCGTGACAATGACAATGGCATAGCGCCCGCGTAGGCTTTCGATCAATTCCTCCACCTTGGCGGTGGCAATGGGATCGAGCGCGGAGCAGGGCTCGTCCATCAAGATCACCTCCGGATTCACCGCGATGGCACGGGCGATGCACAGGCGCTGCTGCTGGCCGCCGGACAGGGAGGTGCCCGGCGTGCTCAACCGGTCCTTGACCTCGTCCCACAGACCAGCTTTTTGCAGGCTGGTCTCAACGATCTCATCCAGGGCTGCGGTGTTCGATGCCAGGCCGTGGATGCGCGGCCCATAGGCGACATTGTCGTAGATCGATTTGGGAAAGGGGTTGGGTTTCTGGAACACCATGCCGACCCGGGCGCGCAGTTGCACTACATCGATCTTCGGGTCGTAGATATGTTGTTCGTCCAGCAGGATGTCGCCGGTTACGCGGGCGCTGGGAACGGTGTCGTTCATCCGATTGAAGCAGCGCAGAAAGGTGGATTTGCCGCAACCGGACGGGCCGATCAGCGCGGTGACATGCTCGGTGCGCACCTCCATGGACACGTCTTTGATGGCGTGGGTTTCGCCGTAGAAGACATGGACATGCTCCGCCTTCATTTTCGGGCGGTTGGAGCGGGCAGTCACCGGAGCGGAAGAAACGGCGGCATCGTTCATGGCATCAGCCCTTACCAGCGGCGTTCGAAGCGCTGACGTAAGACGATCGCCAACGCATTCATCAACATCAGGAAAATCAGCAGCACGATGATCGCCGAGGCGGTTTTCTCAACAAATCCGCGCTCGGGGAAGTCCGACCAGATGAAGATCTGCACTGGCAGCACGGTTGCCGGATCCGTCAATCCGCCGGGAATATCAACGATGAACGCGACCATGCCGATCATCAGCAAGGGGGCGGTTTCCCCCAGCGCCTGGGCCATGCCGATGATCGTGCCGGTCAAGATGCCCGGCAGCGCCATCGGCACAACATGATGGAACACCACCTGCACGGGGGACGCGCCGAGGCCGCGCGCGGCATCGCGGATCGATGGCGGCACCGCCTTAATCGCCGCGCGGGAAGCGATGATGATGGTCGGCAGGGTCATCAGCGCCAAGGTGAGGCCGCCGACCAACGGGGCCGAGCGCGGCAGCTCAAAGGTGTTCAGAAAGACCGCCAGGCCCAACAGGCCGAAAACAATCGACGGCACCGCCGCCAGATTGTTGATATTGACCTCAATGATGTCGGTGAAGCGGTTATGTGGCGCGAATTCCTCAAGATAGACCGCGGCACACACGCCAACGGGAAAGGCCACCAACAAGGTCACGATCAGGGTCAGGAACGAGCCGACGACCGCCCCCCAGATCCCCGCCTGTTCCGGGTAGCGCGAGGCGCCGTGGGCGAACAGATAATCATTCCAGCCGGTGCGGATGCGGCCATCCTCCCGCAGCGTCTCAACCCAGCCGATGGCGCGATCGGAGATCGGCCGTTCCGCCGCCGGCAGGTCCGGGTCGATATTGCCTTTGACATACTGATCGATGCGGTCTTCCGCCGGCACCCAGATCTCCACGCTCTGGCCGACCAGATCGGGATCTTCCGCCACCGTGTCGAGCAGCGCCTCTTCTGCGCCTGAGCGGGAGACGACCTGCAACAGCGCCCGCAGCTGCGCGCCTTCCGGCACCTCCGGGAATTGTCGCTGCAGGGCGCGCAGCACCAGCGAACTCCATGGTGCGCGCAGCAGATTGGACCGGCGCGCCTCTTCTGTCTCGCCGGTGACCTCGCCGATGATCCGCGGATCCAGGTCCACGGTGAGCCTGATCTCAGTCTGAATGAAGCCGGGCAGGCCGCGCACGGCGATGGCGCTGATCAAGAACAATAAGAACAGCCCGGCCAGCGCCAGCGCGGCCAGCCCGAAGCCGCGGAACAGGCGGTCATTGCGGTAGCGCCGGCCAATGCGGCGCTGCATGTCCGGCGTATCCCAATCGGTCGGTGCCGCAACGGGTGTGGCGGTGCTACTCATAAATTTCCCGATATTTTCGAACGACGTTCAGGGCAACGATATTCAGCAGCAGCGTGGCGGTGAACAGCACCAATCCCAGGGCGAAGGCAGACAGGGTCTTGGCGCTGTCAAATTCCTCATCTCCGGTCAGCAGAGAGACGATCTGGACCGTCACAGTGGTCACCGCTTCCAGCGGATTGGCGGTCAGATTGGCGCTCAGCCCCGCGGCCATCACCACGATCATGGTCTCGCCGATCGCCCGGGATATCGCCAACAAAAAGGCGCCGACGATGCCGGGCAGCGCCGCCGGGATCAACACCTTGGCGATCGTCTCCGACGGGGTGGCGCCCATCGCTAAGGAGCCGTCGCGCATGGATCGCGGCACCGCCGTGATGGCGTCATCGGATAAGGAGGACATAAACGGAATGATCATGATGCCCATGACCAGCCCCGCGGCCAGAGCGCTTTCTGAGGCGACATCCAAGCCAATGCCTTGACCGATGTCGCGCACCAACGGCGCCACCACCAGGGCGGCGAAGAATCCATAAACGACCGTGGGCACCCCGGCCAGCACCTCCAGCATGGGCTTGGCCGCGCCACGGAACCGCGGGCCGGCAAACTGGGTCATATAGATTGCCGCCATCAAGCCCACCGGCACCGCCACCAGCATGGCGATGGCGCTGATCAGCAAGGTGCCGACAAACAGCGGCACCGCGCCGAACGCGCCGGAGGCGCCGACCTGATCCTCGCGCAACGCCGTCTGTGGGCTCCATTGCAGACCGAACAGAAATTCAAACAGCGACACCCGGCCGAAAAACCGCAGGCTTTCGAACAACAGCGACAGGACGATGCCGATCGTGGTCAGGATTGCCACCACTGAACAGGCGATCAGCAGCAGCCGCACCGTCTGTTCCAGCATATCGCGGGCGCGATAGTCCGAGGTCAGCCGCGTGTAGCTGTTGATCGCGACGATCAGTCCGCAGCCGGTGGCCAGCAGGAAAACGATCCACTGCGCCTTGATGGTCAGCCGCACATAGGTTTCCGCGGCTTGCAGCTTCACCGCTGAAGAGGCGGAGGCGACCAGGCCGGAGGCGAGATTGTGGACGTCATTGAAAAACAGATCGCGCTCCGGGCCGACCGGCGGCCGCTGCGCCGGCGGGATGTCGGTGATAACCAATTGATCAACAATGGCGCCGCCGAAAACCAACCAGATGACCACGACGGCCAGACCGGGCAGGATCGTGCGCAGCGCGCCGTACCAGGCATAATGCCCGGGAAGGGAATGCAGGCGCGCCTGGTCTCCGCCGGTCAGGGCCAAGGACCGGTTACGGAACAGCATATAGCTGCCCGAGGCCAGCACCAAAAGAACCAGCAATGTCGCCGCAATCGACACGGGCTTAAACCCTCCTGTCCCGCTGAGGCCAGCCTTTGTCGGGCCGCGCGGTCATGGCGTCATGTCGATGGTGCGCATGACCTCGACGGTGTTCAACACGTCGGCCTTATCCGCCGGGGACAGCGGGATCAGGCCGCGTTCGGCCAGATAGCCGTAATAGCCGGCGGCATCCTCGCTTAGAAATTCCGCCAGATAGTCGCGGATGCCAGGCACACTCTCAAGATGCTGCTTCTTCAAATAGAAGAACAGGGACCTGGAAATCGGGTAGGCATCGCTTTCGATTGTTTCAAAGGTGGGCTCGACAAACTCCCCGCCCCCCTGTGAAATCTCCGCTGGTTTCACTCGGTCGGAATTCTGATCCAGAAAGGAATAGCCGAAGATCCCGACCGCATTGGGATTGGACAACAGCTTCTGGACAATCAAATTGTCCGACTCGCCCGCTTCGGTGAAATGCCCGTCTTCGCGGATGAACTGGGCGATGCGCACAAAAATCTCCGGCCGGGCGTCATGGAGGGCGTCCATGCTGTCATAGCGTTCGGTGCGCACGCCGTAAAAGTCCCCGGCGTCTTGGTCCGGACGGATCCATTGCAGATCCTGTTCCGGCAGATCATCGCAATTCGGCGCACATGGCCGATTAAACCCTCGGCGGATCGTCACCGGCCGCTCTAATTGGCGCGCGCCGGGGTCCAGCCCCAATTCATTGAACGCGTCGCGCGTGCCGGACGTGGGCGGTGGGCCCAGAACCTCGATCTCGCGGTCGGGCAGGTCGGCGCGGATGTCTGACCAGGTCTCGTAAGGATTCTCGACCAGTTCGCCTTGGATCGGGATATAGGCCCCCAGCGCCAGAAACAGCTCCGCCAAGCTGAGCTGGAAGTCTGGACCATCCTTGGCATTGGCGAGCACGATGCCGTCATATCCGATCTTGACTTCGACCACGTCGGTCACACCATTGCCTCGGCATTGCGCCAGTTCCGACGCCTTGATCTCGCGCGAGGCATTGGTGATGTCGGGATATTGCGGGCCCAAGCCGGCGCAGAACAGCTTCATTCCGCCGCCGGTGCCGGTCTGCTCCACGATCGGCGTCTTGAACTGCGTGGTGCGGCCGAACTCTTCCGCCGCGGCCGACGCGAACGGGGCCACGGTCGACGAGCCGACAATGCGGATGGTGTCGCGAGACGCGGTGCCGGCATCCAATGTCCGGGTAAGCGCGCCGCCGGCACGCTCCTCCACGGCAGCCTCCGGGCCGGCCCAAAGCAGCACGCCGAGGATACCCAGGGTCATCGCCGCTGCCACCCCAGCCACCAGGGGCATGCGCAAGCGCGTCAGGGATTGGTCCGTTTGCTGGTCTGCCACCGCGGTCCACTCCAAGAGGTTGGCGCACTACAGAAAGGGGAAGGCCGGCGCAACACTGCGTGGCACACGCGCACAGCGACCTCTGCTTATGAGGACACTGTTACGCTTCGATGAACACCGGCCCAGCAATGTGTCAGGATGCAGCTCAGCACAGCGCCGGCTATTGGGCGGCGGAGGCGATGGCCTGGGCCTGCTGGGTCGGCTCTTGGCCCTCCTCCACGGGGTCGGCTGCCGGCAGATAGACCGCCACGCTGGTGCCTTGGCCGAGCACGCTATCGATGGCCAGATGCCCCCGGTGGCGGCTGACGATATGTTTGACGATGGCCAGACCCAAGCCGGTGCCGCCCATGCGCCGGGACCGTGCGCTGTCCACGCGGTAGAAGCGCTCGGTCAGACGCGGCAGATGTTCAGACGGGATGCCATCGCCCTCATCGCTGACGGTGATGCATAAGCCCGGGCTACCGACCTCGGGGATCCGCCGCACCTGCTTTGCGGTAATCCGCACGGTGCCGCCCTGGCGGCCATATTTGATCGAGTTGCTCAAAAGATTCATGAACACCTGAAGAAGTTGGTCGCGGTCGCCGCGAGCCGCCGGAAGATCGCCTTCCAACGCAACATCGAAGCATACCGCCCGGGCGGTCGCTTGCGGCTGCATGCTGCGCAGCAGGCTCTCGAACAAGGCGGGGAGCGCCACGCTGGCGGACGGTTGGAGATGCCGGTCCATTTCGATGCGTGACAGCGACAACAGATCGTCGATCAGCCGCACCATCCGCAGGGCCTCGGCATTCATGATGCCGAGAAAGCGGGCCGACGCCTCGGGATCCTGGGCCCCGACGGTTTTCAACGTCTCGATGAAGCCGATCAGCGATGACAGCGGCGTGCGCAACTCATGGCTGGCATTGGCGACGAAGTCCGCGCGCATGCGCTCGGACACCTTGGCTTGGGTTACATCCGTCAGGGTGATCACCAGATGAAACGGCGGCAGATCCAACGCGAACATCGGCAGGTTCAGCTGGTTGGCATCAACCCTGGCCACGCTGACCGCATAATGGCGTTCCGTTGAAGCCGGCAGGCTGATTTCAAGGCGGGTATGCGTCTGAAAGGCGATCGCCTCCTCCACCGCTTCCAGAACCTGCGGGTGGCGCAGGTGCAGCGCTAGGGACCGGCCCTCAATGCGCCGGCCGAACAGCTCGCGGGCCGGTGCGTTTGCGGCGAGCACCTGCTTGTCCGGCCCGATCAGCAATAACGGATCGGCGATCCCGTCGATCAGGTTCATCCGGTCCGGCCGGCTTAAATAGGCCCCCATCCGCGTGCGCAGCGTCGAAGCTGCCTCGCGACGGGCCAAGGCCATGTCGCGCCGATAAGCCAAAGCATTCCACAGAACCGCAAGGCCGGTGACGCCGGTTCCGACCAGCGCGCCGGCGGTGCTCAGCCATTGCAGCGCCCACAAGAGCGCGAAAGCGACCGCGGCGGTGGTCATCACCACCACAGAGCGCACGGTTATCCGCCGCTCCACCGACGTCTGCTGTTCCGGGCTGACCGCCATGCCTCATCCGCCGTCTAGGGTCGGCCGCTGCGCCGCCGCGCCGCCGCCTTCAGGTACCGTGACCGTGGCAACAGGGCAAGCGCTTGTGGCCCGCAGGGCGGGCAGGGGCAGGCCGGGCCGGGCAGGGGCAGGCTGGGGCAGGCGGGTGTGAATCAGGCCGGTCTGATATGGCGTGGCAATGCGGCCATATCGTGCAAAATGAAGTCGGCCGACAGTTCCTGTGCGGGCACCGGCGAAAAGCCGAACGCGACAAGCCCCACAGGGACCCCACTATTGCGCGCCGCCGCCACGTCGGTGACGGTGTCTCCCAGCAACAGGGCCGGGCCGTCGCCCATCGCGTCCAAGACCGTGTCCAAATGGATCCGGTGCGGTTTGCGCTCGGGCAAGGCGTCGCCGCCAATCACCGTGGCGAAGCGCTGTCGCACGCCCAGTTCATCCAACAGCATCTCGCTGAGCGCCTGGGGCTTGTTGGTACACACCGCCAACACCATGCCGGCCTCCTCCGCCCAGTCCAGCATGTCCACTGTGCCCGGAAACAGCTGGGTGTCATCGGCGATATGCCGGGTGTAATAATCCAGAAAGTCCGGCAGCAGCGCCTCGATCGGCGGCGCGCCGTGTGTGCCCCCGGTCAGGCTTAGACCCTGTTCGATCAGGATGCGCGCGCCACGCCCGACCAGATGGCGCACGGTCTGGCGCGACAGGGTTGGCCGGCCGAGTCGACTCAGCACGTGATTGAGCGCGGCGGTGAGATCCGACGCGCTGTCGACCAGCGTGCCATCCAGGTCGAACACCAGACGGCGCACCGGCCAGCAAGTAGGGGGGGCGGATCGGTTCATCAGTTCGCCGCTGGAAATGCAGTCATGGCGCTGCTAAGGGACCTCCCGGTTGATCCAGGCCCGCTTGAAGACGGTCAAGGGGGCGGTGTTGTCAAGGGGCTGGCGCCATGGCGGAGGGTTTGGCGGCGATCATCCTGGCCGCGGGCAAGGGCACGCGCATGCGCTCGGAGCAGCACAAGGTGCTGCATTCGATCGCAGGCCGGCCCATGATCGCGCATTTGCTGGACAGCTTGGCGGCTTTGCAGCCCCAACGCAGCATCTTGGTGGTCGGCGCGTTGAAGCAGCAAGTGGCCGCGGCCTTTCCGGACCTCGAACTGGCAGAGCAGGAACCGCAGCTGGGCACCGGCCATGCCGTGATGGCCGGCCGCGAGCGGCTGGGTCAGTTCGATGGCGATGTCATGGTGCTTTATGGCGACACGCCGCTGATCCCTTCAAAGATTTTGGGCAAGCTGCTGGCGGTCCGCCGCGACCACGATCACGCCTTGGCGGTGCTTGGGTTCACGCCGGAGAATCCGTCCCGGTATGGGCGGCTGATCCGGGCCAGCGACACCTTGTTGGACCGTATCGTCGAATATAAGGACGCCACCGCCGAGGAGCGCGCTGTGCGTCTGTGCAATTCCGGGGTCATGGTGTTCGATGGCGCCAGACTGGCTGAGCTCTTGGCCGGTTTGAGCAATGACAATGCGGCCGGCGAATATTATCTGACCGACTGCGTGGCGTTGGCACGCGCACAGGGGTGGACGGTCGGCGTCTGCGAGGGAGCGGAAAACGATGTCTTGGGCGTCAATTCGCGAGCCGATCTGGCCGCGGCGGAGGCGGCGTTTCAGGCCCGCGCCCGCGCCCGCGCAATGGCTGACGGTGTCACCCTGATCGACCCGTCCAGCGTCCATTTCTCCTACGATACGGTGATCGGGCCGGACACGGTGGTGGAGCCGCAAGTCTGGTTCGGCCCCGGTGTGCAGATCGCGGCTGGAGCGCGGATTCACGCCTTCAGCCATCTAGAAGGCGTGCAGATCGGCGCGGGCGCACAGATCGGTCCGTTCGCAAGGCTGCGGCCGGGCAGCCAGATCGGTGCGGACGCCAAAGTCGGCAATTTCGTTGAGGTCAAGAAGGCGCGCCTGGGACCGGGGGCGAAGGCCAGCCACCTAAGCTATCTGGGCGACGCCGAGATCGGCGCGGACGCCAATATTGGTGCCGGCACGATTACCTGCAACTATGATGGTTTCTTGAAGTATCAGACCGTGATCGGCCCCGGCGCGTTCATCGGCTCGAACACCGCGTTGGTAGCCCCGGTGCGGGTTGGCCAGGGCGCGATCATTGGGGCGGGGAGCACGATCAGCCGAGACGTTGAGGACGAGGCCTTGGCGCTGACCCGGGCACCGCAATCCAACAAGGCGGGCTGGGCGATGCGGTTTCGCGATCGCATGGCCGCGCGCAAAAAGGCAGCAAAAGGCTGAGCGAGGGGCGACCGATCGATGTGCGGCATAGTAGGGATTTTGGGCCAAAGGCCGGTCACCGGGCGATTGACCGACGCGCTGAGGCGACTGGAATATCGGGGATATGACAGCGCCGGCGTCGCCGTGGTCGACGCAGGCCAGTTGCAGCGCCGCCGCGCGGTGGGCAAATTGTCGGAATTGCAGACCCTGCTGCGCGACCATCCGCTCGACGGTGATGCCGGCATCGGCCACACCCGCTGGGCCACCCACGGCGCGCCGAGCCCGGCCAATGCCCACCCGCATCTGAAAGGCCGGGTCGGCGTGGTGCACAACGGCATCATTGAGAATTTTAAGAGCCTGCGCGAAGAGATGGTCGGCCACGGCTATACCCTGGAAGGCGAAACCGACACGGAAGTGGTCGCCTGCCTGATCGACCATCTCTGGCAGCGCAGCGGCGATCCGCGCCAGGCCGTGCAACAGGCGCTGGCGCGTCTGCGCGGGGCGTTCGCCCTGGCGATTCTGTTTGATGGTGAGCAGGACCTGATGATCGGCGCGCGCCGCGGCAGCCCTCTGGCCCTTGGTCTTGGCGAAGGGGAGGTGTATCTGGGATCGGATGCTTTGGCGCTGGTCGACCTGACCCGTCGGATCATTTTTTTGGAGGAGGGCGACCGGGTCGAACTGTCGCGCCAGCACTACCAGATTTTTGACGAACGCGGGCAGCCGGTAACCCGGCCGATCAGTCAGAGCGCTGTGTCCGGCGCGATGATCGACAAGGGCAATTACCGTCACTTCATGCAGAAGGAAATTTTCGAACAGCCGACCGTGGTTGGCCAGACGCTTGGCCGTTATCTGGATCCGCTTGCCGGCCAGGTGGTGCTGCCGGAAACCACAGATCTGGATTTCACGCGCATCAGCAAGCTGACCATCATCGGCTGCGGCACCGCCTATTATGCCGGATGTGTTGCCCGCTATTGGTTCGAGCAGTTGGCTCGGCTGCCGGTCGACGTCGATTTGGCCTCGGAATTCCGTTACCGCGAGCCGGTGCTGCTCAACGGCGGCGCGGCCTTATTCGTGTCCCAGTCCGGTGAAACCGCCGATACCCTGGCGGCGTTGCGGCATTGCCGCACGGGCCAGCAGCACTGCATCGGCGTTGTCAATGTTCTGGAAAGCTCGATCGCGCGGGAATGCGATACCTTGTTGCCGACCTATGCGGGGCCCGAGATCGGCGTGGCATCGACCAAGGCCTTCACTTGCCAATTGGCGGTCTTGGCCGCCCTGGCGATCTATGCCGGGCGCGTGCGCGGGTATCTGGATGCCGCTGACGAGGCGCGCCTGGTGCAGAGTCTGACCGAGGTGCCGTCGCGCATGGCCGACGTCCTGGCCCATGACGAGGCGATTGAGGATCTGTGTCATGAGGTCATCGCGCGGGCGCGCGACGTGCTATATCTGGGCCGGGGCGTCGACTATCCGCTGGCCATGGAAGGCGCGCTGAAGCTGAAGGAAATCTCTTATATCCATGCCGAAGGTTATGCCGCTGGCGAGATGAAGCATGGCCCGATCGCCTTGATCGATGAAGCGGTGCCGATCATCATGATTGCCCATCGCGGCCCGCTGTTCGACAAAACCATCTCCAACATGCAAGAGGTGATTGCCCGTAAGGGTCGGGTGGTTCTGCTGACCAGCGCAGATGGCTGCGCTGACTATGGCAGCGATGCGCTGGCCAGCATCGAGATGCCGGTGGTGGACCAGATCGCCGCGCCGATGCTGTATGCGCTGCCGATCCAATTGCTGGCCTATCACACCGCTGTGGCCAAGGGCACCGATGTCGACCAGCCGCGCAATCTGGCCAAATCGGTGACCGTGGAGTAAAGTTAACGGCCCGTTAGGGCCCGGAGATTTGCCATGCGCGCGCAGCCCCTCAGACCGCCCAGAGCCACCTTGAACATCGCCAAGCTGGACGCAGCCGGCGCGGAAATGTTCTGCCGTCATCCTGCGGTGTGCCGGCTGCGCGGCTTCTTGAGCGCCGAGGAGTGCGCGCACTTCAAGGAGGTCGGCCGGGTCGGCATGAAGCGCGCCGACGTCATGGGCGATGACAAGACGATTAAAATGAAGGGGCGGACCAATTCGCACGCCTGGTTCCGCCACGACCATGACCCCGTGTTCAAGGCGGTCGCTGATCGGATTGCCGCGCTGGTCGGCATTCCGTTGAGCCATGCCGAGGAATTCCAGCTGATCTGGTACCGGAGCCGCGAGCAATATAAGGCGCATCTGGACGGCTTTGACGTCGAGACCAAGGCCGGGCGGGATAGTTGGCGTTATGGCGGGCAGCGCGTCGCCACGGCCCTGGCCTATCTGAACACCGTGGAGCAGGGTGGCGGAACCGGCTTTCCCAAGCTGAAGCTGACCGTGCCGGCCGAGGCGGGAACCTTGTGTGTCTTTCAGAACACGCTGCCCCATAGCAGTCTGCGTCACCCGGACAGCCTGCACGCCGGCCTGCCGGTCGTCAGCGGAGAGAAATGGGCGTTCAATCTTTGGTTCCGCGAGGCCGATCGGCGCACGCAGCCGCCATTTCCCCCCCAGGTGCGCAAGTTTCAAGGCGGCCGCCAGTCAAGTTTGGGAAACGCGATCTTGAGTCAACGTCACCAGCGCTAAGGCGACACCTTGCTTGATTTGATGCCGGCTGCCGCCTAAGTGCCGATCCTTCAGGCTGGCAGTCAGGACCTTACCCATTCATGGCCTCTTCTTCCTTCGATTATGACCTGTTCGTTATTGGTGCGGGCTCCGGTGGCGTGCGCGCCGCCCGCATTGCCTCCAGCTACGGCGCACGCGTCGGCATCGCGGAGGAGCATCGCGTCGGCGGCACCTGCGTGATCCGCGGCTGTGTGCCGAAAAAGCTGATGGTTTATGCGGCCCACTATCGCGAGGATTTCGAAGACGCCCGTGGCTATGGTTGGACGGTCGAGGGCGAGCCCCGATTTGACTGGCAGACACTCATTGCCAACAAGGATGCCGAAATCGACCGCTTGAACGGGCTTTACATGCAGACGCTGAAGAAGGCCGGCGTCACCATCCACCAGGCCCGCGGTGTCTTGGCCGACCCGCACACAGTCGATCTAGACGGCAAGCCGGTGACCGCGGAGACCATCCTGATCGCCACCGGCGGCACGCCCAATCTGCCCGATATTCCCGGGGTGGAACATGCCATCACCTCCAATGAGGTGTTTCATCTGGACGATCAGCCCAAACGCATTCTGATTGCCGGCGGGGGCTATATTGCCGTGGAATTTGCGGGCATCTTCAATGGCTTGGGCAGCGAGACCACGCTGATCTATCGCAAAGACAAGATCTTGCGCGGCTTCGACGAGGATCTGCGCGACCGGCTGACCCAAGCCTTAACCGATCAGGGCGTCGGCCTGATCGTGAACCAGACCATCACCCATATCGACAAGACCAATCGCGGCTTGACCGTTTCGCTCACCTCCGGAGAGACCTTGGAGGTCGACCAGGTGATGTTCGCGATTGGCCGGCGGCCCAACGCCATCGGCCTGGGCCTGCAGAAGAACGGTGTCGACCTGGCGCCGAATTGCGCGGTGATCGTCGACGAATATTCGCAATCCAATCTGAAGCATATCTATGCTGTCGGCGACGTCACCGATCGAGTCGCCCTGACGCCGGTGGCGATCAAGGAAGGCCATGCCTTCGCGCTGAGCAAATATGCCAACCAGCCGACGCGGGCGGATCATCGCATGGTGCCCTCGGCGGTGTTTTCTAATCCCCCGATCGCCTCGGTCGGCGTGACAGAGGATGAGGCCCTCAGCCAGTTGGGACAGGCCGATATCTATGTCTCCGACTTCAGGCCGATGAAGCACACGCTGGCCGGCCGCAGCGGCCGCGCCTTCGCCAAGCTGGTCGTCGACCATCGCACCCAGAAGGTCATCGGCGCTCACATGATCGGGCCGGACGCCCCGGAAATCATTCAAGGGCTGGCCGTGGCCATGCGCGCCGGCGTCACCAAGGCGCAGCTGGACGCCACCGTGGCCATCCACCCAACCAGTGCGGAGGAATTCGTGCTGATGCGGCAAAAGCGCGATTGAGCGGTTAAGGATAACCGGCTGGAAACGCCTTTGGCATAGGCTTGCTGTTGAACATGGCGCCGCGATAGACTCCGCGGAGCCCGTAAAGCTTCAGCGACCGAGGCGCATAGATGACCGCGTGGACCCGATCCAGCTGGCGGGATTTGCCCGCCCAGCAGTTGCCCGACTATCCTGACCCCGGCCGCGTGGGCGAGGTCGAGGCGGCGTTGCGCCAATATCCGCCGCTTGTGTTTCCTGAAGAAGCGCGGCGTCTGAAAACCCGCCTGGCCGATGTCGCGGCTGGCCGGGCCTTCCTGTTGCAGGGCGGCGACTGTGCGGAAAGCTTCGCCGAATTCAGCCCGCAGAGCGTTCAGGATACCTTCCGGGTGCTGCTGCAAATGGCCGTGGTCTTGACCTTTGCGGCGGCGTGCCCGGTGGTCAAGGTCGGCCGGCTGGCCGGCCAGTTCGCCAAACCGCGGTCCAGCAATGTCGAGCAGATGGGCGATGTCACCCTGCCGTCTTATCGCGGCGACATCGTCAACGGGATTGAGTTCACCGAAGCCGCGCGTGTGCCCGATCCGGGCCGTATGTTGCGCGCCTATGCCCAGGCCGCCGCGACGGTCAATCTGCTCCGGGCGTTCGCCCAAGGCGGTCTGGCCGATCTCAACAAGGTGCATGGCTGGACACTGGACTTTATCGCTGCGACGCCGGCGGCCCGGCAATTCGGCGATGTCGCTGACCGCATCAATGAAGCGCTGGAGTTCATGGAGGCATGCGGTGTTGGCCCGGCTTCGGTGCCGGAGCTGAAGGGCACGGAATTTTACACCAGCCACGAGGCGCTGCTGCTGGGCTATGAGGAAGCGCTGACCCGCCAGGACGAACAGTCCGGCGCCTGGTACGACACCTCCGCGCATCTGCTGTGGTGCGGCGACCGGACCCGCCAACTGGACGGGGCGCATATTCACTTCCTCAGCGGGCTGGGCAACCCGATCGCCTGTAAGGTTGGCCCAAGCATGACCGCTGACGGTCTGATCACGCTGATCGATCGGCTCAACCCCAGCGATGAGCCCGGCCGGCTGACGCTGATCTGCCGGTTCGGTCAGGGCAAGGTGGCAGAGCATCTGCCGCCGCTGATCCGTGCCGTCCAGCAAGAGGGCCGCAGCGTGATCTGGTCATGTGATCCAGTCCACGGCAATACCGTGAAAACCGCCAACGGCTTCAAGACCCGTCCATTTGATCGAATTTTGGGTGAGGTGAAGGAGTTTTTCGAGATCCACCGCGCCGAGGGCACCTATGCTGGCGGGGTGCATCTGGAACTGACCGGTGGCAATGTCACCGAATGCACCGGCGGCGCCATGGCGATCACCGAAGAGGCACTGGCCTCGCGCTATCACACGCACTGCGACCCGCGTCTGAATGCTAGCCAGAGCTTGGAATTGGCGTTTCTGATTGCCGAGGCGATCAAGGCTGAACGCCGCCTGCTGCATCTGGAGAATCAGCCGCCCAAGGCGCCGGCGCAAACCGCAGCGTTCAGCCTGGCGGAGTAGCGCCGGCCGCCCGCGCGCTAGAGCGTGCCCGATTTCACTGGCTCACCTTTGGTGATCAATGAGGCCGGACGCAACACTTTAAGCCTATGACTCCTAGAGCCTTGAGCACCGCCTCGGTGAAGCGGTGGAGCTCAAACCCTTCGCCGCCGGCGGGGTCGTAACCGCGGCGCACGATGACCAGATCGCGCGACGGGATGATCATGACATATTGGCCACGATTGCCCCGGGCGGCAAAGGCATCATTGGGCAGCTCCGGGAAGCGCTCATTGTACAGCCACCATTGCGCGCCATAGCCGGGAATGGCGCCGCGGCTGCCGGTTTCAGGCGGCTGGGCCGGCGCCGGCGTCGACACATAGGCCACCCAGCCCGGCGGCAAGATCCGCTCTCCGTCCCAAACGCCATCGTTCAGATATAGCACGCCTAAGCGGGCCAGGTCGCGGGCGGTTGTCCATACCTGGCTGGACAGGATGAAGTCACCCCGCCAGTCGGTCTCCGGCCGCGTGTGGGTCATGCCGATGCGGTACAGCAGCGCCTCGAAGGGGAAGCGCAAGGCGGCCTGACCGCCGCCCAAACGCTCGGTTAGGGCGCGGACCGCAAGCAGCGTGTCATTGTTGGCATATTTCCAGCGCGTGCCCGGCTTGGCCTCCAGTGCGCGCTGGGTCGCGGTGTCGGTGACCAGGCCGCCGCCCAGATAGAGCCGATCGGTGCGGTTGCCGGCGCGGTTGCTGTCTAGCCCGGAGCTCATATGCAGCAAATGTTCCACGGTGATCGCGCCACGCGGATCGACCGGATGCGACCAGTTGGCCAGATCCGCCGGCGCCTTGACGTCGATCAGCCCCTGATGCGCGGCCGCGCCGATCACGGTGGCGGCGATGCTCTTGGCAACCGACCAGGTCCGTTGCGATGTGGTTTCGTCAAAGCCTGCGGCATAGCGCTCGGCCAGTACCGTGTCGGGCGTGGCGATCAACACCGTGGAGGTTTTGGCATCCTGGCCGAAGCCGCCGGTGAATGCCGCGTCGATCGCCTGATCGAGTGCGGCATTGCCGCTGGATCCGTTGATCGCGGCATGGCGCGTCCAGGGCGCACCATCGTCTTGCCGGGGATTGATGTCGCGCCAATCAGCGGTGATCCGCGGCATGTGTTTGCCGGCAGAGGCTGGCGCCCCGACCGGCAACTGCACGCATCCCAGATGCGGGCGCCATTGCGCCACGCGTGGCGGCATGGTCGGCGAATAGCGGACGCGCACTTGCCCGGCCTCCCGATCGATCACCGCGGCGGGCAGCGCCTGCACCGTTTCAGCTACCAGCGGATAGATGCCGGTGAGTTCGTCCGCGGCGATTTGTTCGACAGACTTGCCGGCATTGAACACGCCGCTGCAGGTTAAGGCGGCCTTATAGCCCGCGGCATAGGCATCGATGGTGGCCTCGGTCTCCTGAGCGAAGGCCGAAACGGTGCTGACAGCGCATAAGGCGGCGGCAATCAGGCGCATCAACTCATTCTCCCGTCATCCGCGAGGCGCGAGCGCTGCGGCTGTGTGTCGAGGCGGAACTGCGGATCCAGACACGGCCCCGGTTCGATTTGAATGGTGGTATGGCGGATGTCGAAGCGCTTCAGCAATAGGTCTTTGGCCTGCATCAGCACCGCTTGCGCATCGGCTTCGGGACGAATGCGCAGATGCAGCGTCAGATAGGGATGCTCGTCGGTCAGCATCCAAAGCCGCACATCATGGACCGCTTCCGCCGCGGTGACGCCGTCCTGCAGCGCTGCGCGGATGTCCATGGCATCCAGATGCGCCGGTGCGCCCTGCATCAAGATGTGTCCGGAGCGGCGCACAAGCCGCCAGGCATTGACCACGATCAAGGCCACGACCAGAAGCGACAGCAACGGGTCGATGCTCATCCAGCCGGTCATGGTGATGACCGCTGCGGCGATCAGCGCTGCCACCGAGCCGAGCAGATCGCCCAGCACATGCAGCAAGGCACCGCGGACATTCATCGACTGTTCCGCGCCGTGCAGCAGCACAAACGCCACCACATTGGCGAGCAGCCCGGCAATCGCCACCGCCATCATTGGGCCGGCCAACACCTCTTCCGGGGTCAAGAAGCGGTCGACCGCCTCAACCAGGATCCACACGCACAGCACCAGCAGCGACAGCCCGTTCACAAACGCGGCCAGAACCTGAATACGGCCATAGCCGTAAGGACGGGCCGGGTCCGCCGGTCGCCGCGACAGCCGCTGCGCATACCAAGCCAGACCCAAGGCGCCGGCGTCGGTCAGCATGTGCGCGGCGTCGGCGAGAAGCGCCAGCGACCCCGCCCAAATCCCACCGATCACTTCGACCAGCATGAACACGAAGATCACGCCGAAGGCGGCCAGCAACCTGTGTTCGCTGGCGGAGTGCGCGTGATCGTGGCTGTGAGAGTGCGCGTGCGCCATGGTTCGGGAGGTGTCATGAGACGGCGGAGGCGTCAATCCGTCCGCTTCGCGGCGGTGCGGCCTTGCGGTGACACCCACCCTTGTAGCCTGAGCCCATTCGGGCTTACAAGCGGCCGTGCAGATTGTTGCACGGATAGCGTCAGATGTCTTCCAATCCCCGAATGACCGACCAGATCCGGTCGGCGTTTTTGTCTTTTTTCGAGGCGCGCGACCATGTCGTGGTGCCGTCCGCACCCTTGGTGCCGCAGAACGACCCGACCTTGTTGTTTAACAATGCCGGCATGGTGCCGTTCAAGAATGTCTTCACCGGGGCGGAGCGGCGAGACTATGCGCGCGCGGTGTCGTCACAGAAATGCGTGCGCGCCGGCGGCAAGCATAATGATCTGGACAATGTCGGCTACACCGCCCGGCACCACACGTTCTTTGAAATGCTCGGTAATTTCTCGTTCGGTGATTATTTCAAGGAGGGCGCGATCGAGGCGGCCTGGGCGCTGGTCACGGAGACCTTTGCCCTGCCCAAGGATCGCTTGATCGTGACGGTGTATAACGAGGATGACGCAGCGTTCGACTTGTGGAAACGGATCGCTGGTCTGCCCGACGAGCGCATCATCCGCATCGCCACCAGCGACAATTTCTGGTCGATGGGTCCGACCGGTCCGTGTGGGCCCTGTTCGGAGATCTTTTTCGATCACGGTCCGCACATTGCCGGCGGCCCGCCGGGAAGTCCCGACGAGGACGGCGACCGCTTCGTGGAAATCTGGAACCTGGTGTTCATGCAATATGATGCTCAGGACGACGGCAGCCGCAAGGATCTGCCCAAACCCAGCATCGACACCGGCATGGGGCTGGAACGCATCGCCGCGGTGCTGCAGGGCACCCATGACAATTACGAGACCGACATCTTTCGCGCGCTGATCGAGGCGTCGGAAAGCCTCACCGGCGTGAAGGCCGAGGGCGCGGCGCGCGCGTCGCACCGGGTCATCGCGGATCATCTGCGCGCCACCAGCTTCCTGATTGCCGATGGCGTGTTGCCGTCTAACGAAGGCCGGGGCTATGTGCTGCGGCGGATCCTACGCCGGGCGGTGCGCCATGCCCATCTGCTGGGCGCGGAGGATCTGTTGCTTCATCGCTTGGTGCCGGTGCTGCAGAACAAGATGGCCGCGGCATTTCCGGAACTGACCCGCGCCGGCGCCCTGATCACGGAGACTCTGCGTCATGAGGAAGACCGGTTCCGCGAGACGCTGGCCCGGGGCTTGGCCTTGTTGGACGAGGCGGTGGCCGCTCTGCCACAAGGGTCAGACCTGCCGGGCGATGTCGCCTTCAAGCTCTATGACACCTATGGCTTTCCGCTGGACCTGACCCAGGATGCCCTGCGCCTGCAGGGACGCAGCGTCGATCAGGCCGGCTTCGACGCGGCGATGCAGGAGCAGAAGCGCAAGGCGCGCGCGGCCTGGGCGGGTTCCGGCGAGGCGGCGGAAGAGGCGCATTGGTTCGCCGTGCACCAGGCGCATGGCGACACCCGCTTCCTGGGCTATGACCGCACCGAGGCGGAGGGTCATGTCGTCGCGCTGCTACAGGGCGGCGAGCAGGTCGAGGCCGCCGGGACCGGGGAAAGCGTTGCCTTGGTGCTGGACCAGACGCCGTTTTATGCCGAATCCGGCGGCCAGATCGGCGATACCGGCACGGTTGCGGGGCCGGCCGGCCGGTTGAGCGTGGAGGATGTGAAGAAGCGCGCCGGCGGTGTGTTCGTGCATCTGGCGCGGGTGGCGGAGGGGCGCATCCGCGTCGGCGACAAGGTGCATCTGGCCGTCGATGCCGAGCGGCGGATGAAGCTGCGCGCCAATCATTCCGCGACCCATCTGCTGCATGAAGCGCTCAGGCAGGTGCTGGGCGAGCATGTTGCCCAAAAGGGCTCGCTTGTCGCCGAAGATCGGCTGCGGTTCGATATTTCCCACCCCAAGCCGATCAGCGACTCCGAACTCACCGAGGTGGAGGCGCGGGTGAATGCCATGATCCGCGCCAATGAAGAGGTCGCCACCCGCCAGATGGCCTATGATGAGGCGCTGAAGGCCGGCGCCATCGCCTTGTTCGGCGAGAAATATGGCGACGAGGTGCGCGTGGTGTCGATGGGTCGGGATCCGGCCAAATCCCATGGCAACTGGTCGGTGGAATTGTGCGGCGGCACCCATGTGCGTCGGTTGGGCGATATCGCGCTGTTCAAGATCGTCGCGGAATCGGCCGTCTCCGCCGGCATCCGCCGTATCGAGGCGCTGACTGGGGAGGCCGCCAGGCGCTATCTGCTGCAACAGGAACAGGCGCTAAAGGACGCCGCCGGCGCCTTGAAGGTGGCACCGGCAGAGTTGGTTGATCGCGTGCGCAGCCTCAGTGAGGAGCGCCGCCGCCTGGAACGCGAACTGGCCGAGGCGAAGAAACAATTGGCGCTCAGCGGCGGCGCCAAGGCCGAGCAGCCGGCGCAGGAAGATGTCGGTGGCACGGCCTTTCTGGGCCGTGTGCTGCCGGATGTGGCGCCGAAGGATCTGCGTGGCATGGCCGATGCGGCGAAGAAGCAGCTTGGTTCCGGTATTGTTGCCTTCATTGCGGTCAATGACGGCAAGGCCAGCCTGGTCATCGGCGTCACGCAGGATCTGACCGGCCGCTATAATGCGGTGGATTTGGCCCGTGCGGCAGCCGCGGCGGTTGGCGGCAAAGGCGGCGGCGGCCGCCCGGACATGGCCCAGGCCGGCGGCCCCAACGGCGACGCTGCCGATGCCGCCTTGCAAGCCGTGCGCGACCAGTTAAAGGCGATGGCGGCCTAAGAACGCGGCCGGATTACCCACGTCCCGGGGTCGCCCGCGACGGGTTAGCGCGGTGGCCGCGCTTAACCGATCTAAAGCTCCGGTTCGGCGATCGGGAAGAAGATGAAGGTGACCAGGCGGTCCTCCGGCGTCGTCTCCGGCATCTCGGCATATTCCTCCCAAGCCGGGCCGACCACCTCCAAGCCCTGCCGCTCGATGAAGGCAGCGAGTTGATCATAGGTGGTGTCGATTTCGGAATAGGGCCCGACATGAACGCCGCGCACCACCGTGCCGCTGTAGCTTTCCGCCAAGCGCACGCCGTCGGGCACGTTGGCGGGATCACCGCGCACCGGGATCGCGGCCAGCATATTCACCTGATCCTCATTCTGATGCAGATGGATGGTGCGGGCAAAGCCGGCCTGATCCAGATCCTGCGACCGCCGAAATTCGTTCAATTTAAAGAAGGCGCTGCCCAGCGCCTCGTCCTTGTCCTCTGCCGCGCTGCCGGACCGGGTTTCGAACAAGGCAAGGGTGACCGGCGCCACGGTCCCCAGGGCGATCATTGGACCGGCCGCCGGTTCAACATCTGCGAACACGCGTGCCAGGGCATCCGGGCTCATGCCGCTGAGATCCATCATCGGGTCAATGCTGCCTTGCGGCTGATAGTCTTCCAGCAGTGCGGCAAAGCGCTCATCCGGCACGAAATTGGCCTGCGCCAGGCGCAGCCGGCCGCGCGCGGGGCCAGCGTCCGGCCGTGCGTCTCGCTCCGTTTCCTGGGCGTGCTGCTCGGCCATGGCGGCCAACCGGTCTAGGCCCTGATCGAAATCGCTGCGGATCTGACCGGGCATGACCAGCCCATAATAGCGCGCGAGCGGATTGACCCCAAGATCGGTCTGGAAGCCCCAGCGAACCGAGGTCGCCTCGCCCACGGGATCCAGCGCGAAATAGCCAAAGGCGCGGCCGCGGTCACCGAACGAGATGGCGGTGCGGATGAACTCATTATGCTTGAGCGACAGGATCTCCTGATGGCCATAGCCAATCGACGGGTCCGGCGACTGCCATTGCATTTTGTGGCCGACCCCCTCCTTTGGACCGAAATAATCGAACCGCACCTGCTCCACATCCGCTGTCCACGGCGACCAGGCATTGAAGGCCCGGAAGTCGTCGATCAAATCGAAAACGATATGTGGCGGCGCCTGGATCAGGCGCGTCCGCTCCACACTGATGGTCCGCGGCATGAGCAAGCCGACGCCGAGCACCACCAGGACCAACAAGATGAAGCCGCCAAAAATGAACCGCAGTGTTTTCATGGGCCTTCTCCCCAAAAGGACCAAAAGACCAGCGATTATACCAGTTTTTCTTAGTTTTTGACAAAAATTCGGGCAGGCGCGTTCAGCGGCCCTTGAACTGCGCCGGGCGTTTGGCCAGAAACGCCCCCACCCCTTCCAAAAAATCCTCGGTGCGACCGGCGTCACGCTGGGCGCTGCGTTCCAGGCTCAGCTGATCCGCATAGCCATGCTCGGGGCTGGCCTGGATCAATTTGCGGATCAAGCCCAGCGTGCGGGTCGGCCCGTGTGCCAGTTTGGCGGCAACAGCGCGGGCCTCCGCCACCAAGGCCTCGTCCGCCACCACGCGGCTGATCAGCCCCCAGCTGGCCGCTGTTTCCGCCTCAAGCCGTTCGCCCAGCATCATCAACTGGCTGGCCCGGGCCTGGCCGATCAGACGCGGCAGCAGCCACGTGCTGCCGGCATCCGGAACCAGCCCGATATTCACGAACGCCTGCAGAAAATAAGCCGATCGGGCGGCCACAACGACATCGCCCATCAGTGCCAGGCTCATACCCGCTCCCGCGGCCGGTCCATTCACGGCGGTGACCAGCGGACAGGGCAGATCGCGCAAGCGGAACAGCAGGGGATGATAGCGCTGCTCCAGCATCGCGCCCAGATCCCGGTCAGGACCGGACATCTCCGCGGAGGCGGCTGTCAGATCGGCCCCGGAGCAAAAGCCGCGGCCGCGACCGGTCAGCAGGACAGCGCGCGCCTGATCCGCCACGACGCGGTCCAAGGCCTCATTCAGGGCACTCAGCAGGTCAGGCGAGAGGGCGTTGAGCGACTCCGGCCGATTGAAGGTGACCGTCGCCAAGCCATCGTCGCAGTCATAAAGCACGGCTTGCTCAGACATTCCAACCTCCCTGTCAGAGCGGCGCTTCCGGCGAACCGGGGGGCTCACTTATTCAGTTAAGTGTCTGACCGACGGGTGCCGCGAAGCAGGAATGCCGGCACATGATCTCCCCAGCCCACAGGCTCAGGATCCCGCGCCGGGCTGTGATCGGTTTCGGCGTCGCGTTTGCCGGCCTTCGACTTTTTCTTCTTTGGCTTGCCCTGTGGTTCCGGTGGTGGCGCCGCCTTTGCCGCTGGGTCCTCGGCCGGTGCGGCCGGCTTCTTGGTCCGGGCGGGCTTTTCCGGCTCGATCCGTTCGATCTTCGCGTTGATGGTCTTTTCAATCTGCGCCAGGGCCCTTTCATCCTCCGGCGTCGCCAGCGTCACCGCGACGCCGGAGCGGCCGGCGCGGCCGGTGCGGCCGATGCGATGGACATAATCATCCGGATTGTTCGGCACATCATAGTTGAACACATGACTGACCGCGCTGATGTCCAGGCCACGCGCGGCGACGTCGCTGGCGACCAGGATGGTCACTTCGCGGTCCTTGAACCTCTGCAGTGTCGCCATGCGGTCGGGCTGGGACATGTCCCCGTGCAGTTGACCGGCTGACAGATCGGCGGTCTTCAGGCTCTTATGCACGGTGGCGACATCGCGCTTGCGGTTGCAAAAGACAATGGCGCTGGTGACGTCCTCTTTGGCAAGCCAGGTCTTCAAGGCGCGGGATTTGGTGCGCGGGGCGACGATCTGCACCTTTTGGGTAACCGTAGCAGCCGCACTGGCGGGCGGTGCCACCTCGATGACCTTGGGGTCAATGAGGAATTGGTCGGTCAGACGCTTCACCTCGCTGGGCATCGTGGCGGAGAAGAACAGGGTCTGGCGTTGTTTCGGCATCAGCGAGCAGATGCGTTCCACATCCGGAATGAAGCCCATATCCAGCATGCGATCGGACTCATCGACCACCAGGATCTTCACGCCATTGAGCATCAGCTTGCCGCGCTCGAAATGGTCCAGCAGGCGGCCGGGGGTGGCGATCAGCACATCCGCGCCGCGTTCCAGCTTGGCTTCTTGGTCGGCGAACGACACGCCGCCGATGAGCAGCGCCATGGTCAGCTTGTGATGCTTGCCGTAGAGCTCGAAATTCTCCGACACCTGGGCGGCCAGTTCCCGGGTCGGCTCAAGGATCAGCGATCGCGGCATGCGCGCCTTGGCGCGGCCGGCGGCCAGAATGTCGATCATCGGCAGTGTGAAGCCGGCGGTCTTGCCGGTTCCGGTTTGGGCGATGCCAAGCACGTCGCGCCCCTGCAGCACGGCGGGGATCGCCTGCCGCTGGATCGGCGTGGGCTC
The DNA here is from genome assembly GCA_050331575.1 of Rhodothalassiaceae bacterium. Taxonomy (GTDB): domain Bacteria; phylum Pseudomonadota; class Alphaproteobacteria; order Sphingomonadales; family Rhodothalassiaceae; genus JBHJGS01. The sequence goes on along the minus strand of JBHJGS010000003.1, from coordinate 39,331 downwards.
GGTGTACCCCGTCTCCGACACCGCCTGAAGGATGGCATCGCTCAAACCAAGAAACTCGAAACTCATGAAAGGCTTTCGTTCGACGGCAGATGGACCTGCGCTCGCACCCTGGAAAGTCGCGCGCACACTAACCTACCGGCTTGCGCTGTCAAGAACGCCGACGCCTTCAATCCGTTTCGTGCCGGCAGATCATGGTGCAGCCGCCGCAAAGCCCGGTTTTGAAAGACGGGAGGGAGGGGAACCGACCGACAGCGGGCGGGCTGCCGGCCAGTTCAAAGACGGCTCAATTGTCTTCCAGGCTTTCGAACACAAAGTCGCTAGCGTCCACATCGGCTGCGCGGATGCCGATCAGTTGGATGACCAGGCCGGTCTCAAAGGCGATGCTCACCCCGGTGTCGGTCTCGGTGATCGTGAGCGAGTCGAGGAAATCCGCTTCATTTTCATAGAAGCTGTCGCGCATTTCGATGCTGTCAACACCGTCTTCGAAGTCCATTACCATGTCTTCGCCGGTGTCGAAAAAGGCGGAGAAGGTGAAGGTGTCCGCTCCTGCGCCGCCTGCCATGACATCGTTGCCGCTGCCGCTGAGCAGGACATCGTCGCCATCGCCGCCTTCCAGCACATCATCGGCAGTCTGGGTCAACAGGAAGTCGCCGCCGGCACCGCCATTCAGCTTGGCGACCTTATCCGCCAAGGCCAACAGCGCATCGGCGCCGCTGGAGCCGACCATATAATCCGATCCATCGAAGGCAGCGCCTGCGGCGAAGTCGGCAAAGCTGATCGGTCTTCCGGCAAAAAAGTAGGTGAACCCGTCGGCCTCCTCATAAAGGTCGCCGGCGGGACCGCTCTGGGTGAGGGTGAGATCCGCCGACGGTTCGGTTGGAACGGTTCCAGTGGTCATGTCATCGGTCCTTTCAAGGCCTGTGGATCGGCAAGACGATACAGGGACCTAGTCTCAATCCAATTTGTCTACAGTGGCCGGCATCGTGTTTTGCCATCGTGTTTGCCTTCGTCTGTAGCAATTGTGTCAAACAAAGACGAAATAAAATTAAGATAAGTGCCAAGAACTGCTCTACCGGAATGTTGCGGATCTCTTGCAAATGTGCTGCCCGGCTCGTTCGGGCTTGGCACATTTTTGCTTAAGTGCGCGCAATCGCGCAAACTTTAGATATCCAAGTCTCCGACGAGATCGGCATGGTCTCGAATAAAATCGAAGCGGGCCTCCGGATTCTTGCCCATCAACTGATCGACCCGGCGCAGCACGACGCCACCCTCGTTCGACTCGATCACCACCCGCATCAGCCCGCGGCTGCCCGGATCCATGGTGGTCTGCTTCAACTGTGCCGGCGGCATCTCGCCCAGGCCCTTGAAGCGGGACACCTCAACACGGCCCTTACCCGGAAAATGCTCCGCGATCAGCGCCTCCTTGTGGGCGTCGTCGCGGGCATAAAGCACGGTGCCGCCGCGGGCCAGGCGATACAGCGGCGGCTGCGCCAGATATAGCCGGCCGGCTTCGATCAGCCCGGGCATTTCGCGCACGAAGAAGGTCATCAACAAGGTCGCGATATGCGCGCCGTCGACATCGGCGTCGGTCATAATGATGACCCGGCCATAGCGCAGTTCGTCGAGCCGGAAGGCGTCCCGCGTGCCACAGCCCAAGGCCAGGATCAGATCAGCAATTTCCTGATTCTGCGCGATCTTGGCGCGGGTGGCGCTGGCGACATTGAGGATCTTGCCCCGGATTGGCAGCACCGCCTGGATTTTGCGGTCGCGCGCCTGTTTGGCCGAGCCGCCGGCGCTGTCTCCCTCAACGATGAAGATCTCGGTCTGCTCGGTATCACCGAGCGCGCAATCGGCCAGCTTGCCGGGCAGCCGCAGACGCTGCTTGGCGCTGGCGGCCTTGCGCTTGACCTCCTTCTCCGCGCGCCGCTTCAGCCGCTCGTCCAGCCGATCCAATGCCCAGCCCATCAGCGCGGCCGCGCGCTCGCGATCCTCGGCCAGCCAATGGTCGAAGCGATCGCGAACCACCTGTTCCACCAGCCTGGCGGCTTCCGGCGAACTCAGCTTGTCCTTGGTCTGACCCTGAAACTGGGGGTCGGGCAGGAACACCGACAGCATCACGCAGCCGCTGCCGAACAGGTCCTCCCCGGTCAATTGCGCCGCCTTCTTCTGGCCGACCAGGTCGCCATAGGCGCGCAAACCCTTCAACAGTGCTGCGCGGAAGCCGGAGTCGTGGGTGCCGCCCTGCGGGGTTGGGATGGTGTTGCAGTAGGTCGAGAAAACGCCGTCGCCAAAGGCCGGCCAGGCCGCCGCCCATTCCACCCGGCCGATGCCGTCAGACGCCGCAGCGCGGCCGGCGAAGGGGCCGGCAGCCAGGCTGCGCCCGTCCAGCGTCTCGCGCAAAAAATCGACCAGGCCGCCGGGGAAGCGCAACGCGGCTTCCGCCGGGACGCTGGCGTCCTCGCTCAGCAAGTCCGGCGCGCACGCCCAGCGAATGTCGACACCGGCGAACAGATAGGCCTTGGAGCGGGCCATCCGCCAGACCCGGGCGGGCTTGAACCGCGCGGCCGGCCCGAAAATCTCCGGGTCGGGGCGAAACCGCACCCGCGTGCCACGGCGATTGTGCACCGGGCCCTGATCGCTCAGCGGCTCCTGTGGCGCGCCGCGGGCAAAGCGCTGGCGGAACAGCCGCTTGTCGCGCGCCACTTCCACCACTAGCGTCTCGCTCAACGCATTGACCACGGAGATGCCCACGCCATGCAAGCCGCCGGAGGTGGCATAGGCGCCGGCTTTGAACTTGCCGCCGGAATGCAGCGTGGTGAGAATGACCTCCAGCGCCGATTTCTTGGGGAACTTCGGATGCGGATCGACCGGGATGCCGCGGCCATTGTCGCTGATCTCGACATGGCCGTCGGCCTCCAGCTTGACCTCGATACGCCCGGCATGGCCGGCCACCGCCTCGTCCATGGCATTGTCCAGGACCTCGGCGATCAGATGGTGCAGCGCGCGCTCGTCGGTGCCGCCGATATACATGCCCGGGCGCTTGCGCACCGGTTCCAGCCCTTCCAGGACATCGATATCCTTGGCGGAATAGTCGCCGGCGGTGGTCGCAGGCGCACTGAACAGATCGTCGCTCATCCAGACGGTCCTGAAAAGATGGCAGGCAGGGGCAGGGGTCTAGCCCGGCAGCTGGCGACGTGGCAAGTCAGTCGAACAGGCTGTCGATATCGGACTGATCGAGCTCTTCGTCGACGGCGGCCTGGTCCATGCCCTGATGGCCGTTGATCAGGGCGTAGAGCCGGCCGATCTGGACCTGAATGTCGGCGATGATCAGCGGCAGGTCATAGGTCCGGGCATTGTCGCTCATCTGCGGCACCCGTTCGATCGTGTCCAGGATCAACACGTTGAGCTTGTCGACATGGGCGTCGAACAAGGTCTTCAGGTCGGGCGCGGCCTGCTCATAGGCGCGAATGATCAGATCGGCCTCGGTGAAGCCGCTCAGCCGAAAATGCTCCGCATAGCTGCGCGGGCGCCACCCCTTGGCTTCCTCCAGCATCTCCGGCATATCCACCGACATTTCAATGAGCATCGACACCTCATTGAAATGATTGAGATAATCCGTCGCCATACCGGTATCGGGATTGACGTTGGCGGCGCTCAAGCGAGCACGAAGATCTGGGTCAAGCGTCAAAGCGGTGGCGATCGGTTCTGTCATCATGAGCGCATTTTGTCAGCGAAGCGACATATTCTTATCGTAAAAGGCCCAGCTTAAGCGCCCGTAAACCGCGACCGCCCGCCGCGGCAAAATTTTTGCATTGCAATAAAGCCTTTTGCAGTGCAATATGCTGAGGCCTCTGACGAGGCGATCCTCCCCAAAGGATGCGACTGAGCCGGGCGACACTGATCGCCCGGCTTTTTTATTGGCTAGATATGCCCGCGCATCGCTTGATTTTCCCGGCGCGATCGCGTCCCATGCCAGCTGGATGAGCTGGATGCCGGGTGTCGGGAGACTGGTCGATGCGGTGGGTTGCGTGCGTGGTGGTGATCGGGGTGCTAGCCAGCCCAAGTGCCGCCCAGACCATTCTGCGCGACGCCGAGATCGAAGCCTTTTTGCGCCGGGTCCTTGCGCCGCTAGCCCTGGCTGCTGAGGTGCCGCCGGACCATGTGACCCTCCGGCTGCTCGACGATCCGTTCATGAACGCCTTCGTCACCGATGGTCAGGACCTTTATCTTCAGGCCGGCATTTTCGCCGCGATTGAGGATTTGGCGGAATTGGAGGGGGTCCTGGCGCATGAGTTGGGCCATATCCAGGGCGGTCATCTGACCCGGCTGAAGGCGCGCAGCCGGCAGCTACGGGGGCTGCGCTATGTTGATTATGCCTTGAATGCGGCCGCCTTGGCGGCTGTGTGGGCTGATGCCGGTGGGATCGTCCTGGGCGCGCCGACCACGTACGAAGATTTCCTCGGCGTGCCGCGAGCCTTTCCTGAGCCCGACCCCGATCCGGTGTTTGCCGTGCTGTCGCGCTATACCCGGGTGCAGGAACACAGTGCGGATCAAGCGGCGGTCCGGATCCTGCGCGAGGCGTGCCGGGATCCGGCCGGCTATGCCGCCTTGTTACAGCGCTTGGAGCCGCAATCATTTTATCCCACTGCGCTTTATCGCGCCTATTTCAACCTGCATCCGGACCCGTCGGAGCGGCTGCGCGCGGTCGCTGCCCGGCTGCAAGGTCCGGCCTGCGCCCAAGACGCAGCTGAGCGGCAGGCGCTTGAAGCGGCCTTCGCGCGCGTCAAGGCAAAGGCCTATGGGCTGAGTGAGGACCCGGCCAAGGTGCGCCTGCGCTATCCGTCCTGGGACCAAAGCATGCCGGCGCGCTATGCCCGCGCCCATGGATTTTGGCGCAGCGGGCAAGCCGAGGCCGCGCTTGAGGAACTGCAACGATTGCGTGCTGACCCCCATGTGCAGGAATTGCGGGCGGCCCTTTATTTCCGGCTCGGTCAACTGGAGAAGGCGCGCGCAGCGATTGACGATGCCGTGGCGGCGCTGCCCGATGCACCCTTGTTGCGCTTGGCCCAGGCGGACATCGTTATGGCCGTGCCTGAGCCCGATGCGGAAGATTTGGCCGAGCTGGCCGCGGCGTTGGAGCGGGCGGTCCGGATCGAGCCGGATAATCCGCTGTTTTGGGACCGCCTGTCGCGCGCGGAGTTTCGGCGGGGACGAGACGGCGCGGCGCGATTGGCCTTGGCAGAACGGTTGGCCTTGGAAGGCGCGATGGATCAGGCGCGGGACAATGCGCAGAAAGCCCTGGATGCTTTGGCGCCGGGGACGCCGGCTCACCGGCGTGCCCAGGATCTGGCGGCCCATTTGGGCGGCCCTTAGGCACGCCGTCGGTGGACGGGCGGTCCCTGGGTGCGGCTTAGCCGACCGCTTTGACCGGCTTGGCGTTGTCGCCTTCGGGGGCCTTGGCCTCCGGCGCGGGCAGGCGGCTGGGATGCTGCTGCGCCTTGTCTTCCTGGCTGGCATGGACGACCTGTCCGCTTAGCCGCGCACCGGCTTCCACCGACAGGCTCTCATGGTAGAGATCGCCGTTCACCAAGGCCGTCTTTTCCAGGCGGATCTTCTTGGCGCGGATGCGGCCATCAATGCGACCCTTGACGATGGCACTTTCAGCCTCCACCGAACCGTTCACCGACCCTTGCTCGCCCATCGTCAGGCTGCCGCACTGCAGATCGCCCTCGATTTCGCCGTCGACCTGCAGTTCGCCAAGGGTGGAGACATTGCCGACGATGCGGACATCTGAGCCGATGATCGACGGCGTGCCGGTGGCATTGGCACGCAACGGGCGGTCTGAACGGGGAGTTTGGTTTGCCATGGGATTAGCCGTCTTTTCGTCTTTGGGTTTGGAGAACATCTTTTGCTGCCTTTACGAAAGGATGCGGATTGACCGGCTTGCCGTCGAACCAGATTTCATAATGCAGATGGGTGCTTGTGCTGCGCCCGGTACTGCCCATCTCACCGATGGTCTGGCCGCGGTCGACACGGTCGCCAGCCTTCACCTTTAACCGGCGCATATGGCCATATCGTGTCCGTAGGCCATTGCCGTGGTCAATCTCTACCATAATGCCGTAGGCGCCACTATAGCCGGCTTCCACCACGGTGCCAGGCGCGGCCGCCGCGATTTTGGTGCCGGGCCAGCCGGCCATGTCGATGCCGGAGTGGAAGGCCCGCCGCTTGGTATAGGGATCCCGGCGCATGCCGTAATGGCTTGAAATATAAAAATCGTCCGGCGGCTCGATGCTCGGAAGCGTCTGCAGAATATCGTCCAAGCGGCTCAGCCGATCCAGCGCCTGGCGGGTGTCGAGAAGCGGATGCTCCGGTCCGACCACACCGTGAAGATCCTGCTCTTCGAAATACGGCCCGCCCATCGCCGGCGTTGTGCTGTCCTCCGCCGCGGCCAATTCCAGCAGCCGATCCAGCGGCAGCCGGGTTTTGGCGATGACGGCTTCAAGCGAGCGGCTTTGTTGCTCGGCCCGGCCGGCCAGGTGCGCCGCGGCCCTGCGCTGCAGCCGGTCGATATGGTCCAGCCGCTCGGTCAATTCCGCCTCCAGGCTGTCGGCTGCGGACAGGTCAGGCGAGCGCGGGTCGGGAAAATCTCGCACCAGAGCGAAGCGCACGGGCGCGTTTGCGTCGACGGCGGCCTGTTCATCCGGGCCGGGATCCGCCGCCTCGGTCTGCGCGTCGGTTTCAGCGGCCTCCTGCGCGGTGAGCGGTTCTTGCTCGGCGAGCTGCTCCAGATAGCGCTGGCGTTTTTCAAGACGCTCGGCCCGCTCGCCAAGGTTCACGTTCAACCGTTCATAATCATTGCTGAGCAGATCGAAGGTCTGCTGCATGGCTTCAATTTCGGTATTTTTCTTGGAAATCTTTGCGTTGACGCTGAGCATCGCCAACGAACTATACGCATTCCAAGCGAGGAATCCGGCCAGCACTGCCACCGCAGCGACCTGCATGCGCGGGGATAGTCGAACAAACCGGACCTGCCCGTTGGCGCGCAACAAGAGTTGCCGTTCGGGAAACAAGGCCACAAGGCGGTCCTTGAAATTCTTCGCGTCTGCGGAGAACGCGTCTTTCATGATTTCATTCCGAGCCGTAAGGAGCCTAGGCAAGACAATCGGCCAGGCCTGTTAGAATTCGCTTAATGGAACACGGGGATTTGACCGGTTCGCGTGGTGGCCGCGCGCGGCGGCGGATGGCCCGGCGATAGTGTGGTATACATTTTTATTCCCCCTCCCCTTAAGCGCCTTGCTGCCAGAGCGGTTCATACCAGTCCTGCAGCATGCCGGCGCGCCTGCGGGCTTCCGTATTGAAGGGCCCTTTCACCTGACCGTCATAAAAGGCCGTAACCGTTTTATGGAAACACGCCTGCATATCAAGGCAATTCTGATCACAGATGTAGGCGAACCAGCGCCGTCCGGCTGCAACATGGCTGACTTCGTCGGCCAGGATAATCCGCAGCGCAGCGGCACTATCGGCATCACCGGCAGCCTCGAAGCGCGCGATCATTCCCGGAGTCACGTCCAGCCCGCGCGCTTCCAGCACCATCGGGACCACCACAAGCCGCGCCAGGGCATCGCCCTTGGTGGCCTCGGCCGCCTGCCACAGCCCGTCATGCGCGGGCAAGGCACCATAATGGCTGCCCAATTGCTGGAGACGCCCGCACAGCATCCGGAAATGGCGCGCCTCATCGTCGGCAACGCGTACCCAATCCTCGATGAAGCCGACCGGGAAGGCGTGGCCGAAGCGGACGATTATGTCCCAAGCCAAGTCGATGGCATTGAATTCAATATGGGCGATCGCGTGCAACAGCGCAGCCCGGGTTGCGACGCTGCCGGCCTTCCGCCGCTTCGGCATTTTGTGGGGCGGCAAAAGGCAGGGACGATCCGGCCGGGCGGGCCGGTCCGGTGGCGCACAGTCAAAAGACGCGGTCAGGCCGCCCGTGCGCCACAGCGCCGCCATTGCCCGGCTGGCCGCCGCCTTGGCGGCCGGATCGGCCGTGCGCAGCACATCGCAGGCGGCCTCTGCGATGCTGGGCACGGGTCAGTCCAAATCCATGGCCGCCTTCAGCACCTCTTCGGCGTGCCCGGCAACCTTCACCTTGCGCCAGGCCGCCGCGATGGTGCCGCTGCGGTCAATCAAGAAGGTTGATCGTTCGATACCCATGCTGGTCTTGCCATACATTTTCTTTTCTACCCAAACGCCATAGGCCTCGCAGACGCGCCCCTCTTCATCACTGCCGAGCGGAATGGTCAGCGCATGCTTGTCGCGGAACTTGCCGTGCTTGGCCACGGTGTCGCGCGAGATGCCGAGGATCTCGGTGTCGTGCTGGGCAAAGGCCTGCTTGGCTTCGGTGAAGGCGATGGCCTCCTTGGTGCAGCCCGGCGTATCATCGCGCGGGTAGAAATACAGCACCAGTTTGCGGCCGGCATAGTCTTTCAAAGAGACGGTTTCGCCGGCATCGGTCTGCACCGTGAAGTCCGGTGCTGGTTGGCCCTTTTCAGCCATTCTCTGCTCCCTTGTGATCATCCGGCTGCATGTGCTGGGCATAGAGTCGGCGCACCGACGCCTGCGCTTGGCGCAACCGGTCCTCCACGTCATTGAAGTCCCGCGCCTGAATAGACCGCACCAGAACGCGGCGCAATTCCTCAGAAAAGCACTGCGGATCCACGGTATCGGCGACGCACAGCCGCAGCACGCCCTGCAAGTTCAACTGCAAGCGATAGGCCTCACTCAGCGTCGCGGCGTCGGCCGGCGCGATTAGGCCGTGGCGGGCCGCCGCGCTGAGAATATCCGCGATGCCAGGGCCGATCACGTCTTCATGGCCATGGGCGTGCAGCAAGACCAGTGTCTGGGCGAGGAATTCGATCTCCAGCAGCCCGCCGCGGCCGTGCTTGAGAGCCCAGACCCGTTCTGAGCCGAAGCGGTCGAACAGTTTTTCGCGCATTGCCGCAACCGCCGCCCGGGTTTGGGCCTCTGGCCGCGGTCGCCGCAACACCGCCTCGATCGATTGGCGCAGCAGGGCCTGGCCATCCGGCGGACCGAGCACCGGGCGGGCGCGGACAAGCGCCAGATGCTCCCACAGCCAGGCTTCCCGTTCGTAATAGTCCTGCAAGGTGCTCAATCGCACAGCGAGCGGTCCCTGCCGGCCGGAGGGGCGCAGCCGGGTATCCACCTCATAAAGCCGCCCCTCATGGGTCAAGGCGGTGACAGCGGTCAGGAAGCCCCGTGCCAAGCCGCTGAAATAGCGCGAGTCTCCGACCTGGCGGGGGCCGTCGGATTGCTCCGCGACACCGCTGTTCAAATAGACGAAGATCAGATCCAGATCCGAGGTGAAGGTCAGTTCGCGGCCGCCATATTTGCCCATGGCCAAACCCAACAGGGCGGCACCGGGAAACCGGCCGTAGCGCTTTGCATAGTCGATGTGGACCGCGTCGAACAACGCCTGCAAAAGGCAGTCGGCCAGGCGGGTCAGGGTATCGGCGGCTTCTTCCGGCGTGGCCATGGCCTCCAGAATGTGCACGCCGGTTTGAAAGCGCTTGTCGTTCAGCCACCGCCGGCTGGTGTTGAGCACATCCTCATAGCTTCGGGCAAATGCCAGCGTTTGGGAGAGATCGTTCAACAGGTCCGGTTGGTCGGGCAGGGGGTCGAAGAAGTCCGGTTCCAGAACCATTTCCATGAGATGCGGGTGTCGCGCCAGATGGTCCGCCAGCGCCGGCGCTGTGCCCATGATGCGGACGATCAGCGCCATCAGTTTCGGCCGAGCCCGGAACAGGCTGAATAATTGCGCGCCGGCGGGCAGCTTCTGCAGAAACGTATCGAAGCGGACCAGGGCGCGATCGGGATCGGCCGCGGCCTTCAGGCGCGCCAGCAATTCCGGCAGTACATGTTCCAGATTTTTGCGTGTGCGCGGGCTTTTCAGGGCGGGATAGCGGCCCCGGCGCCAGGCATCCAACACGCCTGCGGCGGTGCCCGGGTCTGCGAACACCTCAGCCAGCGCCGGGCCCTCGCTGGTCTGCGATGGTTCTTCGGGGAGCAATTGGGCATAATGCGCCTGCACGCGCACCAGATGACCCATCAATGTCGCGCGAAAGGCGGCAATGTCAGAAAAGCCGCAGAAGCCCACCAGGCGGGTCAGCGGCTCGGTCTTTTCCGGGATCGTTTGGGTCTGCTCATCCTCGATCATCTGCAGCCGATGTTCGACCATGCGCAGAAACGTGTAGGCGGCGACGAGATCATTGCGGATCGCGGCGGTGATGCGGTGGTCGGAGACCAGCCGGTCCAGTGCCGCCAGCGTGCCGCGCACGCGCAAGCTGGGCGCCCGCCCGCCCAGAAGCAGCTGGTGGATTTGCGCGAAGAACTCAATCTCGCGAATGCCGCCAGGGCCCAGCTTAACATTGAAGCCCTCCACGCAAATCTCGCGCTGATTATGATGACGGTGGATCTGGTCGCGCATGGCATGGATGTCTTCAAGAGCCGTGAAATCCACGCTGCTGCGCCAGATGAAGGCGGCCATGCGGGTCAGAAAGCCATCGGCGGCGAGCCCATCGCCGGCGATCGGCCGGGCCTTGATCATCGCCGCGCGCTCCCAGGTCAGCGCCACGGATTGGTAATAGTGCTCCGCCGCCCAGACCGACATCGCCGGGGGCGTTGATCCGGGATCCGGCCGCAGGCGCAGATCGACCCGGAACACATAACCGTCTGCGGTGCGCTGCTCCAGGATGCGCACCAGATCCCGAGCCAGGCGGACATAGATGTCCCGAGGATTATGGTCGTCCAGGGTCGGTACCCGTTCCGGCTCGTAGAACAAGACCAGATCGATATCACTGGAATAGTTTAGTTCGCTGGCGCCCAGCTTCCCCATGCCCAGGATGAAAAAGCCGCATCCCGCAGCTGTTGTGCCTTGGGCCAGCCAGCGCTTGCTGACCGCTTGGGCCAGCAGATGGTCCAAACTGCGGGTCAGCGCTGCATCGGCAAAGTCGGACAAGGCGGTGGTGACCGCGCGCACATCCCACAGCCCTGCGACATCGGCATACCCGATGATCAGAGCCACCGCGGCACGCGCCTGGCGCAAGCCGCGCATCAACTTGGCCTGATCGCTGTCTGCCGGTGGCAGTTGCCGCAAGACGTCTGCAAACAGGCGGTCCGGCGGCTCGGCTGCCAGCCGCTGCGCCAGATCCATCTGCCGTTGGATCAGGCGGCGCAGAAACGGGCTGTGCTCGGCCAGGAACAAAAACACGTCATGGCTCTTGCCTTGTACGCCCGCATCGGTCAGCAGGACGGCGAGGTCTGCCGTGGCATCGGGCTGAGAGAAGGGAGAGGCCATCGGTTTCGGGCTTTTTTCTCCGGCGGACACTGTCAAGTATAAGCAGGCGGGACCCATAGGCAAACGGTCCGGCCCTGCCATCCGAGGAAAGAGCGACCGGTTTGAGACGCCGACCCGTGAGATTGCTGTTCGCCCGTGGTGTTTTGGGGCTCTCGCTGGCGGTGCTGGTGCTGTTGCTTGGCCTGTATCTGCGCCTCTTGGCGGGCCCGCTGTCGATCTCTGCGGCCCGGCCTTATATCCAGGACGCCCTGGAGGAGGCCTTGCCGGGCACCCAGATCCGCCTTAAGCGGCTTGCGCTGGTCTATGAGGGCGACCAGGTGGCTTTCCGGGCCGAGAATGTCCAACTCACCGACGCAGCTGCGGATCTCAATCTGGCATTGCGGCAGCTGGGCGTGCGCCTGGATCTTGGCCGTTTAGTCTTGGGCGATGTGGCCGTGACCCAAATCCTCTTCACCGGGCCTCGCTTGACACTGGATTGGAGCCTTGACGGTGGCGGTCCGGAACTATCGGTCGCGGGCGGCATGTCCGGAGGGGAACGCATCGATGCGGTGTTGGCGCGGGCGCCGTTGCTGAAGACCATCAGCATCCGGGCCGGAGAGTTGCAGCTGCGTGAGCGGGCCAGCGGCCAGATCTGGACGCTGGCGCAGATGGACGGCGATCTCAGGCGCGGGCGGCGCTCGCTTCAAATCGATCTGACCGGGCAGTTGCGGAGCCCCGGGGCCACGGCTGCCAGCCCGGTCAGCCTGCAATGGCGGCGCGACGCTGCTGATCACGGTCACCGCCTGGTGCTGGCGCTGGACGACTGGCGCCCGGCCGCCTATGCGCCCACCGGCTGGACCCTAGCCGATCTTGACTTGCCGCTCAGCCTGGATGTGCGGGCTGAGTTGGACCCCCAGTTCCGGCCCAAGGCCGGCCGCTTGGAACTCACCGCGGCGGCCGGGCGGGTCAACCCGGTCGGGCTTTACGCAGAGGCGCAGCCGATCCAGGCCGTGCGGCTGGACGCACAGCTTGAGCATGGCGCGTTGGAGATCGCCACCGCGGAGGTGGATCTGCCGTCAACCCACCTGAGCGTGAGCGGCCGGATTGCCGACATTTTGACGGCGCCTCGCCCGATGCTGACGGTGCTGTTCGACCGCTTGAGTATCGCTGACCTGGTCCGCTATTGGCCGCCGGAGGCCGCGCCCGGTGGGCGCCGGTGGGTCGCCGCCAATATCGAGGCAGGCTTCGTGCGCAATGGTGTCGCCCGGTTTCCTGGCTCTATCGACGATTTCGTTTTGGATTTCGGTTTTGAACGGCTGACCACGCGGTATATCGAGGGGATGCCGCCGGCGTGGGACTTGACCGGCAGCGGCCAATTGACCGCGGAGGCCCTGGCGCTGGCGGTGCAAGAGGGGCAGGTCGCCGGCCTGCGCTTCACCGCTGCGACCGTGGATCTGGATCTCGCTGTCGACCCGCAAGTCGCCGCGATCGCCATATCCTTGACCGGCTCGCTGCGCGATACGCTCAGCCTCGCAGATCATCCGCCATTAGGGTTTTTAAGCCGCTACGGGCTGGATCCGGCAGCCAGCACCGGGCGTGCGCAAACCAAGGTCAGCCTGGCCTTTCCCTTAATCCAGGATCTCGCTTTAGACGCGGTGGAGGTGCAGGTCTCCGGGCAGGTGGCCCAGGCCTCCTTGCCAGTGCGGCCCGATATCGAGCTGACCGAGGCGGACCTGAGCGTGACCGTCACCGACGAGGCGCTGGATGTTGCCGGAACCGGGACGGTTGCGGGGCTGCCGACGCAGCTGACCTGGCAGGAACGCTTTGCTGATGGCGCGGCACGCTACGCACTCGCTGCGGATGTGGCGGTCAGCGACCTGACCCGCTTCGGCATCGATATGAGCGACTATGCCGAGGGTGTTGCCGCCGTGCAGCTTGAACTGCTGCCGGCGCCGGACGGGCGGACCTGGAATGTGACGGCAGAGGCAGATCTGACCGGTGCTGCGCTGACGCTGGACCTGCTGGACTGGCGCAAGGCCGCCGGCACGCCTGCACGCCTCAGCGGCGAAGCCCAAGCCGGGCCGAACGGCACGCGCATCGGCCCGGCGCGACTTGAGGCTAAGGATTTGCTGGCCAGGGCAGCCTTGGCACTGGATGCTCAGGGGCGGCTGAAAGAGCTGGTTCTGACGGAGGTTTCCGCTCCCGGTCAGGCCTTCGAGGGCCTGGTGCGGGTTGACCGGGCCGGGCGGATCGAGGCGCTGTTGGAGGCCGAGGCGATCAATCTGGGCCCGCTGATCACCCAGCTGACGAGCCAAAACGATGCCCCGGCGCCACCCCCGGATCAGGCATCTGAGACGGAAACCGCGCCGCCGCCGTTGCAGGTGACCGTTACCGCGGACCGGGCCATGCTGCGCAACGGCGTGCCGGTGCGCTGGCTTTACGCCGCAGCAGAGCGGGACAGTGCCGGATGGCGCCGCGCGGAGTTGGACGCCGAGATCGGCCCGGACGGCCGTTTCCAGGGCCGGCTGGTCAGCGGCGCCACGGGCCGGCGCTTGGAACTGCGCACCGAAGATGCCGGCACGGTTCTGCGCGGGTTGGGCGTGCTGGCCAATGCCATGGGCGGCGACCTGGTCGCCGAGGCGGACATATCCGGCCCTGACCAGCCGCAACTGCTTGGCGCGGGCCGCATCCGAGCGGAGGATTTTGTTCTGGTGCCGTCGCGCACCTTGGATTCGGTCATCGAGGCGGGCGCGGCGGAAGGCCTTGATGAGGTGGTCGACGAGGACGGCTTGCGCGTCGGTATCCTGGATCTGCCGTTCCGCCTGCATGACGGGCTGATCGACATCGAACAGGCCCGCGCCAATGGCCCGCGTCTCGGCGTCACGCTGGAAGGGCAAATCGCTCAGGATCTCAGCCGCATCAACGTCAACGGCATCATCGTGCCTGTGTATCGGCTCAACGCGCTGATCAACAATATCCCGATCATTGGCGACATCCTGGCCGGCGGCCGGGGTGAGGGCTTGTTCGCGCTGACCTACCGCATCGCCGGCGATTTGGACGACCCGGCGGTAGAGGTGAACCCGCTCACCGCGCTGGCACCGGGCATCATCCGCCGTCTGTTCGAGAATAGCAAAGGCACATTGGCGGATCTCGACCGCGAAGCGCCGGCGCCGGTCAATCAGTGAGCGTCACAAGGGCATGGCGCTTTTTGCCCGCGGACAGCTTGGCCGGGCCGGCTGCCAGATCGTTCGGCTGCAACTGCGCCTCCTCGCCTTGCAGCGGGGTATCGTTCAGCTTGGCCCCGCCTTGCGCAATCAAGCGGCGCACCTCTTTCTTCGATCGGGCGAGGCCTGCTTCGACGAAAAGGTCGATCAGGGCGACGCCGGCGCGCAGGCGTTCCGGCGCCAGGGCAAGAGTTGGCAAACCGTCGGCAGCGGCGCCTTGTTCAAAGGTCTGGCGCGCGGTCGCCTCGGCGGCCTGGGCGGCCTCAGCCCCCCGGGCCAGGGCCGTTGCCTCATTGGCCAGCACGATCTTGGCTTCATTGATCGCGCGGCCCTGCAGGGCTTCCAGCCGGGCGATCTCGTCCAGCGGTAGGTCGGTGAACAGCCGCAGGAAGCGGCCGACATCGGCATCGGCGGTGTTGCGCCAGAACTGCCAGTAATCATAGGCGGGCAGGGCGTCTTCGTTCAGCCACACCGCGCCGGCCGCGGTTTTGCCCATCTTGGCGCCGTCGGCGGTGGTGATCAGCGGCGTGGTCAGGCCGAACAGTTGGACATCCTGAAGCCGCCGCCCCAGCTCCATGCCGTTAACGATATTGCCCCATTGGTCGGACCCGCCCATCTGCACGGTAACGCCGTGGCGCCGGTGCAACTCGACGAAATCATAGGCCTGCAGGATCATGTAATTGAATTCCAGGAAGGTCAGCGGCTGTTCCCGCTCTAGCCGCAGCCGCACGCTGTCGAAGCTGAGCATGCGGTTGATCGTGAAATGCCGGCCGATCTCGCGAAGAAACGGGATATAAGCCAGCTGCGACAGCCAGTCGTCATTGTCGACCAGAAGCGCATCGGTCGGCCCGCCGCCGAACCGAAGAAAGCGCTCGAAGACACGGCGGATCGAGGTCTTGTTCGCGGCGATGCGGGCGTCGTCGAGCAATTGCCGGCTTTCGTCCTTGCCGGAAGGGTCGCCCACCTTGGTGGTGCCGCCGCCCAGCAACACGATCGGTTTGTGGCCATGATGCTGCAGCCAGCGTAGCGCCATGATCGACACCAGGCTGCCGACATGCAGCGACGGCGCGGTGCAGTCAAAGCCGATATAGGCGGCCACCGGGCCCGCCTCGGTCAGATGCGCGTCCAGCGCGTCCGCATCGGTCACCTGGAAGATGAAGCCGCGGGCCTGAAGCTCCTGCAGAAACGGCGAACGGGGCGAAACTGTCATGGCGTCTCCGGGGCAAGCAGCCTTAAGAAGAGGGCAGGGCTGTAGCACCGCGATTGGCGTCGCTCAATAAGCCCGGACTGTCTGCAGGAATTTGGCGGATGTCGGCACAATCCTTGATCGCCCTTGGCCTGATGAGTGGCACCTCGCGCGACGGCATGGACGCGGCCTTGCTGCGCTCCGACGGCGCCACGGCTGAGCCCATTGGCCCGTTTCTCAGCCTGCCCTATGAGACCGCGCTGCGCGATCGGCTCGGCGCGGCCGTGCAGCGGGCGGCTGAGCCCGATCCGCCCGGGTTCGAGGATCTGGCAGCCGAGCTTGCCGATTGCCATGCCGAGTTGGTGACCCGCCTGCTGGCCGAGGCAGGCCCGCTCCACGTCGATTTGGTCGGTTTTCACGGCCATACCCTGCACCATGCGCCGGATCGCGGGATGACCTGGCAATTGGGTGACGCGCCGCGCCTGGCGGCGATGACCGGGCTGCCGGTGGTTCATGATTTCCGCACCGCCGACGTGGCCGCAGGCGGGCAGGGCGCGCCCTTGGCGCCGCTGTATCACCGCGCGCGGCTGGCCGCACAACACGCCGAGCAGGCGATCGCCGTGCTCAATCTCGGAGGCGTCGCGAATGTGAGCTGGATCGGGCCGGGACAGGCGGAGCGGCCGGTCATCGCGTTCGACACCGGGCCGGGCAATGCGCTGATCGACGACTGGGTGATGTCCCATGGCCTGGGCCGCTGCGACAGCGAGGGCCGGCTGGCCACGGCCGGCCAGGTGCATGCCGACAGAGTGGCAGCGCTTCTGGCGCATCCCTATTTCGCGGCTCCCCCGCCGAAATCCCTGGACAGGGACGCGTTTTCCGCAGCGGCGGTGGCTGGCCTGTCGGTCGAGGACGGGGCGGCCACGCTCAGCGCCTTCACCGTCGCGGCCATTGTCGAAGCTATCGCGCATGTGCCGCAGCGCCCGGCGGCGCTGTTCGTGTGTGGCGGCGGCCGGCATAACCCGGTGCTGATGGCCGGCCTCGGCAAATCTCTGAACCTGCCGGTGCAGCCGGTGGAGGCGCTGGGCTGGCGCGCCGATGCGGTGGAGGCCGAAGCCTTCGCCTATCTGGCGATCCGCCATTGGCTCGGCCTGCCGACCAGCCTGCCGGGCATCAGTGGCGTGCCGGCGCCGATCATCGGCGGTCGATCAGTGCGTCCGCCACGGCTCCGGACCGCGCGGTCAGACAGTCGATGACCGGCACAGGCGCAGGACGGTCTCTCCGTGTCGGCCTAATCGCGCACATAGCGGGGATAGCTGGCTTTGGCCTGCCTGGCCGTGGTCAGATCCAGGCTCAGGGTCCGGAACGGCTGGTCGCGTGACGTGGTGGCCAGCACCTCGCCGTCCGGATCGATAATCCAGCCCATGCCGCCCAGATCTCCCGGCCCTTGCACCTCGGCGGGTAACCACAGGTTCGAGGACAGGCAGTAGGCACCGGCCACCACCGCGGCGGCGCGCCCGCCGGCCAGCCACTTGTCCAGCGAGCCGGGGCCGGTGGCACGCGGCACGCACACAAGGTCGATGCCGGCCTTCATATAGGCCCGCGCCTCGGCCTGAAACCACATCTCGGTGCAGATCTGCACACCGACCAGGGCCGGGCCCAGCCGCACCGGCTGAAATGTGCCGTCGCCACGGTCATACCAGTGCGCCTCCCAAAAGCCCGGTTCGCACGGCAGATAATATTTGTCGTGGATGTCAACGCAGCGCCCGCCGGTCAGGGCATAGGCGCGGTTCAGCCGCCGCCCGTCCGCGGCGATGATCGGGCGGGTGCTCACCAGTGTGGCGGGCAGGGCGGCCAGGCGCTCCTGCCAGGCCTGATGCGCCTGCACCGCCTCCGCCCAGCGCGCGGGATCGGGCGTTTCCTGCGCGCACAGCCACTGATCGAAGGGCATTTCCGGCAGCAGCACCAGATCGCAGGGATGCGCGGCCAAATGCCGGCACAGCGCGTCGAACTGTGCCTCATAAGAGGCGGGACGGGCGTCCCATTGTGTCACGGTGACGGTGAGAACGGTCATTGCGGCTCCGGCGATTTGTGTGCGGGTGAGACCCTTGGCCCCTTGGCGCGGGGCGGGGAAGGGCTTAGGTAAAGGCCAGCCTCAGGAAAAGGTGCTGTTATGGATGACGTCAAGCCGGTGCCCGCCGGCGCCCCCGCCCGCCAGCGCAAGCCGGACTGGATCCGGGTCAAGGCGCCGACCTCGGCGGAGTATGCCGAAACCCGCAAGCTGATGCGCCGGCTCAACCTGGCCACGGTGTGCGAGGAGGCGGCGTGCCCGAATATCGGCGAATGCTGGTCGAAAAAGCATGCCACGGTGATGATCCTGGGCGACACCTGCACGCGGGCCTGTGCCTTCTGCAACGTCAAGACCGGCATGCCCGGCCGGGTTGACCCGCTGGAGCCGGTGCATGTTGCCGAGGCCTGCGCGGAGCTGGGCCTGGAGCATATCGTCATCACCTCGGTTGACCGCGATGACCTGGACGATGGCGGGGCGGAGCATTTCGTCCGCGTCATCCGCGCGTTGAGGGATCAGGCGCCGAACACCACGATCGAGATCCTGACACCGGATTTCCGCCGCAAGACCGGCTCGATCGAGAAGGTCGCCGACGCCCGGCCGGACGTGTTCAACCATAATCTGGAAACCGTGCCGCGGCTGTATCCCACCATCCGTCCCGGCGCGCGCTATTATGGCAGCCTGAAGCTGCTCGACACGGTCAAGCGGGTGGCGCCGGAAACCTTCACCAAGTCCGGCCTGATGGCGGGCCTGGGCGAGGAGCGTTTGGAGGTGCAGCAGGTGATGGACGATATGCGCGCGGCTGACGTGGATTTCCTGACCATCGGCCAATATCTGCAGCCGACCCTCAAGCATGCGCCGGTGGCCCGCTATGTGACGCCGGACGAGTTCAGCCAGTATGAGCAGATTGCCCGGTCCCGCGGCTTCCTGATGGTCTCGGCCAGCCCCTTGACCCGGTCCAGCTATCACGCCGGCGAGGATTTCGTGAAACTGCGCGCTGCCCGGCAGGCGCGCTTGGCGACGTGATCGGTCTTGGCCTCGCATATCTGATGGCGTGACCGCTCCGCTCACGGCCGGTGAGCAGCATGCGGGTGTTTGCCTCGAGAATCCAGGTCGCGATCCCGGACCAAAGCAGGCTCAGCACCATTGACAGACCAACACGGGCGGGCTTGGGTAGCGGGACCTTCATCCTGTTCCTCCGCTGAGAGGCGCGGTGGCAGGGATATAGGTCCCTCATGCTGTCCGGCCAGGCCGCTGCGACTTGGCGTCGGTGCGCGGGCGGAAAGGCGTTCCGCCTGCTTGACGGATCGGGCTGGTCCGCTTAGGTGCCCCGGCATGTCACGTCATGAAGAATCCCGGCATTTGCCGTATTCGGCAGAGCAGATGTTCGATCTGGTCGCCGATGTCGACAGCTATCCCGATTTCCTGCCCTGGTGCGCCGGCGCGCGGGTGTTCGACCGCAAGGAGGGCGAGCTGAAGGCCGATCTGCTGATCGGGTTTCAGATGTTCAAGGAGCGCTTCACCAGCCATGTGCACCTGGAGCGGCCGGAGCATATCCATGTCGACTATGTCTCCGGCCCCTTGAAGTTCCTCTATAATGATTGGCGGTTTGCCGACGCCGACGGTGGCTGCCACGTCGACTTCATGGTCGATTTCCAGTTCCGCCAGAAGCTGTTTCAGCGCCTGGCCGGGGCGGTGTTCACCGAGGCGGTGCACCGCATGGTCGCCAGCTTCGAGAAAGAGGCCCGCCGCCGCTACGGCTGACGCCGAAGCCCCCGCGCTGCCCGTTCCAGCGTGTTGCCCCTCCGGCAATGGGGGCTGAGCGCGTCTGTCCGGCTCGCTTATTCCGCAGCGGCTTCCAGACGGTTCGCGCGGGCCGCGGCGATCCGTTGTTCTGCCAGTTCGTTGGCGATCATTCCGGTGGGCCGGCCGGTTTGGTCGGAGGTCTGGAACACTTCGGTCAGCGTGTCGCCGATCTTCATCACCTTGCGGTGGCGGTCCTCCTCGACCAGCGCTTCCTGATAGACCTCCGACTCCACGGAAATGATCCCGCCGGCATTGATCACATAGTCCGGCGCATAGAGGATGCCGCGGTCGAGCAGGGCACGGTCATCATTGACCTCATCATCAAGCATATTGTTGGCGGCGCCGGCGATGACCTTGGCCTTGATCTCCGGAATGGTGCGGTGGTTCAACCCTCCGCCCAGCGCACAGGGCGCGAACACATCGGCCTCGGCGGCATGAATGGCATCGGGGCTGACCACTTCTACCGGGCCCTCGCTGCGCACCTTCTCAAGATTGCTGTCCACGATATCGGCGATGATCAGCTTGGCCCCGGCTTGGCGCAGATGCTGCGCCAGATAGCGGCCGACATTGCCGACCCCCTGAATCGCCACGGTCAGACCGGTCAGATCGTCCCGGCCCACCTTGTGGCGCACAGCGGCCTTCAGGCCGGCGAAGACCCCCTTGGCCGTGTGCGGGCTGGGATCGCCGGTGGCGAAGTCGCCATCTTCCAGACCAACGACATAGCCGGTCGCCTCACGGATGATCTTCATGATCTGCGGCGAGGTGCCGACATCCTCGGCGGTGTAATAGGTGCCGCACAGCCGGTCGAGATAGCGGCCGAAGGCGCGCAGCAACTCCGGTGTCGCGCGCTTGGGATCACCGATGATCACCGATTTGCCGCCGCCCAGGCGCAGCCCGGCCATGGCATTCTTGTAGCTCATGCCGCGCGATAGCCGCAGCACGTCGAAGATGGCGTCTTCCTCTGCGCGCTTGTCCGCCACGTCCACCGGCGCCAGGCGATGCGCGGCGCGATAGTTCCAGAACCGACAGCCGCCCACCGCCGGGCCCAGGGCCGTGGAGTGTACCGCGATGATGGCGCGCAGGTTGGTCGCGGGGTCGCTGCAGAAGACGACCTGTTCATGCTTGTTGAAGGCACGGGTGGTAAACAGCGGCATGAGCGTCAAGCTCCTTCCATATTGAGAGACACGACCGGGCCCGCCCCTGTTCTGGTGTCTTGGACGGGCAGGCCCGAGCTTTTTATTCGGCCGCTTCGGCCAAGGGCTGACCGCCGGTAAGCCGCGCCAGCAATTTCTCTTCCTCCGCTTTGGCGGACTTGACATTGGCTTCCTTCACCGGGCCAAAGCCGCGCATTTTCTGCGGCAGGGCGGCAAGCGCCACACACAAGGCATGATTGGCCGGGGTCAAATGCACCAGAATCTGCTCGACAACCCCTTCATACTCGCCGATCAGCCGGCGTTCCATGCGCCGCTCCGCGGTCCGCCCGAACAGGTCCAGCGGCGTGCCGCGCAGCCCCTTGAGCCGCGCCAGAATGCCGAAGGCGGCCAGCATCCACGGCCCGAAGGTCATCTTGCGCGGCCGGCCGGTGGCCTTGTCCTCCCGCGCCAGCAGCGGCGGGGAAAGATGGAACACCAGCTTTTTATAGTCGGTAAAAGTCGCCTCCAACTGGCGCTTGAAAGCACCGTTGGTATAAAGCCGGGCGACTTCATATTCGTCCTTGATCGCCAGCAGCTTGAAATAGCTGCGCGCGACCGCGTCGGTCAGCGCATCAGAGCCGGTGCCCAGCGCCTGTTCGGCCTGGCGCACCCGCGCCACCAAGGATCGATAGCGGTCGGCCAGGGCGGCAACTTGGTAATCCGCCAGAAACGCCGCGCGGCGGTCGATCCGTTCTTCCAGGGTTTGTGCCGGCGGTTCGGTGCGGCTGGAGCGGGCCTCTGCGACCAGCGCCTCGACCTGCGCGGGGTCGTGGGCGGCGACCCGGCCCCAGTGGAACGCGGCCCGGTTGGCGTCCACCGCCACGCGGTTCAGCTCGATGGCCCGATCGATCGCCTCGAAACTGAGCGGAATATAGCCCTTCTGCCAGGCATAGCCCATCATGAAAATGTTCGTGGCGATCGCATCGCCCAGCAGGGCGGTGGCGACCTCCGCGGCATCGACCAGATGGCGATGCGGCTCCAGGGTGCGCTCCGCAATCGCCTTCTGCACCGAGGCTTCGCGGAAATCGATATCCTTGTGACGGACGAAATCGCTGGTCGGCGCGAGCGTGGTGTTGACCACCGCGCGGGTGCGCCGCTTGGCCAGGGCATGGATGGCATCCTTGCCGGCGGCGACCACGCTATCACAGGCCAGCAAAAGGTCGGTGGCGCCGGTGATGATCTTGGGACTGCGCTCGAACCGCTCCTGGGCGGACAGGCGCACATGGCTGAGCACGGCGCCGCCCTTCTGCGCCAGACCGGTCATGTCCAGAATCTGGCTGGACTTGCCGTCCAGATGCGCGGCCATGCCGAGCAGCGCGCCGACGGTGAGCACGCCGGTGCCGCCGATGCCGGTGACCAGGACATTATATTCCTCACCCAGCGTGCCGATCTGGGGTTGGGGCACCTGTGGCAGCGCCTCGCCTTTGGCCGCGGCGGACTTGCGCAATTTGCCGCCTTGAACGGTGACGAAGGACGGGCAGAAGCCCTTCAGGCAGGAGAAATCCTTGTTGCAGCTGGACTGGTTGATCTGGCGCTTGCGGCCGAATTCGGTTTCCAGCGGCTCGACGGACACGCAATTGGATTGCACCGAACAGTCGCCGCAGCCTTCGCAGACCAGATCATTGATGATCACCCGCTTGTCCGGATCCTCCATCAGGCCGCGCTTGCGCCGGCGGCGCTTTTCCGCGGCGCAGGTTTGATCATAGATCAAGGCGGTGACGCCCGGGGTCTGCTTCAGCTCGGTCTGCAGCGGCATCAGCATGTCACGATGATGCACCTCCACGCCGGCGGGCAGATTGGCCTGGGCGTAGATCTCCGGCCGCTCCGAGGCGATGACCACCGTCTTGGCCCCCTCCGCCACCAACTGATGCGCGATCGAGGGCACATCCAGTGCGCCTTCGGCCTGCTGGCCACCGGTCATCGCCACGGCGTCATTGTAAAGGATTTTGTAGGTGACATTCACCTTGGCAGCGACCGCCGCGCGGATCGCCAGAAGGCCGGAATGGGTGTAGGTGCCATCGCCCAGATTGACGAAGACATGGCGTTCCTCGGTGAACGGCGCCTGGCCGATCCAGGGCACGCCTTCCCCGCCCATCTGGGTAAACAGCTCATTGTCGCGATCCATGTTGATCGCCATGATGTGGCAGCCGATGCCGGCCAGCGCGCGGCTGCCTTCTGGCACCTTGGTGGAGCTGTTGTGCGGGCAGCCGGAGCAGAAATAGGCCTTGCGGTCGATCGGCGGCTCATAGACCTCGTTGGCCGATTTGCGTTCGTTGAAATAGGCCAGGCGCTGGCGGATGTCGGGATCGTCGTAATGCTCCGCCAAGCGGCTGGCGATGGCATGCGCCACCAGGCCGACATCCAGCTCATTGTCCGGCGACAGCAGCCAGCGGCCCTTATCGTCATATTTGCCGACCACACGCGGGCGGTTGGCCTCGGTCCAATTGTAAAGCTGCTGCATGACCTGGTGTTCGATCATTTCGCGCTTTTCTTCGACCACCAGGATCTCGTCCAGGCCTTGGGCAAAGGTGCGCACGCCGTCCGGCTCCAGCGGCCAGACCATGCCCACCTTGTAAAGCCTCAGGCCGATTTCGCGCGCCTTGGCTTCGTCAATGCCCATTTCCGACAGCGCCTGGCGCACGTCGAGATAGGCCTTGCCCGTGGTGATGATGCCCAGCTTGGGATTGGGGCTATCGAACACCATGCGGTCGATGCCGTTGGCGCGCGCGAAGGCATGGGCGGCAAAGCCCTTGTAGCGCTGCAGCCGGGTATCCTGGCCGCGCCAGGGATCGGGCCAGCGGATATGCAGGCCGTCCGCCGGCATCTCGAAATCGCTGGGGATGACGAATTCCCGCCGTTCTGCGGCCAGGTCGACGGTGGCGGACGTGTCCGCGGTGTCGCCGACCGCCTTGAACGCCACCCAGGCGCCGGTGAAGCGGGACATGGCCAGGCCCAGCAGGCCGTATTCAACATATTCGGCGACGCCTGCGGGATAGAGCACCGGCATCATCGCGGCCATGAAATTGTGCTCGGTCTGATGCGGCAGGGTGGAGGATTTGGCGCCGTGATCATCGCCGGCGATAGCCAGAACACCGCCCAAAGGCGAGGTCCCGGCGGCATTGGCGTGCTTGAACACGTCCATCGAGCGGTCGACACCGGGGCCCTTGCCGTACCAGATGCCGAACACGCCGTCATATTTGGCCTTGTCGGACAGATTGACCTGCTGGCTGCCCCACACCGCGGTGGCGGCCAGATCCTCATTCAGGCCCGGCTCGAAATGGATGGTCAGCGGGTCGAGATATTTTTTCGCCCGCATCAGTTCCAAATCATAGCCGCCCAGGGGAGAGCCGCGATAGCCGGAAATGAAGCCCGCCGTGTTGTGGCCGGCCGCCTGATCGCGCCAGCGCTGGACGATCGGCAGGCGGGTCAGCGCCTGCATGCCATTGAGGAAGACCCGGCCGCGCTTGGCCGTGTATTTGTCGTCCAAGGTGACCTTTTGCATATACATCAGACGCGTCTGCTCCTGAGGGGGAGGGGGCTGTCAGCCGCTGCTCATTGGCTGGCACTATGCCAGAGACGGGCTGAAATTGGCTTGCTTTCTTTCACAGGCGCGCAACATCCGCCATTCATATTGTTGTCATTTTTTAAAAGATTGGGCACCGCAGCACGATCTGCGCGGATCATGCTCTTCAGCTTGGCTCCGCCTCGCCCTATATGCGTTTCAGATGGACCGATAAGCCAATCAGAAAAGGGAAGCGATATGGCGCAGCAGGTAGCGGTGTTCGGCGGCGGCTGTTTCTGGTGTACCGAAGCGATTTTCAGGGATGTTTGCGGCGTCCATGCCGCGGTGTCCGGCTATATGGGCGGCAACGTGGCTGACCCGTCCTACAGCCAGGTGTGCACCGGCACCACCGGGCATGCCGAGGTGGTCCAACTGAGCTTCGACCCGGACCAGGTGAGCTATGATCAGCTGCTTGACATTCATTTGGCAACCCACGACCCGACGCAGTTGAACCGGCAGGGCGCCGATGTCGGCACGCAATATCGCTCCGCGATTTTCACCTATTCTGATGCGCAGGCCGAGGCCGCATACGCCGCCCTGGAGCGCGCCAAGCAGATTTGGGACAGCCCGGTGGTCACCGACGTGTCGCCGGCAGGCGATTTCTGGCCGGCGGAGGATTATCATCAGGATTATCTGAAGAAGAACCCGCACCAACCCTATTGCATGGCCGTGGTGGCGCCGAAGCTTGCCAAAGCGCGTCAGAAATTCCGGCATCTGCTGAAAAGCCAGGCAGCCTAGGGCCGGTATCCGGCCAATCGCGATCGCGATTGGTCCGATAACCATGCCCGCCGTCGAGGGACTGAGCAATCTTATCGGACCAATGGGTACCGCACAGCGAGTCCGATCGATCAGATATTGTTCTCGTTGCCCGTCTCGGGCCGGATCGGCTGGCCACTGGCCGGCGCCGCGCAGGGGCCGCCCAGGGGCCGCGCAGGGGCGAGGGCCGTCAAATCGCGGTGAAGTCCGCCGCGGCGCTTGACGCTGAGCCCGGCCCATGACATTCCGTTCGCCCTTGACGCGATGGCGGGCGTAGCTCAACCGGTTAGAGCGCTGGTTTGTGGTACCAGAGGTTGCGGGTTCAAGTCCCGTCGCTCGCCCCAGCTAACTGATCCTCGGCTATCCGATCCTCAGCTGTCCGAGCACCCATGCTGCGCTTGCCTGTCGATACGCCTGCGCGCCTGCTGACCCCGGCTGAGATGGCGCGCGCGGATCAGGCCACGATCGCCGCCGGCACGGACAGCTTTCACCTGATGCAAAACGCCGCCGCGGCTGTCGCTGAGTGCGTGATGGCATGCGCCCAGACCGGGCCAGTGGCGGTGCTGGCCGGCCCCGGCAACAATGGCGGGGATGCGTTTGTCGTCGCTGACATGCTGCGCCGCGCCGGTCGGGAGGTGCGCCTGGCGTGCCTGGTCGACAGCAATCGGCTCTCCGGCGATGCGGCCCGGGCCGCGGCCGTGTGGGGCAGCGCGCTTGCTGCCTTTCAACCGGACCTTCTGGACGGGGCGGCGGTGATCCTGGACGGTCTGTTCGGCGCCGGGCTCAGCCGGGACGTGGACGGCCTTGCGGCCACCCTGCTGCGGGCGGCCAATGATCGAGCCGCGCGGCGCATCGCCATCGACATTCCCTCCGGCATAGACGGGGACACCGGCAAGAGGCGCGGCACGGCGTTTCAGGCCGAGGACACCGTGACCTTCGAGCGCGCCAAGCCCGGCCATCGGCTGTTGCCCGGCGCCCTGCACAGCGGCCGCGTGCATGTGCGCCGCATCGGGCTTGATCCCGCAGCCCTGGGCCCGCCGGCGCCGGTGCTGGCGGACAATGCGCCGGCGCTGTTTGCCGCGGACTGGCCGGTCGCCGGGCCGGACGACCACAAATATCGTCGCGGCCACGCGGTGGTGGTGGGCGGCGGGGCGCCGTTTCTGGGCGCGGCGCGGCTGGCAGCCGGCGCTGCCCTGCGCGCGGGTGCGGGCCTGGTTACCCTGGCGACCCCGGCGGACAGCTATGCCATCCAGGCAGCGAGCCAGACCACGGTGATGGTGCGGCCGATCGAGGATGACGCCGCGCTGGCGGATTTTCTGGAGGATCCGCGCGTCCGCTGCCTTGTCTACGGTCCGGGGGCGGGCCGCGGCGCGCGCACACGCCAGCGCGCGCTGATACTTCTGGAGCGGGCGCCGACGGCGGTGCTGGATGCCGATGCGCTGACCAGTTTCGCCGATGCGCCGGACATGCTGTTCGAGCGGCTGCACGCCAACCATGTCTTGACGCCTCATGACGGCGAATTCGCCCGGCTGTTCGGCATCGACACCGAGGACCGGCTGGCGGCGGTGCGCCAGGCTGCACACCGGTCCGGCGCGGTGGTGGTGCTGAAGGGGGCCGCCACCATCATTGCCGATCCTACCGGCGATGCGGTCATCGATTATCACCCGCTGCCCCACCTTGCCACCGCGGGCACCGGTGACGTTCTGGCCGGCCTCATCGGCGGCTTGCTGGCCCAGGGCGTGCCGGGCGGGGCGGCGGCGGCGATCGGGGTGCGGCTGCACCGGCTGGCAGCTGCTGAATTCGGTGAAGGGCTCATCGCGGAGGATCTGCTGCCGGCCCTGCCGCAAGCACGATCAAAATGGCGTCAGGCCGCCCGTCGATCGCGCTGGTAATTTCGATTTGCTGTGATATAGAGCCGGCCTTCACGGGACTTGGCGGGCGTGGCGGAACTGGTAGACGCGCCAGATTTAGGTTCTGGTGTCCTTGTGACGTGGGGGTTCAAGTCCCTCCGCCCGCACCAGATACAAGAAACGGTTTGGACGATATTGATGCAAGTGGAAGTTTTGAAGAGCGAGGGGCTCCGGCGCGAATACAAGGTCACCCTGGAGTCGGATGAGATCGCCGGCCGCATCGACATGATATTGCAGGATTTTGGGCGCACCGTGCCGATGAAGGGATTCCGGCCCGGCAAGGCGCCGCTGTCTCTGCTCAAGCAACTGCACGGTCAGCGCGCCCGGTCCAAGGCGATTGAAGACGCGATCAACGACCATACCGAGCAGCTGTTCCGCGACCGCCAAGAGCGTCCGGCGCTGCAGCCGCGCATCGATATCGATCCGGATGAGAATGCCCCCTTGGATGCACCGGTGGAATATGTCGTCGACGCCGAGATCCTGCCGGTGATCGATGTGGATGGGTTCGAAGCGCCGGCGTTGTCGCGGCCGGTGGTGGAGGTGTCCGACGCGGACATCGATGCCTATCTCGACCGCCTCGTTGAGCAGCAGACGCGCTTTGAAGATGCCGCGGAGGATAAGACCGCTGAGATGGGCGACGCCGTGGTGATGGATTTTGAAGGCCGGATCGACGGGGAACCCTTTGCCGGCGGGGCCGGTCAGGATGCTCAGATCGTTCTCGGCTCGGGCAATCTCATTCAAGGCTTTGAGGACCAGTTGGTCGGCGTCAAGGGCGGCGAGGACCGCACCGTGTCGGTGACCTTTCCGGAGGACTATCGGGCCACGGAATTGGCTGGCAAAGACGCCGAATTCTCGGTTTCGGTGAAAAAGGTGCAGACGGCCGTTAAGCCGGCGATCGATGATGATCTGGCAAAGAATCTCGGGCTGGAGTCGCTTGATGCGTTGAAGCAGGCGGTGCGCACGCAAATTGCTGCGGAAGACGCGCAGCTGTCGCGTGCCATTGTCAAGCGACGCTTGTTGGATGCCCTGGCCGAAGGCTTCGATTTCGCCGTGCCGGAAGGCATGGTGGAGATGGAGTATCAGCAAATCTGGTCGCAGGTGCGCCAGGATATGCTGCGGTCCGGGGAAAAGACGCAGGAAGAGCTGGAGGCGATGACCGAGCCGGCCGAAGAGGAGCGCGAGGAGTATCGCCAGATCGCCGAGCGGCGGGTTCGTCTTGGCCTGCTGCTGTCCGAATTGGGCACCGTGCATGAGGTCAAGATCAGCCGAGACGATCTGAACCGCAAAATCATGGAAGAGGTGCAGCGCTACCCTGGGCAGGAGCGCGAGGTGTTTGAGTTCTATCAGAACAATGAACAAGCCCGCGCCCAGCTGCGTGCGCCGATCTATGAGGACAAGGTGGTCGACTTCATCCTGGAGCAGGGCAACGTCAGCGACGAGCCGGTCAGCCGGGAGGAGCTTCGAGCCCAGTTTGAGGCTCTGGACGAAGAGCCCGCCGCCGACTAAGGCTGGTGTCAACGGCGGCGGCTGCTTATATCCTTCCTTCAGGATTGTGGTCGGCCTCTGGCGCCGAGCCGCCGCCCCGCCGGCACCGCGACCCCGACCGGGTGTCGGTGCTCAGTCTTCGTGTCCTTTCCATGTTCCGGCCCAGGTGATGAGCGACATTTTCGAAGTCTACAACAACACGCTGGTTCCCGTGGTGGTGGAACAGACCAACCGCGGCGAACGTTCGTATGACATCTATTCCCGGCTGCTGAAGGAGCGGATCATCTTCCTGACCGGCGGCATCAACGATCATGTCGCCAGCCTGGTGACCGCTCAGCTGCTATGGTTGGAGGCGGACAATCCGAAGAAGGATATCGCCTTTTATATCAATTCACCGGGCGGCTATGTCACCGCGGGCCTGGCGATCTACGACACCATGCAATATGTGCGGCCCAAAGTCGCGACCTTGTGCGTCGGCCAGGCGGCGTCGGCCGCGGCGCTGCTGCTTGCCGGTGGCGAACCCGGTCAGCGCTATGCCCTGCCGCATTCGCGCATGCTGGTGCATCAGCCCTCCGGCGGCGGGCGCGGCCAGGCCACGGATATCGAGATCCAGGCCCGCGAAATCCTGAAGCAACGCGACCGGATAAATTCACTTTACGTCAAGCACACTGGGCGCACACTGACCGAAATCGAGGCGGCGCTGGAACGCGACCGCTTCATGGATGCCGAAGAAGCCCAGGGGTTCGGTCTGATCGATGAGGTCTTCGAGCGACGGCCGGAGGAGGATCGGCCCCAGCCCTGAGGGCCGAACGGATCCCGCAGGGGCTGCACTCGGCTTAAAACCGGGCCTGGCTCTTGAACTTGTTTTGAGGGTCCAAGCTGCGGCTTGTGCCGACGGGCCCAGGCGTCTACCTTATGCGTTCCCGGCGGCTTGAGGACCGGGAACCCGAAGCGTGGCGAGTTGAGAGATGACCAAACTGAGCGGCGGCGATTCCAAGAACACCCTGTATTGCTCCTTCTGCGGCAAAAGCCAGCACGAAGTGCGCAAGCTGATTGCCGGACCGACGGTGTTCATCTGCGATGAATGCGTGGAGTTGTGCACCGATATCATCCGGGAGGAAAGCAAGAACGCGCTGGTCAAATCCGGCGATGGCGTGCCCAGCCCGCAGCAGATCCTCGATGTTCTGAACGATTATGTGATCGGTCAGGACCGAGCCAAGCGCGTGCTCTCCGTCGCTGTTCACAATCATTATAAGCGGTTGAATCACGCCCAGAAGAACAGCGATGTGGAGCTGGCCAAGTCCAACATCCTGCTGGTCGGGCCGACCGGCTGCGGCAAGACGCTGCTGGCGCAGACGCTGGCGCGGATCCTCGACGTGCCCTTCACCATGGCCGATGCCACCACGTTGACCGAGGCCGGCTATGTCGGCGAGGATGTGGAGAATATCATCCTGAAGCTGCTGCAGGCGGCGGACTATAATGTCGAGCGGGCGCAGCGCGGCATCGTTTATATCGACGAGGTCGATAAGATCAGCCGTAAATCTGATAATCCGTCGATCACCCGGGATGTCTCCGGTGAGGGCGTTCAGCAGGCGCTGTTGAAGATTATGGAAGGCACGGTGGCGTCGGTGCCGCCGCAGGGTGGGCGCAAGCATCCCCAGCAGGAGTTTCTGCAGGTCGACACCACCAACATCTTGTTCATCTGCGGCGGCGCCTTTGCCGGGCTGGAGAAGATCATCGCCGACCGGCTGCAGGGCAAGCAGATGGGCTTCGGTGCCAAGGTGACAGCGCCCGACGAACGCCAGACCGGCGAACTTCTGATGGAAAGCGAGCCGGAAGATTTGCTGAAATTCGGCCTGATCCCCGAGTTCGTCGGCCGTCTGCCGGTGATCGCGACCCTGACCGACCTGGACGAGGCGGCTCTGGTGGAGATCTTGTCCACGCCGAAGAACGCCTTGCTGAAGCAGTATCAGCGGCTGTTCCAGATGGAAGGCGTGTCTTTGACCTTCACCGATGATGCCCTGGGGGCGGTGGCGCGTCGGGCGATTGCGCGCAAAACCGGTGCGCGGGGCCTGCGGTCGATCATGGAATCGATCCTGCTGGAAACCATGTTCGAATTGCCGTCCCTGAGCGGGGTGGAAGAGGTCGTTGTCAATGACGACGTCATCGAGGGGCGCGGCAAGCCATATTATATCTATGCTGACCGCCGGGACGAGGCCCGTCCCAGCGCATAATCGCCTGCGGCGTATGGCCGAGCGGGCCGCGGCTTGATCCGGGCCCCGGCCATTGCCAAGTAAAGTTGAAGATGGCGACGGCCTACCAATGCCGGACCCGGGTGGGGTGCGGCGTATCAGCGGATCTTAAAAAATGACACAAATCTATCCAGTTCTTCCCCTGCGCGACATCGTGGTCTTTCCGCATATGATTGTGCCCCTGTTCGTGGGCCGGGAAAAATCCGTGCAAGCGCTTGAACAGGTCATGCGCAACGACAAGGAAATCCTGTTGGTTGCGCAGAAGCATGCCTCGGACGACGATCCCGATCCGGACGGGATCTTCCCGCTCGGCACCATCGCCACGGTGCTGCAGCTGCTGAAATTGCCCGACGGCACGGTCAAGGTGCTGGTTGAAGGCAAGCAGCGCGCGCAGATCAAGCGCTACACCCAGACGGAGGATTATTTCGAGGCGGAGATTGCCGAGGTCGGAGAGAGCAATGCCAGCGAGGAGGAACTGGAAGGACTGATCCGCTCCGTGGTCGCCCAGTTCGAGCAATATGTGAAGCTGAACAAGAAGATCCCGCCGGAGACGCTGGTCCATGCCAACCAGATCGAGGATCCGTCCAAGCTGGCCGACACGGTCGCCTCGCACATCGCACTGAAGATCTCCGACAAGCAGGAACTGCTGGCCACCACCGATGTCGGTGCCCGGCTGGAGAAGGTCTATGCCTTCATGGAAGGCGAGATCGGCGTACTGCAGGTGGAAAAGCGCATCCGCGGACGCGTCAAGCGCCAGATGGAGAAGACCCAGCGGGAATATTATCTGAACGAGCAGCTCAAGGCGATCCAGAAGGAACTGGGTGAGACCGACGATAGCCGCGAGGAGATCAATGAGCTGGAGCGGCGCATCGCCGAGACGCGCATGTCGAAGGAGGCCAAGGACAAGGCGATCGCCGAGCTGAAAAAGCTGAAGTCGATGTCGCCGATGTCCGCCGAGGCCACGGTGGTGCGCAATTATCTGGACTGGATGCTGTCGATCCCGTGGAGCAAGAAATCCAAGGTTCGCAAGGACATCAGCCGTGCGCAAAAGGTTCTCGACGCGGACCATTACGGCTTGGAGAAAGTCAAGGAACGGATTGTCGAGTATCTTGCCGTGCAGCAGCGCACCAACAAGATCAAGGGCCCGATCTTGTGTCTGGTGGGCCCTCCGGGTGTCGGCAAAACGTCGCTCGGCCGCTCGCTGGCCAAGGCCACGGGGCGCGAATTCATCCGCTTCAGCTTGGGCGGCGTGCGCGACGAGGCGGAGATCCGCGGCCATCGGCGCACCTATATCGGCTCGCTGCCGGGCAAGATCATGCAGAATATGAAGAAGGCTGGCACCACCAATCCGCTGTTCTTGCTCGATGAGATCGACAAGATGGGGCAGGACTTCCGCGGCGATCCAGCCTCAGCGCTCTTGGAGGTGCTCGATCCGGAGCAGAATTCCAAGTTCAATGACCATTATTTGGAAGTGGACTATGATCTGTCGAACGTGATGTTCGTCACCACGGCGAACACGCTGCGCATGCCGCAGCCGCTGTTGGATCGGATGGAAATCATCAATCTGTCCGGCTATACCGAAGACGAGAAGCTTGAGATCGCCAAGCGCCACCTGATCCCCAAGCAAATCAAGGATCATGGGCTACGCAAGACGGAATGGTCGGTGTCGGAGAATGCCCTGCGCGACCTGATCCGCTACTACACCCGGGAAGCCGGCGTGCGCAGTCTGGAGCGCATGATCGCGCGGCTGGTGCGCAAGGCGGTCAAGGAGATCGTCCAAGGCAGAACCAAGTCGATCACCGTGTCGCGCCAGAATCTGGCGAAATATGCCGGCGTGCGCCGCTATCGCTTCGGCAAGGCGGAAGAGGCCGATCAGATCGGCATGACCACCGGCTTGGCCTGGACCGAGGTGGGCGGCGAATTGCTCACCATCGAGGCGGTGATGACCCGCGGCAAGGGTCGGGTGCTGACCACCGGGAAGCTGGGCGAGGTGATGCAGGAATCGATCCAGGCCGCGCGCAGCTTCGTGCATTCGCGGTGCATCGAATTCGGCATCAAGCCGCCGACCTTTGAGCATCGTGACATCCACGTGCACGTGCCCGAAGGCGCCACGCCAAAGGATGGTCCGTCCGCCGGCATTGCCATGGTCACCTCGATCGTTTCGGTGCTGACCGGCACACCGGTGCGCCGCGATATCGCCATGACCGGCGAGGTGACCCTGCGCGGCCGCGTGTTGCCGATCGGCGGCTTGAAGGAAAAGCTGCTGGCCGCGCTGCGCGGTGGCATTGGCACGGTGCTGATCCCGCAGGAGAATGAAAAGGATCTGGCCGAGATTCCAGACAATGTGAAGCGGGGCCTGACCATCATTCCGGTCGCCAATGTGGATGAAGTGCTCAGCCATGCGCTGGCCGGGCCGCTGGTGCCGATTGAATGGACCGAGGAGGAAGAGCGCGAGGCGGACCGGCGCGCGCTAAAGCGGGACGAGGAGCATGACGGCGGCGTCGCCATCACGCATTAGCGCAAAGCTGCTCATCCCATCGCAGGCGGGCCGCTTCATCCGATCAATCGCAATCGGGTTTGGTCGGATCCTCCGCTAGCGCCTGCGCTGCGCTTTCGCGTGCGCCCTGCTTGTGGCGCACGCGCCACATCCCGTGTCGAGGCCGTGGAAAATCGCTGAAAACAGCGCTTTTCGGCGGCCTTTCCCTTTGACTTCGCGGAAAAGCCGCTTCTACAGTGAAGGAGCTTCGCATCCAAACCCACGACGCGTAAAAAAGGGGGCATACATTGAACAAGAATGATCTGACCGCGGCGGTCGCGGATAGCACCGGTCTGTCGAAGGCCGATGCCGGCAAGGCCGTAGACGCCGTGTTCGACACCATCCAGGACGCCTTGAAGGGGGGGGATGAGGTGCGGCTGGTCGGCTTCGGCACCTTTCAGGTAACCGAACGCGCCGCCAGCGAAGGCCGTAATCCGCGCACCGGCGAACCCATTAAGATCGCTGCGTCCAAATTGCCGAAATTCAAGGCGGGCAAGGGCTTGAAAGACGCCGTCAACGGCTGACACCGCCCGGCCGGGCCCGGCTTCATAGCCTCGGCACCAGCGCTGCCGGATGCTTGCCTTGCGTCCGGCAGCGTTTTTCGTCATAACGCGGGGCCCTGGCGCGCGGGCGGCACGGGGTCTAGAGGCGTTTCCGATCAAACCGAATCACGTCGAGAGTCGGTTTAATGTCCTAAGGGCGGTTAGCTCAGCTGGTAGAGCATCTCGTTTACACCGAGAGGGTCGGAGGTTCGAACCCTTCACCGCCCACCAAAGCCGCTTGCGCTTAGCCGGTGCGCAGGCGATGCAAGAATTCATCAAGCTGGCCTTTTAGGTCTTGGGACAGCTCAAGCAGGTCGCGGCTGGCCTGTTGCCCGGCCTGGGCGGCCCCACTGACGCTGTCCGCAGCCGACTTCAATTGAATGTTTCCGGCGGTGACAAGCTTGGTGCTATTGGCCGCTTGGCAGACGATATCGGAAATATGCTGGGTGGCGACATTCTGATCTGCCACCGCCTCGCTGATCGCCGCGGTGGTGGCATCGCCGGCCTCAATCAGCGCGCGGATGGCGCCTGTCTGGTCCACTGCCGCCTTCGTCGCCTCCTGAACCCCGGAGATCTTCTGCGCAATCTCACCCGCAGCCTTGCTGGTCTGAGTTGAGAGGGCCTTGACTTCACTGGCAACCACGGCGAAGCCGCGCCCAGCCTCGCCAGCACACGCCGCTTCAATCGTGGCGTTCAACGCCAACAAATTGGTTTGTTCCGCAATGTTGGTGATCAGTTCGATGATCTCGCCGATTTCCTGAGTGTGGACATGCAGTGTTTCTACCACAT
Source organism: Rhodothalassiaceae bacterium (assembly GCA_050331575.1). Taxonomy (GTDB): domain Bacteria; phylum Pseudomonadota; class Alphaproteobacteria; order Sphingomonadales; family Rhodothalassiaceae; genus JBHJGS01. The sequence continues at coordinate 4,675 of JBHJGS010000003.1, read as the reverse complement.
CCGCCGTCTCGCCCACCGCCTTGACCGTTTTTTCGGACCCTTCGCGGCTCGTTTCCAGGCGTCGGGCGATTTCTGTGATTGATGTGGCCAGTTTCTCAGTGGCCGAAGCGACGGCATGCATATTTTGATCGACGTCTTCAGCCCCTCTTGCAACGCACTGTAGATTTTCGGTCATGTCAGTCACAGTGGCGGTCAACATGCCGGACTGGTCGGTCATGCGGGTGGCCCCAGAGCCAAGCCGGACTGCAACATCGTGAACTTTTGTCTCAAACAGCTGAGCGAACTCAAGTAGATCTCGGTGCGCGTGTTCCTGTTGTTCGCGTTCGCGCAGGCGTTCGGTCTCGCGCTCCTTTTCGCGGACCGCAACTTGCAGGGCCTCCTCACGCATGCGCCGTTCCTGATCTTGCGCGTCTTGCCGTTCGCGGCGAAGCCGTTCTGATTCCAGGGCCTTGCGGCGAAGCTGATCGACGGCCTTGGCGATGCGGCCGACCTCCTCGCGCCGGCCTTGGTAGGGCACGTCAACGGAATATTGTGCGTCGGCCAATCGGTCCAAAACGTCGCACAAATGACGCAGGGGTTGGGAAATGCTGCGTCCGAACAGCAACAAACACGAAGACAAAATTGCTAGAAAAACCCCAATTTTCGCGGCGTAACCCAGGCGAAACTACAGGGTATCGGCGTAATAATCATCCATATAAATGCCCGTGGCCACGAATGCCTGCCAAGGTTTAAACGCTCGGAAAAAGGTCAGCTTCTCGGTTTCAGCATCTGTGGCCGGCTTCACCCAGCGATAGGCATAGGTCCCCTCACCCTGCTCGCGCGCCAATTTGGCCAAATGCGTGGTGACCTCTCGCGCCGCGGGCGGCAGAGCGGACAGAGGCTTGCCGACCAGATCCGGAACGGACACATTCACCCGCAAGGTGCCGTCCAAGTTTGTGATAAAAATATAGTTTCCCCTATCCTGGTAGCGCATGGCGGAGACGACATCGCGGACATAATCCCAGGCCTCTGTCTCGGTCATCTCGCCGCGTTGAACCCGGCCATAGGCCTTTGCCAGGACGCCGTGTGCGGCCTCGACCAGATAGCGCAGTTGGTCTTCGCGGTCCGCGCGCATGCGCGCGGCGACCTGATCCAAGGTGATCAATCCGATGCCGATCGTGGCGATTGTTGTTGCCAGGATCATGACGATCAATTTCTGAGCGATGGTGAGGCGAGCAAGCAGGGTGTGCACAAACGTCATCGAACAGAACTCCCAGACAGCCGCGGCTCAAACGCGCGGGCAATTGCAGAAGGCAGGGTCGACATCGCGCATGGCCTTTGAGTGCCCATCGTCAAAATCCGTACCGCGCGGAAAACTGCAGGCGATTGAGGTCGCCTTGCGAGCCGACCTCAAGGCGTCGTCGGGCAAAAATGACCTCTGCGCCCACCGTTAAGCGGTTGACCGGGGAGTAGAGCAGATTGATATGCCCGGAAAAGACTTGGTCAGTGGGGGTGAAACCCGTCAAAAGCGTTGGGTTGTTCGCCCGAAAATACCCGACCGTGAAGTTCGAGCGCCAACGCGGTGCCCAAAAATGTCGGTAACTGAGATAACCGGAATAGGCCTCGATCGTGTCCAGGTCGCCATCGGGCCCAATTGCGGCCCCATCAATCAGGGCGACCGCGAAATAGCGTCCGCCGCCGTCGCCGTAATTTGCCATGAAGCGGAGATCGTCGCGCGTGTTGAGCTTCAGCCGGCCGGACAGCGACAGGCCATAACCAATTGCAGTGCGGTTATCGTCCGGCGTGATAGCGGTCCCGCCGCCGGCCAAGAGGGTGGCACCGTCTGTGCGCAGTTGGCGCAACAGGCCGGCCAATTTGATCTCACCTGCCCGGGTGGTAAAGGTGTAGCGGGCCGTCAGGTCCGGCAATCGATCTGCATCCGGGACCAGCCGGCTGCCGTCGCGGGCGGTTATGGTCGTTTCTGGATTCTCAATGGCGATCTCGAAAGGACCGCGCGTATAGCGCACCATTGGCTGTCGGGCGAAGACCACCGCCTCGGTTGGCCCGACAAAATCAAGATTTTCCGGAATCGCCGCGACATTCAGGAAAGTCGACCACGCCTGGCCGAACAGAAAATTCCGGTAGGTTAGGTAGGCTTGGCGCAGTCGCGGCGTGAAGCTGTTGGAGACAATCTCATTGTCATTATCAGTAACGAGAAAATCAAGCTCAAGATGCGAGCCTAGAGTGTCATCGCCCAGAGGTGTTTCTGTTTTAAATAGAAACCGCGATTCGCGCGGGCTGAAGTCGAGAACGGTTTCCCGCGCGCCGTTGAAGCTTGCGGCCACTGTGGACGGCACATAAAAATCCCGCCCCGCACTGCTGGATGGTGGTGCGCCGTCGGAATAGCGCGATACGATGGTATCGAATTTGACGTAGCCGCCGAAGGTGATTTGGGTATCGCCCATTGAAAAGCCGGGCTCCCGCTGGCGCTCAAAGAATTGCGAAACGCTTTCGAGTTCCTCTACGGCGACGCTGACCCGTTGACGGACCTGCTGAAGGTTATGCTCCATCTGCTCAAGGCGGTCGGATACCTCTGCTTCAGCTCGGTAGAAATCGATCTCCGCCAAGCTTCCGGGCGCCCAACGGTCCCGGCGCCCGTCCAGTTCGTCGGTGAGCACCGTGATGATTGCCTCAAGGCGCTCGATCCGCTTTCCCAACGCCTCGGTTCGGTTCGGCGATGCCTCTTCTGCCATAGCCGACAGCGTGGTCGTCAGGCTAAGGAAAAAGAGGCAGCAAGCGACGAGAAGTCGACAGTGAAACATGCGTTTCTCCTCAACTCTTTGTTTGTTTTGATCAGGCAGGATTGAGCCCTTCATTCCAAATATAATGACTAAGATGCCAAAAAATATTATTGTATCTCTGAATTTCGAATGTCATTTTCAGAAATAATTGTATAAAATGATACATTTCTTACCTTACGTCAGAAAGGATGCGCAAAAAAACTTAAGAAATGACTAGGTCCTTTCTGAATTCATTTTCGCTATATCATGAATATATCAAAAGAGTGATCTGTTAATTTGGCTCGTTCGCAAAAAATTTGATTTTTTTTGGCGAAGAACACTATTGATCCGGCAAAGGCTCTGTTCGCATGTCCCGTGTGCATGCCAACTTGCCAGTGCGGCTTAGCGCCGTTAAACGCGCCGCAGAGCACCGATCACAGCCGCAAGGGGGTCCAGCGTCCATGACCATCATCGCCGATATCATCGCCCGAGAAATTCTCGACAGCCGGGGCAATCCGACCGTGGAGGTGGATGTGGCGCTGGAGGATGGGGCGTTCGGCCGGGCCGCGGTGCCGTCGGGCGCCTCGACCGGCGCGCATGAGGCGGTGGAAAAGCGCGACGGCGATGACAGCCGCTATGGCGGCAAGGGCGTGCAGGCGGCTGTGGAGGCGGTCAATGGCGAGATCTTCGATGCCCTGGGCGGGTTATATGCTCGCGATCAAGTTGAGATCGACCAGGTGATGATCGATCTGGACGGCACGGCGGACAAGGGCCGGCTCGGCGCCAATGCCATCCTCGGCGTCAGCCTGGCGGTCGCCCATGCCGCCGCTGCCAGCACCGAATTGCCGCTCTACCGCTATCTCGGCGGGCCGATGGCGCGGCTGTTGCCGGTGCCGATGATGAACATTCTGAACGGCGGCGCGCATGCCGACAATGCCATCGACGTGCAGGAATTCATGATCATGCCGGTGGGCTTTGATCGCTTCGCCGAGGCCTTGCGCGCCGGGGCGGAGGTGTTTCACGCGCTGAAGGCGGCCCTGAAACAGATGGGACTGAGCACCGCGGTCGGCGATGAGGGCGGCTTTGCGCCGGCCTTGAACAGCACGAGTGCGGCCCTGGACGTGATTATGGAGGCGATCGAGCAGGCGGGCTTTAAGGCCGGCGAGGAGATCGTTTTGGCCTTGGATGCCGCGTCGACCGAATTTTTCGAAGATGGGCACTATCGCTTGAGCGGCGAGGGCAAGACGCTGGATGCCGGCGGCCTGCTGGACTATTGGCGGGATCTGGTCGGGGCCTATCCGATCCGCTCTATCGAGGATGGCATGGCCGAGGATGATTGGGACGGGTGGACCGCGCTGACCCAGGCGCTTGGCGAGCGTTGCCAGCTGGTCGGCGACGATCTGTTCGTCACCAATCCCGACCGTCTGGCCCGCGGCATCGAGACAGCGGCGGGCAATTCCATCCTGGTCAAGGTCAATCAGATCGGCACCCTGACCGAGGCGTTCCAGGCCGTCGACATGGCCCAGCGCGCCGGCATGACCGCGGTGATGTCGCATCGCTCTGGCGAGACCGAGGACAGTACCATCGCCGATCTGGCCGTGGCCACCGGCTGCGGCCAGATCAAGACCGGCTCGCTCGCCCGCTCCGACCGGTTGGCGAAATACAATCAGCTCCTGCGCATCGAGGAACAGCTCGGCCCGGCGGCCCTCTATGCCGACCGAACCGCCCTGAAACGCTAACGCGGTCCAGCCTCCCCTCCTGTCATTCGCCGGCACTAGAGCGGGTTCAAGATAAACAGAGTCGCGGAAGGGGATTCCCAAAGGGCTCGGCACATGATTCTGTATTTCAGGTCAACTTGGGAGGCAGATATGGCACGTGCTTATGGTTTGGACCTTCGTCGGCGGGTGATTGAAGCG
>JBHJGS010000002.1:0-33081 GCA_050331575.1 Rhodothalassiaceae bacterium | reverse complement strand
AATTTCGCCGCGGAAGGCGATCTGGCGCCGGAGGGCCTGGCGTTCATCTCCGCAGCCGACAGCCCCAATGGCGAAAATCTCCTGGTCGTCGCCAACGAAGTCTCCGGCACCATCTCCGTCTTCGCGGTCACCGGCGATGGCGTTGTGACGCCGTCGCCCCCGCCGCCGTCCGGGGCCCCCACCGGCGGCGATGATGTCATCGTCGGCGGACCGGAGCCGGAGACCATCGTCTCCGGCCTGGGCGATGACGATGTCAATGCCGCAGGCGGGGATGACTTGGTTTTGGGCACCAATGGCGATGATGTTTTGAACGGGGGCGCGGGCGACGACACGCTGCTGGGCGGATCTGGCGACGACATGTTAATCGGCGGGGCCGGCAGCGACCTTCTCGTCGGCGGCTCCGGGGCGGACGTGTTCGCGTTGCAGAGCGGCGGCGGGGCCGACCAGGCCACAGACTTCCAGCCGGGCGACGACATGATCGACCTGACCGGCAGCGGGATCGCCGATCTCGACACCGCCTTGGCAAGCGCCAGCGACGCCCCGGGCGGGGTGACCCTGACGCTTGCGGATGGCAGTTCGTTGCTGCTCAGCGGCGTCGCCAGCAGCGCCCTGACCGAGGCGAATTTCCAGTTCGATACGGTGGCTTAGCCGGCCGGGTCATTGGCCTGCTGCCTGGGCCTCAGGTCCGGCCAGCAGGTCTGGGCCGCGGGTCTGGCCCGCAGGTCTGGGCCACAAGTCCGGGCCCCAGATCGGGGCCATGGTGACCGAAGGCTATTGCCGATGGGCTTGCGCCGCCGGGGCGCCGGCCGCCGGGAACTGCAAGGACACGCAGGTGCCCTTGCCTAGGCGGCTGTCGATGGTGATGCGGCCGCAGTGCAGGTCCATCAGGGCTTTGACCACCGCCAGCCCGAGCCCGGAACTGGCCTGGCGGGAGGCGATATGCGGATTTGATTGCTCAAACGGTTGCAGGATCCGCTTGACGTCTCGTTCGGCGATACCGCAGCCATTATCGCTCACGCTGATGGTCACCCAAGCGGCCGGATCGGGCCGGGTTTCGACGTTCACCGCTCCGCTCTCGTCGACATGCTTGACCGAATTGGACAAGAGGTTGAGCAGGATCTGGCGGAGCGCCCGACGATCGGCCACAAGGTGGCTGGCCTCTGGATGCACCGACAAGGTCAGCTGCACCCCGGCGGGCAAGGTTGTGTCCCGGATCAGGCGCAGCAATTCCTCCAGTTCGTGCCGCAGATCAAGGGTTTCCAACTCGATCCGGTGCTTGCCGGCCTCGATCCTGGACAGATCGAGAATGTCGTTCACCAGATCCAGAAGGTGCCGGCCGGCACTGTGGATGTCGCCGGCATAGCCGGCCAACCGCTCATCATATTGGGCCGCCTTCATCTGGTGCTGCAAGAGCTCTGAGAACCCCAGGATGGCGTTCAGCGGTGTGCGCAGTTCGTCGCTCATCGCAGCCAGAAAGTCCGACTTGGCGCGATTGGCCGCCTGCGCTTCCTTCAGCGCGCGCCACTGCTGTTCTTGCAGCCGCTGGTTCAGCAGCAGATTGTCCCGGAACGCCGCCATCGCGGCGGCAAGCTTGCCGAGGTCTGTTCCCGGCGACACAGTCGGGATCTGGATATCGCTTTGCCCAGCGCGCAGCGCGCCCATTCCGGCGACGATGCTATCGATCGGGGTCAGGATTGAGCGGCCGACCAGCACCAGAATCGTGCCGAAGAAGCCGGTTACCAGGAAGATTCCGATGCCTAAGCGGGCCGAGGCGCGGGCAAGGGCTGCGTCCACATCATCGATGAACACGCCAGTGCCGATGATCCAGCCCCAGGGCTGGAATGTGGTGACATGCGCCAGTTTCGGCAGCGACTGGCCCGCCCGGCCGCGCGAGAGATAGTACACATAGCCCTCGCCCTGATTGCGCGCGATCTCCATCATGCGTTGAACATAAGCAAAGCCGGATAAATCGGTGCGTTCCGCCCCGGAATTGCCGGCCAGGTTCGGAAGGGTGGGGTGCATCACGCTCATGCCATCCATTCCGCGCACGAAAAAATAGTCATTATTCCGATAACGTAGGTTGCCGAGCGCCTCCAAGGCCCAACGCTGGGCGGTGGCGTGATCGACTTCCCCGCTTTGTTCCAAAGCGCGGAAGGATTGCACCATGCCATGCGCCAAATCGGTGAGCGCCAGCAGTTCCGCCCGTTTTTGCTGCATCATCTGAGCGCGCGACTGATCGATCCAAACAAGACCGGTGGCCAGGGCGGCAGCGACGAGCGTGACGCCGATCAACGCCAGGCGCGAGCGGATGCCGAAGCGGCCGAACCATCGGCGTAGCCGCCCCGGCTGCGGCACGGGCTCGGCCAGGCCACTGGCTGCGCGCGCAACAGCGCCCGGCACAGCGGTTCGGGCCGCCTGCGGCCATGTGGCCACTTCAGGCTTAGAGTTCATCGTGTCGCATCCACTGCAGCACCGGGTCGCATAAACTTTGCAGATGTCGTCTCATCGCTGGTGCCGCGGCTGCTCTGTCCCGGCTTCGCGCGCAGCATGCCCAGTGTCGCCTTAATTTTCCTTTGAAAACAATTTGTAACTATTCGTCGTAGGACTATGGCTGAATATTTTCATCATTGTTTAAGTGTCCGGTCGCTGGTGGTTCAGCCTAACCCACGGGCAGCGGGGGCCGTGCAATCGGGGCTTTTCTTCATCCGTTGAAAGGCGCAGCATGCAGCGGACGGATGAGTGGATTTGGGAGATCGACATGGCCGCAGTCACACACGCGCATCCTGCCAGCCTAAAGAGCCAGGTCAGCCCGGAGGAATGGGCGCTGCGGCAGGATCTGGCCGCGGCTTACCGCCTGGTGGCGCATTTCGGCTGGGATGAATTGATCTTCACACACCTGTCCGCTCGGGTGCCCGGGCCGGACCATCATTTCCTGATCAATCCTTTGGGCCTGATGTTCGATGAGATCACCGCCTCGTCGCTGGTCAAGATCGATCTTCGGGGCGCCAAGGTGATGGACAGCCCCTATATGATCAATCCTGCCGGCTTCATTATTCACGGGGCGGTCCATGAGGCGCGCGAGGATGCGCAGTGCGTGCTGCACGTGCATACGGTGGAAGGGGCCGCTGTCTCGGCGCAGGAAGACGGCCTGCTGCCAATTACCCAGGATGCGTTCCTGAACTGGGGCGATATCAGCTATCATGCCTATGAGGGCTTGGCGGTGGAGACGGGCGAGAAGGACCGCCTGGTGGCCGACCTTGGCGAGACCCATGTGATGATCTTACGCAATCATGGCCTTTTGACCGTGGGCGAGACCGTCGCCGATGCGTTTTTGAGGCTGTTTCTGCTGCAACGCGCCTGCATGATGCAAATCGCCGCGCAATCCGGCGGCACCAAGCTGCGCATGTTAAATGATGCCATGGGCGAGAAGGTCGCCGCGCAGGGCCGCGCCAGTTTTGCCGCGGGCGCGGCGTTGAGCTGGGCGGCGTTACGCCGGCGCATGGATCGCTTGGACCCGTCCTACGCGGAGTAGCGGCATGAGGAAGTTCGGCATCGGCCAGGCCCCGCCCCGACGGGAAGATGTCCGGTTCTTGACCGGCCGCGGCTGCTATGTCGCCGATATCCCGGTCGAGAATTGCCTGATCGGGCATGTCGTCCGCGCGCCGTTCGCCAACGCGGCCTTGGGAGCCATCGATGCCGGAGCGGCTCGCGCGATCGATGGGGTCCGCGCCGTGCTCACCGCCGGTGACGTGGGCGAGGCGGCCATCAAGCCGATCCCCTGCTTTGCTTCGGTGAAGAACCGCGATGGCGGCCCGCTGCACAAGCCGGATTATCCGGTCTTGGCGACTGACCGGGTGCGTTTCGTCGGTCAGCCCGTCGCCTTTATTGTCGCGGAAAGCCGTGAAGCGGCCTTGGATGCCGAAGAAGCGCTCGACATCGACTATGATCCCGACCCGGCGGCGGCGGCCAGCGTGGCCGCGGCCGCGCAGGGCCCGACGGTGTGGCCGCACGCGCTGGACAATCTCGCCTTTGATTGGCAGGCGGGCACGCGCGATGAGGCGGCGTTTGAGAGCGCCGCCCATATCGCCCATGTTCGGGTGGTGAATAACCGCGTGGCGCCGGTCTCTATGGAGCCGCGCGCAGCCCTGGCCTTTTATGACGACAAGAGTGGCTACACGTTGCATGTTGGCAGCCAAGGTGTGGCGGGCATGCACGCGATGCTCTCGGCCATGGGTTTTCCGTCCGACCGGCTGACTGTGAAAACCCCGGATGTCGGCGGCGGGTTCGGCATGAAGGGCTTCTTGTTTCCGGAATATGCCCTGGTGCTGCTGGCGGCAAACAAGACCGGTCGGCCTGTGCGCTGGGTCGCCAGCCGGGCGGACTCGTTCTTGTCAGACACCCATGGTCGCGACCTGATCACCGACGCCTGGCTGGCCATGGATGCGGACGGACGGTTCCTGGCTTACCGGGTCGAGACCGACGCGAATATGGGCGCCTATTTCTCCAATTACGGGCCATTGATCGCGACCTTGGCGCCGTTGCAGGTGCTCGGCGGGCCCTATGCCTTCAAAGCGGTGCATGCTCAGGTCCGCGGCCGCTTCACGCATACCGCTCCGGTCGACGCCTATCGCGGCGCGGGCCGGCCCGAAGCCGCCTATGTGTTGGAGCGTGCGGTGGACGCAGCCGCCGACTTGATCGGCCTGGATGCGGCCGAGCTGCGCCGGCGCAATTTTCCCCGCAGCTTCCCGTACACCACGGCCATGGGCACGGTTTATGACAGCGGTGATTTTGTCGGCACCTTGGATCAGGCACTTCAACACGCGGACTATCAGGGCTTCGATCGGCGACGCGCAGCCGCGAAAGAAAAAGGCCGGCTGCGCGGCATTGGGCTGGCCTACTATACCGAGTGCACGCTGGCCGGACCCAGTGACGATGTCCAGGTGGCGGTGACGCCGCAGGGGCGTCTGCGTGTCGCGGTCGGCACCCAATCGACCGGGCAAAGCCACGAAACCACCTTCGCTCAGGTTTTGGGCGATCGGCTTGGCATTGACCCTGAACAGATTGACATTGTGCAGGGCGATACCGCCGTGAAGGCCACAGGCATCGGGACCGGCGGCTCCCATTCGCTGTTCATGGTCGGCGGCGCCCTGGTGACGGCGGCGGAGGCCCTGATCGACCGCGGCAAGGCGCTGGTGGGCGAGCTATATGGCGCGAGCCGGGATGATATTGCCTATGAGGACGGCCTGTTCCGGCTGGCCGACAGCAATGTCCGCAAGACTCTGTTCGAGCTGCAGGGCGAAGCCGAAAAAGCCAAGCTTTCCGAGCCGTTGAAGGACGGATTGGCGCTGACCGCCAGCTATAACCGGGACGCGATCACCTATCCCAATGGCTGCCATGTGGCGGAAGTGGAGGTGGATCCGCAAACCGGGGTGACGAAGGTGGTGCGCTATAGCGTCGCGGATGATTTCGGGGTTGTGGTCAATCCCCAAATCGTTGCCGGCCAGGTCCATGGCGGTGTCGCGCAGGGACTGGGCCAAGCGTTGATGGAGCAGGTGCACTATGATGCCGATGGCCAGCTCTTGTCCGCCTCGTTCATGGATTATGGCATTCCGCACGCGGAGCATGTGCCGCCCATCGATTTCAGCTACCGCGAGATCCCGTGTACGACCAATCCGCTCGGCGTGAAGGGATGCGGCGAGGCCGGAACGATCGGGGCCTTACCGGCGGTCACTTTGGCGGTGCTGAACGCCCTGAAACCGCGCGGCGTCACCGCGCTGGATATGCCGCTGACGCCGGAGCGGGTATGGCGCGCCTTGACCGAAGCGGCGTGAGGCGTTTCGATCCGGGGCAGCACCCGTCCCGCAACGGGACAGGCGGGACGGTCAGATCCGCAGGTCGAACTGAGTCGCGGTGGTCGGCGGCAAACCGCCCAGACGCGAGGCGACCGCTGAGACATTACCGCTATAGGTGCGGGTGGCGTCCATGGCATAGGCGCTGAACGGCTCATGATCAGGCACCGGAAAATCCAGGCTCAACAGGCTGCGCTGGCTTTCCTCGCTCAGGCTAGGAACCAGCACCGAGAAGCGGTCGGCAAACGGCTGCTGGGCCGTGCCGCGGCTTTCCCGATCGCTGATGGCAAATTGCGACGGTTCGAAAATGCGCCGCGCGGCCGAGGGCGCGCGCGACCGAACCGTCAGCGCGTAGGCATCAATTGCCCGCCGCGTCGCCGCCGGCGGCAAAGATGGGCCCGTTTGAGGGGCAGAGCTGGGGATCAGTGCGTCCATGCCTGGGAATATACAGATTCCATGCCAGCTTTTGGAGGGCACAGCGTTTCACATTTGAGGCATCTTAAAGTGACGCCTCCGCCGCGGCTGTGCCCCACCTTTAGTCTTTCTTATGACCGCGCGCTGATAGGTCCGCCGTGCAGAACGTGAACCCGATCCGCTGGCTGTGCCTGTGCCGTGATCCCGACTGGGCAACACGGCTGCGCGCGGCTGGTTTGCCGGTTGAGACCGTGACGGCGACCGAGATCGGCGCGCCGCCGGATACCGGGCCCGCCCGCTTCTATGTGATCCTCACCGATGGTACGGATGTGCCGCCCAATCTGGAGCTGCTGTTGGATCCGTTGAACCGGCCGGCCTGGCTGCTGGACCTTGTCTTACTGGCTCAGCCGGGAATGACGGCAGCGGCGGTGGCCGAGCGGCTGGGGGCGACCGACCTGATCGCATGGCAGGAAGACGATGCCCAGCTCAGCCTCCGCTGTGCGGCCCTGAAGCGGCGCGCCCGTCGTCACGCCGAGCGCCAGGGCGGTCTGGTGCGAAGCGGTGCGGGGGTCGACCGCGCCACCGGTCTGCCGACATTGGATCTGTTGCGGCCCAGATTGAAGGCGGAGACCTTGTTCAAGCGGGAAGGGCTTGATGGCACCCATACCGCGCTGATCCTGATTGACCTGGAGCGTTTTTCCCGCATTGCCACGGCGTTCGGCCGCGCCGGCGCGGATCGGGTGCTGGCGGAGACCGGCGCGCGGCTTAATGGATCGGTCCAGACGCTGGCCCTGGAGGGCTTATTGACCCGCTGGGGCAAGTCGCACCATCACCTGCCCACCTTGATGCGGATCAATCATGATTGTTTCGCGCTGATCCTACCGGGACTGGCGCAGCCCGGCCTGGCTGAGCGGATTGCCCGCCGCCTGCTGGCGGCGATGACGCCGGTGATTTTGCTGTCCGACCGGCCGGTATATGTTACCGCGCGGGCCGGCATCGCCTGCGCGCCGGACGACGGGACCGATTTGGACACGCTGCTGCACCGGGCCCAGGCGGCCTTGGACGAGGCAAAGCAGGCCCGCCAGCGCTCAGGCAGCGACATCACCTTTTACTCGGCCAGTGGCGAGGCGCTTCAAGCTGAAGGGGTGGCGCTGGAAAGTCGCCTGCGCCGGGCTATGGAGCAGGGCGAATTGGGGGTGCACTTCCAGCCGCAGGTAGGCATGACCGATAAGACCGTCATGGGCGTGGAGGCGCTTGTGCGCTGGCATGCGGCGGATTTGGGCCAGGTCAGTCCGGATCGGCTGGTCCAGGTGGCCAAGGCCGCCGGCCTGCTGCCCGAGCTGGGCCAATATATGGTGCGGGAGAGCATTCGGCAGGTAAAGGCGCTGGAACGCCGTGGCCTGCGGCCGCTGAAACTGTCGGTCAACATCACCGCGGACATGCTGGAGACGCACCAATTGACCGACTTTATCGGTCGGCAACTGCGTCAACGGGACTTTCCGCCCGAGCGTCTGATGCTGGAGCTCACCGAAAGCCTTGTGATCGACGATCCGGACCGCGCCATTGGCATCATCTCCGGCCTGAAAGCTTTGCAGGTGCGTTTGGCACTGGACGATTTCGGCACCGGCTATTCCTCCTTGAGCTATTTGAAGGCGCTGCCGTTTGATTGTCTGAAGATCGACAAGAGCTTTGTCGCCGATATCGGCCGGTCCGAAGAAGATCAGGGCGTGCTGCGGGCAATTATCGCCATGGGCCAGACCATGGGCATGATCTTGATCGCCGAGGGCGTGGAAACCACGGAGCAGCGCGATTGGCTGCGCCGGGAAGGCTGCCATTTCTATCAGGGCTTTCTGTGCGCGCCGCCGCTGACGCCGGAACAGTTGCTGGAGGGATTTGGCAACACCGCCGGGCCGCTTGAAGGCCAAGCTGGTGCGCGATAAGTTGGCTCAATGCAGGCTTTAAGCATCGACATCATTTCCGACACCGTGTGCCCGTGGTGCCTGATCGGCAAACGCAAGCTGGACCGGGCCCTGGCGATGCGGCCGGACGTGACGCCGCAAATCACCTGGCGGGCCTATAAGCTCAATCCGGATATTCCGCCCGAGGGCCTCGATCGCCGGACGTTCACCGCGCAGAAGTTCGGAAGCGAGGATCAGGCGCGTGCGATCTATAACCGCATCGCCGAAGCCGGATTGGAGGAAGGCATCAGCTTCCGCTTCGATCGGATCGAGCGGGCGATCGATACGGTGGACAGCCACCGGCTGATTTTGTGGGCGAACACCGCGGGGTGCCAGGACGCGGTGGTGGAGGCTCTGTTCGCCGCCTATTTCTTTCAGGGCCGCGACATTTCCGATCCGACCATCCTCAGCGAGATCGCTGGGGATGCCGGCATGGATCGGGATTTGGTGGCCCAGCTTTTGGCCGGGGACCGAGACCGCGAGGTGGTAGAGGCGGAAATGGACTCGGCGCGCCGCATTGGCGTGCGTGGCGTGCCCTGCTTCATTTTTGACCGCCGTCTTGGCGTGTCCGGCGCGCAGGATCCGGATATCCTGGTCAAGGCCATTGATGAAGCCGTCGGCCCCGCACCGGCAGCATCCTAGGGCATGATCCGATCAATCGACCGATTAATGTCTCACAGCGGGTTCGATCGATCCGATGTTGCTGTCGAACGTCGCGCAGCCCCTGAATGCCCCGCGCTTGAGCGTTTCAGCCCCGGAGGCGTCCTGGGGCGAATTGCAGAAACCGGCGATCCGGACTAACTATGGCGCATCATGCCCGATGATGCCCGTCATGCCCCGGCCGATCCTGCCCTGGCCCATTCTGCCCTGGCCCGTCCTGCCCCGGGCCGTCCTGCCTTGGACCGTCCGCTGGTCGATCCGTTCGGCCGGCACATCCGGTACTTGCGCTTGTCGGTGACCGACCGGTGCGATTTCCGCTGCCTGTATTGCATGGCCGAGGACATGACCTTTCTGCCGAAGGCGGAGGTGCTGTCGCTGGAGGAATTGGAGCAGCTCGCCCTGGCCTTCATGGCGCGCGGGGTGCGCAAGATCCGACTAACCGGCGGCGAGCCGCTGGTGCGCCGCAATCTTTTGTGGCTGATTGAACGGTTGGGCGCGCATGTGGGCGGCGCGCTGGATGAACTGACACTGACCACCAATGCCAGCCAATTGGCCCGGTTCGCCGACCCTTTGGCCGCTGCCGGTGTGCGCCGCATCAATGTCTCGCTGGACACGCTCGACCCGGCCCGCTTCGCCCGCATCACCCGCATCGGCCGGCTGGCGCCGGTGCTTGAAGGGCTAGAGGCCGCGGCTGCAGCGGGGTTGCAGGTCAAGATCAACACCGTGGCCCTGAAAGGCGAAAACGAGCACGAAGTCGACGATCTGATTGGCTTCTGCGGCGCCAATGGCTTTGATCTGACCCTGATCGAGACCATGCCACTGGGCGATGTTGGCGGCGACCGCACCGATCATTATCTGCCGCTTGACGCGGTGCGCGCGGATCTGGCGACGCGCTGGACGCTGACGCCGATCGCTGACCGCACCGGCGGCCCGGCGCGCTATGTCCGCGTGGAGGAAACTGGCCGGCGCCTCGGCTTCATCACGCCCCTGACCGGCAATTTCTGTGACGGCTGCAACCGCGTGCGCGTGACCTGCACCGGTCAACTCTATCTGTGTCTGGGCCAGGAGGATAAGGCCGATCTGCGCGCGGCCCTGCGCGGGCCGGAGCCGATGGCCGCGCTGGACCGGCTGCTTGACGAGGCGATCGGGCGCAAACCCCGCGGCCATGATTTCGTCATCGATCACGCCCGCCCCAGGCTTGCCCGGCATATGAGCACCACCGGCGGATGAGCCGCATCGCGATTATCGCCAGCCAGACGCCAGAGGCGATGGCGGCGGCGGCGGCCTTGCGCAAGCGCTACGCCAATGTACCGGAGGACGAGGCCGATATTGTCGTGGCGCTGGGCGGCGACGGCTTCATGCTGCAGACGCTGCACCGGCATATCGACCGCGCCACGCCGATCTTCGGCATGAACCAGGGCACCGTCGGCTTTTTGATGAATGATTTCTGCGACGCGGGCCTGCTGGACCGGTTGGCCGATGCGCAAAATTTCGGGCTGCACCCACTGCGCATGGAAGCCACGGATGACGCTGGTGATTGCCATGCGCGCCTGGCGATCAATGAAGTTTCGGTTCTGCGTGAAACCCGCCAGGCCGCTAAGCTGCGCATCGCCATTGATGGCAAGACGCGCATGGAGGAATTGATCGCCGACGGCCTGATCGTGGCCACGCCGGCGGGTTCCACCGCCTATAACCTGTCCGCGCATGGGCCGATCCTGCCCTTGGGCTGCAATCTCGTCGCGCTGACCCCGATCAGTGCGTTTCGGCCGCGGCGCTGGCGCGGCGCGCTTCTGGACGCGGGGTCTGAGGTGGTCCTGGACGTGCTGGAGCCGGACAAGCGCCCGGTCAGCGCGGTGGCCGATTTCGTCGAGGTGCGCGACGTGCGCCGGGTGCGCATCATCGAGGACCGCGCCGTCACGCTGAACCTGCTGTTCGACCCCGATCATAACCTGGCCGAACGGATCCTGCTGGAGCAGTTTATTCAGTAGCTGGGCCCGGCTAGGCGCGGATCGATCAAATTTTCGAAACACACGTTTTTGGACATGTGTCAACTGGGCTGACAGGGGCCGTGCCGCGCCCGGCATGACAGGCCCGGTCTGATGCTCCTCGCTGCTCGCTCTCAGCCGGTCTCAGCGCGGCGCGGTGACCTTGGGTTACAGTGCTCAGCCGGTCTGGACCAAGTACCCAATCGATCGGACTTGGAGTCTCCGCTTGTGATCTGGAAGCCGCTCTCTTGATCAGAAATCTATAAACTTCGGGAAGCCAGGGCGCCTCAGCAAGTTTCTTATACTTTATCAAATTTCATCGCACGATTACTAAAAGACTGCCTATCCAGTTCCTGCTCAAGCCTTACAGTTTCTTGGTGTTCGTGAGGCAAGTCCGGGTGTCAGAGATGCTTACAGAAAGATCGGCCTCTCCTCAAGAAAGGCTCGGCAAAACAATGGGTTAATGAGTTGGCGTGGGTTTTGCATCCGCCAGTGCGGTTGCAGAAACACGGCGCCGATGAGGGCGGAGGCGACACGTCGACTCCCTTATTTCGGATTTTTATAAAAAATAGTGGTTTCGCAGTCCGTGCAGGCGCAACACCGCGTTAACCCAAGGGAGCAATTCCATGATGAAACTGTTGAAGGTCGGGGCCGCTTTGACCGCGATGTCACTGGCCGGTACAACCGCCAGCCATGCCGTCGTCACCCAGCTCGGCTTTGCCATCGACGAATCCGGCAGCATTTTCAGCAGCGACTTTGTTTTGCAGAAAGACGGTCTGGCGGCTGCTTTGGCAAATAACCTTCCGACCAACGGGGACTTCGAAGTCACTGTTGTCAGCTTCTCGTCCGGCATCGAAACCGTCGTGGCACCGACCGTGATCGATTCCGCGGCAACGCTGCAGTCGGTGGTGGATCTGATCACCGCCAATACCCAATCCAGCGGCCTGACCAATTTGGGCGGCGCTCTGAATACACTGACCAGCCTGATCACCGGCTCAGCCAATTTCGCTGGCGCCAGCGAGCAAATCATCAATATCTCCACTGACGGCGTGCCGACCACCGGTCCCGATGCGGTCAGTGAAGCCATCGCAGCGTTCGGTGCGGGCATCGACATCATCTCTGCGGAAGCCGTCGGCAGCTTTGACTTGGCCACGCTGCAAGCTGTGGTCGACCCGTTCGATATGGTCGATGATGATCAGGTGCTGGTGGAACTGGGGCTTGGGGAAACCATCCCGGACAATCAGCCGTTCATCGTCGCGGTTGACAGCTTTGCCGATTTCGGTGCGGCGATCGATGCCAAGATCGAGGTCCTTGTCGGTCCTGAGCCGGTGCCGGCGCCGGCCACTCTGGCCCTGCTGGGCCTGGGCCTGATCGGCGTCTCCGCTGCGCGCCGCCGCCGTTAGGCTTGTCACTATCAGCCTCCGTCTGCCGCGCGCGGGCGGAGGCATTTTTTGTGGATGAAGCTGCTCGCGCGCTAGAAGGCGGGCATGATCTGACCGTTTGGCCGCGTGTCGCCAAGTCAATTGGTCGGATACGGCGTTAGAGCGACGGCGCGATGGTCACCGAAAGGCGCGCGAAATCGCCCACCTGCACGTCCAGCCGGTCGCCAGGCATGACCGAGCCGACCCCGGCCGGCGTGCCAGTGAAGATCAGATCCCCCGGGGCTAGATCATAGACCGCGCCCAATTCCAGGATCAGCGCGGGGATGTCCCAAATCATCTGGCCGACCACCGCATCCTGGCGCTTCTGGTCGTTCAAGTTCAGGGTCAAGCGGGTGTCCGCGGCCAGAAGCGCGCCGGGGCACGGATGGATCGCCGACACCGGGCCGGCACCGGTGAAGCTTTTGGCCACATCCCACGGTCCGCCGCGCTTGCGCGCGACGCTCTGGCGATCGCGCCGGGTGAAATCGATGCCGGCGGCATAGCCGTAGATGCGGCCAACCGCGTCAGCCGGCGTGCGCGGCGGCGCCCCCTCGCCCAGGGCCACCACCAACTCGCCTTCATAATGCAAGTCCGACGTGCCCGGCGGGTAGGCCACCGTGGTCCATTCGCCAACGCTGTCGGCAGCCTTCAAAAAGATCAGGGGTGGATCGCGGTTGGGGTCACCGCCCATTTCCACCACATGCGCCGCATAATTCTTGCCCACAGCATAGGCACGCCGCACCGGATAGCGTGCGGTTGTGCCCGTCACCGGAAGGCAGGTGCATGGTGGCGGTGTGAACAAGTAGCTCATGATGCCGCAACTCCGGCCGGAAAGTTAAGCCCGCGCATCAACTCGTCCGCCGCCATCGGCGCCTTGCCGGCGCGCTGGGCGAGGCTGACCTGATAGGCGCCGAGGCCGCACGCGATCACCAGCGGCTCGGCGATCAGGGTGCCGGGACGGCCTTTGGAGGTCACGTCATCGCTGAGCGGTGTGCCGGCCAGGATCTTGATGCGTTCTCCCGCCAATTCGGTCCAGGCGCCCGGTGCCGGTGACAAGGCGCGCACGCGCCGGTCCACGGCCTCGGCGCCCTCGTGCCAGTCGATCCGGGCCTCGGCCTTGTTGATCTTGGCGGCATAGGTGACGCCCTCCTCTGGCTGTGGCATGGGCGTGAGCCGGCCTTCACCATAGGCCTCAAGCGTCGGCACCAGCAGTTGGGCGCCCATCTGGGCCAGCCGAGCATGGAGGCTGGCGGTGGTGTCGTCCGCGGCGATCGGCGTTTTCGCCGTGGCCAGCACCGGTCCGGTGTCCAGCCCCGGCTCCATGGCCATGATCGCTACGCCGGTTTCGCTGTCGCCGGCTAGAACCGCCCGATGGATCGGCGCGGCGCCGCGCCAGCGGGGCAGCAGCGACGCGTGGACATTGACGCAGCCCAATCGCGGTGCCGCCAGGATCGGTTTCGGCAGGATCAGGCCATAAGCAACCACCACCGCCACATCGACGTTCAGCGCTGCAAAGGCTGCCTGAGTGTCGGCCGATTTCAGGGTTTCAGGGGTGCGCACCGGACGCTGATACGCCTCAGCCAGGCGATGCACCAGGGTCTTTTGCGGCCGCTTGCCGCGGCCAGCTGGACGCGGCGGCTGGGTATAGACCGCGGCGATGTCGTGATCCGCGTCGATCAGCGCTTGCAGACTGGGCACCGCGAAGGCGGGGCTTCCCATAAAGGCAAGTCTCACAAGACTTCCGCCTCCCGCCGGGCCTTGAGGACTTTCTTGACGATCATCTGGCGCTTCAGTTTCGACAAATAGTCAATGAACAAAATGCCGTCGAGATGGTCATATTCATGCTGGGCGCAGGTCGCCAACAGGCCGTCGGCCTCGACCACCTGCGTTTGCCCGTCACGACCGATATGGCGGATGCGAACGCGTGCGGGTCGCTCAATCTCGGCATAGTGCTCTGGGATAGACAGGCAGCCCTCATTATAGACGCTGCGCTCGTCAGATGCCCAAATGATTTCCGGGTTGATCATCACGCGCGGGTCGGCTGGATCATCCGGGCCGGACACATCGCAGACGAAGAGGCGGCGCGGGATGCCGATCTGGATCGCCGCCAAGCCGATGCCCGGCGCCTCATACATGGTCTCCAGCATATCGTCGATCAGGCGGGTCAAGCTTTCATCGACCCGTTCCACCGGTTTGGACGGTTCGCGCAGTTTCGGATCAGGAACGGTAATGATATCCCGCTTCGCCATGGCCGCTTCAGTCTCCCTTGGACGCCTCGCCCCTATCCTGACCTGCCAGGGCAGCGTCAATCGCGGTGATCAGCCGCGGTGCTTCGGGGCGGGTGTTGGAGGGGAACCAGTCAAGCAGCTCACCGTCGCGTCCGATGAGATATTTGTGGAAGTTCCAGCGCGGAGCGGCCGCTGCTCCCAATTCCTGCCGCGCCCAGCGATAGAAGGGGTGTGCGTCCTGGCCGACCACGTCATTTTTGTCGGTCAGCGAGAAGGTGATCCCGAAATTCGTTTCGCAGAAATATTTCACCTCCTGAACGGACTCATATTCCTGATCGAAACTGCCCGATGGCACCCCGATGACCACCAGGCCGCGGTCTTGATAGCGTTCATACAGTGCCTGAAGGCCCGCATATTGGTTGGTGAAGCCGCAGAAGCTGGCCGTGTTCACCAGCAGGATGACCTGACCGGCATAAGCCTCTAGCGGCATCGGCTCGCCCTCGATGGAGGTGAAGCTGAACGCGTGCGCGTTGCGCGCCTGATTGCCCTGCCAGGCCGCAGCGGGCGCGGCAATGAACAATAGGATCGACAAGAGCTTGATCATGCGGTGTCCCCTAAGCGTGTGGACCGAACTTGTCCAGACGCCGGGACAAGTCCGGCGTCAATGCACGGTTACGCCGGACTCGCTGCGCGGGATCATCCAGGCGGTTCGGTCCAATGGTTGACTATATAAGGTCAAACCGGCGCGTTTCAGTGTCTGCGCGCAGATCATGCCGTGGTGCAGTGCCGGCGCCACCGCCTCGGTCGTCAGCCAGGATCCCAAGATCCGCGCTGGTTCGCACGGGCGCCCCTGCTGCCAGCTGGCAACGCAGCTTAGCAGGATGTGTTCGTCCGCGCTCAGCTCACCAGCGCCGACACAGCGCACATCGAGCATCTTGCGGCTGCCCAGCGCGATGCGGCCCAAAACCTGGTCCCAAGCGCCGCCGGCCGCACAGCAGCATGCGCCGCAAAAGCCTGCCTGCCAGGCCTGCAGGTGATGCTGCGCCTCCGCTGATCCGGCCGGCGCGAACAAAGCGGCCACCCAGTGCCGCGTTGCGGTCAAGATCAGCCGATCTGCCTCGCCGAGGCCCGTCGGCGCGTCCGGTCGCCACGACCAGTCACTCCGCCACGCACTGCCATCCATTGCATCCTCCCTTCGTACCCGGACGATCCCGAGGTCATAGTGCAAGCGCTTCGCAATAGCAATAGAAATGCGACGCATTTGCATGGAGCAGGGCTCGGCAGGCGGCGCGCCGACTAGCTCAGCGCGGCCACCACTAGCGTCAGGCCCAGGGCCAATCCGGTCAGCGCCGTCAGGGTCGCCCCGCCCGAGCGCATTATCAAAAACAGCTTGTGGCCCCTGGTCAGGTGCGAGCCGGCCGGCGAGGCGAAGCCCAGAATGTGCATCATCCGTGCCATGACGGAGCTGATAGCGAAGCCCAGAACGATGAGGCTGGCGCTGCCCAGCAGCAGTTCCAGAAGCGCCAGCGCGATCACGAAAATCGCTGCATTCTCGGTGAAATTGCCGTGCCGGCGCACCAGACGTTCCAACGTCATGTCTCCATCATGGCCGACGCCGCGTTTCACCTTCACGCGGTAAAGGCCGACATTGAGCATGAGGAGCTGTTGCACGATCAGCAAAAGCGCCGCGGTCACGGCGCTGACAAGGGGAAAGGTCATGGGCGGGCTCCTGTCAGATGACGGATGGCTTCCTCGGCCACCGTGTTGAGGGTCTCTTCATCCGCGCCGGCGCGGGCCAGCACGCACAACGCGACGATCTGGGCCAGAAAGAAGCAGGCCAGGCGGTCGGCAGTGGCCACATGCGCGCGCGTCAAGGCGGCCTGCGCGCCTGTTTCGATGCGGCGGAAATAGCCGGTCAGCACCGCGGCGATCTCGGGGTCTGCGGCGATTGGCTCGCGTGCGGTGTTGCAGATCAGGCAGCCGGCGCGGCCCTCAGCCGTGGCGCCGGCGCGGGCCAGACCGCGCAGCGTGTCGGCCAAGGCGTCCAGGCCTGCATCCTCCGCTGCCAGCGGCGCCAGATAGGTTGCAGCCGCCTGGTAGGCGAAATCCTTCAGCGCCCGCACGAACAGGCCCTTTTTGTCGCCATATCGGTTGAACAGGCTGCGCCGGCCCAGCTGCGTTGCCGCCTCCAGCTTGGCCAGCGACGTGTCCGCATAGCCATCGCGCCGGAAGGCGACAAGGGCTGCCTGGCGGATCTGCTGATCGGACTGCTTTTCGGGGCGGGCCATGGCGGCATTATGCACCGATCGGTGCAAAACCACAAGCGCCCAAGGTGATCTGCCGCGGGGCGGGTCGGATCAGGCGGTGCGGGCGATGAAGTGCGCCATGGTTGCGGCGGCGTCCTGCCACCAAGGCTCGCCGATCAGCCAATGCCCGGCCTCGCCCAACTCAACATAATCGCTGTGGCGGATCTTGCGGTGGGCGTAGCAGGCGAAGTCGCGCGGGGTGATGCGGTCCTGGTCGCCGACGATGATCTGCGTCGGCTGGGCGATCGCCTTGGTGTTCACCCGGGCAGCCTGGGTCTCGTCGAAGGCAGGGAAGGCGATCTGGGCCAGAACCCGGCCGGACTCCCAGACATATTGTTGATGCCAGTGCCGCGCCTCTTCCTCGGGCACATTGTTGAAAATGGCCCAGCGCGCCGGCTGCCAGTCCAGCTTGTGCGGCTTGTTCCAGAAGCCCCAGCGCGTCGCGATCGACCAAAGCGCCCGGCTGGGTTCGGGCAGCACCGCGGGCGCGCCGGCCATCGGCGCCGGAGCCAGGCAGATCAGCGCCCGCCCCAGTCCGCGCGCGGCCAAGTGCTGGGCGATCAGTCCGCCCATGGAATGGCCCACGATCACCGCGTCTGGGTCGAACCGGCGCAGATGGCCCTCCATGGCGTCGACATAGACGGTCAAGGGCAGGTCCCCCAGGCCGTCCGGCGCGGGATCATCCGGCGTGATGTCGTGCAGCGGCAGGGTCGGCGCCAGGCAGCGATGGCCGCGCGCCTCGAACCATTGGCTCAATCGGTCGAAGCAGCGGCTGTCCGCCCACATGCCGTGACAGAAGAATATCGGCGGTTTCGGCTTGGCCATTTTGACATCTTCCCGTGTCTGGTCTTGCGAGGGCACTGTTGCTTTTGCATGGTTCAGCGCCGGTAAAGAAGAGGAGCGGTTGAGGCGTGAAAAGGCTGATTTTGATCGTGATTGGTACGGTGCTGGTGGTTGTGGCCGGGGGCTATGTCTGGCTCTACACGCCGTCGCTGGAGCGGTCCACCCTGATGGCGCGCTATGATACCGCCGCGTCGCAATTCCTGCCGCTGCCCGGTGGCGGGGAGGTGCATGTCCAGGTCGAAGGCGCGCCCGACGGGTCGCCGCTGGTGCTCTTGCACGGCAGCAATTCGCATCTGCTGTCGTGGGACCCGTGGGTGGCGGAACTCCAGGAGTTTCAGATCGTCACCATCGATCTGCCCGGCCACGGCTTGACCGGTACTCTGCCGAACGGGCGCTATACCGTGGCGGAGGCCGTTCAGATTGTGCACCATGTTGTCGAGGCGCTGGATCTGGCGCGGGTCGTCATCGGCGGGTCAAGCCGCGGCGGGGCGGTGGCAGCGCTCTACACCGTGGCGCATGCTGAGCGGGTGGCTGGCCTGGTGCTGGTGGACGCGTCGGGCTGGCTGCAGGGCCAGGACGTGCCGGAAGAGCCTGAGGATATGCCGCTGGGCTGGCGCCTGGCGCGGCTGCCGGTGATTTCCGCGGCGATCGAACATGCCACGCCGCGCTGGCTGATCAAGCAGGGGCTTGACTCCGCCGTGGCTGACCCTGCCGCGCTGACAGACCAGGCGGTCGATCAATATTGGGATATGCTGCGCTACAATGGCAATCGCGCGGCGACGGTCCAGCGCTTCACCCAGATCGAACCGCGCCCGGTGATTGATGCCGATCAGATCCAGGTGCCGACCCTGATCCTCTGGGGCGAGCAGGACAGGCTGATCCCGGTCGATCAGGCGCGCCGCTGGCATGAGGCTCTGCCCGATAGTGACCTGATCATCTATCCCGAGCTCGGCCATCTGCCAGCCGAAGAGGCCCCGGCCAAAACCGCTGCGGACCTGACCGCGTTTTTGCGCGAAAAGGTGGGCTTTTGAGCGGTTCTGGGCGTCGTGTCCGATGCTCCTGACGGTCCGTCCGTGTCCGCCCAGCCCTTCAACTTTGCGGACGATGGGCGAGGCCGAGTGTGCCGGGCGCGCGTGCCGCCTGATCGGCCTCGGGCCGCTTGCCCCCGTGGTCCCCGCCTTGGCGGGGATGGGGGGCAGGATCAGAAGCCCTGGCGGGTGGCCAGACGGGCGCGGCAGCGGTGGCGGCGCTTGTGCAGCGGCATGCGCGGGCTGGTCGTCTCGGTATAGCTGACGGCGGTGGTGAACATCTCGGTCTCTCCTGTGTGTCTCGTGTGTCGGTCGCTGTCGTGTCTCGGGCCGGTCGGTGCCGTGTTATCGCCTCGGTGTAGTAGATATGTAATACACCAAGGCGCCGACGTCAAGGGTAAAAGCGAAAGCCGCCGCACCGAACCCGGCGCGGCGGAGCAGAGGCGAGAAGAAACCCTGAAATTTCAAAAGGTTGCGCGCAGGCCTGCAAAGGCGGACACCGGCTGCGTGCCGAAACCGGCGATGTCCTGATAGTCCGTGTCGGTAACATTTTCCACGCGCAGGAACAGGTCCAAATCGCCTGTCAGCGCATAGGAGGCGCGCAACGCCAGGGTGGTGAAGCTGTCGATGGTCGCCCCGGTGGCCCCGTCGATCTCGTCACCGTTGTAGAGGATGCCAGCGCCCAGCATCAGCCGGTCAATCGGCGTCCAGCTTAGCTCGAACGCGGCGCGATGCTCCGGCAGCAGTGCCAGGCGTGCGCCGCTGCCGTCTTCGGCATCCAGATAGGTATAGCTGGCGTCCAGCCGGAGGGTCTTATGCAGCACGGCGGCCAGGGCGACCTCCACGCCCTGCTGGTCGGCCTCCGCGATATTGACGAAGCCGACATCGGCGACATCGAAATCGATCAGATTGTCGATATCCTGATTGAAATAGGTGACCGAAAGCGTCACGGCGTCGTCGAACAGCCGCTGGTCGATGCCGATTTCCCAGGAGTCGCTTTCCTCCGCCGCCAGGGTGGTATTAGCCACGGGCGTGACGGCTGGATCAGCGAAGGCCAGGCAGAAGGTGCACACAAAGCCCAGCTGAAACGGGGTCGGCGCGGAGAAGCCCGTGCCCCAGCCGCCGCGAATCACCGTTGCGGTTTCCGGCACCGCGATGGCGACGGCAACCTGGCCGGTGGTCTCCCCACCGAACTGGGAATTGCCGTCATGGCGGATGCCGGCATTCACGGACAGCCGCTCGCCCAGGCTGAGCAGAAGCTGGCCATAGCCGCTGGTAATCTCCTGCTCGGCCTGATCGGCGGTCCCGAACAGATCGCTTTCCGAAACGAAATCGATCTCCTCATGCTCCGCGCCGAAGGCCACGGTCAGCCAGTCGGCGGCCTCATAGGTGCCGCGATATTCGACACTCAAGCGGTCGCCATCGCCGTCGAAGGTTTCCGCCCGGTCCGCCGCCTTGCCCTCACCGACGACGGTCGTATCCAGCCGCTGGGTCTGAGAAAAGGCGATGGACAGGCGCTGGGTCAGCCGGTCATCGAGGAACCGCCCGGTGGCGAAACCGGCGAAGGAGAGTTCGCGGTCATTGCCTTCCTCCTCGGTGTCGCCGAATTCGAAGGTCACCTGGTCAAAGCCGTCGAACTCATTGTCGCTGTCTGAGAAGCGCGCGACCGCATCCAGGGTCAGCCAGTCCAGCGGCTCATAGCGGCCCTTGGCGGTCAGATTGATGTTGCGGAAGCCGTCATCCTCGGTATTGCCGTCGGCTTCATCGGCGGCGGAAAAGCCATCGGTGCCGACGCCGCTGAGGGTCAGTCGGCCGTTCAGCCGCTCGGTGCCGCCGCGCACGCTGGCCGAGCCGCGCGCGGTGCCGAACGAGCCGCCTTCGACAAACACCCGCGCCGCGATCCCTGGTTTGCCGGCGCGGGTGACGATGTTGATCACCCCGCCCAGCGCGTCGGAGCCGTAGAGCACGCTTTGCGGCCCGCGCAGCACCTCGATGCGCTCGATATCATTGGTGTCCAGGCTGGCGAAGTCGAACGCGCTGCTCGGAGACGAGGGGTCGTTCAGCACGATGCCGTCGAACACCACAAGTGTCTGGCCGGATCCGGCACCACGGATGCTGACGCTGCTGACCCCGCCGAAGCTGCCATTCTGGCTGACCTGGACGCCGGGGCTGATGCGCAGCGCGTCGAGCACGAAGCGCTGTTGGCGCGCGACGATCTCTTCAAAGCCGATCAGCGAGACGGCCCGGCCGGCCTGGGCCAGCGGCACGGGGATGCGCGTGCCGGTGACGATCAGTTCTTCCACGCGGGCATCGTCCACCGGGGTTTGGGCGAGGACGGGCAGGGCGGTTGCAAGGGTCAGGCAGGAGACGGTCGAGAACAGAGATTTCCACATGGCGTAGTGTCCGAATATGGGAGCCTTGCACGCCAGCGGTGGCCGAACAGCAGATCAGGCATGGCGACACTTGGGCCCCCTTGGGTTAAGGTCCAAATTGTCGCCACACGGCTGTTCCCGCGCTCTCCGCCACATCCCGGACGGCGAGCAGGACGACGCGATGGCAGGTTTCCTGGCTTGCGGATCAACGCCTGTCGCTGCAGCCTTCCCAGATCGCTCCAGTGGCCGGCCCCTTCCTTGATGAGGAAGGGACGTGCAGCACAAACTCACCGCTAACAGTTGCGGGCTCAGCGCCGGACTTGGCCTGTCGGCCGCACCGGCTTCCCTTTTACCCCTCGGTGACGAGGGCACCATCTGCCGGCGCGCTTACGAAAAATTCCAAACCGCGGCAAGCCCTGGCTGGTGCCGCGCGCTGAACTTGTCTATGCATCGCAATCGCAGATGCCCGTGCCGGCATCGCGGCAAGCGGAGCGTTTTCGTCGTGGTCAAGGCCCAATCAGATCCCGCCCAACGCGCGGCCGCGTTCAAGCGCATCCGCGAGGCGCACCAGACAGAGGTGGCCGAAGACTATGTCGAGCTGATCGAGGATCTGATCGACGCCCACGGCGAGGCCCGCCTGGTGGATCTGGCGCGCTATCTGGGCATCAGCCAGGCGACCGCTGCCAAGACCGTGCAGCGCCTGCAGCGCGAAGGCCTCGTCGATAGTCGGCCCTATCGTTCGATCTTTCTGACCCAGGCCGGCCGCGATCTGGCGGCCATGGCCCGCGCGCGCCATCAGGTGATCTATGAGTTTCTGTGCGCCATCGGCATCGATCCGGAAACCGCGGCGTCCGATGCGGAAGGCATGGAGCATCATGTCAGCGAGGCAACACTGGACGCGTTGAAGCGTTTGACCGCTGAGGCGGGGAAACAGTCGCAAAGCCGCGGCTGAGACCCGGCAAATTTAGCCAGGGCTAAATTCCTTTGTTTTCACTAATTGGCTCCTATATGGGAGTCGTATCCGGGATGTCGTCCGGATCGGTTTGGAACAGTGATTTTCAATGAACACGGTTATGCTCTCAGCCCGCCGCAGCGCGCGTTTTTCGTGGAATTATGTCAGCGCCTTGGGCGGCTTCCGCGTGGTGCTGATCGCCGCTTTGCTCGCGCTGGCGACCGTTGGGCCGGAGGTGCGCGCCCTGATGGCGCAGTCGCTGGCCGATGCCTATCTGCAGGTCTCCGTGTTCGTGGCACTGACGCTGGGGGCGATCTATCTGATCGAACAGCGCAGCAAGACGAACATGGCGGCCTTGCTGAACCGGCACCGGCGCTGGCAGGTGCCCGCCGCCGCCCTGCTGGGCGCCTTGCCCGGCTGCGGCGGCGCGGTGGCGGTGGTGACGCAATATGTTCAGGGGTCGATCAGCTTCGGAGCGCTGGTCGCGGTGTTGACGGCGACCATGGGCGATGCGGCCTTCTTGTTGCTGGCGTCTGAACCGATGACGGGCTTGGCCGTGTTCGCGCTGGGCACGGTGGTGGGCACGGCCTCGGGCGGGATTGTCGATGCCGCGCACGCGCCGGGGTTCATGCGCATCGATCGGCCCGAAATGGCCCGGGTCATGCGGGAAGTCGGCTTCAACCGGCGCAACCCCTTGCAACCGGTTTGGATCATTTTGTTCTTCCCCGGCGTGGTGCTGGGCTTTCTAAGCTTGTTGCAGATCGACACCGACGCGCTGTTCGGCCCGCTCCGGATCTATGAGCCGACGCAGTGGATCGGGCTGGCCGGTGCGACGCTGGCGCTGAGCATGTGGCTGCTGGATCCGACCCAGCGCTTCGACCCCGGCGTGGCGCGCTATCGCAGCTGGGTAGACCGGGTCGTCAATGCCACCAATTTCGTCACCGTCTGGGTCGTGGTGGGCTTTCTGGTCTATGAGCTGGGCATTCATTTCACCGGTGTCGATCTGGCAACCTGGTTTGATACCTGGGCGCCTTTGGTGCCACTGGTTGCCGTGCTGGTCGGCTTCTTGCCGGGATGTGGGCCGCAGATCATCGTGACGACGCTGTATATCAGCGGCGCCCTGCCTTTGTCCGCCCAGCTGGGCAACGCCATCTCCAATGATGGCGATGCCTTGTTTCCGACCATTGCGCTGGCGCCGCGGGCGGCGGTTCTGGCCACCTTGTACAGTGGCGTGCCGGCCTTGATCGTCGCCTATGGCTGGTTCTGGCTCGCCGGCAGCTGAGCCGTCAGCCTTCAATGAGACGCTGCTAGAAGCTGCGGATCAACTGGGTGATGCTGGACTTCAGGGCATCCGGCAGGCTATTCAGCTTACGCGCCAAGGCAAGCGTATCGGCATCAAGTCCGTCGGCGTCGCGCGGGCGGTTCAAGCCATCATAAAGCTGGTCCGGGGTCAGCCCCAAGGCGCGCGCGTGCAGAAACAGCCAGCCGCTGGGGATCCGCGTCAAGCCCTGTTCCCACCGCTGCACGCGCTGATAGGCGATATTCAGGTCAGCTGCGACATCCTGCAAGGTCAGTCCGAGTTTTTTGCGGCGCTGCCGGAGCCGGCGGGCGACGGTACGGTCAATGGCGTCCGCGGTGCCCGTCCAGTCGGTCCAGGCTTGGGGTACGTTGCGCACATCATCCATGGCCATTCTCCTTGGCGGGGGCGCGGATCAGGGGTCCGCGCCGAACATCCTGATCCATACGCTACGCCAAGCGCGGCCGACACGGGCGTGACGGCGGCCACGCGGGTGGGATTTTCGCCGCTATGGCCGCCGATAGGGAGGGGGGGTCAGCGCTGTTGCTGCAGTTTTTGCGCCAGTTCGTGCTGCACCAGCGGCATGAGGGTGGCGGTGACTTGTGCGGTTTGGGGAAAGCCCGCCCGGCGCGCCTCCAAAACCAAATAGGCTAGCGCATCGTGCAACCGGCCGGCTGCGGCGGCCGGTTCCACTTGTTGAATGTCGTCGCTTTGAGCCGAGTGATTGCTGCTCACGCCGCCCTCCGGACCCGTTCCAGATACCGCACCCGATCCTCCAAACCGTGGCGGCGGGCAAAGGCTGTCGGGTCGCAGGTCCTGTAAATGGCCGCTGAGGTGCGGCAACGCCCGACCATCACCGTGTCGCTTTGCCAACTGGCGCCATAGCCGAGCAGCAGCCGTGTCAGTCGCGCCATCGGCCGGTCATGCACAACCAGAATGCCGGTCAGCCCGAAGTCCGCGGCAAAGATCAAGGCGGCGTGAAATAGGGCAGCAGGGATCGCCGTAGAATAGGCCGCCCCGCGCGGCACGGATGGATCGGCGGCCAAACGGCTCATCTCCCAGACGTCTGACTGGCGCGGCACCGCGCAACCCAAGGGGTCGGCGAAGATTTCGCTGAGCATATAAGGCCCGGTGGTTGGCAGCATGCGCCATGTCCCGATAACGCGCTCGCGATTAAAGAAGGCCGGGGTGTTGGCGGCAGCGCTGGAAACGGTCAGGGCCGTATAAAAAGTGTCGTCGGTATCGAAATCGTCATATTCGCGCCCGTCCTGGGAGGTAACGTCCCACTGCAATTGCCGGTCGAACACTTCATGCCGCAGAGCTAGGCTTTGGTCGTAAAGGTCCGGAGCGGCGTCGGATCCTTGAAAGATGTAGGCCATGTGTCGCACTCCTTCCGATGATGGCGGAGGCAATGCGCCACAAATGGGCCGCGTCGTAACGTGTCAGATCTGACACTTGCCGATCAACTTCGGGCGAGGACCCGGCCTGCTCGCCATTGACGAGGGGGTCACAGGAAAGTTCCTGTTTGGCGAGCAGATGGGGCGAGGGCATGATCCGATCAATCGAAAGCGCGACTGATCGGTTGAAAAGGCCCGCCGTCCGATGCTGCTCTATCGGGCTCAGGGCGCAATCAAGCCGCCCAAGATGGCCCGAACCACAGCCTCGGTTCGGCTATGGACCCCAAAGCGCGTCATAGTGCGGGCGAAATGGGCATTCACGGTGCGTTCTGTGATGCCCATTAACTGGCCGATTTCCCACGAGGTCTTGCCCCGGGCGGCCCAGAGTAGGCATTCCTGCTCCCGCGGCGGCAAGGATGCGACCTGCTGGACGGACTCGCTGAAGCGTTCATCGACCGTGGCCTTGAAGACATGCGCCAGTGCCAAAATGTCGCGGCGCTTGTCTTGCCAAAAGCTGTCGAAGCGGCTGTTGGCACAGGCGATGCTGGCAAAGAACATGCGCGGAAAGCCGGCATCCAGGCCCATCGGCACGGTCACGCCGCTGCGCAAGCCGACATCCGCCGCCTCATTCATGATTTGGCATTGTGCCGCCGACCAGATCGCCTGTCGATGATGCCAAACGAACGGCAGATGTCGGTCCACTGGGATCGCCGGATCGCGGGAGAGATAGCCCTGGCCGACATAATGGGCCAGCCACACCGGGGGATAATTGCTGACGGCTAGGGGTTCCCTGTGCGGGCGGAAGTGCAGATAGGCAAACCGCTCCGCGCCAATATGGGCAAGGGAGCGTTCGAACAGGGCGATCAGGTGCTCCAGAGTGAGATCCGGCTCCCCCAGCGCATCCAAGAAATCAAGGTTGAGCGGGTCTTGCATGACGCACGCCACCCCCGTCCGCCAGGCATGAAGGCCCGGCACATTGGCCGGGCGGAGCGGCTCATCGGCCGTAACGCCCGTGGGACTGCTTGTCTTCGGGGTCGCTATGCTGCAGCGCCACGGCCTTGACCAGTTCAAACACTTGCTTGCGCAGATGCAGATTGTCTAGCCGATAATAGCTGCGGATCAATTCCACGGCTTCTCCGGTGAACTGGCCAACCATGCCGTTCACAGCGGTTTCCTCAACGCCCGGTTCGCCCATTCCGATCGCGTCGCCGCCTGCAGGCATGTCATCAAAGAAAAACGACACCGGCACTTCCAAAATGCGCGAAATCTTGTAAAGCCGGCTGGCGCCGATGCGGTTGGCGCCGCGTTCATATTTTTGCACTTGCTGAAAGGTCAGGCCAAGCTGGCTGCCCAGTTCCTCTTGGCTCATGCCCAAAAGCATGCGCCGCAGGCGCACGCGGCTGCCGACATGCACGTCAATCGGATCCGGCTTGCGCGTTTGTTCGATATCCTCCAATTTCCTCTCCTCTTAGAGCCCCAAGCCCGTATTGGTTTAGTATAGCGAGATACCTATACACATTTTGCAGGTAGGGAAAGCGTAAATTGTCTGACGCTTGCTGGCCATTAACATTCCCGTGCTCGTGCACGTGGCTGAGCGGCTCGCCCAATGCGCCCATTGCGACCCTAAGTCGCAACCATTAATCGTCAGCGCTGCCGCTGTTACATGGGAGCCGTCTCTTGACAGATCCGCGTCTTGTCCTGGTCCAACACCCGCCTGTGTTCTTGAACAAGGCCGCGAGCGTGGCGCGCGCACTCGACTTGATCGATCAGGCAACCGGGCACGATCCCGCGGTGATTGCATTTCCCGAAACCTGGCTGCCCGGCTATCCGGTGTGGCTGGATCACGCGCCGGGTGCCGCCTTATGGGACGAGGCCGGGGCGCAAAGCCTGTTCCGCTTGGTGTTCGACAATGCGGTGTGCCTGGGCGATGCCGCCATGGCCACCCTGCAACAGGCGGCGAACCGCAGCGGCGCCCATATCATCATGGGCGCGCATGAGCGGCTCGGCGGGACGCTGTACAATACCCAATTCAGCTTCAACCCCGGGGCCGACGCCCCGGCCCTGCATCGCAAGCTGACGCCGACCTATAATGAGAAGCTGATCTGGGGGCAGGGCGATGGATCGACGCTACCGGTGGTGGCCACGGCCTTCGGTGCGGTCGGCGGGCTGATC
Organism: Rhodothalassiaceae bacterium; assembly: GCA_050331575.1. GTDB lineage: Bacteria > Pseudomonadota > Alphaproteobacteria > Sphingomonadales > Rhodothalassiaceae > JBHJGS01. The sequence continues at coordinate 6,199 of JBHJGS010000002.1, read as the reverse complement.
TGCTGGGAGCATTGGATGCCGCTGGCGCGCGCGGCCATGCACGCCCAGGGCGAGGTGCTGCATATTGCGCAATGGCCCGCGGTGGGCGAGGCGCATCAATTGGCCAGCCGCCACTATGCCTTCGAGGGCCGCTGCTTCGTCGCCGCCGTCGGCACCGTGCTGAGCAAAGGCGCCGTGCTGGAGGGCTTTGACACCCTGGCCGTGGATGCGCCGGCCGCGCGCGCCATGCTGGAAAGCATTCCCGGTGACGCCGAGAGGCTGTTGCAGGCCGGCGGCAGCGCGGTGATCGGGCCGGACGGCGGCTATGTTACCGAACCGCTCTATGACCAAGCCGGACTGATCGCTGCCCGGCTAGACCTGGATCGGCTGACCGAGGCGCGGCTGACGCTGGACAGCCATGGCCATTATGCCCGCCCGGATGTGTTTGACCTGCGGGTCGACACCCGCCCCAAGCCGGGCGTGCGGTTCGATGGTTGAGGCGCGTGTCCACCCGCTCACGCTGTCGGATCCTCGGCCACTTTGACCAGCCGCTTGCCGATATTCTCGCCGCGGAACAGGCCGCCCAAGGCATCGGGCAAGGCGTCGAAGCCCTCGACGATGTCCAAGCGGTATTGCAGGCGGCCCTGCTCGATCCAGCCGCGCAGGCGCTTGATCGCCGGCCCGAACAGATCGACATGGTCGAGCACCACGAAGCCGCGCATGCTGGCGCGCCGCAGCACCAATTGCAGATAGTTCGATGGTCCGGTGGGGCGGCTGGTATAGCCAGAAATGCCGCCGCAGATGACAATGCGCGCGCCATGGGCCAGCCGGCTTAGGCCCGCATCCAGCGCCTCGCCGCCGACATTGTCGAAGAACAGATCGATCGGCGCCTTCAACTGCGCCTTCAAGCCGTCGACAATGCGCCCGGCCTTATAGTCGATGCAGGCGTCAAAGCCCAACTCTTCGGTGACCCAGCGGCATTTCTGCGGGCCGCCGGCCGTGCCAATCACCTGGCCCGCCCCGGCAATCCGGGCCAACTGGCCGGCGATGGAGCCGACCGCACCGGCGGCCCCGGTCACCAAAACGGTGTCGCCCGCGCGCAACTCCCCCACATGCAATAGCCCGATGAAGGCGGTCAGCCCGGTCATGCCCAGCACGCTTTGCGCCAGGGCCAGCGGCGTGCCCGCCGGCAGGGTGCGCAGCGGCTGACCGGTCAGGTCGCGGCCGTCGCTGACGAACGCCTCCTGCCAGCCCAGCGTGCCGGTGACCAGATCGCCCGCCTGGAACTTCGGATGCTGCGAGGCGGTGACCACGCCGGCCCCGCCGGCCAGCATCACATTGCCCGGCTGCATCGGCGGCATATAGTCGGCGATGCCCTGCATCCAACTGACCTGGGCGGGATCGACGGACAGATAGACGCTGCGCACGGCCAATTGCCCCGGCCCCGGGTTGGGCAGATCCGCCTCTTCCAGCCTGAAATGCTGCGGGCCGGGATCCTCTCCCACGGGCGGTTTGTGGAATGTCCAGCGGCGGGCGGTGTCGGTCATGATGCTTTTCCTTGAACTGGTTTTGACATCGGCACGGCAGTCTTAAACACTGCTTAAGACGGCTTTGCCATGAGACAGGAAACGCGCCGGTCGATTTGCGCGCCTCTCAGGGGACCGTCCATGACAGATTTGGAACAGTTGCGCACCACGGCGGCGCGGTTCATCGTCTGGGCCTTGTGGCTGCATGTGCCGGGCTGGGCGATTGTCGGGCTGGTCGAGGGCACCGGCCATATCGGGGCGACCATGGCGATGACCGCCGCCTTCGCCGGCATCACCCATATCCTGTTCGTCATGCTGGGGCCGACGGCGACCTTCCGGCATAGCGCCGCGGTAACCTCCATGATGGTGGTCGCCGCTGGGGTCTATATGTTTCGTGGCCATCCCTGGCAGACCGACATGCACCAATATTTCGTCGCCGGCGTGGCGGTTTTGTCCTGCTTTTGCGACCGGCGCGTGGTGGTCAATGCCGCCGCCACGGTCGTGGTGCATAATCTCCTGTTCAATTTTATCCTGCCCAGCTGGATTTTCCCCGACGGCGCGGAATTTCTGCGCGTGGTGGCCCATGCCTTCATCCTGGGCGCAGAGTGCGCAATTCTCTGGGTCGTGCTGACACACTTGGACCGGCTGTTCACCAGCTCGGCTCAGACTCTGAAGGCCGCGGAGGCGCATGCCGCCGAGGCCGAGGCGCAGACGGCCAAGGCGCGCGCGCTGGCCGAACGCGCCGAGGATGAGCGCGCCAGTGCTGAAATGGCGGTGGAGGAGGCGGAAAAGGCCGGCCAGGAATTGGAGGCCATGGCCCGGCAGCAGACCCAGCTGGTCGAACAGGCGATCTTGCAGCTGGCCGACCAGGTTGAGACCGAGGTCGGCCAGATCATCGAGCGCGTCTCTGCCTCCACCGCGCAAAGCCGCGACAATGCCGAGACACTGGAGCAGTCCATCGAGGCGGTGAAGACCAGCACGCAGGAGGCCGCCGCCTCGGCCGACCTGGCGCGGCAGAACTCCAACACCGTGGCGTCTGCGGCCGAACAGCTCACCGCCTCCATCGAGGAGGTGTTGCGCCAGATCGCCGGGTCCGATGCCGAGGTGCGCGAAACCCAGGCGGCGACCCAGCAGACCATGACGACGGTGGACGGCCTGAACAAGGCCGCCGGGCGCATTCGGGATGTTGTGCAGATCATCGACGAGATCGCCGAGCAGACCAATCTGTTGGCCTTGAACGCCACCATCGAGGCCGCCCGCGCCGGCGAGGCCGGCCGCGGCTTTGCCGTGGTCGCCGGCGAGGTCAAGTCTCTGGCCACGCAGACCGCCAAATCCACCGCCGAAATCACCCATGTGGTGGAGGAGATGATCGGCGTGGTCCGCGCGGTGACCGGCGCCATCGAGGGCATTCACGGCCGCATCGACAAGGTCACGCACTCCTCCGCCTCGATCGCCTCAGCGGCGCAAGAGCAGGGGGCTGCCACCGGTGAGATTGCCCGCTCCATTGCCGAGGCCAGCCGCAGCGTGGAGGCGGTGGGGCAGCAGGTCGGCCAGGTCAATGGCGAGATTGCCGGCAATGCCCAGCTGGCCGAGCGCATGGCCGACCAGGCCGAGACCATCGACAAGGAGGTGCAGGGCCTGCGCGAGGTGTTGGTGCGCCTGGTGCGCACCTCCGTGGCCGAGGCCGACCGCCGCACCAACCGGCGCCGCGAGGTCACCCTGCCGTGCGAGATCACCCTACCGGACCTGCCCCAGGGTCAGGCCCGCGTTGTCGACATCAACGCCACCGGCCTGGGCATCGAGGCCGACACCGACCTGCCTTGGCACAAGGATCAGATGGTCCGCATCGAACGCAAGGGCGTCATCGAACGGCTCCGCGTCGTCTGGTCCCGAGGCCCCCGCGCCGGCCTTGAGGGCACCGAGGCCATGATCGCCGCGCTGGTGGGGTAGCGATCTGTCTGGTGTGGCCGCACGCGGCGGCGGCGTCAGGACGGCCACTCGCGCCGGACGCACCTGACCAGTTCTATGCCCAGCTAAACGCGGTTGTTCTTGCCGAATTGGCGGTCGTTTTTCTCGTGGCTGTGCGTGTTAGGCGGCCTGTTGTGTGTCGTCAGCTGCGGTGTCGCCGGCGAGGGATTGGATTGCCTGGGCGAGTTTGCGAACATGATCGACATTTGTGGAGACATGGTCGCCGATCGTGGCCGCTTGGGTGCGGGTCTGATTGGCCAGGGATTTGACCTCCTCTGCGACCACGGCAAAGCCCTTGCCGGCTTCCCCGGCGCGGGCCGCCTCGATCGTGGCATTCAAGGCCAAAAGATTGGTGCGGGCGGCGATGTCGCCGATGCCGCTCAACATGGCGGAGATATCGTGGGTTGAGGCGATTGCCTTGTGCATCTCCCGCTCGGTTTCCTGAATCGCCAGCACACGGGCGGTCACATCGGTGCCGAACATGACCGCCTTGGCGATCTCGCCATGGATGTCGGTGATGGCCACGAAGGTGGCATCCAGATGCAGCTCAGAGCCATTGCGGGTGGGCCAGGCGATCTCCTTGCGCAAATTCCGGCCAGCCTCCAGGGTTTGGCGCTCCGTCTGGCTCAAAATCGTCCGCAGGGCGACATCGGTTTGGCCGTTGCGGCTTTCAAGCACCGCATTGGCGGTGAGCGGCTGGCCGGCGCGATCCCATTCCACCACCACGGTGGTTGCGCTGATCGCCTGCAGCTTCTTGTTAAATTCCTCGGCCTCGACTTTCACTGAGGTGACATTGGCTTGGATTGACACAAAATTCTGCAGCGTGCCGGCGGCATCGAACACCGGATTGATCGCGAGCGAAACCCAATAGGGCTCGCCGGTCTTGGAATAATTCAGGATCTCCTCATAGACGGGTTGTTGGCGTTTGAGCTTGTCGCGAATGCGTGCAACCGTGGCCGGATCCGTCATCTGGCCCTGCAACAGATCGCCGGGCTTGCGGCCCTTGGCCTCGTCCGGACTATAGCCGGTCAGTCGGGAGAAGCCCGGATTGGCATACTGGATCAGACCGTCAGGCCCGGTGATCAGCACGGAATTATCGGTTTCGTCGGCCACCAGGGACAACAGCTGGATCTTCCTGCGCTGGGCAACCTCATGGCTGATGTCCCGGGCGAACAGGGTGTAGAGCGTCTCGCCGTTGGATAGGCGCACACGAGAGGGGCTGATTGCCAGATCGATGGCGGCTTGGCCGGGCCGGCTGATGCTCAGTTCTTGGGCGCCGCCGCGTTCGATCCAGCCGACGAGCTTGGCCACCGTCAACTCCGGCACCAGGGCATCAACCGGTCGGCCGATGATCTGATCGCGCCGCCGGCCCCAGATCGTTTCCGCGGCAGTGTTGAACAAGGTGATCGTGCCTTGGGCGTCCAGCCGCACGATCGCGTCGGCGGCCTGTTCCAAGGTCTCGGTGATAACCTCTTCGGCGGCGCGCTGGGCGGCCTTGCGCTCGGCTTGCGCGCGCGCCTCCGCCTCGGCCTGGCGGGCTTGCTCCGCCTCCTTGCGGCGCTGCTCTTCCTCGGCGCGTTGCTGACGCTCCTGCGCCTCCCGGGCCACGCGCTGCAATTCCTTCTCCTGCAGCGCCTTGGCCTCGATGCCCGCCTGTTTGAAGGCTTCCGCGGCCCGCGCCATCGCGCCGATCTCGTCTCGGCGCGCGCCGCCCTCGATCGCAAGCCCGGTATTGCCCTCGGCCAGGCGCCGGAGGGTGTCGGTCAGACCGCCGATCGGCCGGGACACGCTGCGGTGCATGACCAAGGCGGTCAGCACCGACAAGACCAGCGCCACCACCAGGCCCGTCACCGTTGCACTCATCGCCCAGCGGATCATGCTGTCGGCGGAGCGGGCGCGCTGGGCCAGAAACGCCTCCTCCTCCGCCACGATCTTGTCGATCAAGCTGCGGAAGACCTGAAAGCTTGCCGCGCCTTTGCCTTTGCGCTCCTCGATCAGAGCCTGCTCCCGCGTGCGCGGATTGCTGACCAGGCCGACCAAGGTTTCCGCCAGTGCCTGCCACTGCGCCACGGCCTGGCGCGCGTCCGCCAAGCGGTCGTGCTGCTGGAAATTCTCTGCCGGGATGAGGTCGATGCTGCGCTGGATCTGGTCTTCGAATTGGCGCGCGCCGGCGCGGAAGATTTGCAGATCATCGGGGCTGGCGGAGATGATATAGCCACGCAGGGCATTTTCCCGGGCGATCATGGTTTCGCGCGCGCCGCTCACGGCAGCAAGAATGTCATTGCTGCGATTGGCCCAGTCCATATTGGATCGAAGCTGCAGCAAACTGGCGATATTCACCGCCCCGCCGACGAGGAACACCAACACGATCAGCGCCAATCCCGCGGCCAGCTTTTGGGATATCGACAGCGATTTCAGCAAATTCATGTCAAATCACACCTCGGCTTCTACTCTGAAGCTGAAAAGAGTTTGCCAAGATGATGCCGCGCTATCTCTAAAAAAGGGTTTAAGCGTCTGTGGCGTGAGCCGAGTGTATACTTATGTCATCTAATGTCTTTGAAAAGAACCAGCGGCGCGACAGGCCGGCGCTAGAGTATCCGTTTTTCTCAAGCGGTTTTTGGAGCCCATTTTCGGTGATTTCGAATGAGTGCGTTTGCGAGTACGATGAGCTTTCGCATGATGGCGGTTATGGCGACCTTTGGTGGCTTACCGTTGGCGATGAGCTG
>JBHJGS010000001.1:0-110754 GCA_050331575.1 Rhodothalassiaceae bacterium | reverse complement strand
CTTCGGCGACGCGAAGATGACCACGGCACTGCTCGACCGGCTGACCCATCACTGCGAGATCATCGAGACCGGCAATGAAAGTTGGCGCTTCAAGAACCGCGCCTGATCCGCAACACCGCTGCCCGGTTGACCCGGTGGGTCTACAGGTCCCTGCCCCCCCCCCCGCCCCCCCCGCAGCACAAAACCCGCACCCCCCCCGCCCCGGCGCCCCCGGGGGGGCCCACCGTCCCCCCCCCCCGGCGCCGCTACGCGTCACGCAAAGCGCTACACGCCGCCGGGCGGGGCCCTCCCATGGACTACCGGGACAACCTCTGCCCAGCCCAAAGGGGGGGGCAATTTTGCACGCCGATACCGGGTCAAGATTCAATGCCGATTGACAGGGGATTGCGACGGACCGCTTCGAGCACCGCCTCGACGCCGTCCGGCGTCAGATGCCGGGGCAGTCGCGCCGCCCAGCGCTGCGCCGTCTTGGACAGGCTCGGCGCGAGGTTGGTCGCCGTCGCACCGCACCAGAACAGGTACTGGAAGAACGCCCGCAGATGGGTCGTCACCGTCTTGTCGCGATACGGCTGCCTGCCTGCGAGTACATGCTGAATGAAGCTGGTGGCGTCGGCGGCGCGAAGGCGGGAGGGGTCGACGACCCCGGTTCCGAAGCGGTGATCGAGGAACCGGCTGGCGAAGCGCAGCGCATGGGAGATCGAGCGCGGGCTCAGACCCCGCTGCTTGACGAGATAATCTTCGAAGTCCGCCAGGAGGGCGCTGCGGGCGATCTGTGCGTCGGTCAGAGGCACCGGCGGCGCCACGCCGATGTCGATCAGATGTTCGGCAAACCGGCGAGCGAGATTGTGGAAGCGGAGTCTGCTGTCCGGTCCTCGCGCCGTGGTTCGCGCCAGCCGGTCCGCAAGATCGGGCGTCAGGGCCGAAGGCGCGATCCCGGCGGTGTCCATCAGCCGCCCCAGCTTGCGGACAAGATGACGATAGGTCCTGATCGTCCCCGGCTTGTAGTTGGCGACGGCAAAACTGCGCGTGAACGAGTCCAGGTAGGGATCGATACAGGTCTTTGGGCTGGTCTTTGGATTGTCTGTCATGATTATGGTGCTCCATGTTGCTGGTGGAGCATGATGCCGACCTTGCCGACCCGGTGACCGCAAGCGTATTGATCGGTGATCGCCATGGCAGAGGAACGGACGCACCATGAAGACGAGCGCCAAAGCGCCGAGCGAGAAGACAATCAGCGCCCTGCTGAAGAAGCATGGCTGTCCCGTCCCGTTCCACGCGGTGCGCACCCGCTTTCTGGGCAATATCGCCACCCCGACGCTGTCGGTCTCGCCGCTGGCGGTCGTCGAAGACCTGTGGGGCGGCGCGTTGCCGGTGTTCGACGATATCGACGAGGCCAACGCCCTCCTCGGCGCCCTGGTGCAAGGGCTGTGGAACGATCTGACGCGCCATCAGAAGCGCAGTCAGCCCTTCCGGCTCAGACGGGTGGCGATGGAGCCGACCGCCGCCAATCTGGACCGTTATGCGCAGACCCGGCAACAAGAGCTCGACGGCTTCATCGACGGTCTGTTCAATGGTGAGGACGTCATCGACCTGCCGGAACGGGCCCATGAGGCCGTCGGCCATCTTGCGGAATTGCGCGCCATGATGGCCGGTATTTGCGATCTGGTGGAGCGTGAGCCGTCCTCGGACCCGGCGCACTTGGACGCCACGTTCAAAAAGCTGCGCGAATTGACCCGGATCATGGAGACCGAGATTCATGCGGCCGTCCTGTCCTGCACGCGGGCCAGGCGGCAAATGATCGAGAGCGTTCTTACCGAAAAACCGACCGTCCACTGACGCTCATGCGGCTTGAGGATCAGCTCCGCGAGAAGCTACGTAAGATCGAGGCGCTCTATGCCGGTGCGGCGACGGCCGGCGAGAAATCCGCAGCCGGCGCGGCCGCCGATCGCATTCGCCAGCAGCTTAAGGCGGCCCGCAAAACGGAACCGGCTGAAGAGTTCAAATTCTCGATCCCCGACCCCTGGTCGCGCCGGCTCTTCATCGCGCTGTGCCGCCGCTACGGGGTCAGGCCCTTCCGATACCCGCGGATGCGCCATCAGACGGTCATGATCAGTGCCCCGCCCAGCTTCGTCCAGGAAACGCTGTGGCCGGAGTTCGAAGACCTCAGTCGCGCCCTGACCACGCACCTCGATGCGGTCACCAACAAGATCATCCGCGAGGAAGTGCACAACGTCACCGAAGACGCCGCAGCGGTCGACCAGGCCGAACCACCGCGCTGACGCCGTCGCCCATGTCCAGGACGACCACGACCGTCCAAAACTTGAAATTATGCCGCACAACAGATCAGAAATGCCGCTGTTGCCGGTAGACCCCATGTGCCATGCGGCATAATCCCGGTCACGGCATTATGGCAAAGCTCGTGCAGGCCGGTAACGTAATACTCTACGGGAAGGGTGAAGCTTGCATGGTGGGGCAGCTGGATACGGTCCGGCCCCGGCATGTAATAGGCGCTGTCCCCGCCATGGGAGATGCTCGCCCCGGTGGCGGCCATCAAGGCGGCGGCCCGCTCATGCACATGCTCCGGGTCCACAGGTTCAGGCGGCGCGGCAGCAAGGCCTTCAAGCCCCTCCACCTGATCCACATGGAAGACGGTGTAGCGCTTGAGATAGCGGATTTCGCGGGCTTCGCCGCCCTCGGCCTGCGCCCGTTCCTTTTCAGCGTCCGGGGTGAAGCTGCCCGCATGGACAATGGTCGTCCCGCGCGCGCCCTTCATCACCTGCGCGCCCAGCCCTTGGGCTTGGCGATAGGTAAGCCAGACATGGGAGGACCGGCCATGGTCCATGGCGGAGGCCCAGAGCAAGAGGATGTTAATCCCGGAATAGGCCCGGCCCGTGGCGGCGTTCTCCGGCAGGCCAAGGCCTGCGCCGCTGCCCGCCTGCCAGGGCTTAACCCAAGGCACGGTGCCTGCCTCAAGGTCAGCGATCACCTGATCCGTAACACTCTGATAAAGATCAGCCCGATCCTGCCCCTTCGCCCTGTGGCGCTTGCCGCGTGCCTGATTGCCCGATGATTGCGTGCCCATGCTGGCCTCCCGCTTCGATCCAAACCTCGCGTCCTTTCCCACGCAGGGCGGGGGTGACGCGGCCTGGAAAGCCCCGGGTCAGAGGCCGGCGCGCAATGGGCTTGGTAGGGGAACAAGGGGAGACTTGGGCGGCTTCAAAGCCAAGCCCGTTGCGGGCTGGCCGCCCGGGGCCAGGCCAAGAGCGTCACCCCCGTCCTGCAAAGGGGAAAGCCACGACCCGGGCGGCGGTGTTGGGACTGGACCCATAAAGGGGATTCACGGCGGGGTGATTTTGTGATTCAAGCTCCTGGAAGGGAGTTTGTCGATGAGGGATGGCTTTTTCTGGCTTTCGGAGGCGCAGTTTGTGCGGATTGCGCCGCATCTGCCTACAGACACACGGGGCGTGGCGCGGGTTGACGACCGCCGGGTGATCTCCGGGATCGTGCATGTGTTGCAGAGCGGTGGCCGCTGGCGGGATGCGCCGCGCGATCTCTATGGGCCGCACAAGACGCTCTACAATCGCTTTGTACGCTGGGCGGCGAAGGGGGTGTGGGCGCGGATTTTCCATGCGCTCGCGGCCGAGGGCGGCCCGCCGGCGACCCTGCTGATCGACAGCTCGGCGGTGCGGGCTCATCGCTGTGCCGCCGGCGGTAAAGGGGGGCGCGCGCCCAAGCCATCGGACGCAGTCGCGGCGGGCGCACCACCAAGATCCATGCGCTGAGCGATGCCGACTGTCGGCCGGTCGCCTTCCTGCTGACGCCGGGCAACATCACCGACTGCACCGCTGCGGAGACCCTGATCGAGCAGATGCCCGCCACCGGACTGCTCCATGCCGACAAGGGCTATGACAGCGATCGGCTGCGCCGGCAGATCGAGGCGCGCGGGGTCGCGCCCAACATCCCGCCCAAGCGCAATCGCCGCTGGAAGCCCTGCTTCTCGCCCTTCCTCTACCGCGACCGCAACGCTATCGAGCGTATGTTCGGCCGTCTCAAGGACTTCCGACGCGTCGCAACCCGATACGACAAGCTCGCACAGAATTTCCTCGCCGCAATCCAGCTCGCCGCTACCGTCTGCTATTGGTTATGAGTCCGGAGCCAAGGGGACGGCGGGTCGAACTTTTTCGGCGTAGGTCGGCTCGTCAGATGAGGCGCAGCTTCAAGGCGTTGGTGCCACGGCCTTAAGCGCGAGTCCTATTTATCAGGGCAATATCGGCATGGTGTCAGATGAACAGTGTCGCCCTTGCGCACCCATTTCTGATGCAGCCGCTCACTGAGCGGAAAGATCACGCGATAGCTTCGCTCGGTCTCTCCAATCACCTTGCCGAGGAGATGGCAGTCTCCCCTTTGGCCGCAGCAGCCGCAGTACCGGGGCATCAAGATCGTCATAGGCGAACAGCGTGGCAGGACTGTCGAACGGGTCGGGCTTGTTAAGCATTTGGTCTTGTGTGCTTCTGGCAAATCATCGGGCGAAGCGATCAACCCGCTGGCGTTGATTCGTGTTTCTTTTCGCGAGGATTTCTCCATGGCGATGGCCTGGCAAGGCTGGATGGCAGTTTGAGGGTGAACCAAACGCCGCGGGTAACGTCCCGGGGCGCATGAGACGGTACATAGGCTAGCTCTGCTCAAGACACTTTTGTTTCCTTCGCCCGCGCCCGCTGTGGACGACGTTGTGTTATTGAGTGTTCTGGATAGTTGGAGAAATTTGGTCGAGCAGGGCGTTTTTGCGGCGGCTGATGCTTTGGATAAAAAGGGTGCTGAACAACTCGAACTCTGGCAGATGTCAACCGAAGCGAACCAACAAACTCCGAGAGTTGGACCAACGATTCCGATTGACGGTACAAGTTGCGGTATCGGCAATTTCGCCAGCCACAATAACTAAAGTCTTTCAATGCGCTGGATGATCTGTTGATGATTGAGTGGGAGTCCGAAGCGCTTAGGACGACTGGCAGAGACGGGGCCGGGAGATAGGCTGTCAGACAGTGATTTCCACATGCGCTTTGATCGCAAACGGCTCTGTCCGGACCAGGCCTCCGCGGCATTGATCTGTGTGGGTGGTGTGTATCATGGTGCTGGGCGGGTGATTTGGGTGGGGCACGGTGGAGCGGCTCGGGTATGCAGTTGGCGCAGATGAATATTGGCAGGTTGGTGGCGCCGGTGGGGGATCCGGCGGTGGCCGACTTTGTCGACAATCTGGCGCGCATCAATGCCCTGGCGGACCAGATGCCGGGCTTCGTTTGGCGCCTGGTCGATGAAGACGGGGCCGATGCCACTGGGCTGCGGCCGTTCGATGATCCTGATATCCTGGTCAATCTGAGCGTGTGGGAGAGCGTCACGGCGCTGCGCCGCTTCGTCTACAAGTCCGACCACAAGGACTTCCTGCGCCGCCGGGCGGAGTGGTTCGTGCCGATGGCCGGGCCCGCTCTGGTGCTGTGGTGGGTGCCGCCCGGGCATCGCCCAACACCGCTGGAAGGCAAACAGCGCCTGGAGCGCCTGACCGTCCACGGCCCCGGCCCCGATGCCTTCACCTTTGCCAAGCCCTTTCCGGCCGTGGCGGGCGCGGCATAATGGCTTTCCGCCCGCGTGAACCGGCCTAGACTGAAGGCCGGGTGCCGGCCTGCCCAGCTGGAGGTTTCAGATCCGTCATGTCTGCTGTTGCGCCTGAGGGCGGAAAGAAGAGGATGACCGTGCCGCGGTTCAAGGCGCGCAAGGGGGGCGATCCCCTGGTGTGCCTGACCGCCTATACCGCGCCGATGGCCCGGCTCTTGGACCCGCACTGTGATCTGATGCTGGTGGGCGACAGTCTGGGCATGGTGGTGCATGGCTTTGACAGCACCGTGCCGGTCAGCATCGATCTGATGATCCTGCACGGCCAGGCGGTGATGCGCGCGGCGCGCACCGCCCTGGTGGTCATCGATCTGCCGTTCGGCAGCTATGAGCAAAGCCCGGACCAGGCGTTCGGCACGGCCGTGCGCGTTATCAAGGAGACCGGCGCGCCGGCGGTGAAGCTGGAAGGCGGCTGCGACCAGGCCGCCACGGTGCACTTCCTGGCCGATCGCGGCATCCCGGTGATGGGCCATATCGGCCTGCGCCCGCAGGCGGTGAACGCGCTGGGCGGCTATGGCGCGCAGGGCCGAAGGAAGGCGGAGTGGGAGCCGATCATCGAGGATGCCCGCTGTGTTGCTCAGGCCGGCGCCTTTTCCCTGGTGGTCGAGGGCGTCGCCGAACCCCTGGCCGTGGCGATCACCCAGGCGGTGGACATTCCGGTGATCGGCATCGGTGCGTCGGCCCAGTGCGACGGCCAGGTTCTGGTCACCGACGACATGCTGGGGCTGTTCGCCACCACGCCCAAATTCGTCAAGCGTTACGGAGCCTTGGCCGAGCATATTGAGAGCGCGGTGAAAGACTATGCTCAGGAGGTGCGGGCCCGCACCTTTCCCGCCGAGGCGCAGACCTATGCGCTGAAGGGCTGATTGTGCTCGCCAAAGCCTATGGGCTATGCTAGCGCGCAGGCTTCTTTTGTCTTCCAGTATGGGGCCGGTGCTGGGTCAATCGGCATCGGTATGCGTAGAACGTGGCCGACGAGACGATTTTTCGCGAAGTGGATGAGGCGGTCCGGCGGGACCAGCTGTTGGGCCTGTGGAAGCGCTACGGCGCGATCCTGATCGGCGCCATCCTTGTGGTCATCCTCACCGTAGCCGGCTTTCAGCTCTATCAACTGCGGCGCGAGGCGCAGTTGGCGCAGGCGGGAGAGCGCTATCAAGCGCTGGTTGAGGCGGCGGAGGATGCCACCGGCGCGCGCCGGGCTGATCTTTTGGCGGATGGGGCGGAGCTGCCCGCCGGCTATGATGATCTGGTGCGCCTGCAGCAGGCCGCAGCCTTCGTGGAGGACGGCGACATCGAACAGGCGATCGGCTTATACGCCGCTGTGGCGGACGCTGCACCCCAAGCGCTTGTGCGCGACTATGCGGCCATTGCCGCGGCCCGGCTGATGCTCGACCAAGGCAATCCCGACGCCTTGATCGCACGGTTGCAGCCGATGAGCGGGGAGGGGGCGCCATTCCAAGCCGCGGCGCTGGAATTGCTGGCACTGGCGCATCTGCAATTAGAAGATGCGCCCACCGCCCAGAGCTATTTGAGCCAGATCCTGGCGCTGCAGACCGCGCCGGCGACCTTGCGGGCGCGCGCGGAGGATCTTTTGGCCCTGTTGCGCATGGCGCCGGCCGCCGGCGCCCAGGGGGCGGAGCCGGCCCCGGCCACGCCGACACCGGCGACCCCGGCCACGGCGGCCCCGGCCACCGAGGTGGCGGCCGAACCGGATGCCGGAGACAGCTGATGCGTGCGCTGTGCGCCCTGGCCATGGCCGCCGCGGTGGCGGCGTGTGCCGGCAATGATGAAAACCGCCCGGCGCTGCGCGGGCTGCCCGAACAAAGCGGCGAACGGGTCTCGGTGCTGACGGTCGATACCGACCTGGAGCCCGACGAAAGCCTTGAAGACGTGACAATTCTGCTGCCACGGCCCTATGTCAATACCGCCTGGCCGCAGCCCGGCGGCGTGCCCAGCCACGCGCTGTATCATTTGGATCTGCCGCCGAAGCTCGATCAGGTTTGGGCGGCCGATATGGGGCGCGGCAATGACCGTTTCAGCCGCCTGATCGGCGAGCCGGTGTCCGACGGCAAGCGCCTCTATGCCATCGACACGCGCGCCACCATCACCGCGGTGCAAGAACAAAGCGGCGCGTCGGTCTGGCGCACGCAGATCGAGCGGCCGGGCGAGCGCCAGGCCATCGGCTTTGGTGGCGGCGTGGCGTATCGGGACGGGCGCCTCTACGCCACCACCGGCCTGGGGATTCTGGCGGCGCTTGATGCCGATAGCGGCGAGATTCTGTGGCAATTCGATGCCACCGTGCCGTTTCGCGGCGGCCCCAGCGTGGCGGAGAACCGCGTCATCGCCGTGACCCAGGACAATCAAATCTTCGCCGTGGACGCACAGACCGGCGAGGTGGTGTGGGACCAATTCGGTCTGGCCGAGCCGGCGGGCACCCTCGGCGCGTCCAGCCCTGCCATTGTCGGCGATACCGTGATCGTCGCCTTGAGTTCAGGCGAGCTGATCGCCTTCCGCATCGAGAATGGCACGCCGGTGTGGCAAGACACATTGTCGCGCACCCGCCGGCTGACCCCCTTGGCCACCTTGAACGATATCGATGGCCATCCGGTCGTCGATCGTGGCCGGGTGTTCGCGCTGTCGCATTCCGGCCGCATGGTCTCGATCGATCTGCGCTCCGGCGAGCGGGTGTGGGAAAAGAATATCGGCGGCGTCGGCAAGCCGTGGATCGGCGGCGACTTCATCTATCTGATGACGGTGGACAATCAATTGGTGGCGATTACCCGCTCCGACGGTCGGGTGCGCTGGATCCGCCAATTGCAGCGCTTTAAGAATCAGGAAAAGCGCCGCGGCGTGATCCGCTGGGCCGGCCCGGTGCTGGCCGGCGACCGGCTGGTTGTGGCGTCCAGCGATGGCTATCTGGTCACGGTGTCACCCTACACCGGCGAGTTTCTGTCCGGTCAGGCATTCGACGCCGGCACCATCGTACCGCCGATCGTGGTGGACAAGACGCTGTATATTCTCAACAACGAGGCCCGGCTCCTGGCCTATCGCTAGGGCTGAGCCGGCCGTCTTCGAGGCTGCCATGGCCACGCCCGTCTCCGCGCTGCCGACCTTGGCCATCATCGGCCGTCCCAATGTCGGCAAATCGACCCTGTTCAATCGCCTGGTCGGCCGACGCCTGGCGCTGGTCGACGACACCCCCGGGGTGACCCGCGACCGCCGCGAGGGCGAGGGGCGTCTGGCGGATCTGCGCTTCCGGCTGATCGATACCGCCGGCCTGGAAGAGGGCGAGACCGGCAGCCTGGCCGAGCGTATGCGCGCCCAGACCGAAGCAGCCCTGGACGAGGCCGATCTAGTCTTGATGGTGATCGATGCGCGCATGGGCCTGACCCTGCTGGACGAGCATTTTGCCACCTGGCTGCGCGCCAAGGCCAAGCCGGTGATCCTGCTGGCCAACAAATGCGAGGGGATGGCGGGGCAGGACGGCGTGTTGGAAGCCTATGCCCTGGGCTTGGGCACACCGGTGCCGGTCTCCGCCGAGCATGGCGAGGGCCTGGCAGATCTGTATCAGGAAATCGTCGAGCAGCTGGGCCGCGACCGCTTCGAGACCGGCGAGGAGGCGGAACAGGGCCCGGCCGAGCCTGAGCCGGACCAGGCATTCGGCCCGAGCGAGGGCGATCTGGACTATGAATTCGAGGATGCCGAGGAAGTCTCGGACAAGCCGTTGCGCCTGGCCATCGTCGGCCGGCCCAATGCCGGCAAATCCACCTTGATCAACCAGCTGCTGGGGCAGGAGCGGCTGATCACCGGTCCCGAAGCCGGATTGACCCGCGACGCCATCGGCGTGCCCTGGGACTTTGATGGCCTGCCGATCATGCTGTGGGACACCGCCGGCCTGCGCAAGCGCGCCAAGGTGGTTGAGAAGCTGGAGCGGCTGTCCGTTGCCGACACGCGGCGAGCGGTGCAGTTCGCCGAGGTGGTGGTGTTGCTGGTCGATGCCACGGAAGGCATGGAGCGGCAGGATCTGTCGATCGCGCGGGACGTGATCGACGAAGGCCGCGCGCTGATCATCGCGCTGAACAAGTGGGATCAGGTGGAAGACCGGCTGGAGGCGCAGCGCCAGTTCCAGGATGCCCTGACCAAATCCCTGCCGCAGGCGCGCGGGGTGACCACGCTGAGTGTGTCGGCCTTGTCCGGGGCCGGCGTGCAAAAGCTGATGCCCGCGGTTTTGGAGGTTTATGAGCTGTGGAACGCGCGCATCCGCACCGCTGACTTCAATCGCTGGCTGGCCGCGACCACGGAGGCACATCCGCCGCCGGCGCCGGCGGGCAAGCGCATCAAGCTGCGCTACGGCGCCCAGATCAAGACCCGCCCGCCGACCTTCACCCTGTTCTGCAACAAGCCCGAAGACCTGCCGGCGAGCTATCTGCGCTATCTGGAGAATGAGCTGCGGCGTGACTATCGCCTGCCCGGCGTGCCGATCCGGCTGTATCTGCGCAAGGGCGAAAACCCCTATGCCCGCCGCACCGCCAAGGACCGCAAACAGCAGAAAAAGGCCCGGCGCTGAGGCCTGATCGGCTGCGCGCGTGCACCGCCGCTGCAGTGTGCCTGCTCAAGCTTTGTGCGCACGGCCGTCTTGAGCGGGCTGCCAAGATTCTGGTCCAGATGGCCCGCCCAACGGCCATTGCTCTGGTAATCTGCGCCGCAATCGCCAACATTATGGATCATGAGCGGTCATATCCCAGAAACCGGCCCGCGGCCGTCCGGCCCATGGCAGGCCTCTCCGCCGCCGCCGCCGCGCCCGCCCCGGCGGCGCGGTAAAGGGCTGACATTTCTCGGCCTGTGGTTGGTGATCGTGGTGGTGCTGGCGGTCGGCTACAGCTTTCGGCGGGAATTGGGGGCAGCCGGCGATCGGCTGGCCGCCCATGTCACCGGCAGCGGGTATGAATTGGGCGAGGGGCTGGCCTTTGAACGGGCGCGCGACGGCCATTTCTACGTCAATGCTGACGTCAATGGCGTGCCGGTGCGCTTTCTGGTCGATACCGGCGCCTCGGCCGTGGTGCTGACGCCAAAAGATGCCGCGCGCATCGGCCTGCCGCCCGACGCGCTGCGCTTCACCGCCAGCGCGATGACCGCCAATGGCCGCGTCGCCGTCGCACCGGTACGGCTTGACAGCGTCGCCGCCGGCGATGTCCGCGCGGACAATGTGCCCGCCCTGGTCAATGGCGGCGAGCTGAAACGGTCGCTGCTGGGCATGTCCTTCCTGAACCGCATCGGCGGCTTTGAGGTGCGGCAGCAACGGCTGGTGCTGTATCCGAAGGGGGCTTAGGGCAAAGTTGCTCGCCCCGTCGAGAGCGGGCCTTGTCGTCCGATCCCGCGCGATCGCGCTTGCTCGGATCATGCCTTAGGACAGTCTGCGTCCGGTCGCGATCGCGCCGGGTTGGATGAGGCGGCGTCAGGCGTCAGTCGCGCCGCAACAGATCGCGATAAAGCCCGGTGTGCGGGGCTGAATGAGCAATCGGTACGGCGCCGGCCACGGTCTGGTAAAAGCCTATCGCATCGGCGGCGACCCAACCGATGACCGCATAGGCATAGCCCTGAGCGCGCATTGCTTGCAATGTTCTGGTTAACAGCAGGCTGCCGATCCCGCGCGTCCGGGCTTGCGGCGCGACCCCTATGGGCCCCGCCATGCCCAGGGCGATGCTGTCATAAACGCTGAACCCGACCGGGTGCCGGTCTTGCGTGGCGATCCAGCAGCGCACCGGATGGCCGCTAAAGGCGGCTGCACATTCATCGGCCCAGGCGGCGCTGAAATGCTCTTCAACCCAATGCGTCAGCACGCTTTTCTCTGGCACCAGGGCGCGTCGCACAGTGATGCCATTGCGCGCCAATTCGGCTTCTGCTGCGGATGTCTCAGGCAGACTGTACAGATTTACCAGCCAATCAGAGGCGCTGGACTCAGCCATCAGTCCGCCCGTGCGCAGCCTTTCTGGAACAAGAATGGCTCAGCGGTCGCTCCGGTCCAATAGTCGGCGCCGAAATCAGCCAGGCGGCGCATGAAGCCGCGGTCGAAATTCACCGTGCTGGTGTCGATGCCACAGTCTGGATCGTCGGGCGGGCAGGGGGTGAACCGGTCCTCCACATAGGTGGCGCGGACGCAATAGCCGTTGGTCTCGCCGGTGCGGGCGATGCGATAGAGCGCATCGGCACTGACCTCGTCGACCAGGTTGGACAGGGTGCGCCCGGCGATCGACAGGATCCCGCCGCCGGTCTGCTGGGCAGACAGGCCCAGCTTGCCGTTCATGATCACATAGATGTCGGTCGGGCTCTCGGCGCGTCGGTCCGCGCCGGGGGCCGGGGACAGGGTGCCCAAGGGCGTGCGCACCATGGCCATGCCGGCCGTGCGCACGGCGAATTCGAACTCGTTCAGAAACACAGAGGCGCGCACGCCGCCGTCAACGAACAGATAGCGTGGCTCGGGCAACCGCGCTGATCCGCGTGCGGCCACCGGATCGAAGAACACCGGCACGGACGCGGACGCGACCAGCAGTTCAACGAAACAGTCTTCTGAGCCGTCCTCGGCCAGCGCCCGCTCCGCCGCGGCGATCAGATCGGCGCCGAGCAGTTCCCCGCTGTCCAGATCCACCAGGCCCACGGTCAGCGTGCGCCCCGGCGCGCGGCGCAGGATCGCCTCCAGCAGGCCGCGATCGATTTCGGCGCGCACCGTTTGGCGCAGGGGATCCAAGGAATTCAGGCCGTTGCGGAAGACCAGCGCGAAGGGCAGAAAGCGTTCGTCCAGCACCCCCTCATTGCCGATGTTGCGATACAGCTCCTCCAGCCGGTCCAGATAGGGACCGCCAGCGAACACGAACGGGGCCTGCAGGGCCCCGGTGCTGACCCCGGTGACATGGTCAAATCGCGGCAGACCTTGCGTCTCGTCCCAGGCATTGAGGAAGCCTGCGCCGAACGCACCCCATGGTCCGCCGCCGGACAAGGCCAAGGCCGTGCGCCGGTCCTGCTGTGTGTCGGGTGCCAATTCGGCCTCCTCGGTTCGCTCGATAAGGTCGCGCAAGCTGGGTCGACCGAACCCCTCCGGCACCGGGCGGCCGGGGATCACGCGGTCGCGTACGTCAACCAGAAACGGCTCAACGGCGCAGGCGACCGGGCCGGGGCGGGACGCGCAGCCGGTCACGGCCGCGACGATCAGCAACCCAAGCCAAAACCGGGCAAGCCAAAACCGGACCATGCCGCCATCCCCTCCAGCCAGTAACGGCGGCAAGAATAGCGCAAGAATTCGATAAGTTCCAGGCGCTTAGCTCAGCGATAATCCGGATTGGGATGGTCAAAGCGACAGCCGGCGGCCCAGGCGGAGCGTTGATTGCCGTGGGCGGGAAGCCCACCAGCGTCCTTCAGCATCCGCGCCAGATGCATCAGATTCCAGGTCATGAAGGTGAGGTTGCGCTGGGTGAAATCATTGTTCGGCCCACCGGAGCCTTCGTCCAGATAGGACGGGCCGGGGCCGGCCTCGCCAATCCAGCCGGCATCGGCCTGCGGCGGGATTGTGTAGCCCAGATGCTGCAGGCTGTAGAGGATGTTCATGGCGCAATGCTTGATGCCGTCTTCATTCCCGGTCACCAGGCAGCCGCCGACCCGGCCGTAATAGGCATATTGCCCGGCCTCGTTCAGTTCGCCGGAAAAGCCGTATAGCCGCTCGATCACCTGGGTGCAGACCGACGATTTCTCGCCCAGCCAGATCGGCGTGCCCAGCACCAGAATGTCCGCGGCCATGACCTTGTCCTGAATCGGCGGCCAGTCGTCCCGCTCAAAGCCGTGCTCGGTCATGTCCGGATAGACGCCCGGCGCGATCCTGTGGTCAACCGCGCGGATCATCTGGGTGCTGACGCCATTCTTGTCCATGATCTCCCGCGACACAGCCATCAACCCTTCGGTGTGCGAGGTCTGCGGCGAGGGCTTCAGCGTGCAATTGATGAAGACAGCGGACAAGCCGGAGAAATCGAAGCGGGTTTGGTCGCACAAGGCGGCTTGTTTTTCGTTCAGCATGGCGGCTCCCCCGGGGCTGCAGGTCAGGGCCCGCAGCTATCATACCCCAAGTGGGCTGTCAGCCGCGGGCCTCAGAAGCGGGTGGTGGCTCGGATGAGCAGGCCATAGGCGGTGCGCCCTTCGACATGGCCGGCATCAAGCTGGCCGATGACATTGGTCTGAACGGAAAAACCCAGCAGATTTGCGGCCCGATAGCCCAGCTCCAGGTCAAGCTGCCGGCCGCTGGGCTCAAAATCGAGGCGCCGCTGCTCGAACACGACGATGTCGGTAAAGAAGGGCCGGTCGACCGGCACGGCCAGGCCGGCCCCGCCCATCTCGATGCGCAGCGGCTGGCTGATGCCAAGGCTGATCCGATCCGTCTGGCCGAACAGCCCGCGCCATTGGACGCCGGCGGCAAAGGCGGTGCTGATCAGGGCATCCACGGTGTCGAACACGCCACCCGGTGCGGTCGCGCGGGTCTGGCCCACATGGCCGGTGGCGAACAGGTCCAGCCTTGCAGCGGCGGCCCAGTGCGCCGATACCGAGCCAAACAGGGTTCGCCCGCCCTGGGCGAAATCAAGCGCACCAGCAGAGCGGCTGCCGAGCAGGCTGCCATCCTCGCGCACCAGGCCCAGCCCGGCTTCAACAGCGATCGGACCGGTTTTGCGGGCCGCCCGGACCACCGCCAGGGTTTGCCGCGCGGCCTGATAGTCCGGCGCCCCGGTCGCGCTCACGGCCTCCGCCCCCACATCCTCCACTCGGACATCCTCAACCCCGGCGCTGAGCTGTAGGCCGGGCGAGGCGGCATAGTGCAGGAAGCCCGCCTGGCGGGTTCCGGCCTGACCGGAAAAGGGCAGGGCGGCCTGGTCTTGCGCGATCAGATCCAGCCGCTGCGCGCTGTCGGCTTCGGTCAAGGCCAGGCCAAGGCCGATGCCGCGGCTGAAGCCCAGGCGCAGCCCGTCCATGGGTTCTGCCCAGGCCTGGGCGCGGGCACGCGGCGGCGCCAGAGCGTCGACCACCCCTTGTGGCAGGGCATGAGCCAGGGCGCGCACCTCCCGGTCCGGGTCGAAGGCGGACAGGCGCACGGCCTCGCCCGCCCCGATCACCAGATCGGCCTGCGCAAAAGCGCCCGGTTGGAACAGGCGGCGGCTCAGGCCCGCGCTCACCGGCGCGCTTTGGCGGGCGGCCAGTCCGGACAGATCGCCGCGATAGGGCCGGCGGAAAGCGTCGAGCAGCAGAAGGCCGCGCAGCGCCTGGCTGCGCCCGACGGCATCGCCGAATGCCCCGCCGATCGCGGCACCGCTGGCGGTCGTGCTGGGTCCACCGGCACTGGCGCTGGCGCTTGCGGCGACGATCATGTCGCCGATCGGCTCGATGGCGCGGCCCAGATCCAGCAGGCCGTGACCGAAGTCGGTGTCCAGCCCCGGCGCGCCGAGATCGCGTGCGCTCAGACGCAGGATCCGGCTCAGCTCGGGGGCTGTCAGATCCGGGAACAGGTCCAGCAGCACGGCGGCCGCGCCGGCCACATGCGGCGCGGAGAAGGAGGTGCCGCTGGCGCGGGCGAAGCCGCCGCCGACCCGGGTGGTGAAGATGCGCACCCCCGGCGCCACCAGGAAATTATCCGTCGCCTCACCCGCGCGGTTGGAAAAGCCGGCAATCTGATCGGACTGATCAGTGGCGCCGACGATCAGCACATGGGCCGGGGCGGCACGGACCAGATCGCGCGCCAGCCCGTCCGGCACGGCCTCCTCGTCATTGCCGGCCGAGACCACCACGAGCACATCATTGGCCGCTGCCTCGCGCACCGCGCTCAGCAGGGAAAACCCCGCGCCGTCCGAGCCCAAGGATAGATTGATCACCCGCGCGCCGTTCCGCGTGGCATGGCGCACGCCATCAGCAATCGCGCGCCCGTCCAGATTGCCGCATTCCTCATCGTCCTCGTCACAGGGATCGACCTTGTCTGTCCGCACGGCCAGGATCTGCGAGGCGAACGCCACGCCATGGCCGCCGGAGTCATTGCGGGCCGCGGCGATCACGCCGGCAACCAGGGTGCCGTGCCCGTCGGAATCTTCCACTGTGCGCTCGGGCCGGGCAAACACCAGATCGACGCTTTCGGGATGGATCGCCTGCTGCAGTTCGGGATGATCCTGGTCGATGCCGCTGTCGATAACGCCGACGATGACGCCGGCACCGCTGCCACCGGCCTCATAAGCCGGTTCCGGATTGATCCGCGACAGGCCGTTGCTGCGCCGAAATTCCGCGGTTCGGAACCGTGTTTCGGATGGCGGCGGCGGTGTCGGGGCCGGTGGCGGGGCCGGCTGGGCAGCACTCGGCGGTGGTGCCAGGCCCCCACCGCTGCTGGATCCGCCGCCGCTGCAGCCGGTCAGCACCAGCGCGACGGCGAGGCCGGCGCATCCAATCCTCAGTCGCAGCAAGGGCAGGCACCGCGGCCCGGACGGCATAGACGATCCTTCTTGTGTCTGATGGCCTCACGCCATCACTGACCGTGCGATGCATAACGTCAGATGAACATGGCGCCGTCAAAGGTCTTGGCGAGCCGGGATGCTCTGGCTAGGCTGAGCCGACCGAGGGTATCCATCGTCAAAGGAGGGCGCGATGCGGGTGGTGAGCTTTTTTCTGGCCGGGTTCGCGGCCATGATCCTGGGGGCGCCGGCCCAGGCCCAACCCGACAAGCTGCACGGCGGTGACCGTGTGGTCGGCGAGGCCTTTGCCACCCGGGCACCGGTGCTCGGCATGAACGGTATCGCCGCGACCAGCCATCCCTTGGCCAGCCTGATCGCCATCGACATTCTGAAGCAAGGCGGCAGCGCGGTCGACGCTGCCATTGCCGCCAACGCCGCGCTGGGCCTGATGGAGCCCACCGGCAACGGCATCGGCGGCGACATTTTCGCCATTGTCTGGGACCCCGAGACCGAACAGCTCTACGGCCTGAACGGCTCGGGCCGTGCGCCGCTGGGCCAGACGCTGGAGCAATTGAAGGCGGCGATCGGCGAGGACGCCGAGGCGATGCCGAACTGGGGCGCCTATTCGGTCACTGTGCCCGGCGCGGTTGATGGCTGGTTCGAGCTGCACGATCGGTTCGGCCGGCTCGACATGGCCGACACTCTGGCCCCGGCGATCCGGTACGCGCGGGAGGGTTTTCCGGTCACCCAGCTGATCGGCTATTATCTGGAGCGCTCCGCCCGGTCTTTCCGTCGCCTGCACGAGCGGGGGCTGATCGAGGAGATCGACAATTACAAGGCGACCTATGAGCCCAATGGTCAAGCCCTGCAGGAAGGCGCCATTTTCCAGAATCCGGACCTGGCCGAGACGCTGGAGTTGATCGCCCGGGACGGCCGGGACGCCTTCTACACGGGCAAGATCGCCAAGACCGTGGATGCCTATATGAAGCGCATCGGCGGCCCGCTGCGCTATGAGGATTTCGCCGAGCACAAGAGCGAGTGGGTCGGGCCGGTCTCGGTGAATTATCGCGGCTATGACATCTGGGAATTGCCGCCCAACGGCCAAGGCATCGCCGCCCTGCAACAGCTGACCATCCTGGAAGGCTATGATCTGGCCGCCATGGGCTTCGGCTCGGCAGACTATCTGCATGTGGCGACCGAGGCCAAGAAGCTGGCCTTCGAAGACCGGGCGCGCTTCTATGCCGACCCGGCCTTCTACGACGTGCCGCTTGAGCGGCTGCTGTCCAAGGACTATGCCGCACGGCAGCGGGCCAGGATCCGGATGGATCGGGCGATGAAGACGGTGGCTCCGGTGGCCGGGCCGGCCAGTGCCGGGGACACCATCTATCTGACCGTGGCGGACAAGGACGGCATGATGGTGTCGCTGATCCAGTCCAACTATCGCGGCATGGGATCGGGCCTGGTGCCTGACGGGTTGGGCTTCATGCTGCAGGATCGCGGCGCGCTGTTCTCGCTCGATCCCGATCACCCCAATGCTTATGCGCCGGGCAAGCGGCCGTTCCACACCATCATCCCGGCTTTCGTCACCAAGGATGGCGCGCCGTGGATGAGCTTCGGTCTCATGGGCGGGGCGATGCAGCCGCAGGGCCATACCCAGATCATCGTCAATATGATCGATTTCGGCATGAATGTGCAGGAAGCCGGCGACGCCGCGCGCTACCACCATACCGGCTCCACGCAGCCGCATGAGCCGGAGATCATGACCGACGGCGGCACCCTGCAGATCGAAAGCGGCATTCCCGCCGCAGTGAAATACGCCCTGGAAGCCCGCGGCCATCAGGTCGACTATGCCAAGGGGCCGTTCGGCGGCTATCAGGCCATCTGGAAGGACCCGGACACCGGGGCCTATTGGGGTGCCACGGAAATGCGCAAGGACGGGGTCGTCATCGCGTATTGAGCCGCCAGACCATCAAGACCAGTGCGATGCCGAACGCTGCCGGCCAGCCCGCTTAGCGGGTCATGCCAGAAAGGCTCAGCTTGGCGGAGAGGACGCAGCAGCGGGCGCGGCGCCTGGATCGGCGGTCTCATCGGGCAGGGTGCGCGCTAGCACCGCCAGCATCGCACCGCCGGTCATCTGCCGGATCTCGGCCTCCGGAACACCCCTTGCCATCAGCTCTTGAGTGATGCGGATCAAGCCGGTGGTGTCGAACGGCGGCATGACCGCGCCGTCGAAGTCAGAGCCCAGACCCACATGCTCGGGCCCGACGAGATCGCGGACATAAAGCATCGCCGAGACGACGCCGGCTGCGGACGCGTCGCAGACCGCCTGATCCCAATAGCCGATAGAGACCACCCCGCCGGTTGCAGCAATGCCCTTGATATGGGCGTCAGAAAGGTTGCGAACATTGTCGCACGTGCCTTTCACACCGGTGTGGGACACCACCACCGGCCGGTCGGCCAGCGCCAGTACCTGATCAATAGTGGTTGGGGACGCATGGGCCAAGTCGATGATCATTCCGCGGTTTTCGGCCCAGGCCACCAAATCTCGGCCCAGATCGGTCAAGCCGCCCTTGGTCAGGCCGTGGGCCGAGCCGGCAACTTCGTTGTCGAAGAAGTGGGTGAGGCCGACCATGCGGTAGCCCGCCTCATAGAGGGTCTCCAAACTCGATAGCTGGCCTTCGATGGCATGCGCGCCTTCCAACGCCAGGAGACCCCCGACGATCGCTTGCCCTTGCTTGCGAGCGGCGAGCAGATCGGCAAGATCCTGGCGCGTCTTGATCAGCATAAGCCGCGGATCGGCCGCGGCTGTCCGGTGCAGCGCGCGCGCCTGGGACAGCGCGCGGCCCTTTTCGGAGAACCAGGCTGAGGGCGCGCGCGCTTGTGCCATCATCAACAGGGTCAACTGATCATTCTGCTTGGCGTTGCGCTCATAATTCTGGCCGCCGGGCGCATAGGTGACTGCGGAGAATATCTGCAGTGTCACGCCGCCCTGCAGCAGACGCGGCAGATCCACATGGCCGCGCTCGGATCGCTTGGTGATATCCCGTTGCCACAAAAGCGTATCGGCATGAGCATCAACCAGGCTCAACCGATCATGGACAGCCCGCACCTCTGCTGGCACCGCGGTGTCATAAGGCGGTTCGGCGAGCACGCGGTTCATCCGCCGCTCCATCACGCCCGGCACAACGGTCAGCACGATGATGAGCGCGGCGCCGGCCAAAAGCAGCACGGCCAAGGCAATTTTTCGGATCATGGCACACTCCTTATCGGTGCAGGCGAGAGTGTAGCATAATCTGGCAGGTCAGCGGGACAAGCGCGCCCTGCCACGCCGTCCAAGATCGGCGCCCCGGCCACGGCGGTGCAGGATCGCGCCGTTGGCGGCGCAACCGGCCGCCTTGGCCAGCGGGCGGCGCCTCCAGCGGCGGTCCGGGGCTTGCTTGTCCGGCTGTGCGGGCTCTGCTAAGGCGCTTTCCCGCCTATTGCCGAGCCGTCAGGACCTGCCGATGATCCCCCGCTATGCGCGCCCTGCCATGACCGCCCTATGGTCGCCAGAGACCAAGTTCCAGATCTGGTTCGAGATCGAGGCGCATGCCTGTGACGCCCAGGCGCAGCTGGGAGTGATCCCGCGCGCGGCGGCGGAGGCGGTGTGGCAAAATGGCCGGTTTGAGGTGGCGCGCATCGACGCCATCGAGGCTGAGGTCAAGCATGACGTCATCGCGTTTCTGACCAACCTCGCCGAGCATGTCGGGCCCGAGGCGCGCTTTGTGCACCAGGGCATGACCTCCTCAGACGTGCTGGACACGTGTTTCAATGTGCAGCTGGTGCGGGCCGCGGACCTGTTGCTGGAGCAGATGGACGCGCTTCTGGCCGCCTTGAAGGCGCGCGCGCTTGAACATAAGGACAGCGTGTGCATCGGCCGCTCCCACGGCATTCATGCCGAACCGACCACCTTCGGGCTGAAGCTGGCGCAGGCCTATGCGGAGTTCGACCGCAATCGTCGGAGGCTGCAGGCCGCGCGGATGGAGGTGGCGACCTGCGCGATTTCCGGCGCGGTCGGCACCTTCGCCAATATCGATCCGTGCGTGGAGGCCCATGTCGCGGAAAAGATGGGCCTGGCAATCGAACCGGTGTCGACCCAGGTGATCCCGCGCGACCGGCATGCGATGTATTTTGCCACGCTGGGCGTGATCGCCAGCTCCATTGAGCGGCTGGCCACGGAGATCCGCCATCTGCAGCGCACCGAGGTGCTGGAGGCGGAGGAATATTTCGCGCCAGGCCAGAAGGGCTCCTCGGCCATGCCGCACAAGCGCAATCCGGTGCTGACGGAGAATCTCACCGGCCTGGCGCGCATGGTCCGCGCCTATGCCCTGCCGGCGATGGAGAATGTCGCGCTGTGGCATGAGCGGGACATCTCACACTCCTCCGTGGAGCGCATGATCGGGCCGGACGCCACCGTGACGCTGGATTTCGCGCTGGCCCGGCTGACCAGCGTCATTACCAAACTTGTGGTTTATCCGGACCGGATGAAGCGCAACCTGGACCGGCTGGGCGGGTTGATCCATTCCCAGCGGGTGATGCTGGCGCTGACCCAGGCGGGCATGAGCCGGGAAGACGCCTATGCCCTGGTGCAGCGCCATGCCATGGAGGTGTGGCGCAAGGACGGCCAGACACCGTTGATCGAGTTGCTCGCACACGACCCGGCCGTGGCCAAATGGCTGACCGGCGAAAGCTTGGAAAATTTGTTCGATCTTTCCTATCATTTGAAACACATCGACGTCATTTTCGACCGGGTATTTTGTGACTGATCCATGTCATTCTGCGTCTTTTCGCGCGGGTGCTTTTATAATAGATTGGCATTTCTGACGCTGCGGGCGATCCGCCCTTTGAGGTTTAAGGGGCTTCGCAAGCCGCGGCCAGGGCGCACAGTTCGCGAAACAGAGTAAAGGCATTGGTGATGACGGGGTTGGACCTGCGCGCTGCGGCGCCTGTTCCGGCGGATGCGGATGAGCAGTTGCGGCTGGAGGCGGTGAAGTCCGCCCTGGCGGCCTTCGTCGATGCCCATGATCAGCATCTGAAGTTGCGCTTAATCGCGGCCTTTCCGGTCGCTGCGGTGCTGTGGCACATCGCCGGGCCGGTGGCGGCGGCAAGTTGGTTTGCTCTGGCCCTTGTTTTGGATTTTGCTGCCTGGCGATGGCGCAAATATCTGCGTCGGCAGGCCTGGACGGAGCAAAGCTTAAAGCGGCTGACCTTGTTGAATGATGGCTTCACCGTTGCAGTCGCGGCGGGCTGGGCGGTGGCGCCGTGGCTGTTGCACCTAGCCGGAACCCAGGCCGGCAGCGTTCTGGCGCTGTTTTTATTGATCGCGGTCTTGGAAGTGTTGACGTGGCAGAATGCATTGACCCACCGGTCGGTGTTCCTGCCGCTGTTCATTTCCGGAGCGAGCTTTGTTTACATTGCAGGAACCTTCCTGGTCGACATTATTGGCTGGCCGATTTATGTCATTACGCTGGCCTATTTTGGCAATATTCTTTATATCGCTTATCTGACCTTGCAGAGCAGCCGGCAATTGCATACCGCCCAGGTCAGCCGCGAACAGTTGATCGGTGAACTGCGCCAGGCTCGCGACGCCGCGGTTGAGGATAAGCGGCGGGCCGAGGCGGCGACGCGGGCAAAGAGCGATTTCTTGGCGGTGATGAGCCATGAGATCCGGACGCCGATGAATGGCGTGATCGCGATGGCCAATCTGTTGAAGGAAACGTCGCTCAGCCCCAAGCAGCGGCGCTATGTCGACATTATCGCGCAATCCGGCGCCATGACGGTGGATCTGCTCAGCGACATCTTGGATATGTCCAAGATCGAAGCCGGGCGGATGACGGTGGAGCGGGCCCCGTTTTCGCTGTACGGTCTGATCGACCAGATCAAAGATATCTGGTCGGTGCGCTGCCAGGAAAAGCAATTGAGCTGCCGCATCGCCTGTGACCCGGCGCTGCCCCAAACGGTTTTGGGCGATGAAGCCAAATTGCGCCAGATCCTGTTCAACTTGATGAGCAATGCGGTGAAATTCACCCATAGCGGTGAAATCGCGCTCACCGTCCGGCCCAGTTCCGAGCCGGACATGGTGCGCTTCTCGGTTCGGGATACCGGGATCGGCATTCCGGAACAGGCGCTCAGCGAGGTCTTTGACCGGTTCCACCAGGCCGATACCTCGGCCACGCGCGCTTATGGTGGCACCGGGCTGGGCCTGGCGATCGTCAAGGAATTCGTTGATCTGATGGGCGGGCGCATCGGTGTGGAAAGCCGCCTGGGCAAGGGCGCGCATTTCTGGCTCGATCTGCCGCTGGCGGCCAGCGATGCTGAGTCTCCAGCACCGTCAGTGCCCGGCGCGGTTGCCGCAATCCAGGTGCCCCTGACAATCCTGCTGGCCGAAGATGTCGAGCTGAACCGGCACGTCATTGCGGCGGTGTTCGACGGCTTGCCGCACCAGGTGATTGAGGCCCAAAACGGGGCCGAGGCCGTGGCCGGGGTCAAGGGCGGCGGGATTGATCTGGTGCTGATGGACATTCGCATGCCGGTGATGGACGGCATGGCGACCATGAAGGCGATCCGCGCTTTACCGGCCTCGCTGAACCGGGTGCCGGTGATCGCCCTCACCGCCGGCGCCTTGCCTGGAGACGCCGAAGCCTATGCTGAGGCGGGGATGGACGGCATGGTCGTCAAGCCAATCGAACCGGAACGGCTGATGCGCGAGATCGAACGCGTGGCCGGCGGCCAAGCGGCGGTGGAAGGCGCAGCCTAGGGCATCATTCGCCGGTCTGCATATCGGCCTTGGCCTCCGCGATGGTCGCCTCGATCGCCTCTAAGCCTTGGGCGCCAGGCAGGGCGCGGCCATTGATGATGAAGGTCGGGGTGCCGTCGATCCCCACCTCGCGGGCAAGATCGAGGGTTTCATCAAGATACCGCTCGATCGCCGGGTCCGCGGCATAGGCCTTCAATTGCGCCAGGTCCAGTCCGGCTTGGAGCGCCAACTCGTCCAGCCGATCCAGCGTCAGCCGGCCGCCCGATGTCATCACCGCGTCGTGATAGGCCAGGAATTTGCCCTGCTGGTCGGCGGCCAGGGCATAGCGCGCCGCCGTACGCGACACCGGCGGCTCGCCCTCCCGGTCCAACACGGGAAATTGGCGAAACTGATAGCGCACCGTGGTCTGACGCTGAAGCAATTGTTTCACATCGTCATAGGCGCGGCGGCAGAACGGACACTGATAGTCGTAAAACTCCACGACGGTTATCTCTCCGTCGGGATTGCCCGCGACCGGTGCCATGGGATCGTCCTCGATGGCGGAGCGCTGCGCCATCGCCTGTTGCTGCAGCCGCCGCTGCTCTTCCAATTGCTGGCGGATGCGCAACAATTGGCTGGCTTGAACCAGGATTTCAGGCTTTTCCAGCAGCGTCTGTTCAACCAGTTCGGCGATTCGTGCTTCCTGCTCCGGCGTGAAAGGGCTGGTGCTCTGCTCGCTTTGGGCCTGTTCTTGAGCCTGCGCCGGTCCGCCCCAGCGGGGCAGGCCGGTTGTCCAGAGGAGGCCCACAAGCAAGGTCAGGCCCAGAAAGCCGGTGAGGATGCGTCTCATGGAGGTCTCCTAAACGGGCGTGTCAGCGGCGGCGCGGCCGGGGCCGAGCCAAATCGTCCGTGTCATCCACCAGCCATTGCGAAGCGGAGGCAATGTCCTGGGCGCGGCGCCAATTGGGCGTGCCTTCTTCCAGCAGCTCCATCGCTGCGCGGGCGGTATGGAAGGCCGGGGCGAACTGCGCGGTGATATAGGCGCGTTCCGCCGCTGCCAGGCGCGCCAGCCCCTCTTCGCCCTGGCGGGTATAAACGATGCCCAGATTGTACCAGGCGAAGGTGTCATAGGGGTCCAGCGCTGTGGCGCGGCGCAGATAGTCGACCGCCTCTTTATCGGTATCCGGGGTATCCTTGGCGACCAGGGCGCGGCCCACCAAGGTGTTCAGCAGCGGCTGATGCGGTGCTAGATTGGCGGCCGTCTTCAGCGGCGGCAAGGCCTCGTCGACCCGGCCATTCTCGAACAGGATCTGGCCGTAGATCTCGTGGAAATAGGGATTGTTCGGCTCCAGCGACATCAGCACCCGGGCCTCATCGAGCGCCCGGTCCAGTTCCAGTGCCTTGTTGAAGGCGTAGACCCGGGCATAGCGCGCCTTGATGCTGGTGTCGGACAGAGGATACTGCGCCAGCGTCGCTGTCGGCGGATAGACGAAGCCGTAGAGTTTGGCCTTGATGCGCTCGAACAGACGCTGATGCTCCGCATCGGGCGGCGTGTTCCAATGCGACTGGCGCTGCAGCCGGTCCTCCAGCAGCTGAACACGGCGAGAGGACAGGGGGTGGGTAATGACATATTCGAAGCGGCTGGCCCCCACCGCCAATTCCGATTCCGCGAACTGGCTGAACACCGAGATCAGCCCCTTGCCGGAGACGCCGGCCTTTTCCAGAAACTCCACCGCGGCCTGGTCCGCACTGGATTCTTGCACCCGGCGATAGCGCAGGAATGCCCGCTGGCCCACGGATTGGCCGCCCAGCAGCAGGCCGATCCCGGCATCCGGCGCGCCCGCGGCGATCGCCGCGGCCCCCAGCAGCAGGCCCAGCAGCGTGTAGCCGGTGGCCTGGCTGAAGCCTTCGCTGAAGCGGGCGGCATGCGCGCCGGTGATGTGGCCGGTTTCGTGCGCCATGATGCCCTTGACTTCATCGATGCTGTCCAACTGCAGCAGCAGGCCGGCATGCACGACGATGACCTGGCCGCGGCCCGGCACGAAGGCGTTGATGGTGCGGTCGCTGAGCAGAAAGATCGCTACGCCGGAGGGGTTCAGACCGCCGGCCTCCAACAGGGGATCGGTGATCTCATGCAGAAACCATTCCGTCTCGGCATCGCGCAGCAGCTGCTGGGCGGTGGCCGGCACGCCTGAGAGCAGGCAGGCTGCTGCGAGCGATAAGGTTAGCCCGATCGACCGAATAAGCACGCGCAAAGACAACTCCTAAATCAACAGAGCGACCACCAGTCTAGCTGCCCACCACCCGGTTCCACCAGCCCCGGCGCTTCTTCTTTTGCTCATCCTTTTGTGACGCGTCGGCGGCTTCGGCGCCAAGCCGCGTGTGCTCGACGCCGCCGCGATCCTGCGCCAGC
This sequence comes from Rhodothalassiaceae bacterium, assembly GCA_050331575.1. Classification (GTDB taxonomy): domain Bacteria; phylum Pseudomonadota; class Alphaproteobacteria; order Sphingomonadales; family Rhodothalassiaceae; genus JBHJGS01. The sequence continues at coordinate 85,439 of JBHJGS010000001.1, read as the reverse complement.
ACCACATCGGTGCGGTCGCGGCTGACCGATGGGGCCCGCTTCGTCGCTGCCGGCTCATCATTGGCGGCCGTGGCGGCGGCGCCATCACCGTCGGAAACCGGTGTCGGCGGCTCGATCGCCGCAGGCTGTGCGGCTGGCTGCGTCGGCTCAGCTGGCACCGCATCGGCCGCCGGAACGGCATCCGACCCTTCGGCTATGGCCTCTGACTGTGCCGCTGCCTGAGGGCTCGCGCCGTTCTCAGACTGGGGCTTCTTGCGGCGGACGCGCCGGCGCTTGGGCTTGGGCTCCTCCGCCTGGCCCGCTTGGGCAGCGGCGGGGCGATCCAAATCTTCATCTTCCGCAGCGCCCAGCACGGCCGCGTCGGCGGCGACGTCGACCAGCTTGTCTGCGCTGGGCTTTTTGCGGCGGACCCGGCGCCGCTTCGGTGGGTCTTGCGGCTCAGGCGCTGCGTCAGCGGTGCCGCTTGCGGGCTCCTCCGCAACGGCTGCTGCATCCTTCTGCGGTGCGGCCTCGGCCTCATCGGGGCGCTTGCGCCGCCGGCGCCGCCGGCGCTTGCGCTTGCCGCTGTCACCCTCGCTGCTGGCCTCGTCGGCGTCCGGAGCAGCCTCGGCGGGCGCTGGACGGGATCGCCGCTCCTCGCTGCGGACGACCGGTGCGTCGACCGGCTGCTCCTCGCCGCGTGCCAGGCGCTCGGCACTGAAGCCCTCGGCGCCGAGATCCTGCTTGTCGTCGGCTGCCAGCACCTGGACCCGCAGATCATAGCGATCTTCCAACTCCGCCAGCAGGCCCCGCTTCTTGTTCAACAGATACAGCGCCACATCCGCACTGGTGTAGACGGTCAATTCCTCACTGCGCTCGCGGATGCCTTCCTCTTCCAGATGGCGCAGGATCCGCAGTGCCCGGCTTTCGGTGGACCGGACAACGCCCGTGCCCTCACACGCCTCGCAGCGGATCATGCTGGCTTCCAGAAGCGTCGGACGCAGGCGCTGGCGTGACATTTCCAGCAGGCCGAAACTGGAGATACGACCGACCTGGATGCGCGCGCGGTCGCTTTTCAGCGCTTCCTTCAGCCGGCGTTCGACCTGGCGATTGTTGTTGCGCTCTTCCATGTCGATGAAGTCGATGACGATCAGGCCGGCCAGATCGCGCAGGCGCAATTGGCGCGCCACCTCGTCGGCGGCCTCCAGATTGGTCTTCAGCGCGGTTTCTTCGATATTGTGCTCTCGCGTGGAGCGGCCGGAATTCACGTCGATGGCGACCAGCGCCTCGGTCTGATTGATGACGATATAGCCGCCGGAGCGCATCTCCACCGTGGCATTGTACATGCTGTCCAGCTGTTGCTCGACCTGATAGCGGTGAAACAGCGGGATGCGGTCCTTGTAATGCTGCACCTTCTTGGCATGGCTGGGCATCAGCATGCGCATGAAGTCCTTGGCGCTGCGATAGCCGGTTTCGCCTTCGACCAGCACCTCGTCGATATCGCGGGTATACAGGTCACGGATCGAGCGTTTGATCAGGCTGGCCTCTTCGTGGATCAGGCACGGCGCGATGGATTTCAGCGTCTGCTCGCGAATGCCTTCCCACAGGCGCAGAAGATAGTCGAAATCGCGCTTGATCTCGGTTTTGGTGCGCTGCAGTCCGGCGGTGCGGATGATGCAGCCCATGCCGTCGGGCACCTCCAGCGCCGTCATGATCGTCTTCAGCCGCTTGCGGTCGGCCTGATTGGCGATCTTCCGGCTGATCCCGCCGCCATGCTCGGAATTGGGCATCAGCACGCAATAGCGGCCGGCCAGGGACAGATAGGTGGTCAGCGCTGCGCCCTTGGTGCCGCGCTCTTCCTTGACCACCTGCACCAGCAGGATCTGCCGGCGCTTGATGACCTCCTGGATGCGGTATTTGCGGCGCAGCTGGGCCAATTTGCGGTCACGGCTGGCGGCAATCTCCTCAGCCTCGTCGGGCTGGGTCTCGACCTCGTCATTGGCGTCGCCATTGACCTCGTCGGTATCCTTGTCCGCCGTGGCGCGCGCCTCGGCCAGCAGCGCCTCGCGGTCTTCCACAGGGATCTGGTAATAGTCGGGATGGATTTCGCTGAAGGCGAGAAACCCGTGCCGGTTGCCGCCATATTCAACGAAGGCGGCCTGCAGCGAGGGCTCTACTCGGGTAACCTTGGCAAGATAGATATTGCCCTTCAGTTGTTTTCGGCTGCTGGATTCGTAATCGAATTCCTCTATGCGGTTTCCCTTGACGACGGTGACGCGCGTCTCTTCTTCGTGGCGCGCATCGATAAGCATGCGTGTGGACATTTAGTCAGTCTCCGGCCGGTCCGCCGCGCCGGCGTCCCAATTCGGGGCGCGCGATCGGATCCGACAAAGTTTTTCGATGGGTGACCATGTCCCATAGCCCGCCGCTGTGCCGAGACGGCGGAAAACGGTCGCCAACGCTGTGGCCTGGGCGGAACTGCCATGGGTCAACTTTCTTCAAAGCCGATGGGGATCGGGAGCGGCGCGCTTCGGTGCTGCGCGCTTTTCAGCCTGCACCGGATCCCGGGAGGGATACGCAATGCAATGGCGCGCACCCGCCGGTTCTGCAAGACCGCGTTAACCCTCATCCAGCAAAGGTCGAGCGCACTGTAGACACACACGCGCCGCTGCGCAATGCTTATTGCCGAGAAGGACCGGGGTGCGCGCTGCTGACGGTGCGATCGGTAGGGCGCGGACCCCGCGCGGGGAAGGGGCCAATGCGACAGTCCGGGCATCCTCATCTCTTTTTGGCCGGCTTGCTGGCGTTTGTGGTTGCGCTATCGGTCCTGGCGCCGTCCGCGGCGGCCTTGACGGTGGAGAGCCTGCGCCTAGGATTGAACGGCACGACCACGCGTGTGGTCATCGATGTCGATCAGGCCGTGCAGGCCGAGGCCTTTGCCCTCGCCAAACCCTATCGCCTGGTCGTTGACCTGCCCGAGGCGCAGTGGCAAGTGCCGGCGGCCCAGGGCGGGCAGAGCAAGGGGCTCGTGGAGCGCTATCGCTTCGGCCAGTTCAAGCCGGGCACGTCGCGGCTGGTCCTGGACATGGCCGGGCCGTTCAAATTGGTGCGCTTCTTTCCTCTGCCGCCGCAGGGCACCTATGGCCACCGCCTGGTGTTCGATTTGGCGCCGGTGGACCGGGCGACATTTCGCGCGGAACTGCAAAAGCGTCGGCGCCATGCCCGCGCGCCGACACTATCGGTGCCGACCAGCAATCCCGCGCCGCGCGGTGACCGGCGCCGCGTCATCGTCATTGACCCCGGCCATGGCGGCGTCGACCCTGGAACCTTGAGCAGCACCGGTGTTCCGGAAAAGCAGGTGGTTTTGGACATTGCCAAGACGATCAAGGCGCGGCTGGAGCAGGAAGGCGCCTATCAGGTTGTGCTGACCCGCGACAGCGATATCTTTCTGCCGTTGCGAGAGCGCATCGCTGTTGCCCGGGCCGCCGGCGCGGACCTGTTCTTGTCGGTGCACGCCGACGCGCTGGACAATGGCCGGGTCCGCGGTGCCACCGTTTACACGCTGTCCGAAAGCGCCTCCGATGCCGAAGCGGCCGCTTTGGCGCGCAAGGAAAACAAGTCCGACCTGATCGCCGGGATCGATCTGGGCAATGAAGCGCCGGAAGTGACCAACATTCTCATCGACCTGGCCCAGCGAGAGACGATGAATTTTTCCGCCCGCTTCGCCGGGTTTCTGATCCCGGAACTGAAGCGGCGCCATGTCGTTCGCACCAACAGTCATCGTTTTGCCGGCTTTGTTGTGCTCAAGGCGCCCGATGTGCCGTCGATCCTTTTGGAAACCGGCTATCTTTCGAATGTGCAGGACGCCCGGCTGCTGACCTCGGCGAAGGGGCGCGATGCCCTGGCGGAGTCGGTCACCCAGGCGATCAATCGATATTTTCAGACCGTCGCCGCCGCGGATTTTTGACACAGGTTCCATAAAGGTGACATGGACATGCGCCAGAAAGGGGTCGCGGCAGGCGGGGCGATTGCGATAAGCTGCCGCCTTGGTTTTGTTTAGAGTGGTGGCATGACACACTCCGCGCGCATGGATGACCTAAACCCGCAGACACCGGGCGCCCGCCGGCCGCGCCGCTGGCGCTGGTTGCGCCGCCTGGGTATGGCGACGTTGCTTTTGGGCCTGCTCGGCGCGGTGGCCGGGGCTGGCCTATTGCTGTGGGTGTTCGCGACGTTTGGCCGCGGCCTGCCCGACCATACCGAATTGGCCGAATATGAACCGCCGGTGATCACCCGAATCCATGCCGCCGATGGCTCCTTGCTGACCGAATATGCCCGCGAGCCGCGTCTGTTCGTGCCGGTCGAGGCGATGCCGGCGCCGGTGGTGGGGGCGTTTCTGTCCGCGGAAGACAAGAATTTCTATGAGCATTCCGGCATCGATCTCTGGGGTATTGCCCGGGCCATGGTGCGCAACATCAAGGTCATCGGTCAGGGTCGGCGCCAGCATGGCGCCTCGACCATATCCCAACAGGTCGCGCGCATCTTCTTGCTGACCAACGAATACAGCTATGAGCGTAAGATCAAGGAAATGATCCTGACGCTGCGCATCGAACGGGCCTTCGGCAAGGACCGCATTCTAGAGCTTTACCTGAATGAGATTTATCTGGGTAACCGCTCCTATGGCGTTGCTGCCGCGGCGCTGAACTATTTCAACAAGGCGTTGAATGACATTACCCTGGCTGAGGCGGCTTATCTGGCCGCGCTGCCCAAGGGACCAAGCAATTATCACCCGGTTTATGATTATGACGCAGCGGTGGGGCGGCGGAACTGGGTGCTGGAGCGCATGCACATCAACGGCTATATTTCCGAGGCCGAGATGCGCCTGGCGCAAAGCGAACCCTTAAAGGCGGTGGAGCGCCAGCGCAGCGAAATCTTTCGCGCGGACCATTTCGAGGAGACGATCCGGCGCCGGATCGCGGACTATTACGGCGAGAGTGTCCTTTATGAAGGCGGCCTGTCGGTCCGGGCGACGCTGGAACCCAAGCTGCAGGAGATTGCTGAGCGAAGCCTGCGTCAGGGCTTGATCGCCTATGATCGGCGCCATGGTTGGCGCGGCCCGGTGACGCAACGCTCCACCCAGGGCGACTGGGCGCAGCGCTTGAGCAAGGTGCCCGTAACCCCCGGCTTTGCCGACTGGCGTCTGGCACTGGTGATGGAGCTGCGCGGGGATGGCGCGGTCATCGGCTTCAAGGACCGACGCTTTGGGTTCGTGCCGTTCAAGACTATGCGCTGGGCCCGGCGCTGGCTGCCCGATCAACGCTTCGGGCACCGCCCGGATGATGTCGCCGAGTTGTTGTCCGTCGGCGATGTCATTGTGGTGTCCGCTGCAGATCAAGACGGTGTCGAAATCCGCGATTTTTATGACCGCGATGGCCGACCGATCGGCACGGTGCCCGCTTTTGCCCTAGAACAGATTCCCGACATTGAAGGCGCGCTGGTGGCGCTGGATCCGCATACCGGGCGGGTGCTGGCCATGGTCGGCGGCTTCTCCTACACGCGCAGCCAGTTCAACCGCGCGGTTCAGGCCGAACGCCAGCCCGGCTCCGCCTTCAAGCCGTTTATCTACGCCGCGGCGCTGGAGCAGGGCTACACGCCGGCCTCGCTGATCCTTGATGAACCCTTCGTGTTTGACCAGGGCCCGGGGCAAGGGCTATGGAAACCGCGGAACTATTCCAAGAAGTTCTACGGGCCCTCGACCCTGCGCCTGGGCCTGGAGAAATCGCGCAATCTGATGACTGTGCGCCTGGCGCATGCCATCGGCATGGACACGGTGGTCGATGTCGCCAAGCGCTTCGGTGTCGGCGCCAATGTCGAGCGCAATCTCGCCAATGCGCTGGGGTCTGGTGAGGTCACGCTGATGCAACTGACCGCGGCCTATGCCATGTTCGTCAACGGCGGCAAGAAGATCGAGCCGATCCTGGTTGACCGCATCCAGAACCGCTACGGCCAGACCATTGAACGCGTTGACACCCGGCCGTGCCCGGATTGCCGCGTCGATGACTGGACAGGCCAGGCGCCGCCGGAGCTGCCGGACCGGCGCGAACAGATCATCGATCCCCGCCTGGCGTATCAGATGGTGTCCATGTTGCACGGCGTGGTGCAGCGCGGCACCGGTGTGTCGATCCGGTCCCTGGATCGGCCCTTGGCGGGCAAGACCGGCACGTCGGATGATGCGCTGGATACTTGGTTCGTCGGCTTTTCACCGGATCTGGCGGTGGGCGTGTTTGTCGGCTTCGACAGCCCGCGCACGCTCGGCGCCAATGAGCAGGGCGCCTCTGCCGCAGCGCCAATCTTTAAGGCTTTCATGGCCGGGGCTTTGGCGGATGAGCCGAAAAAGCCATTTCGCCAACCGCCTGGCATTTTGTTGGTGCAGGTGGACCCAGAAACCGGCGTGCCCGAGGTCGGCGCGGGCACGATCACCGAGGCGTTCTTGCCGGGCACCGTTCCGGGTTTGGGCGGCCGCGAGGTGCTTGACGGATCAGCCGCCCTGGTGCAGAGCCAGTCAGATGTGAAAAAGGGCACCGGCGGCATTTACTGATGCCCGGCATGCATTTAGCACCGCCTCTGCCCGCCCTCTCATGATCCTGATTGGAGGCATGGCTATGCGAGCCGAAGCGCAAGCAGCGGTGGACCGGATCAAGCGGTCCTTGACGCTGCTGAGGAGGCATCTTTGACTGGGATCGCGCGCTTGACCGATTGGAAGAGCTGAACGCGGTCACCGAAGATCCCGATCTGTGGAACGACCCGAAAAACGCCCAGGCCTTGATGCGCGAGCGCCAGCGCCTGTCCGACGCCATTGAGGCGTGCCGCGGCATCGAGCGCGAGCTGGACGAGACCGCCGAGATGATCGAGCTGGCCGAGACCGAGGCGGATGAGGCGCTGGCGGCCGAAGGGCTGGAGGCGTTGGAACAGCTGGCTGAGCGCGCTCACGACAAGGAGGTGGAGAGCCTGCTGTCCGGCGAGGCCGACGGCAATGATACCTATGTCGAGATCCATTCCGGCGCCGGCGGCACCGAGAGCCAGGACTGGGCACAGATGCTCACCCGCATGTACACCCGCTGGGCCGAACAGCGCGGCTTCAAGGTGGAGGTGATCCAGGCCACCGCCGGGGAAGAGGCCGGGCTGAAGTCCGCCACCTTGCTGGTGAAGGGCGAGAATGTCTTTGGTTGGGCCAAGACTGAGTCCGGGGTGCACCGGCTGGTGCGCATCTCGCCGTTCGACAGTTCCGCGCGCCGGCACACCAGCTTTGCCTCGGTGTGGGTCTATCCGGTGGTCGATGACAGCATCGAGGTGGAGGTCGAGGACAAGGATCTGAAGGTCGACACCTATCGTTCCTCCGGCGCCGGCGGCCAGCATGTCAACACCACCGACAGTGCCGTGCGCATCACCCACCAACCCACCGGCATCGTCGTCGCATGCCAATCGGAACGCTCTCAGCACAAGAACCGCGCCACCGCGATGAAAATGCTGAAAGCGCGGCTGTATGAGCGTGAGTTGCAGATGCGCGAGGAGGCCGCCCAGGCGGAAAATGCCCAGAAGACCGATATCGGCTGGGGCCACCAGATCCGCTCCTACGTGCTGCAGCCCTATCAATTGGTGAAGGATCTGCGCACCGGCCTGGAATCGACCCAGCCCGACGATGTCTTGAACGGCAATCTCGACGCCTTCATGGCGGCTGCCCTGGCCGCCCGCTTGGACCGGGATGATGGCGCGCAGCGGGAGGCGAGCTAAACACCGCCCGTGATCGCTGAGCGTGGGGGACCAGATCCGGCGGCGTTCCCTGCGCATTCTGGTGCCGCTTGCGCCGTGTTGGCCCAGCCGGCACGGCCGTGTGCCACCAAGGCCGCGGCCCGGCCGGAAAGGCATGGCCCTGTTGCCGCTTGCAGCCGCGCCTCTAGCTTTCTAAACGACAACGGTCCTGCCCCGCCCACCATCCGCCTCAGGAGCCCGCAATGCCGATCGAAGTGTTCATGCCCGCCCTGTCGCCCACCATGGAAACCGGCACGCTGGCCAGTTGGCAGGTCAAGGTTGGCGACACGGTGTCGCCGGGCGATGTGATCGCCGAGATCGAGACCGACAAGGCGACCATGGAGGTGGAGAGCATCGACGAGGGGCGGGTCGCCAAGCTGCTGGTCGATGAGGGCACCGAGGATGTGCCGGTGGGCCAGCCCATTGCCATTCTTCTGGCCGAGGGCGAGGACGACAGTGCGATCGAAGACGCGGGGTCTCCGTCGGGCCCGGCCGCGGCGGACACCAAGGGCTCGGCTGAGCCGGAGCCGGCCGACCAGCAGCCCAAGAGCGGGGCGGCGGCTGGTGCGCCGACGCCGCAGGCGGAGCTGTCCAGACCCGGTGAGCCGGCCACACCGGTCTCTGCAGAGGATGGCACCACCGCAGGCCCCGCGCCGGTGACAGCCGAGGGTGAGCGCATCGCTGCTTCCCCGCTGGCGCGGCGAATGGCCCGGCAATTGGGTCTCGACTTGACCCAGGTTCAGGGAACCGGCCCGCGCGGCCGCATCGTCAAGGCCGATATTGAGGCTGCGCGCGGCAAGGCACCGGACGTGGCTGAGGCCGCTCCGCAGCCGGCGCGTCCCGCCGCCGCAGCGGCGCCGACCGCTGCGCCGCTGTACGATCCGCCCGCCGATGTGCCCTATGAAGAGGTCAAGCTGCCTGGCATGCGCAAGGTGATCGCCCGGCGCATGAGCGAATCCAAGCAGACCGTGCCGCACTTTTACCTGACCATCGATGTCGCCTTGGACAATCTGATGGCCATGCGCAAACAGCTCAATGCCAAGCTGGAAAGCGATGGTGTCAAGCTGTCGGTGAATGACTTCATCATCAAGGCCTGTGCCCTGGCCTTGATGAAGGTGCCCACGGCGAATGTGCAATATGCCGGCGACAAGATGTACAAGTTCGGTCGCGCGGATATCTCCGTTGCCGTGGCGGTGCCCGGCGGACTGGTGACCCCGGTGATCCGGGACGCCCAGGCCAAGGGCCTGGCGCAGATCTCCGGCGAGATGAAGGACCTGGCGGCCAAGGCGCGCGACGGCAAGCTGATGCCGGAGGATTATCAGGGCGGCACCTTCTCGCTGAGCAATCTGGGCATGTTCGGCATCCGCGAGTTCGGCGCGGTGATCAACCCGCCGCAGGGGGCGATCCTGGCGGTGGGGCAAGGCGAAAAGCGCCCCGTGGTGGTCGAGGACGCGGTGCAGATCAAGCTTATGATGAGTTGCACCCTGGCGGTGGACCATCGCGCGCTCGACGGTGCGATCGGCGCGGAATGGCTGGCCGCCTTCAAGGGCTTTCTCGAAGACCCGGTGATGATGCTGGTGTGACGGCGCAGCCCCGCTTATTCGTAGGCGGGCGGTTCGGGGATCCGGCCACGCTGTTTCAGCAACTTCAGGCGCAAGGCTTGCAGCTTGATGAAGCCTTCGGCATCGCGCTGGTCATAGACGCTGTCTTCCTCGAAGGTGACATGTTCCATGGAATAGAGCGAATACGGTGATCGGCGGCCGACCACCTCAGCGGACCCCTTGTACAGCTTGACCCGGACATCGCCGGTGACGAAGCGCTGGCTGTGATCGATCGCCGCCTGGAGCATCTCGCGCTCCGGCGAGAACCAGAAGCCGTTATAGATCAGTTCAGCATAGCGCGGCATTAACTCGTCCTTCAGATGCGCTGCCCCCTTGTCCAGGGTGATCTGCTCAATGCCGCGATGCGCCGCCAGCAAGATGGTGCCGCCCGGTGTTTCGTAGATGCCGCGGGACTTCATGCCGACAAAGCGATTTTCCAGCAGATCCAGCCGGCCGATGCCATTGGCGCCGCCCAGCTCGTTCAACCGGGTCAGCAGCGCTGCCGGGCTCAGCCGCTCCCCATCAATGGCCACGGGATCGCCCTTCTCAAATGCGATCTCGATCAGCGTCGGCCGATCCGGTGCGTCCTCCGGCGCCACGCTGCGCTGATAGACGAACTCCTCGGCCGGTTCCCAAGGATCCTCCAGCGCCTTGCCTTCGGAGGAGGTGTGCAGAAGATTGGCGTCGACGGAGAAGGGCGCTTCGCCGCGCTTGTCCTTGGGCACCGGGATCTGGTGCTTTTCGGCGAAATCGATCAGCTTGGTGCGGGACGTCAAGTCCCACTGCCGCCATGGCGCGATCACCTTGATGTCCGGTTGCAGCGCGTAATAGGCCAGTTCGAAGCGCACCTGATCATTGCCCTTGCCGGTGGCGCCATGAGCGACGGCATCCGCCCCGACATCGCGCGCAATTTCGATCTGGCGCTTGGCGATCAACGGTCGCGCAATCGAGGTGCCGAGCAGGTACAGCCCTTCATAAAGAGTGTTGGCGCGAAACATCGGGAAGACATAGTCCCGCACGAAATCTTCGCGCAGATCTTCCACGAAGATTTCCTTCACCCCCAGCATCTCCGCCTTCTTCCGCGCCGGCGCCAGTTCCTCGCCCTGGCCCAGATCCGCGGTGAAGGTGACCACCTCGCATCCATAGGTCGCCTGCAGCCATTTCAAAATCACGGAGGTGTCCAGACCGCCAGAATAGGCGAGGACGACTTTCTTGGGCGCATCGGTCATCGGCATCTCAAGGATCGGCAGGACGGAACGGAAGGGCTCTAAGGCCGAGGTTCAGGGCAAATCGCAGAGCAAGCCCCCGCTCAATCGGCTCGTTAGGGCGAGTCGCGTTGAGCGGATAATGCCCTAGCGCCCCGGCAGGCATCGGGCAACTTAATTGGCGCTCATATTCACGGGATCGCCGGAGACGCCTGCGGCCGCGAGCAGCTTTTGCAACGTCGCCACGTCATTCTTTTCCTGTTCAGAGGCCGGCGGGCGGATCAGACGCGCGATGACATCGCGGCTGGCCATGAAATTCCAGACATGCCGACGCGCCACGTCGCTGGCAATGCCTTCGGTAAAATAGCCGTCGCAGAGCATTTTGGCCAAGCGCAGGACCTTTTCGAAACCGGGCTCCTTGCTCGCCTGCATCTTCTTGAACAAATTCGTTTCCGACAGCAGCTTGGCGGAATGCTGGTCGAGGATTTCCGCCAATTTCGCGCGGACATTGTCCGGCATGGCCGATTGGTTCAACCGCTTTTGCAGTTGACCCAGTTCGCGCATGCGGTTCAGCGGGTTGCCGTCCCCGGTGCGCAGGGCATCGGCGCGCTTGGGCGGGCCGATGATGGTGAACATATAATCCGCAAGCCGGTTCTTCGCAGTTTCGCCGATGACAATCGGCTCCAGTTCCAGCAAGGCCATCAGACCGGGATAGGGATCCAGGCTTTTCTCGGTAAATTGGGCGATGGCGTCGCTGTGCAACAGGCGATTGCAGCGCTTGACCAGGATATCGCCGAGCCGGCCGTGCCGGGTTCTGGTCTGGCGGTCGACCACGCTGGCGCGATAAATATGCGCAGCAGCGGCCAATTCCTGCAGGAACTCGCCACTCTTCAAGGGCGCGCGGTCAACCAAAATGTCGGCCGCCCGCCCAATCAGCACATCGCGCACCTTGGGCAGGCGCCCTTCGACCAGATGGGCATGCAAGGCCCGCATGCGCTGACCCAATGCCTCTGGGACCTTGGCGCCGGTGAAGCTGTCCTGCTCCAGCTTCCCTTCCGCCATGCGCAACAGGATCAGCACACGATCACAGCAGCTGGCCTGGCCTTCCAGAAAGGCGTCGAGCAGGCGCCGATGCATCAGGCATTCGGCCAGCCAACGGTCGACCAGTTCGATGCTCCAGGCCGCCGGCAGCGGATTGAGCCGTTGCAACAACCAGGTGAGCCGCTGTTCCACCCCATCGAACTGGCGGAACAGGCGCATCACCGCGATGGCCATGCGGAACAGCCGATCCTCTTCGCCCTCATATTGGATGGCCAAGGCGAAGAAATCATTCTTTTGAATCGTCGGAATGGTACCGGACTCGTGCACGCGCTTCAGCCGAGCGGCGGCTTCCTTGATCACCGGCATCACCGCTTTCGCCCGTGGCGGCAGTAGCTGCTCCTCGTTCGGCAGCATCACATCAATGGTGCCGGTGACCGCGCCGGCCAACGCGCCGCCCTGATCGGCCAGGCGCTTGTAGGTGGCATAGTCGAAGAAGACTTCGCTGGCGATCATCCCCCAGCCGTCGAGCAACTCCCGCATAGCGATATTGGCCGCTTGGCACACCTCCCAGCGCTCCAGATCCGCCATGGTGCGGCAGGGGGCGGCGACATCACCGCCGCCATAGGCGGGCTTGCGCACGCCTTCTTTCTCGTAGACGACGGAGCTTCTGAAGACATTGCTTTCAGGGTTGAAATGCTCGCGGGTGACGCGCACCGCCTCTAGCCCGCCGTCTTCCAGGCGCAGCCGGGCAGCAGCGATCGCCTTTGGCTCATCCGCGGCGGTATCCAGAACCGTCCAGCCGGTCTCCGTCAGCCCCTGGACCTCATAATGTGTTTCTGGCCGCACCGCCTTGACCTGTCGTGACCGTCCCGGGAGGGTTGCCCGTAGGCAATTCACGGCCAGCCAACATCCCGCGCGGAGTTGCCCCGACCGCCTGGAGTCGGATGTAGCGCCCAATCCATAAAATCTTTGTTTATGCTGGCGGCGCGACACTGCCTCTGACGGCGGGATGCGTACGATACCTTGCGGTGCGGGTGCTGCCCTGGTTACGAGAAACGCCATGACCCGCCCGATCAAGATTGCCCCGTCCTTGCTGTCCGCCGATTTCGCCCGCCTGGGCGAGGAAGTGCGTGCCTTGGATGCCGCCGGCGCAGATTATCTGCATGTCGATGTCATGGACGGCCATTTCGTGCCCAATATCACGATTGGACCGGCGGTCTTGAAGGCGGTGAAGCCGCTGAGCCGCCGGCCGTTCGATGTCCACCTCATGATCGCCCCGGCGGATCCTTATTTGGCCGCGTTTGCAGAGGCCGGGGCCGATATTCTGACCATCCATCCCGAAGCGGGCCCGCATCTGCATCGAAGCCTCCAGACCATCAAATCCTTGGGTTGCCGGTGCGGGGTTTCGCTGAACCCGGCGACCCCTGTGGAGTCGCTGGCCCATGTCATGGATCTGGTTGATCTGATCTTGGTGATGACGGTGAATCCGGGCTTTGGCGGACAGAGCTTTCTGGCCGGCCTTCTTCCCAAGATCGCTCAGGTGCGCCGGATGATCGAGGCCAGCGGCCGCGCCATTGACTTGGAGGTTGACGGCGGTATCAACGACCAAACCGCCGCTCAGGCAATCGCTGCCGGTGCCAATGTGTTGGTCGCCGGCACCGCCACCTTTGCAGGCGGTGACTATGGCGCCAACATGGCGCGTTTGAAACGGTCGGCGTGACGCCATGGCGCCGGCCGCGGCTCCTCCCACCCGGCTGGTGCGTCCGCGTGATCCCTTCGCGCATTCCGCGCTCGATCGCCTGGATATCCGCCTGCGCGGACTGGGCTACGCTATGCCGCTGTATGAACGGCGGCTGGGCGGACCGCATCCCGGCAAGCTGACCGTGCAACCGGTCGATCCGGTGCCCGGCGATGCGGCCGCGGGAAAGGGGCTTCTGGCCGGAACCTTAGCCGGCGGCGGCGGCACATCCTCGATAGAGCAGGGCCAGCCGTGGCTGGGGCTGAACGCCCGGCGCGACAGTCATCGCCGTTATGCCCACGGCTTTACCTGGTTGCGCGACCTGGCCGCGGCGCCGGACCGGACGGCGGCCGCTCAACTGGCTCAGCGTCTGACTGGCGAGTGGATGGACCGATTCGGCCGGCCGAACAATGAAGCGTGGGCGCCGGAAACCCTGGCGCGCCGGCTGACCGCCTGGCTGCTCGCCGCCCCCTTGCTGCTGTCGGGCAGCGATCTGGTGTTCCGATCGTGGGTGCTGACCGTGTTGGCGCGGCAGGCACGGCATTTGGTGCGCACGCGCAACGATGGTCCTGATTGCATGGCGGCGCTGGAATGCCATGCCGCCCTTGTCCTGGCTGAGCAGGTCCTGCCGTTGGGCAAGCGCGGCGCGCAGCGCAGCCAACGCGCACTGGCGCGCGTGGTTGACCGCTTCGTGCTGACCGATGGCGGGCCGCTCTCGCGCCGGCCGGGCGATGCCTTGGCCACCCTGCGTCTGCTGCTGATCCTGCGCGGGGTCTATGAAACTTTGCTGCAGGAGCCGCCGGCCTGGCTGGTCGGCGCCATGGATCGGCTGGGCCCCTTCGTGCGCGCCCTGCGCGGCGGTGACGGCCAGATCGTGCGTCTGCACGGCGGCGGGCACCAGCCGCTGGAAACCATCGATGCCCTGCTGGCCGCCACCGGACAGCGGACCAGGCCGATCGCCGATGCGCGGTTCACTGGGCTGCAACGGATGGCTGCCCGGCGCACTCTGGTGGTGATGGATTGTGGCCCGCCGCCACCGCCGTCTTTAAGCGCGCATGCCTCTGCGGGCACATTGTCCTTGCTGCTTTATGACGGCCAGCGGCCTTTGGTCACGAATATGGGCTGCGGGCGCACGCGCATGATCCCTGACCAGTTGGTGGCGCTCTCGCGCACCAGTGCGGCGCACTCCACCGCGGTTCTGGCGGACACCAATTCCACCGAGGTGGCCGGCGACCGATTGGGTGCGGGGGGCGTCAGCGCGGTGGACCTGCTGCGCCGGGAAGATGAGACCGGGATTCTGGTGGAGGCAAGGCATGACGGCTATCGTCGGCGTTACAAGCTGGACCACCACCGTCGCCTGTTCCTGTCCGCTGACGGGCGCCAGCTGACTGGGTCGGATCGGTTCGAGCCGGTCGGCCGTGGCCGTATCAAACAGACCCGCCTGACGTTGCGCTTTCACCTGCACCCCGATGTTGCCGCCCAAGCCGCCCACGACGGCCGCTCCTGCCTGCTTAGCTTGGCCAATGAGCAAGGATGGCGCTTTCGCCTCGGCAGCGGCGGGGTCAGCGTGGAGGAGAGCCTGTTTCTTTGCCCGGACCTGGGCCCCCGCCGGTGTAAACAACTGGTTGTACAAAGCTGCGTGGGCCCGCAAGCCTCTGAACTGGTTTGGGCGTTTGAGCGGGTCGAGCGGCGCGGCTGACCCAGCGCCCTTGCCGGTCGCTGCGCAATCGAAAAGCGCGCACCCTTGCGGCCGGTCTTATCGCAGCTTAAGTCATGCAAGCACCCGCCTGGACTGGGAGCCTCGATGTCCGCCCACCTGCAGCACCGTCTGGATTTGCGCCCCGTTGCCAGCCGGCTTCTGGACCATCACCGCAGCTTCCAGCACGTCCCGGATCTGACCCTGGAGCAGGCCGGGCGGTTTCTGGATGACTGCCTGGCGGTGTTGTTTCCGCATTTCGCCAATGACAAGCGCATGTCCGTGGCGGAATTGGAGGCGCGGCTGATGACGCTGGCCGGCCGGCTGCGGGTGATCCTGTGCGAAGTGACACCGGAGAACTGCCCGGATGCGGACAAGGCGACGGATGCCTTTATCGACGCCTTGCCAAACATTGCCACGGCGATCCGCGGCGATGCCGCGGCGATCCTTGAAAATGATCCGGCCGCGGCCTCGATCAACGAGGTGATCATCGCCTATCCCGGCCTGCGCGCGATTGCGGCCTATCGCCTGGCGCGTCGCCTGGTTGAGTTGAAGGTACCGGAATTTCCGCGGCTGATCTCGGAATACGCCCATGTCCGCACTGGCATCGACATCAATCCCGGTGCCCGCATCGGCCGATCCTCTTTTTTGGACCATGGCACCGGTGTGGTGATCGGCGGCACCGCCATCATCGGCGACAATGTCAAGATTTATCAAGGCGTCACATTGGGCGCCTTGCGGGTGAGGGCCGAGGAGCGCAACGCCAAGCGCCATCCCACGGTGGAGGACAATGTCACCATCTATGCCAATGCCACCATCCTGGGTGGGCAGACGGTGGTGGGCCGGGACAGCATCATCGGCGGTAATGTCTGGCTGACCCGCTCGGTACCGCCGAACAGCCGGGTGATGTACCGCTCGGTCGGCTGGCAGGGCCTGGCCGAACCGGAGCCCGAACGCCCGGACGATTACGTCATCTGATTGAATCAGCCTGGAGGGGAGACCAAGGCCATGCGCGCGAACAGCATTCTGGAAACCATCGGCCGAACGCCGCATGTGCGGATGAACCGCCTGTTCGGATCGGACCATGAGGTTTGGATCAAACAGGAGCGGGTCAATCCCGGTGGCTCCATCAAGGACCGCATCGCCCTGTCCATGGTCGAGGAGGCCGAGCGGGCCGGCGCACTGACGCCCGGCGGCACCATCATCGAGCCGACCAGCGGCAATACCGGCATCGGCCTGTCCATCGTCGCCGCGGTCAAGGGCTACCGCCTGCTGCTGGTGATGCCGGAGAGCATGTCGATCGAGCGGCGCCGGCTGATGCTGGCCTATGGCGCGGAATTTGTGCTGACCCCGCGGGAGAAGGGCATGTCCGGCGCCGTCGCCCGCGCCAAGGAGTTGCTGGAGGAGACCCCGGGCGCGTGGATGCCGCAGCAGTTTGAGAACCAGGCCAATTTGAAAGTACACCGCGAAACCACGGCCCTGGAAATTCTGGAGGATTTCCCGGAGGGGCTGGATTACATGATCACCGGCGTGGGCACCGGCGGGCATATCACCGGCTGCGCTGAGATCCTGAAGCCGAAAATGCCCAAGCTGAAAGTCTTCGCGGTTGAGCCAGTCGCCTCGCCGGTGATTTCCGGCGGCAAGCCCGGGCCGCACCCGATCCAGGGCATCGGTGCTGGGTTCATTCCCGGCATCCTGGATGTCGACGGGCTGGACGGCGCAATCACCGTGGAGGCGGCCGATGCCATGGACATGGCGCGGCGGGCGGCCCGGGAAGAAGGCATGCTGGTAGGGGTCTCCTCCGGCGCCACGCTTGCTGCCATCGCCCAGAAGCTGCCGGAGATCGAGACAGGCGCGCGCATCCTCGGCTTCAACTATGATACCGGCGAGCGCTATCTGTCGATCGAAGGCTTTCTGCCGACGGAAGGATGACCCGGATGGCCGGTCCCGCCCCCCAGGCCGACAAGGCCGCGCTCTATGCTGAGATTGCGCCGCAGATTGCCTCGGTCATTGCCGGAGAGCCCAATCGTGTGGCGCGCATGGCCAGCATTTCCAGCCTGCTAGCCCAGCAGTTTGCCCATTATTTCTGGACCGGCTTCTATGTCGTCGATCCGGACAAGCCGGAGGAGCTGGTGGTCGGCCCCTATCAGGGCACGCTGGGCTGCCTGCGCATCCCGTTCGGCCGCGGCGTGTGCGGCGCTGCGGCCAAGGAACGGCGCACCCAGTTGGTGCCGGACGTACATGCCTTCAGCGATCATATCGCCTGCGACGCCCGCTCACAGTCGGAGATCGTGGTGCCGGTGTTCGACCGCAGCGGCGATCTGATTGCGGTGTTCGACGTTGATGCCACCGAGCCCGCCGCCTTCGATGAAACCGATGCGGAGTGGCTGGAAAGGATTCTCGCCCAAGCCTTCGGAGACATGTGATGCAATTCCTGCACACCATGGTGCGTGTCAGCGATCTGGATCGATCGCTGGACTTTTATTGCGATAAGCTCGGCCTGAAGGAGGTTCGCCGCAAGGACGTCGAAAAAGGCCGCTTCACGCTCGTATTCCTGCGCGCGCCGGATGATCTGGACAATCCCGACCCCCAGCCGGAGATTGAACTGACCTATAACTGGGATCCGGAAGAGTATCAGGGCGGTCGCAATTTCGGCCATCTGGCGTTTCGCGTCGACAATATCTATGCCGCCTGCCAGCGCCTGAAAGACGGGGGCGTCACCATCAACCGCCCACCGCGCGACGGCTATATGGCGTTCGTCCGCTCGCCGGACGGCATTTCCGTGGAACTGCTGCAAAAAGGCGATCCGCTGCCGCCGAAGGAACCCTGGGCCAGCATGGAGAATAGCGGCAGCTGGTAGGCGAACCCAAGCGGGCGTCATGACCGCCGCAAGCCTTCAGCAAGCAGGTCCTCCCTCAATCGCGATAGCACACCGCTTTGGCCGCCTTGACCACCTTGTCGACATTGACCAGCCAGAGCTTTTCCAGATTGGCGGCATAAGGCGTTGGGGTATCTTCGGTGGTGACGCGCAGCACCGGCGCGTCGAGATGATCGAACGCCTGTTCCATCATGCGTGCGGCGATCTCCGAGGCCAGCGAGGCGGTGGGCCATGCCTCCTCCACCGCCACCATGCGATTGGTCTTCTTGATCGAGCGGATCAGCGCGGCGGTATCGAGCGGCCGCAGCGTGCGCAGGTCGATCACCTCAGCGGAAATCCCCTCCTCCGCCAGCGCATCGGCGGCCTTCAAGCACTCCCGGATGCCGATGGAATAGCTGACCAGGGTGACGTCGCTGCCGTTGCGCACGACCTTGGCCTTGCCGATCGGCAGGGCGAAATCGTCCAGCTCGGGCACCTCGCCGCGGTCGCCATAAAGGATCTCATTCTCCAGGAACACCACGGGGTTGGGGTCCTTGATCGCGGCTTTCAGAAGGCCCTTGGCGTCGGCCGCGCTATAGGGCGCGATCACCTTCAGCCCTGGCACTGAGGCATACCAGGGCCCGTAATTCTGCGAATGCTGGGCGGCGACCCGGGCAGCCGCGCCATTGGGGCCGCGAAACACGATCGGGCAGCCGATCTCGCCGCCGGCCATATAGCGCGTCTTGGCGGCGGAATTGATGATATGGTCGATCGCCTGCATGGCGAAATTGAAGGTCATGAATTCCACAACAGGCTTCAGACCGCCGAAGGCCGCCCCGACGCCCAGCCCGGCAAAGCCATATTCGGTGATCGGCGTGTCGACCACGCGGCGGTCGCCGAACTCGTCCAGAAGGCCTTGGGTGACCTTATAGGCGCCCTGATATTCCGCGACCTCCTCGCCCATCACGAACACCCGCTCATCCAGCCGCATTTCCTCGGCCATGGCGTCGCGCAGCGCCTCGCGCACGGTCTGGGTCTTGAAGCTTGTGCCCTCGGGCACCTCGGGATGATCTTCAGGCACATCCTCCACCGGTTCGGCGAACACCTTCGGCAGCCCCGGCGCCTGCGACGGATCTGGTTTGCCGCAGGGTTGGCCGCTCGTTGCGCCTTCGACCTGCTCTGGGTGAGCGGCCGGTTTTTGCTCTGCCTGTCGTTCCGAGCCGCCCGACGCACCGGCGCCCTCCAGCGCGCTGTCATCCTCGTCTTCAGCCAGCAAAAGCGCGATCACCTGGCCCACCGGCACGTCCTCGGTGCCCTCGTCGACCAGCAATTTGCCGACGCGGCCTTCGTCGACGGCTTCGACCTCCATGGTCGCCTTGTCGGTTTCGATCTCCGCGATGACATCGCCGGGGCCGACCGTGTCGCCCACCTTGACCTGCCAGCTGGCCAATGTGCCGGCCTCCATGGTGGGCGAAAGCGCGGGCATGGTCACTTCAATGGGCATGACAGGATCCTTAAAGCAGTTCCACGGCGATCAGGATGCACCCGGCCAGGCCGGTCAGATAGGCCGGCGCGCGCATGAACGGCACGCGGAAGACATAGACCAGGGCGTGCACGACGCGGGCATAGAAAAACATCGCCGCCCCGATGACGGTGAGCTGGGTCGACACGCCAAGCAGGGTCGCGGTCAACACCAGGCCCGCAAAGATCACCAGATTCTGCGTCAGATTGGTGACGGTGTTCATCAGCCGGACACGCCAATCCGGCAGGTTCATGCGCGCCACGCCGCTCAAGGCGCGCACCGGGCCCAGCGCCAGCAGGGTGTGGAAGACTTCGATCAGGTGCAGAAGCACCAGCAGGCCAAGGCTGAGTAGCAGATAGAAGAGTTCAGTGGTCACGGCGGCAGGCTCCGTCAGGCATCGACGAGAATGTCGGTATAAAGTTCGGCGGGATCGGGTTCGGGGCTGTTCTGGGCGAAGTCGGCGGCCTCGTTGATGATGGCACGCACCTCCTTGTCCAGGGCCTTCAGGCTGTCCTCATCGGCATGGCCGGCCTCAATCAGCTTGGCCTTCAACTGCTCGATGGGGTCGCGCTTTTCGCGATATTCCTTCAACTCTTCTTTTGATCGGTATTTGGCGGGGTCGGACATGGAGTGGCCACGATAGCGGTAGGTCTTCAGCTCCAGCAGGATCGGGCCCTTGCCGTCGCGGCAATGCTGGACCGCCCTTTCGCCGGCCTCGCGCACCGCCAGCACGTCCATGCCATCGACCAGTTCGCCCGGCACGCCCAGGCTTTCGCCGCGCTTGTGCAAGTCCGGCTGGCCGGAGGCGCGGGCGACCGAGGTGCCCATGCCATATTGGTTGTTCTCGATCACAAAGATCACCGGCAGCTGCCACAGCACCGCCATGTTGAAGCTTTCATAGACTTGGCCCTGATTGGCCGCGCCATCGCCGAAATAGGTCAGCGAGACATTGTCCGTGCCCTTATATTTGGCGGCGAAGCCCAGTCCCGCGCCGATCGGCACCTGCGCGCCGACAATGCCGTGGCCGCCATAGAAGCCTTTCTCCACGGAGAACATGTGCATCGAGCCGCCCTTGCCTTTGGAGATGCCGCCGATGCGCCCGGTCAGTTCGGCCATCACCGCCTTGGGGTCGATGCCGCAGGCCAGCATATGGCCGTGATCGCGATAACCGGTGATCACCGCATCGCCCGGTTTCAAGGCGGTCTGCAGGCCGACCACCACGGCTTCCTGCCCGATATACAAGTGACAGAAGCCGCCGATCAGGCCCATGCCATACATCTGCCCGGCCTTTTCCTCAAAGCGGCGGATCAGCAGCATCTGCCGGTAAAAGTCCATCAGCTGCTCCGGCGCCAGATCCGCCAACAGATCCGGGGCGGCGGATTTTTTGGCTCGGCTGGAGCGTTTGGCGGGGGTGCGGGCCATGAACCGGAACTCCATCGGTGGCGGGCGCTCAGGGGCGGGTGTGCTTAAATATGCGTGCGCGGCGCCTGGTGGCAACCGATCAGAAGATCAGACCAGTCTTACGGGTTCGGCTCTGGCGGGGTCAGCACGATGACATCACCTGGATGGGCCAGGCCCAGCCGCTCCCGCGCGGCCTCGTCCAGCCAGTCCCGATCCAATGCCTCAGGCTGCATCAGGCGCAATTCCGCTTCCAATCGGGCGCGCTCCACAGCCAGGCGGCGCGCTTCCTCGGCGAGGGCTGCTTCCTGCACCTTCAGTTGCTGATAAGCCGCCAATCCATATTTGCCCTGGACCGCATGCATGCCGCCATAAGCCAAAGCCAAGATCAGCAAGGCAGGCCCAACCGCAGCACGATATGGCGAGGAGCGACGCATGGCAAACCAGGAATCACGGGCGCAAGGCGCGGTCAAGAGGAAAAGCCACGAAAGTGTCTGGGTCCCTGTGCGGGACGGCAAAACCTTGATCGACTCCCGCCTTTGGCTTCAGAATTACGACATGACGATTGCATTTGAGGACTTCTTGAAGGTGGACATCCGTGTCGGCACGGTCGTCTCGGCGGAACCGCTGGTCGGTGCCCGCAAACCGGCGATCAAGCTGATGATCGATTTCGGCGCGGATCTGGGCGTGAAGAAAAGCTCCGCACAGATCACGGACCATTATGTGCCGGACCACTTGGTTGGTCGGCAGGTCCTCGCCGTGGTCAATTTCCCGCCCAAGCAGATCGGGTCCTTCCAGTCGGAGGTGCTGGTGCTGGGCCTTGGCGATGCAGCCGGCGCGATTGTTCTGCTCGGCCCGGATCAGCCGGTTCCCAACGGCGCACGGATGCACTGATGCCCAAAAAGCCGCCCGATCCTTTCGTGCACGCCTGCTTGATGCGCCTGGCGCCCCTGGGCCCGGTCCGTGCCCGCGCCATGTTCGGCGGCCATGGCATTTACTGCGAGGACAAGATGTTCGCCCTGGTTGCTGAGGGCGCGCTCTATTTCAAGGTCGACGACCAGTCGCGCCGGGCCTTTGAGGCCGTCGGCGCGCAGCCCTTTGTTTATATGGCCAAGCACCGGCCCATGAGCCTGTCTTACTGGCGCCTGCCGCCGGAGAAAGACGCCGACGAGAGGACATTTCTGGAATTTGCTGGGCACGGCTTGGCAGCGGCCCGGCGCAAGACGGCATGAGCTGAAGCCAGGCCGCTGCGATCACATTTTGCCGCGGCAATCGTCGGTCCTGGCCGGTCAGCCGTTTCGGGGGCATCGTCTTGCGCAGCCCCTTGCGGCGCGGCGGACAGGGCAGGCATGGTGCAGCATCCAACAGGAGAGAGCCGATGGCCGACCGCGATATGATGCGTATCGAATCCGATGACCTGTTCAGCTATTTCGCTTTTCTGGCGGTTTTGTTCTGCCCATTGATGGCGTTCAAATTCTACGGGGATGCCAATGCCTACTGGGAAGGGCAGGGCAATTTTCTGGATGCAGTGGGCTTTCTGGGCGCGGCTTTGCCGATCCCCTTCGCCATTGCGGGTCTGTTCTACAAGCGGGTACGCGACCCGTTCCGGAAGGTGTTTCCGTTCTGCTTCGCGTTGGTGTTGATCGTGACAGCGCGCATGGCCTTCGTATGAAACTGGCTGACAAACTGACGCAGGTGTCTGACCATTGGCATCCGCGCATCATCGCACGCTACAACGGCAATGAGGTGCGCATCGCCAAACTGTCCGGGGCCTTCGTTTGGCATGCCCATGCCGATACGGACGAACTGTTCCTGGTGTTGGAAGGCTGCCTGCATCTGCATTTCCGTGACCGGGTGGAGGTGCTGGAAGCCGGCGGATTGTGCGTGGTGCCCGCCGGCGTGGAACACAAGCCGGTTGTGCCGCACGGCGAAGCGCATGTCCTGCTGCTGGACCGGGAAGGGGAACCCACCACGGGCACCGCTGTGGACCCGCGCGGACGCACGACGCTTGAGACCCTATGAGGCCCGATCCGGCCTGTGCCGGTTGAGGCCGGCGGGAAACGCGTTAGATTGGTCCAGAGATCCGGGCGACCCTTTGCGCGTCGCCTCCGCCCGCCGGGACCTCCGCCGACCATGCCCACGCCCTTGCCCGATGTTCCGCCGAGCAGCCGCGCCCTCTCGCCGCAGGGCGACCGGGCGCTGTTCCGGCGTCGGTCCGCACGGGTTCAGCAGCGCATCGATCAGGCCTTAACCCGGCTCTACGGGTCGGAAGATCGGGCCCAGGCGTGGCGGGACTATTTCTATGCCCTGGCAGAACAGGCCCTGTCCGACCGGCCCGCAGATCTGCGAGCGCTGGACGACCGGCGGCTTGAGCAGTCGGACTGGTTCCAGCGTCCGGACATGATCGGCTATACCTGCTATGTCGATCGCTTTGGGGGCGATCTGCGCGGATTGGCGCAGCGGCTGGACTATCTGGCCGAGTTGGGGATCCGCTATCTGCATCTGTTGCCGATTTTCAAGCCGCGGGCCGGAGACAGCGATGGCGGCTATGCGGTGGCGGACTATCTGAGCCTGAACCCGGCTTATGGCACGATGGCGGATCTGTCCGCCCTGGCTGCCGCCTTGCGCGCGCGCGGCATCAGCCTGGTGGCCGACCTGGCACTCAATCACACCGCCGATGATCATGCCTGGGCCGCGGCCGCTTGCGCCGGCGACCCGTGGTATCGCAGCTATTATTGGGTGCTGGACAGCCAGGAGAGTGTCACGGCCTATGAGGCCGCGCTGGACCAGGTGTTCCCGGACAGTGCGCCGGGCAATTTCACCCGCGTGGAGGCGCTGGGCGGCTGGGTGTGGACGACCTTCTATCCGTTCCAGTGGGACCTGAACTGGTCCAATCCCGCCGTGTTCGGCGAGATGCTGCGAATCATTCTAACGCTCGCCAATCGCGGCATTGAGGTGCTGCGGCTGGACAGCGTTGCCTATCTGTGGAAGCGGCTGGGCACGGACTGCATGAACCAGCCGGAGGTGCATGCGATCTTACAGGCGCTGCGCGGCTTTATAGAGATTGCCTGTCCTGCGCTGCTGTTGAAGGCGGAGACGATCGTGGCGCCGGCGCACCTGACCCAATATCTTGGCACCGGCGAGGCGGCCAACACCGAATGCCATCTGAGCTATCACAGCGTGCTGATGGCCGGTCTATGGCAGGCTCTGGCGGATCAGGATACCCGCGTCGTGGCCCACATGCTGGGCCGCATGCCACCGATCCCGGACCGGACCGCCTGGCTGACCTATGTGCGCTGCCATGACGATATCGGCTGGCGCGTCTTGGCGGAGGATCTGGCGCTGCTGGGCAAGGAGGCGGTGCCCGCGCTAAAGCAGGTGGCGGACTTCTATGCCGGGCGCGGCGACAGCTTCGCGCGCGGGGCGGATTTTCAGACCGGCGCGGCTGGCCATGCGGTGCACGGCACCAACGGCGCCACGGCCTCGCTGGCCGGGCTGGAACGGGCTGAGACGGCAGCGCAACAAGCCGCCGCGATCGACCGGATCCTGCTGCTTTACGGTCTGATCTTCGCGTTCAACGGCATCCCGCTGATCTATATGGGCGATGAGCTGGGCTTGATGAACGATTGGAGCGCGGTGGGGGACGCTGCAACGGACGGGCGCTGGCTGCACCGCCGGGCGATGGATTGGCGCCGCGCCGATCAGCGCGGCGACGCCGACAGCCCCGCCGGGCGTCTGTTCGCAGGGTTTCGCCGCCTGGCGCAGGCCCGCGCGGGCTGTGCCGAGCTTCACGCCGCTGAGCCCTTTGAGGTGCTTCAGCCGGGCGACCCCCGGGTTCTGGCGTTTCGGCGCGGCGCTCGCCTGGTGGTGCTGGGCAATGTCAGCGCCAGGCCCGCCGCGGTGCCGACGGATGCGCTGGGCCTTGCCGGCCCGGTCCGGGATCGGCTGGATCCGGCGGCCGGTCTGCTGGCCGACCCGGTGCCGCTTAGGCCTTACGCCTGCCGCTGGCTGGTGGCGGAGCCCGATCGATGACCATGCCGTTGGTCGGCGCGCTGGAGGCCGGCGGAACGAAGTGTGTCTGTGCCATCGGCCGCGGACCGGCGGATCTGCAGGCGATCACCCGCATCGCCACGACCACGCCAGACGAAACGCTGGCCGCGGTCAATGCCTATTTCACCGGGCAGATGGCCGGCGGAACAGCGATCGAGGCGGTCGGCATCGCCTGCTTCGGCCCCGTCGATCTGAGCCCCGGCTCCAACCATTGGGGCCATGTCACCGCCACGCCCAAGGCCGGTTGGCAGAATATCGATGTGGCCGGGCCGATCGCGCGCGCCACAGTGCTGCCGGTGGCGTTCGACACCGATGTGAACGGCGCGGCGCTGGCGGAGGCGCGTTGGGGCGCGGGGCAGGGGGCCGATCCGGTGATCTATGTCACCGTCGGCACCGGCATCGGCGGCGGGGCCGTGGTGAATGGCCGGCCGGTGCATGGGCTGGTGCATCCGGAGATGGGCCATATCCGGGTGCAGCGGCATCGCGACGATGCGTTTCCCGGCCGTTGCCCCTGGCATGGCGATTGTTTGGAAGGGCTGGCCTGCGGCCCGGCGCTGATCGATCGCTGGGGCGACGATGTCGCCGACCTGCCGCCGGATCATCCGGCCTGGGCGATGCAGGCGGATTATCTGGGCCAGCTGTGCGCCACCTTGATTCTAATCTGTTCGCCGCAGCGCCTGATCCTTGGCGGCGGTGTGATGGCGCAGACCCACCTTTATGACGCGGTGCGCAGCCGCACCCGGGAGCTGTTGGCCGGCTATGTGGCGCATCCCCTGGCCGCCGACCGCATCGCACAGCTGATTGTCGCGCCGGGGCTGGGCGAGCGCGCCGGCCTGCTGGGCGCGCTGGCGCTGGCGCAGGACCGGCTCGCGGCCGGCGACGAAGCCAACGCCTGAGCCACCGCCGAGGCCATCGCGGGCCGACAGCGACGATCACGCTGTGACCTTTCAGTGCTTTAGGATAAAACTGCTCGCCCCATAGACGGCGGGCCACTTTATCCGATCGATCGCGATTGAGCGGATGATGCGCTAAGCGCCGACACTCGTGCGCGGTGGCGGCGGTTCGTCCTCCCGCAGTCGCGGCCGGCCTGGATATCGGTCATTTTTCAAGAGCTGGCGGGCCAGGCGCAGATTGGCCTTCAATTCCGGGCGTGGGCCGTGGCGGGCCAAGGCCTGTTCCAGCAAATCGATTGCCCGCTCATAGTCCTGCAGCCCGATATAGGCGGCGGCAAGATTGTTCTTGTGCCGAAAAAATTGCGGTTGGCGGTCCGCCGCGTCGACGCAAAATCCCAAAGCTCGCTCATAATCGCGCAACTGCAACAAGGCCACGCAGCGATAATGCAGCCCTAGCACCACGAAGCGCGGGGAATAATTGCCGGTCTCCGCCGCCTCCAGGCGCTTCCAGGCCTGCGCCGGGCGCCGGCGGTTCAGCGCGCGGCCCGCATCCAGCAAGGGATCGGGGATCGCCAGCTCGATCCTGCTGACCGGGCCGGTCTCACCATCCTGCGCTTCCGCCACGCCGGACGCGCATTGACTGAGGCCGATCACAACAAGAAACACAAACCATCGCATGGGCTCATGGAACAATACTGTCCCGCCCGGGTCAATGCCCTAATGCGTTTATTTCCTCCCGCAGGTCATAGCCGCGGTCGGTGGCGATGCGCTCCAGCACACGCACCCGTTCTTCCAATTGGTCGATCCGGCGGCTGGCTTCGGCATTGGCAGCGGATTCCGCCCGAAGCTTGTCCCGGTTTTTCAGATAATCCGCGGTGACGCCGAAGATGATTGCGACGATCGGGATCAGAAAGATCAGAGTTTCGGCTTCCATCAGCGCCTCCTACTGCGCGTCGCCATAATAGACGAATTGATCGTAAACGATATCGACGGAAACATTGAAGTTCAAAAACACCAATGCCTCGCCCTTTAGCATCATGTTGAAACTGCGCGGCACGATGAGTCCTTCAGCGGCTGGTTGGAATCTCATCAACATGTCAAGCGCATCCAATTGGGCCAACAAGGTATCGCCCGCGCCATCGGGCAACAACAGCACCAATTGTTCCACATAAGGCCCGCCCGGCCCGCTTTTGCGCACTGTCACATGAGCGTCCAGCCCGTCGCGGTCAAACACCTCCATGCGCAGATCCTCGCCCAGCAAGGCGTCGGCATCCACGTTCGACAAGGCGTAAACCGCCGTGTCGTCTTCCTCGCGAATCAGCGTGCGCGGCTGGTCGAGCCCTTTCACGACTGTCGCATAGTCCAGAATGTCCTTCTCGATCTGCGAGTTCGCGTCAATCGCGTCACTGTCCGCACCGTCGGAATCGGTTACCGAGACGATGCGCCAGCGATCCTTCATGGGACGACGCGGGTCATGATCGGCGATGATGGTCATGGCGGGCTTTTCCGCGTCGCCGACGCGCACGGTTTGCCTCAGCCCCCAATCTTCCAGCCGGATCGGCTTGGCCTGTGCAATCGCGCGGGACAGCCAATCTTCCGAGGCATCGGCTGCGCCAGACAGGCCAAGGCAAAGCAGGATGGTGAAACTGACAGCGCGCATGTGCGGTCTCCCCGAACCCAGGACAGTACGATATATATACCTTAGATATATCGGATCGAGCTATCGTTCAAGGGCCGTTCGCGTCAAAGACCGCTGCGCGCGGCGACATTGGCCCGGGCTAGGAACCAGTCATACAGGCCATGCAGGGCCATGGCCGGCAGCAGGCTGTTGGACAGCAAGGTCAAGGCGAAGAACAGCCCGCCCATGGCGGCAGTGACCAGCACGCCGCGCACGCCCTGATAGGCGTGCATCAGGCCGAACGCCACCGCGCTGATCGCCCCGGCAAGGGCTAGATCCGCACCGCGGGCATATAACAGCGCCGGCAAGATGCCGCGGAACAAGAGTTCCTCGCAGAACCCGGCGGTCACCGCCACGGGCAAAAACAAGGACAGATCCTTCGGCGTTGCCGGGATCAGCTTTTCCGTCGCCTGCGGCATGGCTCGCAAAAACGCCAGGCGCCAGGTCAGCCGGCGCGCGACCATCTGGCTGAGCAAGGACAGCGCAATGCCGACCGTGGCCACGATCGCCGCTCCAATCCAGAAGCCCCGCTCCGGCGGGATGCGGAAGCCGGCTTGTGCCAGCGAGCGGTCGCCGCCGATCCAGACCAGGATGGCGACGCCCACCAGGATCCACTGCATCGCCATGGATTGCAGATACAAGAACGCCCGGCGCGGCGCCTGCTCACTCATCAGCAGCTGGCGCACCATCGGCGCCTGCAGCAGCAACAGGCCCGGCAGCACCACCGCCAGAAGCAGGATCAGGCCGGTGTCGAACAGCCCACTCATGAGGCGATCAGCCGGGCGGGCAGCCAAGTGGCAAGCCCGGGCCAGGCTGACAGCATTAAGATCGCCGCCAATTGGATCAGCACGAACGGCACGGCGCCGCGATAGATCGCACCGGTGGCAACAGTGTCGGGCGCTACGCCGCGAAGATAGAACAGCGCGAAGCCGAAGGGCGGGGTTAGGAAACTGGTCTGCAGATTGATCGCCATCATAATGCCCAGCCATACCGGATCCACGCCCATGACCAACAGGATCGGCGCCACAATCGGCACGACGATGAAGGTGATCTCGATAAAATCGAGAAAGAAGCCGAGCAGAAACATCACCAGCATGACCAGCAGCACCGCGCCGGTGACGCCGCCGGGCAGGGCGCTCAAGCCCGCTTCGATCAGCTCCTTGCCGCCCAGCCCGCGAAAGACGAGCGCGAACAAGGCAGCCCCGATCAGAATGGTGTAGATCATCGTGGTGATGCGCACCGTCGCCATCAGCATCGGCGCCAGGATCCCGGAGTCCCAGGCGGTCCAAAGAGCCGCGATCAAGCCCACGCCGAACAGCACAAGGGTGGCCCAGCGAAGCACCAGGCCAAGGCCCGCCGGCGGCCCCAGGGCGGGCAGCGCAAGCAACACGATCAGCGCGGCAACACTGCCGCGGACCGCCCACAGCGTGCCGCGCCGCTGCGTCTGGCGCAGGCCCGCCAGCAAGATCGCGCCGACCGCGCCGACCGCGGCGGCCTCGGTGGGCGTGGCCACGCCGCCCAGGATCGATCCCAGCACCGCGATGATCAGCAGAATCGGCGGGATCAAAGCGCGCAGGAGCCGGCCCCAAAACGCGGTGTCGCGCGTCAGGGTCTCATTCTGGATCGCCGGGCTCGACGCGGGGCGGACCAGCGCCATGATCACCTGATAGAGCAGGTAAAGGCCGACCAGGCCCAGCCCCGGCACCAGCGCGCCGGCGAACAGCTCGCCCACCGACAAAGGCTCCGGCGACACCACGCCCAGATCGCGCTGCGCCTCCTGATACGCCCCGGACAATTGATCGGCCAACAGGATCAGCACGATGGACGGCGGGATGATCTGGCCCAGCGTGCCGGCTGCGGCGATCGCGCCGCTGGCCAGGCGCGGGTCATAGCCGCGCTTCAGCATGGTCGGCAAAGAAATCAGCCCCATGGTCACCACCGTGGCACCGACGATGCCGGTAGATGCGGCCAGGAGCGCTCCGACGATGGTGACGGAAAGACCCAGGCCGCCGCGCACGGGCCCGAACAGCCGGCCCATACTGTCGAGCAGATCCTCCGCCACTTTGGACCGTTCCAGCATGGTGCCCATGGCGATGAACAAGGGCACAGCCAGCAGGAGCTCGTTGCGCACGGTGCCGTAAATGCGGTTCGGAAGGAAGGCGATGAACTCGGCATCCAGCACGCCCGCGGCACTGCCGATCGCGCCGAACAACAGCGCCGTCCCGGCAAGCACGAAGGCGACCGGAAAGCCGGTCATCAACCAGGCCAGCAGGGCGATCAGCATCAATATAAGAAGCAGGCTCGCCAGGGTCATGGCCGGAACAGGCGAACCCAGCAGCGCGTGCCCAGCGCGATCGCCTGCAAGGACAAGGTCAAGGCGAACAGCAGCAAGGCGGACTTCAACAGATACACATAGGGCAGTGCGCCGGCCTCAATCGCCCCTTCCCGCTGCTGCCAGCTGGACAGCACATAGGGCAGGCCCGTCCACCACACCAAGAACAACACCGGCGCCAGCAGAACCAAAAGGCCCAGCAGATCGATCATCGCCTGGGCGTGGGGTCCGGCTTCGCGATAGAACAGATCGACGCGCACATGCGCATCGGTCGCCAGCGCATAGCCGGCCGCGCCCAGGAACAAAAAGCCGTTTAGATAGAATCGGCTGTCCTGCCAGGCGATGGACCCGGCATTGAACACATGCGCGGCCAACACCAGGCCGAACTGCACCAGGATCAGCGCCAGCCCGCACGCCGCGGCGAGCACGCCGATGCCCTTGTTGATCCGGTCGATCGCCGTCAACATCACGCGTTGGCCAGTTGCCGAGCCTGGACGAAGGCCCGTTCGGCAATATCGCCCCAGGCGGCAACCTGGGTGCGGGCCTTCAGGAAACTGTCATAGACCTCGGCGGTCTGGGCATCGCCCTGCGCCTGTTCGGCCAGAACCTGCTGGCCGACCTCGGCCAGGCGCTTCAGCACCGGTTCTGGAAAGCGTGTCACCTCAACCTTGGGATCGCGCAGCAGGCGGCCCAGCGCGCGGGCATTCTCCATATTGAATTCCGCCAGCATGATATCATTTTCCGCGGCGGCGGCAGCGGCAACCGCCGCCCGTTCAGCCGGGCTGAAATCCTCCCACAGATCCAGATTGATGCCGACGCCCAGGCAACTGCCCGGCTCATGCACACCGGGCCAGTAATAATAGCGCGCGATGCGGTGAAAGCCGAACGCCATATCGTTCCACGGTCCGACCCATTCGGTGGCGTCGATATTGCCCTGATCGAGCGCCTGGTAGAGCTCCCCGCCGGATTTGGTCACCGGCGTGGCCCCGACGCGCGCCATCATCTCCCCACCCAGCCCGGGCATGCGGATCTTCAGCCCCTGGAAATCCTCCAGAGTGCGGATCGGCCGCTTGAACCAGCCGCCCATCTGCACACCGGTGCTGCCGCACGGCATGCCCTTGATGTTGAAGCGCCGCGCGGTCTGATCCCACACCTCCTGGCCGCCGCCAAAGCGCATCCACGCATTATATTCGCTGGCGATCATGCCGAACGGCACGGCGGTGAAGAAGTTGAAGGCCGGCGACTTGCCCTGCCAGTAATATTCCGCGGCGTGATACATATCCGCCTTGCCCTGGGCCACCGCGTCGAAACATTCGAACGCCGGCACCAATTCGCCCGCGGCATAGAGTGTCACCTTCAGGCGGCCGTCGGTCACGGCGGTCAATCGGTCGGCGAAGCGCTGCGCACCGGTGCCCAGGCCGGGAAAGTTGCGGGGCCAGGTGGTCACCAGCTTCAATGTGCGCTGGGCCTGGCCGGCCACCGCCGGCGCGCCGCGGACCCGGCCGGACTTTGATCCGGAGGACGCGACCAGTGCGGCCACCGTGCCCGCCCCGGCCGCGGCCGCCCCGGTGATCGCGGCAAGGCCCAGCGCCCGGCGCCGGTCCGGATTGTCGGGACGATCGGTCATAACGCTCCCCATAAGGCCGCCTGTCACACAAGGGTCACACAGGCGACGGGCGGACTATAGGCGCGCCGTTCGGGATTTGCCAAGTATCCCGGGCAGGGGGTGGGACGGCCATTGCCTGCGGAGTCGACACGAAAAACCGCCCACGGGACGCACCCGGGGCGGTTTTTTGTTCCAATCGGCGAGCCGCAGACGCAGCCCGGGACGGATCAGCGGCGGACCAGACCGTCGCGTTCGGCGCGCTTTCGCTCCAGCTTGCGGGCCCGGCGCACGGCAGCGGCCTGTTCCCGTGCCTTCTTCTCCGAGGGCTTTTCGTAGAAGCGGCGGAGCTTCATCTCGCGATAGACGCCTTCGCGCTGCAATTTCTTTTTCAGCGCGCGCAGCGCCTGGTCCACATTATTGTCCCGAACAACCACCTGCATCGAGCGGCTCTCTCCTTCCTGTGCATCAACCTAAAGACTGGATAACCCGCGCCCCATAGCAGCATTTCTGCATGAGGCAAAGCCAAAACGCGGGAAAAACAGGTTCGTGACCGCGCCGCACGCAGCCCCTCACCCTTGATCTTCCCGCTCATCTTTGGCGTATGATAGCGCATTGCAGCGGTCATTTGAAGCCCGGCCGAGGTCAATAGGAGGGGACTGTGCCATGACCCGCAGCGCGAACGACTGGAGCCCCGAGGACTGGCGCGTGCCGCTGTTGCAAGCCGCCTTGGCGCACATCCCGTTTGATGGTGTCACTTGGCGTGCCTTCGCCCGGGCGGCGCAAGAGCTGGATCTGCCAAAGAAAATGGCCGAACTGGCCTTTCCCGGTGGCATGGACGAGGCGGTCGATCTTTATTGCCAGGAAGCCGACCGCAAGATGACCGAGGCGATGACCCCATACAAGCTGGCCAACATGAAGATCCGCCAGAAGGTCAGCTGGGCGGTGCAGCTTCGGCTCCAGGGGGCAGCCGAGCACAGGGAAGCCGCCAGCTGGGTGGCTGGCTATCTGATGCAGCGACCGGCTTTGTCCGCGCGCATTCTCTGGCGCACTGCCGATACGATCTGGCGAGCGATCGGCGATACCAGCACGGACTATAATTGGTACACCAAGCGCGCGATCTTGAGCGGCGTATACAGTTCCACTTTGCTGGTGTGGCTTTCAGATCCAGACCCACAGATGGCCCGCACCCGGGCGTTTCTGGACCGCCGTATCGAAAATGTGATGCAGTTCGAGAAGGCCAAGGGTCGGGTGATGAAGGCCGGGGAGGCGATGCCGTCTTTGTCGCGATTCCTTGGGCGGCTGCGCTATCCGGCGGCTCGCTAAAGGACATGGCGCTCACGCGCTTTCACTGAAAGTTCACTTTGTCTGCCACATTTACTTAAGCCGCCGTGCTTAAACCTCCGATCCCGGCAGTGGCCGTCTGCTCCATACGCCTGAAACGGCCACCCGCTTGCCTTGCGAAAAGGGACAGGGGTCATGACCGGCATCGTCGAACGCATCCGCAATATTTCGATACTCTTCCGGGTCGGCGGCCTTGCCGTTGTGTCCGTCATCACGCTGGTGATGTTGCTGGCGATCAACAATGTGACCGCGGCGATGCAGCAGTCCGCCGCCCGCGTGGCCAACCAAGCCGCTGAACTTCTGTCGGAGGTGCGGCTGGCGGAGTTGAAAGGCTTGAGCCTGCGCCAGGCAGAGAAGGATTTCTTGCTGAAGCGCGATGCGGCGTTTGCTGAGGCCTATGACCGATTGTCCAGCGAGGTCATGGCGCTTTTGACGGATCTGCGCGCCAAGCTGCCAGAGGCGGCGCTGGCAGACCTAACGGCACTGGACACGGTCTATGCCGAGCACCAAAGCCAGTTTGCAACCGTTTCGCGCTTCCGCATCAATATCGGCCTGGATGCGGACAGCGGATTGGAGGGCGCCCTGCGCGCCTCGGTGCATGCCATCGAAGATGCGTTGAAGGTCAATACCAACAAGGATCTGGAAATCCTCATGCTGCTGATGCGCCGGCATGAAAAGGACTTCATTGCCCGGTTGGACACCAAATATCTTGACCGCCACGATCAGCGCGCCGCCCGCTTTCGCGAGATCTTCGCCGGCGCACCGCTGCCGCCGGACGTGAAGGCTGAAATCGAGGGCCATCTGAAGAATTATGTCACCTCGTTCATGACCTATGCCGACGAGCGCTTGGCATTCGAACGGGAAGTGACGCGCCTGGACGGAATTTATGAACGCGCTGCAGAGCCCTTCGCGCAGATCGAGCAATTGGCAGAACGCGCCAATGAGGAAGCCCGGGCGGATGCTCGCGCCGTTGCAGCGTTGGCGAACCGTCTGAGCTGGGGCATTTCACTGCTGACCATCCTGTTCGTGCTCATTGGCTCTTATGTCGTCGTGAAAGGCACCGTGGGCCCGGTGCAGCGGTTGGAGGTCGCGGTCAATCAGATCGCCGACGGCCGGTTCGAAACCGAGGAGCCCGGCACCCGCTTCAAGGACGAGCTGGGCAGCGTGTCGCGTGCCATCGCCAATCTGCGCGACAAGGCCGCTGAGCGGCTGCGCCTGGAACGCGAAGCGCAACAGCATCAGGCCCAAGCGGCGCAGCAGGAAAAGGAAGCGGCGGAACGCCAGGCCGCAGAGGAGCGCGAAGCGCTGGCAGCGGAGGCGCGCGCCAATCAGGAGCGGGCGCGCAAGGCCCAACAGATGGCCGACTTGATCGAGATGTTCCGCCAGAAGGTCGAAGGCAGCCTGCGCCTGCAAGAGCAGCGGCTGGCGGAGATGGGCCAGTGCTCGGACACCATGGTGACCGCGGCCGAATCCACCGGTCGGCGCTCCACCTCTCTGGTACAGGCGTCCGACACCATGCACGAAAGCGTGCGCATCATCAGCGAGGCGGTGAATGAATTCACCCGGGCCATCGGCGAGGTCAATCGTCAGGTCAGCCAGACCAGCGCGTTGTGCCAGGATGCGGTCCAAGCCTCTGAAGACGGCGCGGTGTCGATGGGCCGCCTGACCGAAACTGCCGGCAAGGTCGGCGAGGTGATCCAACTGATCGAGGCGGTCGCGGAACAGACCAATCTCTTGGCGCTGAATGCCACCATCGAGGCGGCGCGCGCCGGCGAGGCCGGTCGCGGCTTCGCGGTGGTCGCCGCAGAGGTCAAGTCGCTGGCGCAGCAGACCGCCAAGGCCACCGAACAGGTCGCCACCCATGTCGCGGCGATGCGCTCCGGCGTGCAGTCAAGCGTCAGCGCCATGACCCACATCAAGAGCTCCATCGAACAAGTCAGCGGCCATATGGGGGGCATCGCTGCGGCATGTGAGGAGCAGGATGTCACCACCGGCGAAACCCGCCGAGGCATCGAGGTGGCGCATCAAGGCGCTGAAGAGGTTAATCGCGAAATCCGCGAGGTCAATCGCGAGGCAAGCCAATCTTCCGAAGCGTCCAACCAGGTTCGCACGGCCGCTGACCAATTGTCCGAGCTCAGCAAAAGCCTGCGACACGATGTTGAGGCGTTTCTGGGCAAGGTGCAGGCGGTTTAGAGCGCGTGGCCCTGGCCCGGCCGGGCATTTTATTAGAGCATTAAGTGGATCGCCCCCTTAAAGAGCGGGCATTTTCCTCTGATCAACCGCGATCGCGATTGACCGGATAATGCCCTAGGCCATGCGGCAGCCCGCGGAGGCCCGCCAAATTACGTTATCGCTAATTGACAATTGATAGGACGCGG
Organism: Rhodothalassiaceae bacterium; assembly: GCA_050331575.1. Taxonomy (GTDB): domain Bacteria; phylum Pseudomonadota; class Alphaproteobacteria; order Sphingomonadales; family Rhodothalassiaceae; genus JBHJGS01. Next base: position 50,318 of record JBHJGS010000001.1, on the reverse strand, counting down.
ACTAGCTTTCCCCGCGTGAATGGCCGCATCCGGGAGAGCATGATGGTGACGGAGTTTACCCCTGTATCGGCGCTGATTGGTGGGGCGCTGATCGGTGTATCCGCGGTTCTGCTGATGCTTGTGCATGGCCGAATCGCCGGGATCAGCGGGATCTTGGGCGGGTTGGCGGGGGCTGCCCCGGGCGCTGACCGCGCCTGGCGGCTGGCTTTTGTGTTGGGCCTGATCACCGCCCCCTTGATTGTCGGTGTCGCCACGGGCGGTCTGCCGCAGATCACCATGCCTCAGTCTCCCGTGCTGCTGATTGTCGCCGGGCTGCTCGTCGGGCTCGGCACTCGCTTGGGCAGCGGCTGTACCAGCGGCCATGGCGTTTGCGGGATCAGCCGATTGTCGACCCGCTCCATCCTTGCCACGCTCGTCTTCATGGCGACGGCCGTGGCCACCGTCTATGGGGTTCGCCATGGCGCCGGAGGTGGGTTGTGAAACAGGTCTTAACGGCTTACGCAATCGGCCTGATCTTCGGCTTGGGCCTGACCGTTTCGCAGATGATCAACCCGGCCAAGGTTCTGGCATTCTTGGATATCACCGGCGCCTGGGATCCCAGCCTGGCTCTGGTCATGGCCTCAGCGCTTGCGGTGACGGCGATCGGCTACCGGCTGGTGTGGCGGCGCCGCCGGCCGCTTGCGGGCGGGAGCTTTCAGGTGCCGAGCACGCAGGCGATCGATGCTCGGCTGATCGGTGGGTCGGTGCTGTTCGGGCTGGGCTGGGGCCTGGCCGGGCTGTGCCCAGGCCCGGCCATCGCCGCCCTGGGCACCGGCCGGCCCGACGTGGCGATCTTCTTCGCCGCCATGCTGACCGGCATGATCGGCTACCGCCTGCTGCCGCAGCCGGATACCGCTCTAGTGTCGGACGGCTAGCGCTTCGGCCTGCGCTGCGCCGGCCGCCCTGATGGCCGCAGCATCGGGCAGGCTCTGAATCTCGCCGACCATTTGGTAGCCGATGCCGCGAACGGCGCGGATACGCCGACCGGTCTGCGGATCCCGCGCCAGCTTCTTGCGCAGCCGGCTGACCAGATTGTCAATGCTGCGATCCTGCGGCTCGTGCGGGCGTCCGCCCAGGGATTGCGCCAGGAAGGAGCGGCTGAGCGTCTGCCCATTGCTTTCCAGGAACAGCCGCAGCAAGGCCGCCTCATATTGCGTCAACGCCACATCGCCGTCTTCATCATGGCTCAACCGCCAAGCGGCAGCATCATAGGTCCAGCGGTCGAACCGATAGACCGAATGCGACCGGCCGCGATCCAGCCCGCCGACCCGGCGCAGCACACTGCGGACGCGGGCGATCAGTTCGCGCAAATCCAGCGGCTTGGCCAGATAATCGTCTGCGCCGGTCTCCAGGCCGACGATCCGGTCGACCGGGTCGCTGCGCCCCGTGATCACGATCACACCGCCCTCGAAGCGTTCGCGCAAACTCGCAGCAATCGACAGCGCGTCGCCATCCGGCAAGTTCAGATCCAAAAGGATGAGGTTGGTGGCCGGCCGCTGTTTCAGCAGCTGCCACATTTGCGTAAGACTTCCGGCTTCATGGACCGCGAAGCGCGCTTGTTCCAGAGCCGACCGCACCACGTCGCGCAAGGCCAGCTCATCATCAACCAGCAGGATTTCTGCTGGACGTTGACCTGCAATTGCCCCCATGTCCCACAGCAATCTAATGTATACCCAGCCGATCGCGCCAGCGTAAGATCGCAAATTCACACTTGCAACGCGAAAGCGGCGCTCATCACCAATAAGTGGCATATTCTTACGATTTTGTGAAAATTTGCGGCGATTCTGCGCATGCGCGCCACAGCGGGCTTATTGTGGACGGCGAACATGGGCCAAAAACGCGTCAAGTTTGAAGGGTTTGCGCAGAACCGGCACGTCTGGCGGCAAGGCCGCGTCCGCCAACACGCTGTCATCGCCGGTTATGCAGACCGCGCGGGCAACCCGCTGTTCCGCCAGCGCGGTCAGCGCCAGCCGGTCGCCGCGGTCGGCGTCCCCCAACAAGATGTCGGTCAGCAGTAGATCGAACGGGCCGTCCTGGCGCAACAGCCTTAACGCCTCCCGGCTACTGGCGGCCTCGGTCACCGCATAGCCGGCATGGGTCAGCAAATCCGCGATGACCCGGCGCAAGGGCGCCATATCCTCGACCAGCAACAGGCGCGGGTCGGCAGGTGCCGGCGCGGCGGCGGCGGCCTCGGGAGCGGCCTGCGGCAGGCTCAGCAGAATGGTTGTGCCGCGGCCCGGTTCCGTATCGATCTTGACCTCGCCGCCAGCACTTTGGGCCAATTCGTTCAAGGTGGTCAGGCCCAAGCCGGTGCCTTTGCCGGTCGGTTTGGTGGTGAAAAAGGGATCAAGCGCGCGTGCCGCCACTTCCGGGCTCATGCCGCTGCCGGTATCGGTGACCGACAAGACCGCCCGCCCACCTGATTGGTCCAGCGCGACCTGCACCTTGCCGCCATCGGGCATGGCATCCCGGGCATTGTTCAACAGATTGATCAGCACATTTTCCAGTTGGCCGGTTTCCACCGCGGCCCAACAGGGGCTCGGCGGCAGCGCAAGCACCAGGCTGACTTGGGGGCCCAGAGTGGTTTGCAGCAGCGGTTCTGCCGCACGGATCACCGCCGCCAGATCCTGGACCTTTTGCACCGTCGGCGCGCGCTTGACCAAGGCCAAAAGCCGATCGGTCAGTTCTGACCCGCGGCGCACCGCATGGCGGGCTGCCTGCAACCGCTCCAACACGGCCTGATCGTCAACCTGCATCTGGGCAAGCTCCAGATTCCCGGAAACGATCGACAGGAAATTGTTGAAATCGTGGGCGACGCTACCGGCCAATTGGCCAAGAGCTTCCAGCTTACTCTGCTGCGCCGCACGTTGTTCCAGGCGCACTTTCTCACCCTGGTCGCGCAAGACGGCGACCAGATTGCGCTCATCCCGGTCATGCCATTGACCGATGGTGACATCGACGGGCAGGACCTTGCCATCCTCGCGGCGGACACGCAGGCGCACCACTTCGCCGTCGCCCGCATGGATCAGCGCCTGCAAGGCCGCCTGGTCTTCCGCCGCAAACCAGTCGCTCAAGGCGCCGCCGATGAGCTTCCCCACCGCCGTGCCGAACAGCCGCGCTGCCCCGGCATTGGCGCTGACGATGCCACCTGTGGTGTCGCAGCCGAGCACCGCTTCGACCATGCTGTCCAGCAGGGACGCCAGGCGCGCGCGGCCGGCGGCCAATTCCTCGGCCAGGCGGGCGAGCCGCTCGCCCCGCCGCACCAGGAACTCGCCCAGTGCCAAGCGGACCTCCTCGCACATATCCAGCATGGCCTCTTCCACCGGTGCGCTCATCCCCTCGGTCACTTCCAGCCAGTCTTCGGCCTGGCCGCCGGCGGTGTAGGGGCGTCCGGCCCAGGCCCGGGTCATCACCCGCTCCGGCAAAAACCAGATCACCGCGGTGCCGCTGTCCGGCGCTGGAAAGGCCGCGATGGCGCCGCTGGCCATGGCGCGATAGGCCCCAAAGGCCGGCAGGTGCCGGGCCAGGCAGGTGCTGTGCCACAGATGCTCCGCCTGGTGAGCGGCGGCATGGTCGATCAGCGCGCGGATCAAGCCCGCGGGCGGGCAGCGTCCCAACAGATGCAGCTGGTCGTCGATGATCAGGGCGGCACCGCAGCTGTCGAACAGATCCAGCAGGCTCGGCGGCCCGGCCAGGCCTGCGGCCATGATGTCTTCAGTGGCGCTGAGCGCTTCCAACAGCGCCATGACAACCCCACGGCCGGCGCGTCGGCGGCGCCTTTGCTCGCGCGCTTCCAGCCCCTCCATGAAGCCGCAAAAGGCGTCTGCGAGGGCGCTGACCGCCCGTTGCGTCGCCGGCGACAAGGGATGCGGCGCATGATGATGGCCGATCAGAAGGCCCCAGGGCCTGGTGCCGGCGCGCAACGGCACGGCCAGGGCGCCATTGACGCCGATTTGCCGGTGCAGCCGGGTTTGCGCCGGCGGAACCGCTGCGATGTGCAGCCCGGTCAGGTCGCGTGCGGCGTCTGTCGCGGTCTCAGCCAGGGTCACCGGCACCGGACCATACTCCCGGCTCGGTGTCAGCTGCACCGCGTCCGTGTTGCGCGCACCGTAGGCCATCGCCAGATCCTCGGCCGGCAGATGGCGCCCCGCGAGCGCCGGCAGTCGGTCAGAACAGCGGTATTCCGCCACGACCCGGCCATGGCCTTCGGCATCCAAGGCGCAAAGAAACAGACGATCGAAGCCGGTGACGGGGCCCAACAGCTTCACCATGCGGTCGCACAGGGCTTGCCGACTTGGCGCCTGACGCAGGGCAGCGATCATCTCGCCCAGAGCGGCGGCGTCGGGCCCGTGATCGGTGCCGGGCGGAGCCGCCACGGTCAGTTCGAAGAAGGCCAGAGGCGCGCGCACGGTGGCGCGCACGCGTAGACAATCGGGGCAGCCGGTCAGACGCAGTGTGCTTTCGACCACGGAGGTCAGGCTCGCCTGTGCCTCTGCCATTCGGGCCAAGAACGCCTCCGGCAGCCAGTCGGCAAGTCCATCGCCCGGGTGCGGACCGGCGTCTCCGCGCAGCAGATCCCTGACATTGTGGCTGCAGCCGACGACGCTGCCGGTGTCAAGATTGCCAATGATTAGCACGCCACTGGGTTGGATACAGTCCGGCGCGCGCGCGGCGTCGCGATCCTGTGCGGGGCGTGCCGCGTCGCAGCGATCGACCACATGGGTCAGCACCCAATATTCGCCGGGTGTGCCGGCATCGCGCAATTGCACGCTGACTTTCACCGGGCGCATGTCGAAGTCGAAGTTGAACAGAAACTGTTCGTTCAATGCCCCGGCGGATACGCCGGCCTGGAACCGGCCTTGGAAGGCCGGCACCCGCGCACATGGCGCCACCTCGGTGAAGAAATTCCGGCCGATGACGCAATCCACGTCCCGGCAGGCCAGCTTGGCTTCGGCTTCGTTATAGAACAGCACCCGGCCCTCGGCATCCAGCTTGATCACGCCGATCGGCAGGCGATTCAGGTCTGCCTCGGTACAGCCGTCCAGATCGATGTCGCCGATCAGATCACTGGGCGCGACCAGCATTGCAGCCCCTTCCAGCGGGCCCCGCGGCCCGGCGCTAGTCCGTTTGACATTTGCGACAGTCCTTAGGTCTCCGCCGCCCGGGCGACAAGGCCGCAAACGCATAGGGGTTCAAAGCGCCTACCGTCTCCTTAACAGTCCCCTAAAGGCCCAGATCGCTGAGACCGGGATGGTCATCGGGCCGGCGGCCGAGCGGCCAGTGGAATTTGCGCTCGGTCTCGGCGATCGGGTGCTCGTTGATGCTGGCGATGCGCCGGCGCATGAGGCCGTCCGCGCCGAACTCCCAATTCTCATTGCCATAGGCGCGGAACCAGTGGCCGCTATCGTCGCGATACTCATAGGCAAAGCGCACGGCGATGCGGTGGCCATTGTAGGTCCAGACCTCCTTGATCAGCCGATACGCCAGCTCGCGCGCCCATTTGCGGGTGAGGAAGGCGATAATCTGGTCGCGCCCGGTGATGAATTCCGCGCGATTGCGCCAGCGACAGTCGATCGCATAGGCCTGAGCGACTGCCTCGGGATTGCGGCTGTTCCAGCCATCCTCGGCCAGCCGGGTTTTTTGGGCAGCGCTGGCGTCGTCAAACGGCGGCAAGGGCGGGCGGGTCATAGGCACTGTCCTTTCAACCGGGATGGTGACGCACGGCTTGCCACACTTGCTGTTAAACCGCACCGCCTGAAAACGCTTTCTGCCTTTCTCGTACAGTGCCGCTTGCCGCCGTATTAAGGACTTCCTAGACTCTGACCTTGGACAGGCGGACGAGGACATCATGGCATCAACGGCGCAGGCGGACCGTCACGATCAGGGCTTTGCGGCCTATCTGCGCGGCACGGGCGCGTTGGAGGCCGCTGCCTTGGATCGTGCCATGGCCGCAGCGGAAACCAGCGGGCAGGCGCTGCCGGAAGTGATCGTGCATCTGGGCTTGATGACCGATCTGCGGTGCCGCCATGCGCTGGCCAATTTCACCGGCGCGCCGGAAATCGAACTGGCTGATCTGCCGGCCGATCCGGTGCCATGCCCGGCATTGCCGCTACGCTTTCAAAGGTTGCATCATCTGCTTGTTCTTCAAGATGGCGAGGATGCGGCTGTTCTGGTGGCGGCTGACCCGACCGATCTGTTCGCGCTGCGGGCTGCGCGGTTGGCGCTGGGCAAGCCGGTCTCGCTGAAGGTTGCCACTCAGGCCCATATCGATCAGCGCCTGGAAGCCTTCGCCCGGGCCGAGGCGCAGGAGGAAGATGAGCCGGCGGAGGCCGCGGCCAGCGATGCCGATATCGGCCGGCTGCGCGATTTGGCCAGCGAAGCGCCGGTCATCCGCCAGGTCAATCGGCTGATTGCGCGAGCGGTGGAGCGCGGCGCCTCGGACATTCACTTGGAGCCGCGTGAGGATGGCTTATCGGTGCGGTTCCGCATCGACGGGACCTTGATCGCCGAACCGGCCATTGCCGCAGCCGAGGCACCGGCGGTGATCTCCCGCATCAAATTGCTGTCGCAGTTGAACATTGCCGAGCAGCGCCTGCCGCAAGACGGCCGCCTGCGCCGCACCGTGCAGGGCCGACCGGTGGATTTCCGTGTGGCCACCTTGCCGAGCATCCGCGGTGAGACCGTGGTGTTACGGATCCTGGATCGCTCCACCGTATCGCTGGATTTCGCGGATCTGGGGTTTGATGGCGAGGCGCTTCACGCCTTGCGCGAACAGATCGGCCGGCCCAACGGCATTGTCCTGGTCACCGGCCCAACCGGCTCCGGTAAGACCACCACGCTTTATGCCGCGCTGAAGGACTTGAACCGGCCTGGCGTCAAGATCATCACTGTGGAAGATCCAGTCGAATATGAACTGGAGGAGGTTGTCCAGGTCCAGGTTAATCCCGCCATCGGGCTGGATTTCGCCGCGGTGCTGCGATCGACCCTGCGGCACAATCCCAATATCCTCCTGATCGGCGAGATACGCGATGTCGAGACCGCGCGCATCGCGGTGGAAGCCGCACTCACCGGGCATTTGGTCTTGGCCACGCTGCATACCAATTCCGCCGCTGCCAGCGTGTCTCGCCTTCTGGACATGGGAGTGGAGGATTTTCTTCTGGCGACCACGTTGTCCGCGGCGGTGGGCCAGCGGCTGGTGCGCCGCTTGTGCGATCAGTGCAAGCAGGCGGAGACGGTCCCGCGGGCCGTGCTGGAACGCTTGGCGCCACGGGCTATGGCCGAGCGCACTGGCGCCTCCTTCGAAATTTTCCGGCCAAACGGGTGTGCGGCCTGCAACGGCACCGGTTATCGCGGCCGCACGGTGATTTACGAAGTGCTGCCGGTCGACGCGGAGATCCGGCCGCACATCTATGCGCGGCGAGATGCCCAGGTTTTGCAAGCGGCAGCACAGGACAAGGGCTTTTTGAGCATGCGCGAGCGCGGCGTGGCCCGGGTGCTGGACGGGATTGTGGCGCTGGAAGACGTGGTTCAGGCCACGCGGGACGATTAGCGGCATGCCCGCCTTCCGCTACCGCATCAAGACGGCGGACGGGCAGTATCACGATGGCCGGACCGAAGCGCCGGATCGCTTGAGTGCGGTGCGCAGCCTGGCCGGGCAAGATGGCGTCCTGATCCGCCTTGAGCCGGAACGCCACCCGCTGATGCAGGTGCTCAGGAGCGACATCCGTCTTGGCAGCGGTATCGGCTCCGCACAGCGCTTGGCAGCCTTGCGCGAACTGGCCACCCTGCTTGAGGCGGGTTTGACCGCTGAACAGGGGCTGAGCCTGGTTGCGGAGACCTCCGAGAGCGCGCGGGTGCGCCGCGCAATCGAGGCCGCACTTGATCGCTTGCGCCAGGGGGTCCCGGTCTCGCGCGCGTTGGCCGAGTGCGGCCTGGGACTGGGTGCCATGGAGGCGGCGATGCTGCAGGCCGGCGAACGCTCCGGCGCCTTGGTGTCGGTGCTGCGCAGCATTGCCGAACATCTGGGACGCATGGAAAGGCTGCGCGCCGAGCTCACCGGTGCGCTGATCTATCCGGTCATTCTGATCCTTGTCTCTCTTGGCACGATTCTGCTGCTGGTCACCGCGGTCATTCCGCAATTCGAACCGGTGTTCGACGGTGCGGGGGCGGCCCTGCCTCCGGTCACGCAAGCGGTGCGCTCGGTCAGCCAGTTTCTTGTCGAGGCTGGCCCGCTTTTGGCGGCGTTGCTCGCCGCCTCCGGGCTTTTGCTGCTGGCCGCGCGACGGACGCCGGCCGGGCGCCAGCGCATGGATGCCTGGGTGTTGCGGGCGCCCATCGTGAGCCCGTTGGTGTTGGACGGGGCCATGGCGCGCTTCGCCGCCACCTTGGCAACCTTGCTGCGCGGCGGTGTGCCGATTGAACGGGCCATTGCCGTGGCCCGCGGCGCCCTTGCCAATCAGGCCTTGGCGGTGGCACTGACCCGAGCGGAAGAGCGCTTGACCGGTGGCCAGGCGCTGTGGCGCGCCTTGGCCGCTGAACCGCTGTTTCCGGTCAGCGTCACCGGCATGGTGCGGGTCGGTGAGCAGAGCAACCGGTTGGAGCGCATTCTGGATGAGCTGGCGCAGCTTCTGCAGGAGCGGGCCGACCGCCGGATCAAGCGGTTTGTGGCGCTGTTGACACCGGCGGTGACGCTGATCATGGGCCTGGTGGTCGGCCTGATCGTGTGGTCGATCATGGCGGCGGTCTTGGGTGTTGGAGAGTTGGTGCAGTGAAGCGGCACGGCTTCACCTTGTTTGAACTGCTGATCGTGCTGGCGCTGACCGCCTTACTGGCGGGTCTGGCACTGCCGCGCCTCGGCGCGAGCCAAGATCGCCTGCGTTTGCGCCAGGCGATCACGCAGGTGGCCGGACACGCGCGGACAGCGCGGGCCGCGGCAATCGCCGGCAATCAGACCGCCCGCCTGCGCGTGGCCCTGGTGGACAGACAGGTGTCGGTGGGTCGCGGCCAAGCCTATCGGCTGCCGCAGCACCTGACGCTGCAGGTCACCACCGCGGCCGGACTGGCCGATGCTGAGACAGCGCTATTTCTATTCTATCCGGACGGCTCGGCGAGCGGTGGTCGGATCGATCTGATCAGCGGGTCGGCGCGCCAGGGTATTGCCATTGATTGGTTGACCGGCCGCATTCGCATCGACCAGGCAGTCCGCCAATGAGCCGGGGCTTCACCTTGTTGGAGGTGTTGGTGGCCTTTACGATCCTGTCGCTGACCCTTGTGGCGCTGTATCGCGGCCTGTCCGCTGCCGCTGGTGCGGAAACGGCGATCGGCCAGCGGCTGGCAGACCAGCGCTTTGTTCAAGCCTTGTTGGACCAAGCCGCGGCGGGCGGACTGGAGCAGCGCCGCGGCACCACAAGCAATGGCCTGGTGTGGCGTGTGCGGGTCGTCGCGATGCCGATCTATGCGCCGGCTGCGCGTTTGCAGCCGGTGCGCATCGAAGCCATGGCCGAGCGTGGTCGCCGCACGGTGACCCTGGAAACGGTGCGCCTGATCCCGGTTCAGCCGCAGGGAGAGTTCTGACCATGAGCCGGGGCTTCACGCTGCTGGAACTGCTCATCGTGCTGAGCCTGGTGGCGCTGATCGGCACCGGGCTGGCCGGCACGGTCAGCCAAACCCAGCGGATGTTGGCGCGGGTGGAGGCGCGCGCGGATCTGCGCGCCGATCAAGCCGTGGTGGCCCGACTGTTCCGCACCCAGGTGGCGCGCGCCGTGATCCCCGCCCGGGTCCCCGGGCAGCCGCCGCGGCCGCTGCTCACCGGCGATACGGAAACGATTCGGTTTTTCACCGAAACTCCGGTGGCCGCGTTGCCGCCGGGGCGCTATGAGCAGGTCTGGCGGCTGGTGCCGACCGCTGCCGGCCGGAGATTGGACGTGACATTCATCAGCTCGCAACTGCCGGAGGGCCGCCTGACCCGCACCCTGGCCGACGCCCTGCCGCCCGCGGGCTTTGAGTATCTGCAGGCGACCGAGGACGGCGAGCTGGTTTGGCGCCAGCATTGGGACCAGCCGCAGATGGCGCCGCTGCTGGTGCGGCTCCGCATTGCCGACAGCGGCGGCTGGGGTGAGGTGATCGCGCCGCCGCGGCTCTTGTTTCTGGACGCTTCCCAGGCGGCTGCGCCGGCGGCCGGGCCGTCATGACCATTGCGCGCAGCTTCGCCCCTGGCGCGATCGGGCTCATGCGCGGCAGTTTGTGGCACGCGGGCTTGCCGGGCCAGGTCGCATGGCGCCTGGAACGCCTGCTGCTTTGGCTGGTCACGGGCTTGATCGATCAGCCGCCGGCCACGAAGGATCCGGGCTCGGACGGGGCAAAGCTGGCGCACCCGCCGACCGACGCGGTGCTGAGCTTCTCTTTCGTGCATCCGATCGAGGGATTGGCGAGCCTGGACGACGCCGTCGCCTTGGAGATCGAGCGCCGCACCCCGTTTCCCGCCGATGCTGTGGCCGCCGCTTATGAGGTGGCACCGCAGGGCCGGGGCGTGTCGTGCACCGTGGCGCTAACCCACGCCGATCTGCTGAGCCAGTCCCAAGAGGATCTTGCGGTTCTGCCCGCCGATGGACAGGCTTTCTATCTGCCGCTGCGTGCCGACAGCCGATATTGGCGCCGGCGCCGGAGGCGGCTGCTGAGCCGAACTGCCCTGGTCGCTCTAGTGCTGTGCCTGTGCTTGGGCGCCTTATGGTCCCCTGTCTGGGTTGCCGAGCGCCGCACCGAGGCCTTGGCCCCGGCCCTTGGCGCCGCGCAGCAAGCCTTGGCCGACCAAAGACAGGCACGCCAGGCCGATCAGGCAGCCTTGGCAGCGCGGCAGCGGCTGAGCCAGCTGCGGGCGGATCATCCCAGTGCCCTGGAATTGTTGCGACTGCTGACCGACGCGCTCGACGACAGCACCTATTTGACCGAGCTGCGCTATTCGGGTGGTAAACTCTTCCTGCGCGGGGAAAGCCAGAGCGCTGCGACCGTTCTGGAGGCCCTGGAACGGATCGGCCCGTTTAAAGAGGTGCAATTCGTCTCGCCCGTGGCGGTCGCGGCGGACCGGCGCGAAACCTTTCAGATCAGCTTAATCTATCAGGCGGGCCAAGCCGATGGCTCGTGAACGGCCCAGCCTGACCCACCGTGTTTTGGCGTGGACTGTGGCCGCGGCGCTGGTGGTGCTTCCGGCTTGGTGGATCGTCTCAACCGCGATCAGCGCTGCAGACGACCAGCTGGCGGCGCTTGATCGATCCCGCCTGCGGCTCGCAAGATTGCGCCAGGCGCTGCAAGCGCCGCCGCCGGAGGTGCCGAGCACCGCTGCTGATCCGGCGTTGGACGCGGGCCTGTTACCCGGCGGCAACCCGACCATCGTGGCGGCGGATTTGCAGCGCAGGATCAGTGCGCGGCTGACCGCACAAGGCGCCGCCATAGACCGGCTGACCGCTATTCCGCCGCCCGACGAAGCGCCCGACGAAATCGGCCTGCGGGTGCTGTTTCAAGAGGAACTGCACGGTTTGGCACAGATCCTTTGGGATTTGGAAACCGGGGAACCGGCGCTGGCCGTGCGCGCCCTGGCGATCCAGCGGCGCGCCGGCCGGATCAGCCGTGTCGGTCCGGGCAACCAGACTGAGGCCGGTCCGGTGGTTATCGAATTGGAGTTGGTCGGCGTGCGCGAGCCGGCGCTATGAGGCTCGCTGGGGTCCGCTTTTGGCTAGCGGCGTTGCTGCTGATCGGGTTGGTGGCGCTGGTCATGATTGCCTGGACCTGGCTGCGGCCGCCGGCACCGCTCCCGACCGTTGACGGACCCGCTGCCGTGGCCGGCGGAGCTGACGAGGCCGCCGGTGCACAACCGATTCTGCCGCGGCGGGAAAGTGTGACGATTATCGCGAACCGGCCACTGTTTAGCCCCAGTCGGCGCCCGGACGCGCCGGCGCAGACCGGGGCCGCGCGCGGCCGACCGCGGCTGGTCGGGCTATTCGGCGGCAGCCGTGCCACCTTTGAATTGAGCGACGGGTCGGTCCAGATCGTCCGCCAGGGCGAGCGGGTGCAGGGTTGGCGCGTCACCGCGGTTTCGCGCCAGGGTGTGGTCCTAAAACGTGCCGGTCAGGTCGAACGGCTTGAGCTTTTGGCACAGGAAAACCGCTGACATGTCAGACCAACGCAACAAGCAGCTTTTAGCAGACCAAGCGGTATGGCCGGCCAACTGCGCGACAGGCCAGGGGGAGCACGAATGACAGGCAAAGCGGCAGCGTGGCTGATGCCGGTCCTGCTTGCTGTCTTGGCGGCGGGCTGTGCGGCCGTGCAGCCAGCGGCGCAACGACCGAGCGACCGACTGGCTCTTGAGCAGGCGCGCCGGCAGGCCCTGCAGGATGAGGCCCGCATCGACACCCGCGACGCGGAGGCGGGCCTGGCGGTGGATGACGCCGAAGCGCTGCAACCCTATCGCCAGCCCGGAGACGGCGCCCGCATCGCCCAGCGCCTGCCCAGCATCAGTCAGTGGCAGACCGAGGGGACCGGTATCGCGTTCAATTTCCAGAATGCCGAAATCCGCTCTGTCGCGGCTTCGGTTCTGGGCGAGGCCTTGGGCTTGGACTATGTCATCGCGCCTGGCGTGGAGGGGCGGATTTCGCTGCAAACCAGCGAGGCTGTGCCGCGCGAGGCCGTGTTGATGGCATTTGAAAGCGCCTTGAACGCCGTCGGCGTCTATCTGATCGAGGATCAGGGCAGCTATCGACTGGTGCGCGCCGGCGATGTCGGCGCCCTGGGCGCGCCGCCGGTGGTCGGGCTGTCCAGCCGGCAATTGCGTGCCGGGTTCGGCCTGCATGTTGTGCCGGTGCAGTTCGTCTCCGCCCCGCGACTGGCGGAATTGGTGACGCCGTTCGTCTCTGCCAGCGCCTCGGTGCGCGCTGACGCGGTGCGCAATCTCTTGCTGATTTCCGGGACCGGGCGGGAACGCCAGAGCCTGATCGATTTGGTGTCGGTGTTCGATGTCGACTGGATGCGCGGCCTATCTTACGGCCTGTTCCCTTTGGAGGCCAGCCAGCCTGAGCCGGTCGCTGAGGAATTGGCGCTGATCTTCGCCCGCGATGAAGACGACGACACCGGTGCCGTGCGCATTCTGCCGATTGAAAGGCTGAACGCGGTTCTGGTCATCGCGCCCAGCGCCATTCTGGTGGACCGGGCCGCGGACTGGGTCGCGCGGTTGGATCAGGGCGGCGGCGCCGGTGGCAAGCGGCTTTATGTCTATAATGTCCAGAACGGCCGCGCGCGCGACTTGGCCGAAGTGCTGGGCGGGATTTTCGGCGCCGAGGAGCAAACCGCGCAGACCGATCTGGGCGTCGATTCGGTGGCTCCGGGATTGCGCTCAATCACCCAGACGGCGACGCCGGGCGGCGTGGCCGACACCCCGACGTCGCAGGGCAGCATCGGCGGCACCGGCGGGGAGGGCTTGGATCTGGCCGCGGAACCGGCCCGGGCGGCGCGGCCGCCGGAACGTGTGGCGTTTGTCAGCGACCGGCTGCGTCTGATCGGCGATGACCGCAATAACGCGCTGGTGATCCTCGCCACGCCCCAGGACTATCAACTGATCCGGTCTTCGCTGACCCGACTGGACGTACCGCCCTTGCAAGTGCTGATCGAGGCGACCATCGCTGAGGTGCAGCTGACCGATGAGCTTCAGTACGGTATCCAATGGTTCTTCGAGCAGGGCGATTTCGACGTGAGCCTGGGCAATCTTTCGACTGCCGCGGCGGTTGGCGGCTTTCCGGGCTTTGTCGGGCAGTTCACCGATGATGATGCGCAGATCATCATCAGCGCGCTGGACCAAGTGACCGATGTGGAGGTGGTGTCCAGCCCGCAGCTTCTGGTGTTGAACAATCAGACCGCGCTGCTGCAGGTCGGCGATGAGGTGCCGATCCCGGTGTCCTCGTTCGTCGACGTGGACAATCCCGATACCATCGCCAACCAGATCGAGTTCCGGTCCACCGGCGTGATCTTGCGCGTGACCCCGCGGGTCAATGCCGGCGGCATGGTGCAGTTGGATGTTGAACAGGAAGTCTCCGACGTCACGCCCACGGCCAGTTCCGGCATCGATGCGCCCACCATCCAGCAGCGCCGGCTGGCCAGCACGGTGGCCGTGCGCAGTGGCGCCACGGTGGCGCTGGGCGGGCTGATTGAAGACAGCCTGCAGCGCACCAACGCGGGCATTCCGCTGCTGAAGGATATTCCGCTGCTGGGCCATTTGTTCAAATCCACCACAACCACCACGGAACGCTCCGAACTGCTCGTGTTGATCACGCCGCGGGTGATCGCCAACCATGAAGAAGCCATGCTGGCGACGGAGGAGCTGAGACGCCGGATGCGCAGTCTTGCCCCGCCAGAGTATTGAGCAGCCGCGGCGCGGCTTCGCACTGATCCTGGTCTTGTGGGTGGCTGGGTTGGCCGGCCTGCTGGGCCTCTTGATCATGCGGACGGTCCAGACCGAACAGCATCTGGCGCGCAATCAGATAGAGGCGATGCAGGCGGAGGCGCTGGCGGATGGCGCGATCTATTGGGCGATCGGCCTGTTGGCCACCAGCACGCAAGACAGCCGCCTTGCCGGACCCGTGCGGCCGCAAGTCGAACCGTTTTTCGGGCGTGTTGGTGTGACCATCCAGCCGGTGGCGGGGCTGATCGACCTGAACAGTGAGCCACAGGCCGTGGTTCTGGCCGGGCTGCTGCAAGCGCTCGGAGTGCCGGAACCGGAGGCCCTGGCCCTGACCGCACGCATTGCCGATTGGCGCGATGAGGATGACACGCCGCGTCCGGGCGGGGCCGAGGCGCCGGCCTATCAGGCAGCCGGCCGGCCGGGGCCGCTGAACGCCCCGTTTCAAAGCGTCAGCGCGTTGCGCGGGGTGCTCGGGCTGTCGCCGGACTTGGCGGCCCGGCTGGCGCCTTATGTCACGGTGCGCTCGGGCGGGATTCTCGATGTCGGCTTCAGTCCGGCGCCGGTACGGTTGGCGGTCGCTGCGGTCGGCGGGGCAGCGCCGGCAGGCAATGTCACCGAAAGCCGGGGGCCGCGCCCGCGGGTTCCGGTCTATCGCCTTACCGCAACAGCGCGGTTGGACAGCGGGACTGTGGCCGTCCGCTCTGCCGCTGTGCTGATTCGCACTAGTTCTGCCGGGCCCAGCTTCCAGTTTCTGGAATGGACATCGGCCGCTGCAATCGCCGGCTTGTCATAAAATCGGGCCGGCCCCGAAGGACCGGCCCGCGATCTGGCTCTGCGCTGAAACGCTGGCTTAGGGCCTCAACCGATCAATCGCCATCACCATTGATTGGAGCGAAATGCCCGCCATCGATGGTGCTCTAGAAGCCGCTGGAGTTGAAGCTGAGCAGGCGGCTGAACGGCCCCTGGATGGCGAAAGACCAGCCCTGACCCTGGACATTGATGAACAGGGTGTTGCCGTCCGGCGAGAAGGACGCGCCGGCCCATTCCGCACCGGTGAAGGACAGCGGCTCATTGCCGGCGATGCCCGCAAAGTCGCCATCGACGAATTCCGGCACGCGCGGATTGCCGTTCAGGTCGGTGGTGCCGGCGATCTGGTCGGCGGTCAGGATGATGTTGTTCTCCGCGAACACGAAGCTGTCGCCGCTTGGTGTCACCGCGATCAGGCGCTGCACGTCCTGGCTGCCATCTTCACACAGGAACGGCGTGCCGGTGCGCGGATTGATGGTCAGATTGTCCGGCCCGTCGGTGACGTCCCGGGTGGTCGGCGCATAGACCACTTCCAGGGTGCCGTTCTGCGGGGCGCCCGGATCCGGGGTGTAGGCCCACAAGATGCCGGTGGCGGTGCCGGTGCGGTCGAAGCCGGCATTGGTGTCCAGGAAGAACAGCGTTCCGTTGGAGTACCAGGCCCCTTCGGGACGCGCGAAAATCGCGCCGCCCAGGCGGAAGCCGCCGACGAACGGGCTGGAGATCGAGCCGCCACGGCTATCGCCGCCGTCGTCCAGCTCGCCTTCGGCATTGGCGAAACTGCTGAACGGTGCGGACCCGATGACGTCGGCCACGGAGATCGGCGGGCCGGCAACTTGTTCGGGGCCGTCGCCAACCGGGATAGCGACCGACTCGATGCGGAAGCTGGTGCCCAGCGCCAGTTCGCCGGTCAGGACCGCATTGGGCTGGCCTGCAACGGCCATCATGTAGAGCGTGCCTTCGATCAGCGAGCCATCCGGACGGGTATAGCCGTTGTTGGCGAAGACTTCCGCGGCGGAGTTTGGCACGAACAGGAACACGCCGGAGAAGGTCGGGAAATTGTCCTCGGTCAGCAGCACGGTGGCGCTGGCCGGATCGACCGCGATCGCCTCATGCTCGAACCGGCCCATTTGCATCAGCGGGATGCCCGTGGCCAGGCCCTCGGCCGGCACTTCCAGCGCGAAGCCGTGGGTGGTGCCGCCCGGGCCAAAGGTTTCCTCGCAGGTGATCCAGCTGCCAAACGGGGTCGGGCCGCCGGCGCAGTTGTTGGAGGTGGCGCCGATCGCCGGCTCGATGGAAACCACCTTGCGGCCGTCGAACACGACGCGGCTGCAGCCGCCGGAGGCATTGCCGTCCATGGCATCCTGGACGTTGAAATTGCCCAGTTCGTTGCGGGTGCCGGCGGGGTTGCCGTCGAAGAAGGTGGTGCCGCTGTTCGGGAAGGTCAGACCGCCGGCCTGTTCGTGGTTCCGGATGTAGGTGATCATCCGGCCTTCGACCTTCACCACGGCGCCGCCGTCATGATCTTCCGGGGTGCGCTGATCGCCCGGCAGGGTATCGCCGACCCAGCCGAAAGACTGGTAGCGGAAGCCCGGCGGCAGACGCAGCAGCGGCAGGCCGGTGGCCAGATCCAAGGTCGGACGCAGCGGGCCAAACGGGTTCGGGATCATTTCCGAGCCGCCGGCGGCTTGGGCGCGCAATTGGCCCATGGTGAGCGCACCGAACGGGCTCATCATCGCACCCGTGCTTAGGGCCAAACCGCTGCGACGCAGAAAATCGCGCCGGTCGACGGCATTCTTGATCAATTGGGACATTGGGGCAGTTCTCCTGGCGATCATGCTGAAAGCGACCGATCAACCGGCCTGAAAGACACCGGCGACGTGCGCGAACTCCTTCGCGCCGCCGCCCTGCGCTGTCGTTATGACGCAGGGTGAGGAAAAATAGAAGTATTGTATGATGAAGATTTCGTTGCAGTAATATAACAGCCGGTAACGCAACTGTGTTCATGGGCTGGATTCTGTAAATACCTCTCAATACGGCGACGTTTTATTGATGCAAAGCACTTGCAATCGCTACGAAATGCCGCTTTCAAACTGGTTACCACTTACATAAATCGATCCAGTCAGCAAAGAAAAAGTTTGTGTGCGCCATTGTCTTCTTGCTGTCACAATCATCGGGTAGCGCCTGCATTGGTGTTCTTCGAACCGCAGCCGAACCGCAGCCCGGCCGAATCGAGCAGGGCAGGGGAAGGCCGGAGGATCCACGTAAACCGGTTCGCGCGGCGGCCAAACCAAAGGCGCTGCGCGATGGCCACCGCGATTAAGGTGCGGACCGGCGCGACCAGGCTCAGCAACCTTCAGGAGATTTCAGCGATGAGCGTGAGCATTTGGCAGATTTTATTGGTTCTTGTCTTGATGGTTTTGTTGTTTGGCCGTGGCAAAATTTCTGAACTCATGGGCGATGTTGCCAAGGGCATCACCAGCTTCAAGAAGGGCTTGGCCGACGCGGAGAAAGACGATGCCGCTGCACCCTCGCAGGCGCTGATCACCGACGCGTCTGACCAGCCGGCCAATCTGTCGTCGCCGGCCAATCTGTCGTCGAATGTGAAAGACGCCGCCAAATCCTGACCCGAAGGGCTGATGCCGCACGGCTGATCCACACGCTCAGCCCTGTCACAATGTGCTGATTGATCTATTATGTTCGATATTGCCTGGGCGGAGATACTGGTGCTGCTGGTTCTGGCGATTCTGGTCGTCGGGCCAAAGGATATGCCCAAGCTGGTTTATGGTGCTGCCAAGATCCTCAGCTATGTCCGTGTGCATATCAATGACGCCCGCGGCAAGCTGGACACGCTCATGCGTCAAGCCGTCATTGACGAGGTGAGGGAAGCTGAGAAGGATCTCTCCAATGTGGCCAGCGAAGTGCAGGATCTGGCCAATATCCGCAAGGGCAGCCGACGCACCTACGAGACGTCGCGGCACGCCATTAAGGCGGAGATGGAGGCCAAGCTGGAGGAAGAGCGCGCGGCCCGGCTTGCGTCCCAGGATGCCGCGGCCGGGCCATCAGACCCCGGCGAGGCCGCGCCCGTGGCGGAGCCGTTGCGGTCATCCGGAGATCGGGCCGGGCGCTCCTCCTAAGCGGCTTTTGCCAGTGAGACCAATCGATGCCTGAAAGTCCTGAGATACAGGTCAAACGTCGGGAAGAAGAGGCGCGCATTCGCGCCACGACCGCGCCGATCATTGAACATCTGGTTGAGCTGCGCAAACGGCTGAGCATCGTTTTGGTGGTTCTGGCAGTGGCATTCTTACTGTGCTGGTCGGTCTCGGATCTGCTTTATGACTTTCTGACACGGCCCTTGGCGCGCGCCTTTGGCGACCAGGAAGGCCGGCGGATGATTTTCACAGCCCTGCATGAGGCCTTCTTCACCCGGGTCAAGGTGGCGTTTTTCGGCGCTCTTTGCATCGCCTTGCCCGTCGGTGCGGTGCAGCTTTGGAAATTTGTGGCGCCCGGGCTTTATGATGATGAGCGCCAGGCCTTCTGGCCGTTCTTGGTGGCCACGCCGATCCTGTTTCTGACCGGGGCCGCGCTGGTCTATTTCGGCATCATCCCGTTGGCCTGGGAGTTTTTCTTGGGCTTCGAGCAGCCCGGCGGTGATGGTTCTCTGGCGGTGCAGCTGGAGGCCCGGGTCAGTGAGTATCTCGATCTGGTCACTCGGCTGATTCTGGCCTTTGGGTGCGCCTTCCAGTTGCCGGTGCTGCTGGTGTTGATGGCGCGGGCCGGGCTGATCGACGCGGACAGCCTGGTCAAGGGCCGCAAATATGCCGTGCTGGCGGTGTTTGCCCTGGCTGCGGTGATCACGCCGCCGGATATTGTCAGCCAGATCGGGCTGGGCGGCGCCATGCTGCTGCTCTATGAAGCCGCCATTCTGGTCATCCGGCGCACCGCGCGGCGCGCCCGCGGCGACACCGAAGACGCCAAGGCGGTCTGACGGCGCCGGCCTGCTAGGGCCGGATCGCCGTCGGCGCCGCTCATCAGGCCGCGGCGAAAAGGAAGTTCGCCTCGCCCAGCGCATCAGCGGCGATGCCGACCAGCAGTAGGCTCGCGCCGCTCTCCGCTGCCAGCAGCGCCCCCTCCGCCGTGTCCTCGACAATCGCCAGGACTGCATCCAGGTCGGCCAGACCCAGGGCGGTTACATCGATCTGATCATCGTTGAGATCGAAATCCTGTACCGTATCGGCGCCGCCGTCCGCACCGAACACGAAGATGTCATTGCTGGAGCCACCAAGGAGCTGGTCATTGCCGGCGCCGCCGACCAGCACATCATTGCCGGCGCCGCCGTCCAGCAGGTCATCGCCGGACCCGCCGAACAGGCTGTCATCACTGCTGCCGCCGAAGACACTGTCATTGCCGCTGCCGCCCTCGACCAGGTCATCGCCGGACCCGCCATCGATAATGTCCTCGCCGGCATCGCCGAACACCTGATCATCGCCGGAGCCACCGGTGAGTTGGTCGGCACCGTCGCCGCCGCTCACCATGTCATCGCTGGAGCCGCCGTCCAAACTGTCGTCGCCGGCCCCGCCGTTGACCGCATCATCGCCGCCGCCGCCGCTGAAGCTATCCGCGCCGCCGCCCCCGGTCAGGATGTCATCAAAGGCCGAGCCTGTGACCAGTTCGAAATTCACCACCGTGGCAGCGCCGACCGCGCCGCCGGCCAGATCGATCACCACACCCTCAGACAGACCGCTCAAGACCAAGGTATCGAAGCCGTCGCCTCCGTCTAGGAAATCGGCGCCGCCGAATCCGGTGACCAGATCGTCGCCATCGCCGGCGAAGATCATGTCGGCCCCTGCGGTGCCGGAGAGACTGTCGTCGAACGGCGACCCGGTGATATTCTAGATGCCGGTCAAACTGGCGACCGCGCCGAGCAGCGTCAGTGTCCCGGGCCCTGTCGATGCCGCCCCGTCCGCTGTGATGTCGGCCAAGGCAGCGGTCGCCCCCACACCCAGCGCGGACAGATCAAGCGTGTCGCTTCCGGGCCCGCCGATGAACGCATCACCGGTGTCGACGCTGACAATCGCCAGAATATCGTCGCCGGCTTCACCATCGAGCAGATCCGCGCCGCTGCCGCCGGTCAGGGTATCGCTGCCGAGGCCGCCGGTTAGGCTGTCGTCGCCAGCGCCGCCGGCCAGGCTGTCTGCGCCGGCGCCGCCGGTCAGGCTGTCATTGCCGATGCCGCCGACCAGCTGGTCGCCGCCGTCCCCGCCGTCGAGAAAATCATCGCCGGCCCCGCCGTCCAGAAGGTCGCTGTCAGCGCCGCCTAGAAGGATGTCATTGCCGGCGTCGCCGAACAGCGAATCAGTGCCGCCGAAGCCTTGGAGCTGATCGGCCCCGCCGCCGCCGCTGAGCAGGTTGGCGCTATCGTCGCCACCGATATCGTCGCCGAACGCGCTGCCCGAGACATTCTCGATCTCGCTCAAGCTGTCCGTACTGCCGCCGACCGTCGCGGTCCCGAAGCCCAGATCGACGAAGACGGCCTCGGCGCTGTCGGCGAAAACAGCGGTATCGATGCCAGCGCCACCGGTCAGCGTATCGTTGCCGAGGCCGCCGATCAGCTGATCGTCGCCGTCTTCGCCATCGAGGAAATCGTCGCCGCTTCCCCCAGTCAGGGTATCTGCACCGGCGCCGCCGGTCAGGGTATCGGTTCCGGCGCCACCGTCCAAGCTGTCGGACCCGCCGAAGCCCAAGAGCGTATCATCGCCCCCCAGACCGTCGAGGCGATTGACACCGTCATTGCCGCCAATGTCATCGGCAAAGGCTGTGCCTTCGACATTTTCGACCTCAAGCAGGGTATCGGTGTCCCCGCCCAGGCTGGCGGTTTCAAACGCCAAGTCAACGAACACCCCGCTCCCGGCCGCAGCGCCTTCATCGAGGAAGCTGACAGTATCGATCCCGGCTCCGCCGGCCAGCGTGTCATCGCCGGCGCCGCCGCTGATCTGGTCGTCGCCATCGCCGCCGTCGAGGAAATCACTGCCGTTGCCGCCGCTCAGTGCATCGGCCGCTGCCCCGCCTAGAACGGTGTCCGCGCCGTCGCCGCCATCCAATTGGTCGGCCCCTCCGAACCCCTGAAGCAGATCGTCACCGGCCAGGCCGCTGAGCAGGTTGGCCGCGTCATCACCGCCAAGATCGTCGCCAAAGGCGGTGCCGGAGACATTCTCCACGCCGGTCAAGCTATCGGTGTCGTCGCCAATGCTGGCGGTTCCGAATGTCAGATCGACGGTGACGCCGCCAACCCCGGCACTGCCCTCGCCCTCGAAGGCTGCGGTATCGGTGCCGGCGCCGCCGTCCAGGGAGTCAGAGCCGCTGAAGCCGGCCAGCACATCGTCGCCATCGCCACCGGTCAGCACATCGTCGCCGGCCCCGCCATCGAGAAAGTCCGCACCGGCTGCACCGGTCAATGCGTCCGCTCCGGCCCCGCCGAGCAGGGCATCGTCACCGGCCCCGCCAAGCAGGCTGTCGACGCCCCCAAAGCCTTGCAAAACGTCATCGCCGTCCAGCCCGGTCAACTGATTGGCGCCGTCGTCCCCGCCGAGATCATCGGCAAAGGCGGTGCCGATGAGATTTTCCACCTCTGTCAGGGTGTCCGTCTCTTCGCCCTTTGTCGCCACGCCGAAGGTCAGATCGGCGATGACACCACCGCTTGGTGCGTCGCCGGAAAAGTCGACCGTGTCTATGCCGCTACCACCGGCAAAACTGTCATCGCCCGCGCCGCCGATTAAGCTGTCGTCGCCGCTGCCGCCGTCGAGGAAGTCCGCGCCGTCGCCGCCCAGCAGGATGTCCGCATCGAAGCCGCCCAGCAGCACATCCGCGCCGTCGCCGCCGGTGAGCGTGTCGGCTCCGCCAAAGCCCTGCAGGGTGTCTGCCCCGTCCAGGCCCGCAAGCATGTTGGCACCATCGTCGCCGCCCAGATCATCGGCGAAGGCGCTGCCGGAGACATTTTCGATCCCGCTTAGGGTGTCGCTGTCGTCGCCGATCATGGCGGTGCCGAAGGTCAGGTCGACGAACACCCCGCCGATTTCTGCACTGCCTTCGCCGCCGAACGCGGCGGTATCGATGCCCTCGCCGCCGTCCAAAACGTCATTGCCGGAAAAGCCGGTCAGGACATCGTCGCCGGCCCCGCCGGTGAGGGTGTCATCGCCGGCCCCGCCATCGACAAAATCGTCCGCGAGCCCGCCGTCCAGCGCATCGGCGTCCAAGCCCCCCAACAGCGTGTCCGCGCCGTCGCCGCCGGACAATGTGTCGGCCCCTGCAAAGCCTTGCAGAACATCGTCGCCGCCGGCGCCGTTCAGCACATTGGCGCCGTCATCACCGCCGATATCGTCACTGAAGCCGGACCCATTCACATTCTCAAAGCCGCTGAGGATATTCGTGTCCGGGCCAATGATGGCGGTACCGAAGGCGAGGTCGACAGTCGCGCCAGCAAACGCTCCGCCCAGCAGCAAGGTGTCGATGCCCTCCCCGCCGTCGAGCATGTCTGCGCCGCCGAAGCCGTGGATCAGGTCATCGCCGGCCCCGCCGCTCAGCGCATTGACCTCGTCATTGCCGAACAGGGTGTCTGAGAAGGCGGTGCCGACGACCGACTCGATCTCGGACAGGCTGACGCTGACATCCTTGGGGCTGGTCGCCGGATCGGTTCCAAAAGCGTCGGCATTGGCCGCGACCACGCCCAGATCCAGGCTTCCCGCTCCACTGCCGACCTCGGTTCCGGTGATGCGGAGACCGAAGATCGGCTGGAGCGGCGTGTCGCTGAACAGATCCTCCACATCGAAGCCGACGCCGGCGATATCGATATCGTCAATGATTGTGTCGGGCGAGCCGAACGGGTTGAGGTCGATGAACAGCGCCAGATCAATGCCGGTATCGCCGAAATCGCCAGTGTCACTGGTCCCGAAATTGTTCGGGCCGGGGCCGGAATTGATCGCCAATCCGGTCCCGGCGATGACCGCGCCGTCCGCGTCGAGCGCCTCAACGATCACCGAATCATCCCCGAACAGGTCGAACAAGAACAGGTCATTGCCGTCGCCGGCCGCGCCGATCAGGCCTTGGTCGAAAAACGCCTCGATCACCACCGCATTGTCCAGACCGACCGAGATATCCAGCCCCAGCAAACTGGCCGCGCCGTCGACTTCCGGCACGTTTATGGCGAAATAGTTGCGGATGCTGTCGCCCTCGGGAGGGGCCTCGCCGCCCGGCACGGTCATCACCTCGCCCAGGCTGGACGGCCCGACCAGGTCTGTGACCGTCAGCCCTGCGGCATTGGTGATGCTGGTGATCTCTGCTGTGCCGGTGACGTCGGGATCGCTGTCAACCCCGGTATTGGCCGCCGCAGGGATCGGCCCGTCACCAACCTCAAACACGAGATCGGTCTGATCGGACGGCGCCAGGGTGATGCCGGTCACCGGTACGGCGCTGCTGCTGCTGAAAAAGCTTAGGATGCCGGTCTGGCTGGCCATGCCCGGGCTGACCGCGCCCTGATCATTGACGTCCAGATCCACCAAAACACCCGCGCCGACCCCTGAAAGGTCGATGCTATCGACATCGCCTGCCGCATCGCCCTCGGCTCCCCCATCGATGCTTTCGCCATCATCGAGCGTGATGATCACAAAGGTGTCGCTGCCCATCATGCCTATGAGCATTTCAGCAACGCCGTCCTCTCCCATGATAAGTGCCATAAGCCGGATCTCCCATCGGTAGGTGTTGAGCAGCGAATGCAGCAAGGAAAGACGGGCCGACAGGCCCGAAGCAGTTAGTTGCCGGCTAGCACAAGACTATGAGACTTTTATGTCTTCACAGATGGTTTATTGAATAGCTGTGCTTCGAGTTCGGTTGGAAAAATCTATAAGGATGGATTTATCAAGACAGGGGTGTGACTTTCTTTATCAAATTCTAATGCTTTTTCCATCCGACGAAGGCAACCAAATCAGGTTTCTGTCAATTACGCCGCCTATTTTGCAGATTATTTTTATCGCCGCAGGGAATTTGCTGGTATGGCGTCACCAGAGTCGGCCGCAACCGGCTTTCACTTGCCGTATCCGGCGGATGGCGCGCCCGGGCCTGCCGGCGGACCTCAGGTCTCGCTCCCCAGCCGGGATCAGCGGCCGGGCTTAGGTGACGGCGATCAGTCCGCCAAACCCTGGCAAGTCGATACCGTCAGGCCGGACATGGCCGCGCAGGCCCAGATCGACCACCCTGAGGCCTTCGATTGTGTCGGCCGGCACGGTGCACGGGGCTTGGCCAAGATTGAGCAGAGCGACTGCTCGTGTACCGTCGCCGGCCGTGCGGATCACCCCCAGCACCGGTTCGGGCAGATCCGCAAAAGCGATGGTGCCCGACCGTAAGGCGGGGTGATCCCGGCGCAGCCCGATCAATTGGCGGGTTAGGTGCAGCATGCTGTCCGACTGGTCTTCTTGCCGGTCGACCGCCAAGGCATGATGCGAGTCTGGAACCGGCAGCCACGGATCGGCGACGGAGAAGCCGGCATAAGGCCTGTCGGCGATCCAAGGCATGGGCGTGCGGCCGCCATCGCGGCCCATGGTATGCGGCCAATTGCGCAGCGCTTCGGGATCTTGCAGGCGATCATAGGGGATTTCCGCCTGGGGCAGCCCCAGCTCTTCGCCCTGATACACGAAAATCGTGCCGCGCAGGAACATCAGCACCGTCATCAGCAGCTTGGCCACAGCCGGGCTGGCCTGCGCGCCGCCCAAGCGGCTGACCACGCGCGGGACGTCATGGTTGGAAAACGCCCAGGATGGCCAGGCGTCGGGCGCCTGGGCCTCCCATTCCTCGGTCGGCGCGCGCAGGGCTGCCGCGCTCAGCGGCGCCGTCAGGTTCAGATAGGCGAAATTATAGGCGGTGTGCAGGCGCTTGGCCCCGCCGGTATATTCAATGGTGCGGGCGATGGCGTCCTCGTCGAAGATCTCCGCGACCGCCATGGCGCCGGGATGCGTGTCCAGAAAGGCGCGGAAGCGCTCCAGGAACGCCAGCGTATCGGGCACCGAGCGGTCATGCAGATGCTTCTGAAAGAAATAGGGGCGCAACGGATTGGCCGCATCGCCGGGGGGATTGTCGCGCAAGTCCCGGTCGCACAGGAAGAAGTTGGCGGCGTCCAGCCGAAAGCCGTCGACCCCGCGGTCCAGCCAGAATTGCGCCACATCCAGCAGCGCCTGCTGCACCTCTGTGTGGCGCAAGTTCAGATCCGGCTGCTGGGAGAGGAAATTGTGCAGATAATATTGCCGTCGTTCGGTTCCCCAGCTCCAGGCCGGCCCGCCGAACACCGATTGCCAATTGTTCGGCGGCGTGCCGTCGGACTTGGCGTCGGCCCAGATATACCAATCCGCCTTGGGATTATGCCGGTCCAGCCGGCTTTGCTGGAACCAGGGATGCCGGTCGGAACTGTGGGAATAGACCTGGTCAATGATCAGCTTCAGGCCGCGTTGATGCGCCGCCCGGATCAAGCCGTCGACATCGCCTAAGGTGCCGAAGATCGGGTCGACACCGGTATAGTCGCAGATGTCATAGCCGAAATCGGCCATCGGGGAGGGGAAGAAGGGCGACACCCAGACCGCGTCCACGCCCAAGCTGGCGATATGGTCCAACCGGTCAAGCAGACCGGCCAAATCGCCGACGCCATCGCCGCTGCTGTCGCAGAAGCTGCGCGGATACACCTGATAGATCACAGCACCTTGCCACCATGGCGTCGGACTCTGGCTCATCATCCCCCCGTTCGGTCCTTTTCGTTCTGGAATTGGAACGGGACCATATCGCGCAATAACGAAAAATCCAGTTGGTTTCGCAGCGACCGGCGGCCTATGCTGCGGTCCACCGGTTGCCCCCGCCCAGGCGCGGCCGGACAAAACACAGATAAGGGGAGGGGCATGACCGACCAGTTTGGCGGCGCATTGAGCAGTGTCGACACCGCCATCGTCATTGGCTATTTCCTCGCGGTGCTGGCGTTCGGCCTGTATCTGAGCCGGCGCAACAAGGGCGCCGATGATTATTTCCTGGCCGGCCGGCAGATGATCTGGCCGTTCATCGGACTGTCGCTGTTCGCCTCGAACGTGTCCAGCCAGACCCTGATCGGCCTGTCCGGCAGCGCTTACAAGACTGGCATCGCGGTTTACAGCTATGAATGGATGGCCGCGGTCATCTTGGTGCTGTTTTCGCTGTTCGTGCTGCCGATCCTGCTGCGCTCGCGCGTGTTCACCATGCCGGAATTCCTGGCGCGCCGGTATGATGCGCGGGCGCGGGTGTATCTGTCGGTTGTCACCTTGTTTCTGAATATCGTGGTGGATACCGCCTCCGGGCTTTATGCCGGCGGGCTGGTGCTGCAGATGGTGTTGCCCGGCGTGCCCTTGTGGCAGATCATCACCATCGTGGCGCTGATCGCGGGGCTTTACACCATCGCCGGCGGCCTGGCCGCGGTGATCTATACCGATGCGGTGCAAGCGATTCTGCTGCTGATCGGGTCCACGGTCATCGCCGTGACGGCACTGGATGCGGTCGGCGGCTGGTCAGCGGTGACCGAGGCGGTGCCGGCGGCCAAGCTGAGCCTGATCCGCCCGTTGGACGATCCCGGCGTGCCCTGGTTGGGGCTTCTGACCGGGGTGCCGCTCTTGGGATTTTATTATTGGGCGACGAACCAGACCATCGTGCAGCGCAGCCTGGCGGCCAAGAGCACCGAGCACGGCCGTTGGGGCGCGATCTTCGCCGGCGCGCTGAAACTGCTGCCGCTGTTCATCATGGTGTTGCCGGGCAGCATGGCGATCCTCTTGTATCCGGATCTGGAAAATCCCGACACGGTATTTCCGACCTTGATGTTCGATCTCCTGCCGGTGGGGCTTTTGGGGCTGACCTTGGCAGGCTTCATTGCCGCGCTGATGTCTGCCATCGACAGCGCGTTGAACTCCGCTTCCACGCTTGTGACCATGGATTTCGTGCGTCCGGCGCGCCCGGATCTGGACAGCCGCCGGCTGATGCAGATCGGCCGGGTGGTGATGGCCCTGTTCCTGCTGTTCGCGATTCTCTGGGCGCCGCAGATTGCGCGCTTCGGCTCGCTGTATGAGTATCTGCAGATCATGTTCTCCTATCTGGTCTCGCCGATCGTGGCGCTGTTCGTGGTCGGCCTGTTCTGGCCCCGCGCCAATGCCGCGGGGGCGGCGGCGGGGATTTTGGTCGGCCTGACCGGCGGGGCGGCGCTGTTCGCCGTGGTCATCGTGTTCGGGCTGTTCGATCTGCATTTTTTGTATGTCGCGCCGGTCCTGTTCCTCGTGTGCAGTGTGGTGATCATCGTGGTAAGCTTGGCCACGCCGGCCCCTGATCCTGCCCGGGTCGAGCCGCTGACCTGGTCTTGGCACCGTGCCGTCGCGGAGGAACGCGCCCGGGCGCCGCAGCCGCTCTGGGCCAATTCCTGGCTCTTGGCGGCAGCCCTTTTGGGGGTGACGGCGGCTTTGGTGGTCGTGTTCCGCTAAAGGGCGGGGTGATGCGGTTCAATGCGCGGCAAAAGCAGATTTTGGAGGTGGCCAGCCGCGACGGGATGGTCAGCATCGAGGCGCTGGCCCACGAATTCAAAGTCACGCCGCAAACGCTGCGGCGCGACTTGAATTGGCTGTGCGACCAGAATTTGCTGGTGCGCCATCATGGCGGCGCCTCGCTGCCCAACAGTGTGCGCAACCTGCGCTACGACATCCGCAAGAATTCCCTGTCTGTTGAGAAGCAGGCGATCGCCCGCTGCCTGGTCGATCAGGTGCCCGACCATGCCTCCTTGTTCATCAATATCGGCACGACCACGGAAGCGGTGGCGCGCGAATTGGCTCGGCGCCGGCATGGCCTGCATGTGGTCACCAACAATTTGAATGTCGCCATGTTGCTGGCCGAACAACCCGATTTCGAGATCGTGGTCACCGGCGGTGTGGTGCGCACGCGCGACTTTGGCATCGTCGGCCAGGCCGCGCTGGACATGATCAAGCATTTCCGTGTCGATGTCGGCATTATCGGCATTTCCGGCATAGATCTGGACGGCACATTGCTGGATTTCGATCATCGCGAGGTGATGATCGCCCAGGCCATCATCGACAATTCCCGCAAGGTGTTCTTGGCCGCTGATCACAGCAAGTTCGGCCGCAGCGCGATGGTGCGGGTCGGCCATGTCGGTCGGATCGCGGCGCTGTTCACCGATCAGGCGCCGCCACGGGAATTGGCCGAGGCCTTGGCCGCGGCGAACACCGCCGTGCACATTGCAGATGTGCAACACCGCTCTGAAAATGCGTAACATCAACAGTCTGTGAGTTCGCATTTTTCGCTTTTCATGCTGTTCTTTGTCATCTGGCGCGATTAGGCGTCAGAAACGAACAAAACGAACCGTACCAGGCGGAACAGCATCCGGGGACAAGGCGTGGCTCAGGCGCGCTCGCCAGACTATGACCTGCTGATCATCGGCGGCGGTATCAATGGCGCCGGTGTGGCACGCGATGCCGCCGGCCGGGGCCTGACGGTGCTGCTGTGCGACAAGGGCGATCTGGGCGGCGCCACCTCCGCGGCCAGCACCAAGCTGATCCATGGCGGCCTGCGCTATCTTGAGCAGTATGAATTTCGTCTGGTGCGCGAGTCGCTGCTGGAGCGGGAGGTGCTGCTGAAGCTGGCGCCTCACATTATTTGGCCGCTGCGCTTTATTCTGCCGCACGACAAGGCCCAGCGCCCCAGCTGGCTGATCCGCATGGGGCTGTTTCTGTATGACCAGCTGGGCGCGCGCCAGCGCCTGCCGGGATCTCGCGCCGTTGACCTGCGCCATGACCCGGTCGGCCGCCCGCTGAAGGAGACCTTGCGGCGCGGCTTCGCCTATTGGGACTGCTGGGTGCAGGACAATCGGCTGGTCGTGCTGAACGCCATGGATGCCGCCGCGCGCGGTGCAGAGATCCGGGTGCGCACCGCCTGTGTGTCTGCCCGGCGCGAGAATGGTCTGTGGCATGCCGAGCTTTGCGGGCCCGCCGGCACCGAGACGGTCACGGCTCGGGGCATCGTCAATGCCGCGGGGCCTTGGGTGGGCGAGGCCTTGGCCGGCGTGTTCGACGGGGCCAGCCGGCCGACGCTGCGCCTGGTCAAGGGCAGCCACATCATCACCCGGCGGCTATTCGATCATGACGCGGCGTATCTGTTTCAGAACCCGGACGGTCGGATCATCTTTGCGATCCCGTATGAGCGCGACTTCACCCTGATCGGCACCACCGATGTGGACGTGACCGGTTCACCGGAGCGTCCAGCCATCTCTGAGCAGGAAATCGACTATCTGTGCCGCTCCGCCAGCGCCTGGTTCGCCAAGCCGGTGACGCCGGAGACGCTGGTGTGGAGCTATGCCGGGGTGCGTCCGCTGCACGGCGGGGCGGCCAAGGGCGCCTCGGCGGTGTCGCGAGACTATTATCTGCAGCTGGACCTTCCCCAGGGCCAGGCGCCGCTGTTGAACATTTTCGGCGGCAAGCTGACCACCTTTCGCAAGCTGGCCGAACATGTGGTCGACAAAATCGGCCCCGCCTTGGGGGCGACCGGCCCCGCCTGGACCGAGACCGGCCCGCCCTTACCCGGCGGTGACCTGGCAGGCGCCGACCCGGACCAGCCGGCCGCGGACCTGGTGGCGCGCCGGCCGTGGCTGCCCGCACCGCTCGCCCAGCATCTGATCCGCCACTATGGCAGCTTGAGTGAACGGCTCTTGGGCGATGCCGCCGCCCTGGATCAGCTCGGCCGGGACTTCGGCGGCGGCTTGTATGAGGCCGAGCTGGCCTACGCGGTGCAGCATGAATGGGTGCACACAGCGGAGGATTTCCTTTGGCGGCGCACCAAGCTGGGTTTGCGCCTGAGCGCGGAGCAGCGCGCCGCCGTGGAGGCGTGGATTGCCCAGCGCACCGGCGCTGTCACCGCTGAGCCGGCCGCGCCGGGCTGACCGCCTCGTAGCATCGCACATCAACATGTCTGGTCGATCACACAACAAGGGAGGATGACATGACCAAGCAAACTCGGAAGGCGTATCTCAGCAGTGTCGCGCTATCGCTGGTGGGTTTGAGCCCGGCGCTGGCGCAGGACGATGTCGTTCAGGTGCGCGATGATGAGCTTGCCTCGGAACCGGCTCTAATCGAGGAGATGATCGTCACCGGCCGTGCCGGCGGCGGCTCGCAGATCACCCAGTTCGAATCGACCGTGTCGATCACCACCTTCGGCGAGGAGAAGCTGCGCGAAATAGCACCTTTGACCCTGTCCGACGTGTTCGCCCAGGTGCCCGGCGTGTGGGCGGAAACCTCCGGCGGCGAGGCAGCGTCGAATGTGTTCGTGCGCGGCATCCCGGCTCCGGGTCAGTTTCTGTTCTCCAAGATCGCGGTGGATGGGCTGCCGGTGTTCGAAGAGAATGGCGCGGGCTTTTTGACGCCGGATGGTTTTGTTCGCATCGATGAGACGATCCAGCGGGTTGAGGCGATCCGCGGCGGCTCCTCCAGCATTTTTGCGTCGAATGCTCCGGGCGGCGTGTTCAACCATATCACCCGGCGCGGCACCGATGTGCCGGAAGGGGTGATCAAGGGCGAGTGGGGCAATTTCAATCGCTTCCGGGCCGACGCCTTCTATTCCGGACCGATTTCCGACGACACCGTGTTTTCCATCGGCGGCTTCTACCGGGTCGACGACGGCGTGCGCGATCCGGGGTTCCGCGCCAATGATGGCGGCCAAATCCGCGGCTCGGTGACCAAGCGCTTCGATCTGGGCGAAGTCACCGTCACTTCCGGCTATATCAATGAGCGCAACATCTTCTATCTGCCGATCCCGCTGGGCCTAGACAGCGATGGCGACTTCGTCAGTGTCGAAGGGCTGGACGCCAATTTCGGGACGCTGGTCAGCGACGATAATCGGGCGCTGAACTATTTCCAGGGCGGTGGCGGCGTGCGCACCTTCGACCTGGCCGACGGCATTCACAATGAGCATTTCAACATCGGCCTGGAGATCGATCTGCAGGTCGGCGAGTGGTACATCGTCAACCGCTCCCGCTATGTCACCGGACAGATCGACTTTAACACGCAGATCGCCGCGACCGTGGAAAATCCCGAAGACTTCCTGGCAAACCAGGAAGAGGCCTTGTTCTCCAGCATCGCCGCGGGCGCGTTTGACGGCACCGCTGACGCCGCGTTCAATGACACCGCGTCCCTGGCGCTGCAATTTTCCAACGGCGATCCGTTCCTGACCGGCAACAATGGCAATGGCCTGGTCGGTACCAGCCTGTTTTTCTCCACGCTGACCGATCTGGACAATTTCCAGAATGATTTTCAGGTGGGCCGGGAGGTGGAGTTTTTCGGCATCCACAATGTCACTTTGGGGGTTTACGCCAGCACGTACAATGTCGATCAAACCCAACTATCCTCCAACAATGTCCACGAGATCGACAATTCCCCTGAAACGCTGGATGTTTTGGCTCTTAACGCTGAGGGCGACGTGATTGGAACAGTCACCCAAAATTCGTTTCTGAATTTCGGAAATTCGGTATTTGAGAATTATTTCAGTGAAGGTGATGTCTTCGCTGTCTATCTGTCGGACGAATGGAATATTACCGAGGATCTGCGGTTGGATTTCGGCTTCCGCTATGAATCCGTCGAGCTGAACGGCTCTGTTGAGGTGCCCGGCACGTTCAACCTGACCGGCGACAATCCGCTGCTGCCCGAAGGCGCGCTGCCGACGCTGGCGGACAACAGCATCGTCGCCGGCACCGGTGAGTTGCTGCCGTTCCAGCAGACCTATGGCGAATTCGCCTATTCCATCGGCGCGAACTATGAATTCACCGATTGGCTGGCGATGTACGCACGGGTCAGCGACGGTTACCGCACACCCACGGTGGACGATCTGGCCGCGCTGACACTGACCGCGACCAGCCTGATCGAGGATGGCCTGGTCGAGGAGGACAGCCCGGGCGAGTTCATCGAGAACAATATCCTGGTGAACGACATCTTCCAGGTTGAAGGCGGCTTCAAGATTTCGCTGCCCTATGTGCAGGCCTTCGTGACCGGCTTCTTCAGCCAGTTCGATGACAGCACCTTCACCGAATCCGTGGAGGTGCCCGGCATGGGGCTGCAAAATGTCACCCTGATCCAGAGTTCCGATACGCTGGGGCTGGAGGCCGAGGCCCTGTTCGGTCCGTTCTACGGCTTTTCCATGAACGGCAAGATCACCCTCCAGCGGCCGGAATTCAACAGCTTCAGCTTCCTGACGCCGCTGCCCGGCGGGCTGACACCGGAGGATGTCGTCGGCGACGTGTCCGGCAATGCGGTCAATCGGATCGCCGAGCGCATCTTCATCATTCGGCCGGAATATGAATTCGAATTGCCGGATCTGTATGGCCTGCAAGGAGATCTGTTCTTTGAGATCTTCAATGTCGACAGCCGCTTCTCCGACGCGGCCAACACCATCATTCTGCCAGGATATACCAAGTTCAGCGCCGGCCTGGCCGTGGACCTTCTGGACAATATCCAGCTGACCGTGATTGGTGACAATCTGACCAACACCATCGGCCTGACCGAGGGCAATCCGCGCACCGATACATTGGCCGGTCCGGTGGCCGATGCGTCCATCGCCACCTTCGGCCGGCCCATCGTTGGCCGCAATGTCCGGCTCAGCGTGGCCTATCGGTTCTAGGGCCTTATCCGATCCATCGCGATCGCGATGGATCGGTATCGGACCGATTGGCATCGCCCAGCGAGTCCAATCGGTCCGATGTTGCCCTAGCTAGAAGGCATCGCCCACGGTCATGCCCCCGTCCACGACGATGGTTTGGCCGGTGATGTAGCGCGCGGCGGGAGAGGCCAGGAAGACGGCCACCCCGGCGATATCGTCGGGGTCGCCCATGCGGCCGGCCGGCGTCATGCGCTCAACATAGGCCAAGGTCTTGGGGTTCTCCCAAAGCGCTTTGGCGAAATCAGTCTTGATCAGACCCGGCGCGATGGTATTGGCGCGGATCCCCTGGCCAGACCATTCCACCGCAAAGTTGCGCGCGATCTGATAATCCGCCGCCTTAGAAATGGCGTAGGCGCCCAAATTCTTCGATCCGGCCAGCCCGGCGATCGAGGAAATCAGCAGCACCACGCCGTCGCCGCGCTCGGCCATTTCCGGCAGCACCATATGCGCCAGCTTGATATTCTGCACCACATTGTTGGAGAGGATCTTATGAAAGGCGGCGTCGTCGACCTGCGCCATCGGCCCATAGACGGGGTTGGAGGCCGCGTTGCACACCAATATATCAACCCGCCCGAACTGCTTGCGGGTTTGCGCCACCAGATTTTCCAACGCGGCATGTTCGGAGATATTGCACGGCACCACGATGGCCTCGCCGCCGGCGGATTGAATGGCCTCCGCCACCGGGGCGCAGGCTTCCCCCTTGCGGCTGGAAATCACCACTTTGGCGCCGGCTTCGGCCATCCGTTCGGCGATGGCGCGGCCGATGCCCCGGCTAGAGCCGGTGATGATGGCGACTTTGTCTTTGAGCGAGAACAATTCGGTCATGGCGAGGCTCCTTGCAGGGAAGGGAGAGGCGGGCGGGCCCCCGTCATGCCCGATCCGCTGGGGCGGTTGAAGCCTGAAGCGAGGGTCGGGCGGGGCAGGTGTGACACACGGGCAAAACGCGCGCCGCAAATTCTTCATAAATTGCCGGTATTCATGAAAGCCTTGGTGTCAAACCCGGCTGGCGCCTATTGCGGTGCTGCCGGCGGGTAGGAATGAGACAGACATGAACGAAGCCATTAGCAGCTTCGGGGTTGGTCGTATCGCCGCTTTGCTGTTGCGGACGGACCGGCCGATAAGCCGGCTGGATGCCCTGGTCCATCTCAAGGCCAATTTGGGGCCTTATGATCAGGATGGAACGGCAATCGAGGCCGCCGTCGAGGCTTATTTTGCGACCGATGAGGACCGGCTGGCGGATTAGCCGGCCTGGACCTCATTGGCCCTGCGCATCGGGCTCCAGCAGCCGGTGAAGATGGACGATGACGTATTTGGTCAAGGCGTCGTCGACGGTTTGCTGCGCCTTGGCGCGCCACGCCTTCTCCGCCTCGGCATAATTGGGATACAAGCCGACCAGATCGACCGCCGACAGATCCTCAAACTCCAAGCCTTGCGGGTCTTTCACCCGGCCACCAAAGACCAAATGCAAAAGCTGGGGCTTTTCCTCGGCCATTTCATTGTCTCCTTGATCGCTGCCCGCGCGCCGCTTAGGACCTGACCCGTTCAATCGCGATCGCCCGTGATCGGATGGCCAAGCCCGCCGTTTAGAGGGCCGGTAATTCTATCCGACCGATTGGCACCGAGCCGCCAGTCCGATCGGCCGGAAGGTGCTCTAGCACAGCCGCGCAGCCCTAAAAAGGCCGGGGTGCCCCCCACAAGCCGGGAGCCGGCTGCAAGCAGCCATTGGCGTAGCGCAAGCCCGGCTGCCGATCGCGCGCGAGCAACCAGGCACCATCCAAATCAATCCATTGGCAGAACGGCGCCAACATCAGCGCGGGCATCATCGCCAGCGAGGTGGCGACATGGCAGCCCAAAAACACCGCAAGGCCCCGCGTCTGGGCCGTCTGCACCCAATCCAAGGCAGCGGTGAGGCCACCGGCCTTGTCCAGCTTGACATTGATGGCGCCATAGCCGCTCGGCAGCGCGGCCAAGGCTGCTTCGCCGCTCAGGCTCTCATCGGCACACAGCCGCGGATCCGCCGGCAGATCCCGATCCGATCCGGCGGGCAATGGCTGTTCGATCAGGCAGATCGGTGCGTTCAGGGCGCGCACTCGCGACAGCATGTCCCGGTCCCACCCCTCATTGGCATCAAGAATAAGCTGCGCGTCGGGCCGCGCTTCGGCGACAGCGGCGATGCACTCTAGGTCGGTGCGGGGGCTCTGGCCCAGCTTCAGCTTCAACACGCGACCGGGCGCGTGGCCGGCCGCCTCGGCCATGGCGGTGGGCGTGGCAAGCGACACGGTGAAGGCGGTCGGCAACGCGTCGGGCAGCGACAGCCCCAATCGCTGCCACACCGGTTCGCCGGTCAATTGCGCTTCCAGATCCCACAGGGCGGCATCAAGGGCAGCGCGCGGCCCGCCGGCGGGAAGCCGGGTGAGCAGATCCTTCCGGCCGGCACCGGCTTCCAGGGCCGTGCGGACGTCTTCCGCTTGCGCGAAAAACGCCGCCACACTGTCACCATAGCGGGGATAAAGCCGCGCCTCGCCTCGGCCTGTCCGGCCGGCTTGCGTCAGTGCTGCCTGAAAGAGCGTCACCTGCGTCACGCTGCCGCGCGCGATGGCGAAGGGGCGCGCCAGCGGCCAGGCTTCCGCCCATACCGTCAACCGGCGTCGGCCCATGGCGGCGTCTTACAGGTCGGTCGACGCGGTCTCCGCACTGGTGCCCAAACGCGAATACAGTTCCTGGATGAGCCCTTCCATGCCGGAACTGCTGATCTTCTCCTGGAAATCATCCCGCTGCGTGCGCACCATGGAGATGCCCTCCAGCTTGATGTCGATGATTTGCAGCTTGTCGCCGATCCGGCGCACCCGCCAGTCGGCCAGCAGATTGTCGCTGCTGGGGCGAATGATGTTGGAGCGCACATAGATGTCGCGTTGGCCTGCCGGGGCAGTCCCGGTGACCTCGAAGCGCTCGTCGCCATATTCCCCGATGCGGTCGGAGAACACGTCGATAATATATTTCGGGAACACCGCCATATATTGGTCGAGCTCGTCCTTGCTGGCGGTGCGCGCGTGCCGGCCAAGCGCCAATTGCGCGATATAGTCAATGGCAAAGCCGTTGCTCAGCAGATCATCAAACCGCGCGCGCCGTTCCGGCTCGGTCAATGCGGGGTCGGTCCACACGGCGATCGCATCGTTGGACAATTGATCGATAAACGCCGCGGCGGCCTCAGGATCATCCTGAGCGGTTTGGCCGAACGCCAACCCGCTGAACAATACCAAGGCCGACAAAACGGCCAGAATGCGCTGCATCATCGCTGTCAGATCCCTATTCTGCGGTGCCGCTCTGCGGGCTGCCGGGAGGCTGGCCACAAACGGCTTCATACGCCGTCAAACATAGGCACTGATGGGCCAATGCCAAGCCGCAGCGTGAGCCACCAGGGCTGAACCCGGCCTGAGCCGGGCCGGGGCCTGGGGTTCAGCCGCTATTCCGCTGCTTGGCCCACGGCCGCCCGTTCCGCCTCTGGAACGATGTCGCCCGAGCGCACCCGCGCGAAATAATCGTCCATCATGCGCTTGACCTGGCCGGACATAATGAACACGCCGATCAAATTGGGAAAGGCCATGGCCAGCAGCGTCGCATCGGCCAACTGCACCACGGCGCCCAGTTGCAATGCCGATCCGGCCACCAACACCGCCAGGAACACGAGCTTAAAGGCAGTGCCCGCGATCGGCTGATCTCGCCCGACCAGATACAAGAAGGAACGCTCGCCATAATAGAACCAGGTCAGC
The DNA here is from genome assembly GCA_050331575.1 of Rhodothalassiaceae bacterium. Taxonomy (GTDB): domain Bacteria; phylum Pseudomonadota; class Alphaproteobacteria; order Sphingomonadales; family Rhodothalassiaceae; genus JBHJGS01. Next base: position 13,511 of record JBHJGS010000001.1, on the reverse strand, counting down.
GAGGTGGAGAAGGCAAACATCAACACCGCCAGCGACAAGATATAGGGGAACCAGCCGATCACGCTTTCAAACGCGGAACTCGTCAGCGCGATGCCGTCTGCGGCTTCGGCGGTCAGATACTGGCCGGTGACGATGATCACCAACGCGGTGGTGGTGCACACGATCACGGTGTCGACGAACGGCTCCAGAAGCGCCACCAGCCCCTCTGACACCGGCTCGTTGGTCTTGGCCGCGGCATGCGCGATGGCAGCGGACCCGACCCCGGCCTCATTGGAAAAGGTGGCCCGGCGCAGGCCCCAGACCATGGCGCCGATGAGACCGCCAATGCCGGCTTCCGGGCTGAACGCGCCGGCGAAAATCTTGCCGAAGGCGGCCGGAATTTCGGTGAAATGGATCGCCAGCACCACCAGCGCCGCGGACATGTACAGGATCGCCATCAGCGGCACCAGGCGCTCGGTGACCTTCACGATGGAGCGGATACCGCCGATGATCACCATGCCAATCAACGCGGCATAGATCAGGCCGATGATCCATTGCCGCCCGACCAGGAAGCTGCCCTCGCCGAACAGCGCCGGCGCCATGGCCTGCACGAACTGCTGCGACGCCTGATTGACCTGGAACACCGCGCCGGCGCCGAACGCTCCCAGGATACAGAAGACCGCCGCGGTGGCCGCCAACACCTGGCCCAGCCGGACCATGCCTCGCTCGGCCAGACCATAGCGCAAATAATACATCGGACCCCCGGAGACGCGGCCCTTGGCGTCCAACTGGCGATATTTCAGGCCCAGCGTCACTTCGGTGAATTTCGATGCCATGCCGAACAGGCCGACCACGATCATCCAGAAGGTCGCGCCTGGGCCGCCCAGCGAAATCGCCACAGCCACTCCGGCGATATTGCCCAACCCCACGGTGCCGGACAGGGCCGCCGTGAGCGCCTGGAAATGCGTCACTTCGCCTGGATGGCGCGGATTGTCATACGCACCGGAGACGATGCGGAACGACTGGCGGACGCCGCGCACATTCACAAAGCCCATGCGGATGGTAAAGAAGATCGCCGCGCCCAACAGCCATATGCAAATGATCGGCATGCCCGGGGCACCGTCGCCTGCGAGCCATTCCAGAGGGATCGCGAAGAAAACGATCCGGTCTGCCCAGTAGGCGATCGGGCTGAGAGCGGCATTGATCGCCTCACTGACCGAGCGACCATCGCCTTGCGCCGCAGCCGGCAAGGTTAACAGCGTCGTAGCGGCGCACAGGCCCAACAAACGAAGCGGCATACACACTCCAACAGAAAGTATCGAAACAGGCAGCGTCGGCCCGTTCGTCCCGAAGACCGGATCCAAGCGCCTCGGGGCGGGGTTGAAACCAAGCGGGAGTACCCTATCCACGGCTGCCGCCGATCACAATCCCCTGTCATGCGGCTGTCACGATGGTGATGGGCTTATTGTGGCGTTGTTAAGGAATTGCCCACTACGGTCGGGCATCTTATAATCGGCGAACTGTGCATTAGATCGCGCAACAAAATCTCCGTGGCCGCGGGCGGGAGAGGCGCACGCCGGCATGCTGCCGGCAGGTCGAAGAAGGGGTGGCGGACTTGAGTTCAGATCAGCAGCTGACGGCAGCCGATGTTGAGAGCCTGTTGAAGGATCCTTCCCCCTCAGCGCGCGCGGCCACCGCAGAAAAGATCGGCGAGCTTTACGGCGGCGAAACTCTGTCCGAGATGGAACGGTCGATCGCGTCAGACATTTTTCGGGCGCTGATCCGGGATGCGGAAATCCGCGTGCGCCGGGCGCTCAGCGAAACCCTGAAGGAAAATCCCGACGTGCCGCACGATGTGGCCCTGGCCCTGGCCAACGATGTCGGTGAAGTGGCCGAGCCCGTGCTGGAATCCTCTGAAGTGCTGACCGATGAGGATCTGATCAGCATCATCCGCACCAAGCCGGAACCTTATCAATTGGCAGTCGCACGGCGGGCGTTCGTTTCCGAAAGCGTGTCAGATGCGCTGGTGGATACGCAGAACGAGAATGTCGTGGCGACGCTGGTCGCCAATGACGGCGCGATGATCTCCGAGCCGACGATGCAACGGGTGCTGGACGATTTCGGCGGGTCTGAGCGCATCAAAACGAATTTGGCACAACGCCGGGCGCTGCCGATCGCCGTGGCGGAACGCTTGGTCACGCTCGTCAGCGAGAAGCTGCGCGAGCATATTCTCACGCACCATCGTCTCTCCGACGGGGTCACCACCGATCTGTTGCTGGCCAGCCGCGAACGCGCCACCATCGGTCTGCTGGAAAAGGGCACGGATACGCTGGACGTCATCCAGCTGGTCGACCAGTTACACGCGAACGACCGGCTGACCGACACCATCATCGTGCGGGCATTGTGTCAGGGGGATCTGACCTTCTTTGAAACCGCCCTGGCGCGCCGCGCCGGGATCCCGGTGGCCAATGCCTATCAACTTGTGCATGACCGCGGCGAACTGGCCATGCGCCGGCTGTTCGAAAAGGCTGGCATGGCCGAACAATATGTTGAAATGGCGCGCATCGGCGTGCCGCTCGTAGAAGAATTAAAGGCCACTGCCGGGGATGACCGGGAGCGCTTCCGCCAAGTCATGATCGAGCGCATCCTCACCCGCCTGGAAGAAGATATCGATCCGGATAATTTCGATTATCTGCTGGGCAAGCTGGGCCAGGATTCCCAAGCGGCGTAACCCGCTGTAAGGCGCCCGGCCAGCCGGCGACACGGCGATTCCCTTCAAGATTGGGGCAGAGCGAGGGGTCGGCTCGGTCGCCCTGCGCGATCAGGCGAAATCCGCCCTGGTTCGCAAGGTACGCCTCTGATCGGCCTTGCCCGCCGGGTCGTGGTCGCATCGGCGCGCGGGCACCGAGGCCGGAGACTGTTCGCGCAATGACGGTGTTGCTCTAAGGCTGCTGGGATCCGCCAGCGTCATTGCCCGGATGCGCGGCTTTTTGCCGGCCTTTCAAGCGGCTGGCCGGCAGGGCTGGCTGCACCGGGTCCCAAGCCGTGCCGTCGATTTGCAACGGTTTGGCCAGCATCGCTTCGCGCTTGGCGTTATAGACGCACATGGACATGGGCCCCTCAGCGGTGGCGGCCATGAAGATGCAGGCTTGGCAGCGATCCCGCTCCAACTGATCGGCGCCCATGAAATTGTGAATGTAAAAGCTCAGCTTATCGACGCGGCCCGTAGTGATCAGTCCCCGCCGCAGCGTCCAGGCCGCCGCGGCCAGATGCCTCAATCCGGCGAACGCAAGGCCTGGATGCTTCAGCGCCACGCGCAGCGCGCCCAACCGCCAGCGCCGGGCCCGCCAGGCCGCGGCTTCTTCCTGGGCGGCGGCCAAGAGCCGGATGAAATAATTCTGCGGCTCATAGAGCGCGCGCCGGTCCGATCCTGAGATCAGCATCGAGCTATAACGGTTGCAGCGGCTGTGGCCGATCTGCGGCATGTCAAAGCTGAGCTGAACCCCGGTGGCAGCGCGGATATCCTCGATCATCCGCTCCACCGAGACCCGGTCGTCGCGCTCGCGGATGACGCCGCGGCCGGTATCGGCCTGCATCTGGAACGACACCATATGCAGATCCCGGGCATGCGCCACGAAGAAGCGCACCAGATCGGGCATTTGCGCCACATTGCCGCCAAAGACGGTGGTGTTGAACAGGATCCGCAAGCCCAGCCCGCGGGCGCGTTCGATATAGTCGCGACGCACCGCATTCAGCTCCGCCTCGGTGGCGTAGCCTTTGCGTTCCTGCGTCAGATCGACATGGAACACCACGTCCTTCAGCCCGGCTTCGGCCAACGCCTTCAAAAGCGACCGGGTCGCCTTGATGCCGTTGGTCAGCAGCGACGGCACCATCTGATGCTCCGCAATGGCGCGGGCGGTGGCGATCAGATCGTCGCGGGCCCGCATGGTCGGATCGCCACCGGAGATCTGCACATTTGTGCCAGGTCCGTAATGATCGCGGATGCGGGCGACGCGGCGCAGAACCTCCGGCATCGGCAGGTCGCGGATGGCCTCGGCATTGTCCGACAGATAGCACAGCGTGCAATCCAGATTGCAGCGCTGGGTGATCTCCAGATTGACGCAGCCGATCGGGAAATTGCGTCCGGCCACCTGCGCCTTGGTCATTTGGCCGGTGGCCTGCAGATCACGCTTCAGCGGCGCGGCCAGATCGCTGCCCGCGGCCGGCTGAGGGAAGGCCGACCACGCGGCCACCTCCTCCGGCGTCAAAAACCGCATATCCGTCCCGCCGCAATCCATACCCTCGATATTAGAAGGCTTAAAGGTCGCGGCAAGACGATTTTTTCGATGAGTGTCAGTCCTGTTTCGGAACCGCCATGCCTTTTTGCACGCCGTCGCGCCCGCCCACGGCGTTCAGCCAACGGCTGACATGGGGCAAAGTGGGCATGGCGCCGCCGATTTCCTGCACCGCGCCTAAGCCGGAGCGGGTCCAGCCATAGCAGGCAAAATCGGCAATGCTGACCTCGTCACCGGCGAGAAATTCCGTCCGGTTCAGCTGCTGGTCCATGACCGAGAGAAGGCGGACGCTTTCGGTGACGTAACGCTTAATCGCGTAGTCGACTTTTTCCGGCGCGGTCTTGCCGAAATGCCAGGCCTGCCCCAGCATCGGGCCAAGCGCGCCCATCTGCCAGTTCAGCCAGCTCAGCACCGCCGCACGGGCGCGCGCCTCGGTTGGGAGGAAACGCCCGGTCTTTTCGGCCAGATAGGTCAGGATCGCGCCGGATTCGAACACGGTGATCGCATCGCCCTGGACATCATTGTCGACGATGGTGGGGATCTTGCCGTTGGGATTGAGCTGCAGATAGTGCGCGCTATGCTGTTCGCCCGCGCCCAGGTTCAGCGCGTGAACGCTGTACTCCAAGCCGCATTCTTCCAGCATGATCGAGGCCTTCTGGCCATTGGGGGTGGCGGCGGTGTAAAGATCAATCATAGCCTCTCCTGCAATGGGATTGTCGAGCGCCGCGGTAGGGGATGGGGCGGCGCGAGTGCGCTCACACATAAGGGCCCCGACGCGCAGACGCAAATACCCCGGCCGGCAACGGCTCAGGTACCGCGCAAGCAACGTCGCAGGCCGGTGCCCTGTTGCACCGGGCCCCGCGGCTCTTTATCGTCATCGATCAGGAGGCGCTGGATGAGGATAGAAACGGACCGTCCCGGCGCGCGTCACGATCATGATCAATGTATCGCAGACGCTTTGGCGCAGGCAGACGCTGTTTGTGCTGCGGCCGGCGCACGGCTGACGGCGACCCGGCGGCGCGTCCTGGAACTTGTCTGGCAAAGCCATGTGCCGGTGAAGGCTTATGGCCTGTTGGAATCCATGCAGCGCGACAAGGGCGGCATGGTCAATCCGCCAACGGTTTATCGCGCGCTGGATTTCTTGTTGAATATGAAATTGATCCATCGGATCCAGGCTTTGAACGCGTATGTCGGCTGTGCCGATCCGGAGCGGGGCCACTGCGGCTGCCTGATGATTTGTGAGCAGTGTCACAGCGTTGCCGATGTGCCGGCGACCGAACTGGAGGCACTGATCAGCCGCTCCGCTGCTGCTTTGGGTTTTCAGGTCAGCAGCCAAAACACGGAAATCTTCGGGCGCTGCAGTGCCTGCGGTGGCCTTCCGGATGTCGAGGATTGATGGCGCGCAAAGCCGACATAAAGATTTCATCGATTATTCATCGGCCATACAATTTTTCTGGCCATACTGTGCAGTCGAGTGAATATACCGTTCGAGCATCTAATGGACCGTGGTCATTTAATCGTTATGGTCGGGCCCGAAGGCGGCGGCAAAAGGCGTCTGTTGAGCTATGCCCGTCGCCATGCGCTGGGCCGTGTCTACGCCATTTTTCCCCGTCGTTATATTTGTGGTCCCCTGATCAGCGACCGTGAAGAGTTCTACCGCCTTGACGAGAGGACCTTTGCCGACTGGGTGCAGCGCGGCTTCTTCGCCCTGTACTGGAGCGACGGCTGCTGCCAGTACGGCGTCGGCCAGGAAATCGACACCTGGATGGACGCCGGCTTGAATGTGGTCATTGCCGGCGACGAGATGGTCCTTCCCAAAGCGCGGCAACGCTATCCCGACGTGCAGACGGTGCTGGTCACGCCCCGCGAAGAAAGCCTGGAACAGTGGGTGCGGGACGACCCGCTGTTCGACGAAGGCGGGCGCGAGGGCATGTTGTCACACATGCAGACGATGCAGGCCCGCTATGGCGATGCCGCCGTCATCCGCACCAATCTGTCCATCCCCGATGCCGGCCGGCAATTGGTGGCCGTGCTTCGGCGTGCCGAACCGCGCCAGGTCGCCTGATGGCGCGGCACGGGCGGACCCAGCCCACTTGGCACTGGCGCTGATCGGCCAGGCCGGTCATTGTGCCAGCCATGCCGACCCGTCTGCTTCCCGCCCTGGTCCTGCCCGTCCTGCTGTTCGCCGGCTGGCTGATCGCGACCCTGCAGTATGCGCCAACCGCCCCGCTGCCGGCCGACGCCGATCCGGCGCGCTTTTCCGCGGCGCGGGCGTTCCGCCATATCGAGGCCATTGCGCAGGCCCCGCGGCCGATCGGCACCGAGGCCAATGCCCAAGCGCGGGCTTATCTGGCCGGGCACTTGCAAGCGCTGGGCTGGACCGTGACCACGCCGCCGCAGCGGGTCATTCGCAGCCTGCGCTTTGCCGGCGGCATCACCGTGGCGGCCTGGCCGACCAACATCGTCGCGGTGCGCGAAGGCACCGGCCCGGACCCCGGCACCCTTGTGCTCATGGCGCATTATGACAGCGTCGCCACCGGTCCCGGGGCGTCGGACGATGGTGCCGGCGTGGCGACCATCCTGGAGGTGGCGCGCGCTCTGGCGGACGAACCGACCCGGAACCGCCTGATCCTCCTGCTGACCGATGGGGAAGAGGCCGGCCTGATCGGCGCGCGGGCCTTTTTTGAAGACCATCCGCTGGGCCCGGACACGGATCTGGTGCTGAACTTCGAGGCGCGCGGCAGCCGCGGGCCGGTGTTCATGTTCGAAACCAGTCGCCAGAACGGCGCGCTGATCGACGCCTATGCGCGGTTCGCGACGCCGCGTGTGGCCAATTCGCTGACCGGCACGGTGTATCGCTATATGCCCAACGGCACGGACCTGACCGTGGCGCTGGAGCAGGGCCATGCCGGGCTGAATTTCGCCTATATTGACGGCTATTTCGATTATCACACCGCTCTTGACCGGCCCGAGACGCTGTCGCTGTCCAGCTTGCAGGCGATGGGAGCGCAGGCGCTGTCGCTAACCCGGGCGCTGGCAAACAGCGACTTGCCGCTCCCGCGCAGCACCGAGGTCGCCTATTTCGATTTTCCCGGCGGCTTTGTGCATTATCCGGCCTGGATCGGCTGGCTGGTGCTCGGCGTCGGCGTGGGGCTGCTGGCGCTGGCCAGCCGGCGGGTGCTGTCACGTGCTGAGGTGCGCGGATTGACGCTGCTGCGCGGGCTGGGCGTGCATGTGGGCGGACTGATCGCGCTGGCCCTGGTGCTCCAAGGCATAACCGGTGCTCTGGCGATAAAGCGGAGCACGCGGCTGATGATGGTGTGGGACGATCCCTTGCTGGTGGCGATCGTGCTGTTGCTCGCGGCGCTTTTCGCCATGCTGATGGCGGCGGCACAAGGCGGACGCGGCCGCATCGACCTGGCCGTGACCGCAGTGATCGGTGCGGTGGGCCTTGCGATTGCCGGCCTATGGATGCCGCTGCTGGTGCTGGCGGTGATCGCCGCGGGCTTGGCGGCGCTGCTCGCCCGGCCGATCGAGGCGGCGGCGCTGTGGTGGGGCGGGGCAGCCTTTGTGGCGCTCATCGCGCTGGCGGCCCAGATCTTGGCACCGCCGACCAGTTGGCTGTTCGCCTGGCCGCTTGTGTTCGCCGCGCTTGGCTTATTGCTTGTGCCGCGGCCGGACCCGCTCGGGCAATATGGGATTGCTGCGATCTTGGCGCTGCCTGCCGCGATCTGGCTGATGGGTCTCAACGGCTTTCTGTTTTTGGCGCTAGGGCTGCTGGCCGGCGGCATCATGGTCGTGCCCATGGCCCTGCTGGCGGCGTTGTGGACGCCGCTGTTCCAGGCAACCGGCCGCGCGGGCCTGGTCACTGGCGCAGGCCTGGGCGCCGCTGCGCTGGTGCTCGCCGGTTTTCTGGTGTTCGCGCACTATAGTGAGCGCTATCCGCGCCCGGTGGACCTGATCTATCTGGTCGAGGGCGAGCAACGCTCTTGGGCGACGGTGAGCGCTCCGGATGACTGGGACCGGGCAGCGACCGGCGGCACCTTCGAACCGCGCGCGGACAGCCTGCGCCTGTTCGGGCGCGACCTGGAGATCTCCAGCACCCCGGCCCCGAGGGTCGCGCTGCCCGGCGCGCCGTCGCTCCAGCGCGCGCCGGACGGCCTGACTTACCGCCCCGGCGGCCCCGGTCGCACCGTCTTGCTCAGCGCCCGCTTCGAGGCCGCCCCGGGCACGCTCACCCTGGCTGGCGAACCGGTACCGCTGGACGGAGACGCCGCCCAGATCATTCTGCAAAACCCTCCAGAAAGCGTGGACCTGCAATGGCAGGGCGGGGCAGTTATTCGCGCGATCACGCTGCTGCAGCCCTGGCCGGACGTGGTGGCGGATCAGCTGACCCAAACGCCGGAGCCGGTGACGCCCGCCCCGCGCGGCTTTCTCACCCACGGCATTGCGTGGGACCAACGGCTGCCGGCTCAGGCGGACGCCTCTTCGGGCAATTGAGGCACCGGCCGCTTCTTGCCGGCCTCGTCGACGGCAACAAAGATGAAGCGGCCTTCGGTCACCTTCAACTCCTCCGGCTCCAGCCGGCGTGCCACCATCACCTCCAGACCGATGGTCAGCGACGTGGTGCCGACATGGCAGACCTCTGCAAAGATGCTGACCAGGTCGCCGGGCAGGATCGGCCGGTGAAACTTCATCGCCTCGATCGCCACCGTGGCGACCGGCCCGCGCGCCCGCCTCGCAGCGGTGATGCCGCCGGCGATATCCATCTGCGACAGGATCCAGCCGCCAAAGATGTGGCCGTTCAAATTCAAGTCGGCCAGGCGCGGGGCCGTGCGGATGACGGGGTCGCGGGGCAGGACCATGGCTTATTCCGCGGCTTCGGAGGGGCGCTGGTGCAGCGGAAAGACCTCCGCTGCATCCGGCACGGTTTCGACATAGACCGACTGGCTGGGGAAGGCAAAGCCGGTTCCGGCACCCTCAACGATCTCCTTGACCTGATAGGCCAGCTCTTCCTTGATCTTCAGCCACTCGCCCCATTTGGTCGTGCGGGTGAAGCAATACAGCAGAATGTCGATGGAGCTGTCATTGAAGCCGTCGATGCGCACGAACATCGGCACCTCGCTGGCCGGGGCAAAGGCGTCGCTGTTGGTGATATAGGCCTCGATACCGTCGCGCACCTGGCGCAACTGCTCCCGCGTGGTGCGATATTCCAAGCCGATGATCCATTTGATGCGGCGATGGCTCATGCGGGTGAAATTGATGATCGCATTGTCGGCCAGCTGGGCGTTGGGCACATAAACCGGCGCCTTGTCGAAGCGGCGGATCTTGGTGGTCCGAAAGCCGATATCCTCCACGGTTCCCTCCGCCACGCCGTCGACCAGGATCCATTCGCCGCGGTGAAATCGTCGCTCCGAAATGATGAACAGGCCAGCGATCAAATTCTTGAACAGGTCCTGCGCGCCCAACGCCACGGCGACCCCGAACAAGCCCAGACCGGCGATCAGCGGCGCCACGTCGATGCCCCAGATCTCCAGGATCGTCGCAGCCCCCAGGATTGCGAACACGACGCGCGCCAGCTTCATCAGCCAGGCGCTGATTTCCGGCGTCAGCAGCCGGCTGGATTGTTCCAGCACATGCGACACCGGGCTGACCGCGCGGTACAGCGTCCAGAAGATCAGATAGGCCGCCAGACTGCGATTGACATTGTCGACAAACAGCGCCAGCCCCGGCGTCAGAGTCAGCGTGGAGGTGGCGAAATAAAAGCCCATGGCCACCGGCAGAAAACTGACCGGCTTTTCCATCGCCTCGACCACGGCATCGTCCAAGGCGGTCGGTGTGCGCCGGGCCAGCGCACTGGCCCAGGCCAGCACAAAGCGCTTCAGGAGATGCCGCAGCACCAGAAAGATCAGGAAGATGGCGAGCGCCAGCAACAGTTCGCTGACATCGACGCCATAGACGCCTTCCTGCCAAATGTCGCGCACCAAGCGCCAATACGCTTGGAATTGTTCCCAGGACCAGTCCATGCCTCGCCTTATCCTTCCCGATCACGCTCGTCGCCGTGCGCTTCGTCATCATATCCGCGTTTGTGGCTGCGATAGGTCAGCATCATCAGGCCGACACCCAGCATCAGCGACACAATCACGCCCAGGCTCATGGCGATCCAGCCATGGGCGCTGATCTCCACGGCGCCGAGATCCAGGATGATCCAGGCGGCAAAGACGATGGCGCCAATCAGCAGCGCCACTAAATAGGCGATCAGAAGGGCCGATTTCATGCCGCCTCGAACCGGGCCAGGAAGCGGCGCAGCCGGCGGGCATTGGCGCCCAGGTCAGACACGCCGATGCGGGAGACGGAGCGCGCATCCAAGCTGATGCCAGTGTCGCGCTCCTCGATGCGCACGATGACATTGTCCTTGAAGCCGAACCATCCGGTCGTGGCCACCGCCTCCAGGCGGGCGCCGTCTTCGGTTCGGTCCGCAGCGACAATCTGCCAGCCCATCGCCTCGGCCACCGCGCGGGCGCGCGCCAACGCCTCCTCAACGCTGAGCGCATACCGCGCCGTGGTCAGGTCGGGATACAGGTCCGCATGCTGCCGGCGCCAATCGGGATGCGGAAAGGCGGCCGCGGCCGCGCGGTCGTTCGGGCCGGCATAATCGCGCGCGGCCAGGGCCTCGGGCCTCGGCGGCCGGTCCAGATCGGTGGTCACATCGTGCAGCGGATTGCCGCTGGCCTGGTTCAGCAATTGCTGCACGCTCAACACCACCGCACCGCCGGCGACGATGCCGATCAGACCGAATAGAATGGCCGAGCGCGACAGCCGGCTCAGCGCGGCGGCGGTGGTGCCGACCAATCCCAGCAGGACCGCAACCACGCTGATGCCCGCGCCGACGGTGATGATCTGGGCAGCGGCGGCGAAATCCACCGTGCCCCCGGCATGCAAAGGCCCAGCGATCAGGGCGAGCAAACCGCCCAGGAGGCCGGCCACGGCGGAGACATAACAGAACCAACGGAACAGGCGTTTCATCACGAAGCTTTCCAGGCGAGGGGTGAGACAGGCCATACACTTGCCCTGGCACAGCGGATAGAGGCATAGTTCATGGTTGAAACCAGGGCAATGATGGCCATCGGTTGCCGCGCCGATGGGTTTTGCGGATGCCCGTCCCTCCCCAGGCACCCGCGCCGCGGGCGCCATGCAGCAAAGGGCAATGGCATGACGGTCGGACAGATCCTCGATGAGAAGGGCGCCAAGGTGGTCACCGTGGCGCCGGATCAGACGGTGCTGGAGGTCACCCGCGTGCTGACCGAGCATCACATCGGCGCCGCCTTGATCATGGATGGTGAGACCATCGCCGGGGTTCTGTCGGAGCGCGATATCGTTCGGTGCATCGCCGCCAAGGGGCCCGAGGCATTGATGAAGCCGGCCAGTGAACTGATGACGCGCACGGTGATCACCTGCCGGCGCAGCGACGATATCGCGCGGGTGATGGCGCAAATGACCAAGGGGCGGTTCCGCCACGTGCCGGTGGTGGAGAATGGACAGCTGATCGGCCTGGTGTCGATCGGCGATGTGGTCAAGCGCCGCATCGCCGAGACCGAGCATGAGGCCGAGGCGCTGCGCGAATATATCGCCACCGGGTGACCGGGCCGCTTCGAGCCAATCCCCTAGGCCGCCGCTGTCAGATCCGCATAGAGGCGCAGGTCCCGGGCAATGCGCTGGGACGCCCGGCCATCGCCGTAGAGCAGTGGCGCCGGCGGCGCGGCCGCCAGCATCGCGGTCACCGCCTCGGTCAGGGCGTCGGGGTCGGTGCCGATCAGGCGGGCAAGACCGGCGGCGACCGCCTCGCCCCGCTCCGTGGCGGTGCGCCCGACCAGCACCGGGCGGCCCAGGGCTGCGGCCTCCTCCTGCACGCCGCCACTGTCGGTCAGCACCAGGCGCGCGCCCGCCAGCAAGCGCAGAAACGCGGGATGCCGCTGCGGCGGCACCAGCGCGACCCCGGCAATGCCGCCCAGGCTGGCCCGGATCTGGATCTGCAAGGCGGGATTGGGGTGCAGCACCAGCCGCACCGCCAGCCCCAGGCGCGGCAGCTTTGTCAGGCCGCGGCACAGGCGTGCAATCGCGGCACCCCAATTCTCCCGCCGGTGCAGGGTGGCCAGCAGATAGGGCGGATCGGCCGGTAACGGAACGCGCCCGCCCAGTTGCAGGCGCAGCGCATCGATCACGGTATTGCCGGTCAGCACGATGCGCTCAGCCGGCACCGCCTCGGCCAGGAGATTGGCCTGGGCCGCCGGGGTCGGCGCATAGTGCCGCTGTGCCAGGGTCGCCAACCGCCGGCGGATCGGCTCTTCCGGCCAGGGCAGGGTCGGGCAGCCGCTGCGCAGCCCGGCCTCGATATGGGCCAGCGGTCGAGCCGCGGCACGGGCGGCCAGGGCGCCGGCCAGGGTGCTGGCGGTGTCGCCATGGACCAGGACCCAGCCGGGGGGCTCGCAGCGCAAGGCCGCGGTGGCCTGCGCGCGCATCCAGGCCAGCCTGCGCATCAGCGGCAGGGCAGCGGCCGGCGGCATCAGGCAGCGGTGCGCGGCCAGCCCGAAATCTCCCAAGGCTTCCGCGGCGGCGTGGGCATGCTGGCCGGTCAGGATGATGCGCACGCGCATGTGCCGGCGCAGCGCCAGTGCCACCGGCACCATCTTGATGGCTTCCGGTCGGGTGCCGAGGAGGAGCAGGGCAGACATAGGCGCAAGCCGACCATGGGAATGAGAAAGAGAGGGGTGAGTATACACCTATTTGGGGTGCGTTTTTCAAGACATTATATGGTGCCTCGATTGATCCGGCCGGCTTGGGGCAACGCCTGTGGGAGATGGCCGCAAAAGCCCCGCTCACGGCCGGCTCACGAACGGTTTTTCGGGCCTAAGCCATTGAGACAGAGCCGAAATCCGCGCCAGTCATGATTCCGCAAAAAAACCTGTTGACGGGGTCGGAGCCCAGCCATATAACCCGCCTCCGTCGCCGCGCCGAGGGCCTTCGTCTTCGGCGCGGTTGCTTTCCGGGGGTGCCGCTTCTGGCGGGTCCGGACAAGCGCTGGGTGACCGGGACATGGCTCTTTGACAATGTTGATGGATGGAAGGGAGATGCGGACGGCGGTTCGTTATGGGTCGTTGGTTTTGTATCTTCCTTTGACGAAGAAGCGTTTTGGTGACTTTGCTGTTTCTGGATTTTTCTGGGGGTGGCGAGGTTGCC